>JBJTQF010000293.1:0-85043 GCA_046075485.1 Myxococcota bacterium | reverse complement strand
CCAAAGATACAGACTGTCTGGTGGGTGGCCCAGTCTCCCTCACCTGCGATGAGACCGTTGGCCTCTGCGTTCCGCCGATGTAACACCTTGATAAGAGGATAGATCTTGCTACCATCCCTCCTTCCTTTTGTCCTGCCTTTTGTCCTCTCATCTGCTCTAAATTCTGATCACGCTGTCATCTTGCCTCTCTCGTAGATGCGTCGTCCTCTTCAAATGATTTCAGTAAAAATTCGCCCGCACGACCGTCGATGTTTTTTCTGCCGTGCCGAGGCGCTGGCAAGTTAGTTGCAACCTCATACCTCAGCGGATGTTCAACAGCGGGGCTTGGGCTGTCTGATATCACCATTCCCACCGGCGGAAATCCGCTCATTTTTGAAGTGCAGGCGTATGAGGAGGTTTTTCATGGTGCATCAACTCCTGGAATATGGACAACGTCTTCAGCGATCTGCCTTTGTGCGCTTGAGCTTGTTGGCTCTTTCGGCCCCCCTTTGGGTGATGGGCTGCCAGGAGGGTGCTGGTTCATTGATGGGCCTGCTCTCCTCGAGCGAAGCGCCGCCACTCGTGAAGTCGGTGCAGTACTCCTACGCCCTGGACGCGGCAGGTGCTCAGCCGGATCCGGCGGGAGGCTGGCGAGTGAAATTGCCGTCGGGTCAGCAGCTTCTGGTCCGACGTGGTTGGGCCACCCTCTACACAGCCCAGCTCGTGCCGTGTCCTCAAGAGGGCAAGGCTGTCACCCCTGCGCCTCTCGGGTTTCTCAAGCTGCTCGCGCCCGCACAAGCCTACGCGAGACATAGCAAACAGCTCGATCCTTCGGGACTCAATCCCCCGGTCGTGTTGTCCCTTGAAAAGCCGGGTCTGACCCCACTGGCCCTCAAGACCTTTCCCGCTCAGCATTATTGCCAGACACATTTTCTGATGGCCCGCGCGACTCAGGAAGCGGTGGGCCTGCCCGCTGATGTGGACATGGTACGCACCAGTCTGCACCTCGAAGGTATACTCGAGCAGCCCGACGGTAAGCCGCTGAAGCCTTTCACCATTCATACGCCGGTGGCCCACGGCAAGCTGGTAGACCTTCCAAAAGATGTGCTCTCCCGCGCTGTTCAACATGATGGCAAGCTGGAGATCACCCTGCACCAGTCCCTCGGCACCCTCTTCCAGAATGTGGATGTCGAAAACCTCCCCGAGCAGCGATTGGCCCGTGCGGTGCTCCAGAACCTGATCGACCATTCCACCTTGGATGTCCGAGAGGTGTCCCATGAGTGAGCGCACCACCTCGTCATTGCGAACGTATCTCAACGCATCCAAACGCCTCGTATTTATTGGGCTTTTGCCCCTGGTCGCCAGTGTGATCACTGCCTGCTTGGAGCCCGAAGGCCGCGCCGTGGAGCTGGTGATGGTGCCCACCCTCGCCGGTCATCCGCTCCAGTGTGAGCGCCCCCTTCAGCTCGAGAGTGGACGCACCTGGCGCATGAGCACCCTGCTGTTTTTTGCCCACAACCTGCGGTTGGTGGATGCCCAGGGCCAGGAGCAGCCCCTTCGTTTGGAGCCTGACGAACGATGGCAACAGGAAAACCTGGCCCTCTTAGACTTTGAAAATGCACAAGAATCCTGTGAAAATGGCTCCACACTTTTGAACACTTCTTTAAGAGGGCACGTAATACCTGGACGATATGAGCAGCTCCGCGCCACGTTGGGCGTGCCTTTTGAGCTCAACCATTCCGATCCGATGCAGGCTCAAGCGCCGCTCACCGAGACCACCATGCACTGGGGATGGCAGGGGGGATACAAGTTCTTTCGGCTGGATGGACGGCTCGACGCTCATCCGGTGGTGATTCACTTGGGCAGCACCGGCTGTCGAGGCAAGATTGGGAACATTGAAGGGTGTGATCGACCCAACCGGCCTGAGCTGCATTTCGGCCCTTTTGTGCTCGACGTACCAGCCGCACCTGCGGACATGCCGGTGCAGGTGAAGGTGCCGTGGGCCCTGGATGGGCTGCTGGCCTCTCTGGAAGCGGCGTCGGGTGAGCATGGGAAGTGGGGCTGTATGGGCACGGTCGAGGAGCCTGGATGTCTCTCGGTCTATCGCTTCTTTCAGTTAGACTTGCAACATGGAACTCCGCTCACACGCACCAAAAGCGTCGAGGAGGGCAGGCCATGAAACGCCGTCTCTGGGCTCTGGGTTTGACACTGGCCCTCGGGTTGATTGGGGTGGGAGGGCTGAGCCCTCGCTCGTGGGGACATGCGGGCCATGAAGTGCTGGGGGAGCTGCCTGCTCATTTTCCCTTGCCCCGCATTCCAGCGGACAACCCGCTGACCTTTGAGAAAGTGGCACTTGGCCGTCATCTTTTTTATGACAAGAAGCTGTCGATCAATGAGCAGCAGTCATGTGGGAGCTGTCATCAGCAGGCCCTGGCTTTTACCGACGGTAAGCCGCGTGGCGTGGGGACCACCGGTCAGATGCATGCCCGTGGGTCGATGGGACTGACCAATGTGGTCTATGCCGCTCGGCTGGCCTGGGCAAATCCGCTGGTGGAGCGCCTCGAGCATCAGGCCATGCTTCCCCTCTTCGGAGAAGTGCCGGTGGAGCTGGGCATGGCGGGTCAAGAAACACGGCTGATCGAGCGTTTTCAACAGGATCCACTCTATCCGCCGCTGTTTGAGGCGGCCTTTCCAGAAGAGCCTTCCATAACCTTGCCAAAAATGCTCCAAGCGATTGCCAGCTTTGAACGTACCCTGATCTCATCCAACAGCCCGTATGACCGTTTTGTCGCCGGAGATACCCAAGCACTGAGCCCCGCCGCTCAGCGTGGACTGAACCTCTTCATGTCGGAACGTCTCGAATGTTTCCACTGTCACGGTGGGTTTAACTTCTCGGACAACTTCGAGCACGAAGGGCTGCCCACTCAGCGAAGCCCCTTCCACAACACCGGCTTGTACGACGAAGATGGAAAGGGCAAGGCCCCCAAAGGACACGAAGGTGTCTTTGAGATCACTGGTAGAGCCCGGGACATGGGACGCTTCAAGGCCCCCACCTTACGCAACATCGCCGTGACCGCCCCTTATATGCACGACGGCAGCATCGCCACCCTCGAGGAGGTGATCGCCCACTACGCCGCTGGTGGACGCGCCTATGCGGATGGCAGCCGCAGTGCCGAGCACAACATGCTCAAAAGTGAGTTTGTCTCGGGATTTGTGATCTCAGCGGAGGAAGTCGGCGATGTGTTGGCCTTTCTGAACAGCCTCACCGATGAACAATTTTTGACCGATCCTCGCTTTTCCGATCCATTTGAGGCGGGCACCGAGAAATCGGGCACCGAGAAATCGGGCACCGAGAAATTGGGCACCGAAAAATCAGGCACCGAGAAATTGGGCACTGACTCCCGTGTGAAGTGACGCTCAAGCTCGCTCACCGTCGAGCGTCTAGCACCAAGTGCATATCTCGCCACTTACCCCAAGAGAAGCTGATACTGCCTCTGTCCAGCCCGATGCGCATCCAGGTGGAGCTTGACAACCGTGCCTGCCTCCGCCTTGACAATCCAATGGGCAAGTGCATGATCCCCATAACCGTCCAGATGACCCAGCTCCTGCTTGGCCTGCCCTGACACCACCTCCAGCGCCTCTGGCCCCGAGAGCCGAAGCTGAACCGGGCGTGCCACCCGCTTACTCAGCGCCGAGCGGGTCAGATGTGAGGGCAGAAAGCCCCCATTCCACACCACCGCATCCACCTGATAGAGCCCTTCGCCCAGTTTCTGAGCCTCGAGCGTGCGCACGTACACACGGGGGAGGGCGCGGGCGAGAAGCTGAGCATACTGAGACACCCGTCCCCCGATTTCCTCCAACACCGGACCATCGGGCGCTTGAGAGGCATGTCCTTGACGCCAGCCCCCCAGCTCCACCGAGCCGAGCTGTGGATGCTCAAACGGCTTCCATTCTGTCAGCTCTCCGGTGATGCCCTGACTGTCATACCACTTAGCCGTTGCCAGATCGGCTGGCTCAGCCTCCTTGAACCCCATTCGGCCATGCAGGTAATCTTTGAGGGAGATGCCCGCACGCGCTGCCGGACACCACAGCTCCGCCACAAACCCGGGAATGCCCAGGTGAGCGTAGAGCCACTCGCCAAAATCACCGTGGACCTTGCCATAATCGACAGGAAAGAGTGACTCCATCGGCATCTTGAGGATCTCTGCGCCGGGCTGACCCAGTCGGTGGTGCAGGACTCGATCCTCCTCCGGGAACTCTGAAAACGGCTTGGCACCTTCGGGCGGAATCAGCACCTCAATGCCGGTGTGCAGGGCCAGAAACAACCCGATATTGGGATGCGCCAGGATAAACTCCGCCAGCGCACGTGTCTCGGGATGAGCCAAAGGCATCGGTCCAGCCCCGGACTGCTCGTTGTCTTGTTTCCAAGCGTTGGGAAAACTCCGGTTGTAGTCCGCTCCGAAGGGGGCAGGCGCTCGTTTGACCACTTTCCCGTCAAACTGGTGCAAGAGCCCCTCCACCAGCACCCGATAAAACGGGCCTTCCACATCGGTGAAGCTGCGCCTCACCATCACCCGAGGATCCTCTTTGGAGACCCGATAGTCACCATCCGGATCGGGCCAGCGCATCTGACGCACGGCTTTGTCTCCGTCGAGATCCTTCATGCTCAGCCCCTCGGGCCACTCCTGATGAGGATAGAGCATCGGCACACTGCGTAAGAACTCGCCGGTATTGAGAAAATGTTCCGCTCCATCCGGGCTGATGCGCGGCAGAATATAATAGGTGACGGCCTGGAGATGCTGTTGCCCTTCTTCCGTCTGGGTGCGCTCCACCAGATCAAAAAGCAAGCGTAGACAAGCGGTTGAGCCCGTCAGCTCCACCGCATGAATATTGCCATCGACGTAAAGCGCGGGGCGTTCGTCTCGCTGCGAGCTGCCCCCTTGTGCGCCCGCGTGAGACGTGCGATCTCCCACCGCCACCGCCCAGATCGTGCGACCTTCGCGGGACTGTCCCACCGAGATCAGCTCCAAAAAGCGTGGATGGGCGGCGGTAAGCTGCTGAAGGGTCTCCGTCAGGGCTTGGTAGGATAAGGTCGTGGAGAGGGCCGGGTTCTGATGCATAGGGACTCCGAAGAAGGGGGACCAGCTCAAATGTTTGGGGGGAGACGTTAACCAAAGGTGTGCAGGATGTCAATGTCTGCGAGCGCAGCGTTGCAGGTGTTGACGCAGAGGGAGGAGGGTCACTGTACGCGAGCCGTGGTGGTCACGCCGACCAGACTCCAGGCTTGAGCGGTGGCTTTGGCCTCGGTGGAGCTGCTGCCGTAGCGGGCTTTGGCGGCGCTGACGGTGGCGTTGGCTGTGCTCGCGAAGCTGGCACCCGATGTCAACCAAGCAGTCATGGCGTCGTAGAAGATCCGGCCTGCTTTATCCGCGCCAATGCCGGTCATCGAGCCCCCCGTGTGTTGTGAACCACCTTTAGACAGCAGGTAAAATGCCCGGTTCAGAATGCCGGAGTTGATGTGGACCCCCCCGTTGTCGGAGGTGCCAGTGTAGCGCTCCGAGTAGTGACAAGGATCGTCATCGGCGGTAAATCCATAGTTCGCCGCTTTATGCGGGTTGTCCATATAACGCAGCGCATCCCCGCTGGTGGAGGGTGTATAGACATCCTCTCCAATCATATAATCCGACTTGCTGGAGCTGGCCCCATACGTATAGATCTCGGCGAGGGTGCCAAAAACATCCGCCAGCCCTTCGTTGATGGCGCCACTTTCCCCGGTATAGCCCAAGTTTGCGGTGAACTGTACCAGCCCGTGGGTCAGCTCATGGGAGACAATATCCACGCTGGTCAAGTTGCCAAAGGTGGTACCGTCTCCGTCTCCCAGCACCACATAATAGCCGTTCCAGTATGCATTGTTGTATTTGGAGCCATAACGGGCCATCAAGCTGAGCACTTTGGTTGTGCCATCCATCGCGGTGTAATAGCCGGGTCCATTGGCACCATCTAGTCCGTTGCGGGTGTAGGTGTTTTTGAGGAAGTCCAGATACTGGCGTGCTCCATAGCCGGCATCCACGCCAGACTTATGAGTTGTAGAATCCCAGACATTGTTAGAATCCGTGTAACGATAGACGCTCGACGTGCCGTTACGCAGGTCGAAGGTGCCCACCTTCCGCACTAAGTCCTCCATATAATACGTCGAGCTCTTGTAATACGCCTCGACCGCCACAGTTCCGCTGTAGGCGGACTTGCCAGAGCCCTGCACGGTCTGGAGATTGTCATATTGCAGCAATACTTGCCCATCCAGCGCGTCGATCACCTGAACCGGCTGGCGCTCATACCCATGTTCTTCCTGGAAAAGCTGCACATGCCACGCCAGACGTAATCCCTCCGCCACCGGAAAATACACCGGCTGGATCTGAGGAAGCTCGGCGATACGCTCCTCCTCGGGACGCTCCAGCAGGGCCAGCTCGAGGGCCTCCGCAGCACTCAGCTCCACTTTGGCTTGAATGTGGAGGGGCATGACCAGGGCGTCGGTGAGCGGGCGGGTGCCATCGGGCAGCACATGCACGATGACTTCTCCATTATAAACCGGAATCTGCTGCCAAGTCTGCGCCATGCGGATGTGAACGCCTCCCCGATCATCCTTCACTGCTCGCAGCAGCTCCAGTCCTCCGGATGTGCCCACTTTTTCCGGTAGGCGCTGATACACTTCTTGTTGAGCCAGCGCCAGCAGGGGGGGCAGCTCGGAGGCTCGTAAGCCCGACCGGGTCTCCATGCGCTGAAAACGCAGGGGCTGATACTGCGCACCCGACGAAAGCCCTTCCGAGTCGAAATCTGGTTGTGACATCACGAGGGGATGGGCATCGGCACTGTGCAGGCTCAAAAACAAGCAAGGCAGGAGAAAAGCCCCCAAGATCGCCCGAGGGAGCCTGTTTTTCTGACCCTCCCGCTCACGAGGGGCATGGTAGGAGTTAAGCAGCGATGAAACGCGAGCTTCCGTGTTCTTCAGCATAAGACCTCCTCGAGCGGATGATGGGCCTACGGGTCACTGAGAAGCGGCTTCTTGAGGGCGCGTGTGAAAATTCTCACGCTTCTTGAAGGATAACCGAGGTTCGGCAGCGCGCTGAAAAACTAAAATGGTTTTTTCGTCTGAAGGGTCGGGAGCCGCATAAAACCGGAAATGGGGGGCAAAAGTGGGAGATTTTACTTTTGGGCGGGCTGAAGACTCAAGGGAGCCGTGCGGAGGTGTTGTGCGGGAATCGTGGTCATACGACGCAGCTCAGGGGGCCCCCAGACCAGCTCCACCCGCTGCGTGATCACCGGTACATCCAAGCGAGCTTCCAGCCGATACCAGCCTGTTTTCAGCTCACGGGTCACTTCTTGCCGATCTTTCCCCTGCACCTCTAACAGCGGTGTACCCTCCAACGTGACCAAGCCAGTGGCACTGCGCAGCATAAAACGGTAGGTGCCGTCCGTTGGGATCTCCAAGTCGGCGCTGAGCAGGGTGCAGAAGCCGCCGGGATAAGGTCTCAGGTCGTCTCCATCGTAATAGAGCTTGAGGTCGTGGAGCCGCTCGACGCGCAGGCGTGGTCCTCGACAGCCTCGCTCGGTGTACACTTCTGCCCGTACACCCTCACCCTCGAGCGGGCGCGCGTGAAGCTGCTGATGCACCAAGGGCACCACCAGCAGCCCCGAACAGAGGAGCAGGCCCGCACTCAGCCCCAGCAGCGGACGTTTGAGCTGAGCATCGGCCTGAAGCTGACGCAAGATGGCCCATAAAAGTGCGAGTACACCCACAAAAAGCGGGAGCAGTGCCCACGTTCCGGGTAAGCCAAACAATTTACCCCACGAATAGGCCACCGAGTCTTCCGTGACCAGGGCGGAGCTGACCAGCCCTCCCCGATGCACCGATAACCGCCCCTCCAGAAAATAGGGGAACAGGAACTCTTCAAAGGGCTTGCCAAACAACATGGGCACTTGCGGCATCACCGATGTCACGATCAAGCCGACAGCCACCGATACCAGGATCAGCCCTCCCCACGCCACCGGTGCGGTCTGCACCAGCATTCCGATGGCCAGGGCCGCAAAAGGCAACATCGGCACCACATGGCGAGGTCCGGCAGAGTTTGCGCCTCCCCAGTAGCGGATGGAGTTGCCATATCCAGCGTTAAAGAGCAAAAAGCTCAGCACCATGAGGCCAATCACCAAACCCTCACGCCACAGATCCCGCCGCTTGACCCATAACAACACGAACCCGGGGATAAAGAGCAGCACCATCGGCGCAAACCAGATCAGACCCCGGGTATCTCCCCACAGGATCTCTTTAAACAAATCCCAACGGGGCAGGGTGACACCTCCCAGCCCTTCGCTGTGAACCGGGAATGCGTTACGCTCGCTGCGTGCGTAGTTCAGATAAGAGAGGGCCAGCGGATTGCCAAACGTCAAGGTGTTGTAGATGAGCAAGAGGATGACCCCCACCGCACCTCCCGAAGCCCACTGCACCAGCTCTTGCCGAGTCGGTTTCAGGCTCAGCAGATACAGGCTCAGCCAGCCCGCCAACATCACCAGCGGGTACTCGGTCACCACCGCTGCGGAGGTCAGCAGCGCCGCATGCAGCACCTTTTTGCCGGTCGGCTCTCCCGCATTTTTAAGCCGCTTGACCTCCCAAAGTAGGTAAAACGAGAGAAATCCAAAGGCAGCCGCCAATGAGTGCCCAAAATACATGGTGGCATACGGATAAAAGTTGGTGCCCAGGGTCAGCCCGAGCATGGTCAACAGCGCGGCAGACGCCGAGACTCCCATGCTCACCAGCATGAGGTAAAAGGCCACACCCATGAGCGCACACGGCACACCCACGGTCACGATGGTGGTGAGATGGGCGGCAATGTTTTGCACCACCGGATTTCGGGGGCCCACCAGCCAGGCCAAACCGTTAAAAATCGCATACGGGGGCACGCCCAGCAGCGAGGTTCCCGGTGCCTTACTGGAATAGGTATGTCCGTTGATCTGAAGCTGATCGTCGCTCACGTACCCCACGCCGTCAGAATACAGCGTGCCCTTGAGCACAATGGCCCGCGTCTGATTGAGTCTGGCCACCTGATTGCCACCACTCCCGTTATAAAAATAGCCAAAACAGAGCAGCAGGAAGGCAAAGAGCAGCACATGCAATCGCTGGATTTTCACACATTTCTCCGAAAAGAAAGGGGCGCTCGGACAACAGCCCGTCTGCGCCGTCGAGGGTCGTCAGTCTTGGTGGCGAAGCTGCGTGAGAGTGCCTCGATCCAGCAGCCAGAAAAAGAGCGAAGGCGAGAAACGCTTAAACCACCACATCAGCTTGGCCTCCAGATGGGGCACGATGTAAAACTGGCCACGCGCTGCACCGTCTAGGATGCGTCGAGCCACCTGATCGGCTTGAGCAGAAGAGTGGCGCATGGCTTTACCCGCCAAACCCGCCGCTTGAAACTGGTTGATGCGGGCATCGTTGAGGATATTGGTCTGGAAAAAGTAGGGACACACCACCGAGAGTCCCACGCCGGAACCCACCAGCTCTCCGCGCAGGGCCTCCGAAAAGCCGACGGTGGCGTACTTGGTGGCGTGATACGGGGACATGCCAGGGCCTGCCACCAGCCCTGCCACCGAAGCGACATTGATGAGATAACCCTTCCCCTGGCGGCGAAGCTGTGGCAGAAACGCCTGGCATCCATAGACAGGTCCAAACAAGTTGATGCCCGCGATCCACTCCCAATCTTTGGCAGGGATCTGATCGAAGAACCCTCCCACCGCGACCCCGGCGTTGTTCACCACCAAGTCCACGCCATCATGCTTGTCAATAAACTGCTGAGCGTGTTTGGCAAATGTTTCCCGCTGAGAGACGTCAAAAAGATAAACCTCACCCTGACCTCCGGCGGCACGCACCTGCTGGAGGGTCTCTTCGGCCCCCTCCGCTTTGATGTCTTGAATGCCCACGGTCCAGCCCTCATGGGCGAGCTGCAATGCCAGGCTTCGACCCAGCCCGGAGCCTGCGCCGGTGATGAATGCTCGCTTCAGGGGATAACGTGTGGAAATATGCATACAAACTCCTCGATGGAGGGAAGGGGTCAACCTAAACGGGGGGCATCATAGTAGAGGCGATGGTAAACCGTCAACGATCCCGCGTCCGATTGTGTACGCGCGTCTGCATATGTCTGTGCGCGAAAGGCGAAGGAGCTTCGTGATTGGCACCGCTCCACCGATGAGACAAGATCAATCCGGCCAAAATAGGTTGATGGGATTGAGATTTATCGAGATCGGCGCTACACTGGCAATATTCATCAGCCCTCAACGACGGAGCGCTTTTTATCCATGTCGATTGCTGTCAATCTTGATGGGGTGATTTATCCCCCCGAACAGGCGCGCATCTCTGTATTTGACCGTCAGTTTTTGTATGGAGATGGGCTCTATGAGACCATGCGCACGTATGAAGGCAAGCTCTTTGCCCTGCCCGCGCATCTTCAGCGGCTGCGTCACGGCGCGGCGCAGATCGCCATGCCGGTGCCCTGGACGGATGCCCAGCTTCGTATGGAGCTGGAAAAGGTGATGGAGGCCGCTGGCAATCCCGAGAGTGTGCTGCGCATGATGATCACACGCGGAGAGGGCGAGTTTGGCCTGGATCCCGCCTCCGCTCAGCAGCCCCGTCTGGTGATCATCGCCCGTCCTTTTAATCCCCTCTCGCCGGAGACCCGTGCGGCGGGCATCGAGGTGGTGGTGCCGCGTGTGCGACGAAACTCACCCAGTGCGCTGCCGGGCAGTGTGAAGAGTGGCAATTATCTCAATCAAGTGCTGGCACTGGCCGAAGGGCGCTCACGGGGTGCGTTTGAGGTGATCCTGCTCGACGACTTAGGGCATGTGACCGAGGGCAGCACGTCCAACGTGTTCTGGGTCAAAGAGGGGGTGTTGTTTACCCCCTCGCTGCGCTTATGTGTCCTGCCGGGCATCACCCGTGCGCTGGTGCTCAAGCTGGCGCAACGGCTGGGGATTCCCACCCGTGTGGGGCTCTTCCAAGGGGATGCGCTGAGAGCCGCCGACGAAGCCTTTATCAGCTCGTCCCTCAAGGAGCTGCTGCCGATCACCCGCTGCGATGGTGTGGCGGTGGGCTCAGGGCTGCCGGGGCCGCTCAGCCAGCAGCTCCAGGCGGCGTTTGAGGCGGAAGCCAGCACCGGTGCCGAAGAGGTGCTGGATCCAGACTGGCTGGACGAAGCTGCCCACGAGCTGGCGGAAGTGTCGGCGTAGGGGGTGCCAGCGTTTGCGTGCGCCCGCCATTCCCGACCATTGGCAAGATATTCCAAGACATCAGGCAAAAAAAGAGGAGACCCCACCGCTGCTCTGGTGAAGGTCTCCCCTCCGCTTGACACTCTATCGTCCACTCAGAAACCGACCTTGATGCCCCCCGTAATGGAGCCGATGGCACCTCCGCGCACGTACTGGCCGAGGGTATCGTCTTCCAGCATATCCCAGATATAATCCGACATATGCATCATCGCCCCCGCGCTGACGTTGAGAGACAAGCCCACCCAGGGCACAGGCTCATAGCCCACGCAGACATCCACTTTGGCATTGGCGTGATCAAAGCTGAAAGCCAGCTTGGGCCCCACCGAGATATCCACGCCCTCCACGCGCCATTGTTTGCTCACTCCGATGTAAAGAGCGGCAGGCAAGGGCAAATCCTTTGTCGTAACCACCGGATATTCGGGTGGGAAGTTGTCGATGGTATCCAGTGCCGTGGGATCATAGTCGGGGTTGGCCTCAAAATTGTCCGGTGCTTTCTCCACCAGATGATAGAGATACTCCAGATGCAGGCCCCACCCCTGGGTATTACGCCCCACCAAGTCGAAGCTCATCACCGGATCGTCATACGGCACACCGGCAGAGACCCAAAAACGGCCACCGCGCACGTTGAGGCTGACATTTGGACGGCGCTCCAAGCTCACGTTGAGCAGGGTCTGATCATTGCCTTCCACCGCCACCTTGCCTTGAGAGAAAGCATAATAGCCGGGTTTGGTGACCTCGACGATGTAGGCACCTTCTTTCATGTCCGCGAGCTGGGTCCGACGTTTGGCATTTTTGATGGTCTGTCCGGGCTGATTGCCCTGGCGAATGACCACTTTGGTGCCACGGGGTTTGACGTCGAGCACGAGCTCTCCGCGAGGGGTCAAGGATGTCAGGAATTCTGCTGGCACAAGGGATGTCTCACCCGGGCGCACGCGCATGAGGGTTCCGTGCAGCTTCCGGTCATCTCCCATCACCTGGAGCAGATGAAGTCCCGGATAAACCGTCGCTTGCTGAGAACCCGACTGAAGTGGGCGTCCATCCACATAAGCGATGGCATCTTTTGGCAAGTTGGGGACCACCAAAGTACCGGTGGTTTTGGTCACTTCGTCGCGGGTAGCTGCCCACAGCTCCCGGATTTTGGAGTCATGCTCGCGGTCTTCTTGCAGCAGAGGCTGAACGGCAGCAGCGTCTTGGAACGCCTGCTTAGCAGCTTCAGCATCCCCTTCGTTAAAGCTCAACACGCCTTGAAAAAAGTGCAGGAGCGCCAGGGTTTCCTGAGGGATGGTGCCGGTCAAACACACCAAGGACTTGCGCACTTCGTCGAGTTTGGCAAGTGTTGCGTCGTACTCCAGCGTCAACACGGCGCGGCGGGCGTCTTCGATGGCCGCTTGGGCATCGGCGGGCGACGTATCCACACACTCTGCCGCCGAAGCGGGAGCAGAATGCCATGCCAGTGCAGCCGCAGTCAGAAGGGCAGGAAGAGATGATCGTCGGCTCATATCGGTCTCCAATCGGGCTTAAAGGACGTCGCAGCCATCGGTGGTGCAAGTGACGCGAGAGGTGGCACCTGAGCGCACTTTGACTTCAACCGTCTGCTGAAAGTTCATATCCGGGCGCGAGAGCTTGAGCGTATAACTACCGGGCGCCAGCTCCAACCCGCGGATGGGGGTCTCCCCCCCTGCTTTTCCATCGATGAACACCACGGCAGCAGGACGAGAGGTGATCACCAGCTTGCCCGGAGCCTCCGCAGGTGGGGCTTCAAGGGCTTTTTCGGGCACCTTTTCTGCGGGCTTTTCTGCGGGCTTTTCGGGTGGCTTTTCTGCGGGCTTTTCGGACACTTTGACCGGGACAGGGGTCTTCTCGGGGGCAGGAGGTACTTCGGCCTCCTTTGAGTTGGGGCGAGCGGCTACCTGCTTGTCTGCTGGCTGTTTGCCATCTGCTGGCTTTTCCGTTCCCGGCTTTTCCGTTCCCGGCTTACTCTCAGCGGGGGTGCTTGCCACCGGTGCGGAGGTGGGAGCCGCTGGTGCTGCGGTTGCCACGGCGACCGGTGCTTCGGTGCGGGTCGAAGGTGCAGCGGTCGGAGGATGCGCCCCTTCGTTCACCACCTGCTCTTGAGGAGCTCTCAAAAAAAACACGCCCACGGCGAGCAGGAGCAGTACGCCCACCACGACCGGCACGAGGGGAATGCTGGGCTTTGAGCCGGTAGATGCCGAACCTTCCGACAAGGCAGGTGTTGGGATGGCAACCGGCTCCCCAGCAGGATGTGCAGCAGCTCCGGGCGTCCCTCCCCCATTCACATTCGGCTGAGAAGCAGGAACCTTTCCTGCCGGGCGCGGCACGGTCTGAGCGGGGACTCCCTGCGTCTGACCACTGCTCGAGGCTGGATCCTGCTTGGCAAAGGTGGCCGTCGGCGCTTGGCGTTCGGTGGAGTTGAGTGCGGTCGGATTGAGCGCCTCGAAGGGATCGGGTTTGTGAATAAAATCGTCACCGGGAGCCGCTGCTCGAGTGGGGGCGGACTCCGCGTCATACTCGCCACGCCGGATTTGGATCTCATCGATCCAGCCTGGGAGGAGACGGGCCAAGGTCTGACCGGGCTGGGCATAGGTGCGCTTGAGGTTGAAGAGCTCCTCGGCCAGCTCCCCGGCATTCTGAATGCGCTCATCCGGGTTGGCGGTCAGCAGACGACGGAGCAGCGGGCCAAACTGCTCGACGTGCTCCGGGAGGGTCTCGAGGCGATTGCCCAGCTCGTTATAGCCTAATTTACCGAGTAATACCCAGGGGTTATCTTCGTCCCAGAGCCGGTTGTGGGTCAGCATCTCGTAAAGAATAGCGCCCAAGCTGTAGATATCGGAGCGGTGGTCGATGTTTTCGCCGCGTGCCTGCTCGGGGGAGAGATAATTGAGGGTTCCCTTGATCAGCCCTGCGGCTGTTTGTTTGCCCACTTCAATGGCGGCACGGGCGATGCCAAAGTCGGTGATCTTGACCAACCCCGCCCGGCTTACCAATAAGTTGGATGGCTTGATGTCTCGATGTACCAAGTCCAGGGGGGTACCGTTGGGATCGTTGAGGGTGTGGATGTACTGCATGCCCTCGGCGGCTTGCGCCATGATCTCGGCGATGACGGCAGGCGGAATGGGCTTCTGAGTGATCTGGGCCAAGTGGATGATGGCTTCGAGGCCCACGCCGTCCACAAACTCCATCACCAGCAGGTAGTTGCCGTCGATCTCTTCAAATCCAAGCACTTGCACCACATGATGATGCTGAAGATAACCGCCGATCCGGGCTTCTTTAATGAAGTCGCGCACAAACTCAGGAGAAGAGGTATGCTCCCGGCGAATGCGTTTGATGGCCACAATGCGATGAAATCCGGCGGCACCTGCCATACGCGCCAGATAGACCTGTCCGAAGCCACCTTCGGCCAGAGGTCGCAGGATCTCATATCGGCCAACGGTGATGGGGTAGCCGGGCTGCACGGTGTTTCCTCATGCATGCGAGTCGAGAGGCAAAATGCCGGTAGGATGCCAGATCCTGAGGCAGATTAACTGTGTTCCCGTCTGACTTCAAGGCAAAAGTCAGGATCAGAGGGGCTGGGCATGACAGAAATCGACCCACTCGCTGGAAAGCCAGGGGAGAGGCTCAGCCTTGATCGTCGGCAAAATTCCAGCGCGACTCCAGCGGACGCAAGCTGTCGAGGGTGCGCTGCGCACTGCTGCGGATGGCTTCCCGCTCGCTTTCAGGCCACTTATCCCATGTTCGATACAGGGTGGCAATCCGTGGATTTTTCTCCAGGCGAGGGCGATGTTGTTCAAGAAAGCGCCAGTAGAGGGCGTTGAAGGGGCAAGCGTCATGGCCTGTCCGTTTTTTCTCATCGTAAGGGCAATTCTGACAGTGGTTGCTCATGCGCTGAATATAGGCACCCGAGGCCGCATACGGTTTGGTGGTGAACCCATCGTCGGCAAAGAGGGCCATGCCATGAACATTGGGCAGCTCCACCCACTCAAACGCATCCACAAAACCGGCCCAAAACCAGTGAGAGACCTCCAACGGATCAATGCCCGCCAGGAGGGAGAAGTTGCCAAGCACCATCAGCCGCTGAATATGATGGGTATAACCGGTCTCGTACACGGAGCGCACACTCTCGGACATGCAGCGCATGCGGGTGCGCTCGGGATGCCAGTAAAAATCCGGCAAGGGCCGCTGCGCTCCCAGTAAATTCGCAGTTCGAAGTTTTGGCATGCTTCGCCAGTAGACCCCTCGGATGAACTCACGCCAGCCGATGATCTGCCGCACAAATCCTTCGGCGGAGGCCAATGGCATCCGGCCCTGCTCAAACTGACGCACCACCGCTTGCACCACCTCCAGGGGATGCAGCAACCCCAGGTTGAGCGCCGGGGAGAGCCGCGAGTGCCACAACCACCGCTCTCCCACCAACATGGCGTCTTCGTAGCGACCAAAATGCTCCGCTCGCACGCGCAGAAAATGATCCAGCTCCGCCAGGGCTTGAGCGCGCGTCACCGGCCACTGAAAACCCGCCAAGGTGCCCCACGTATTCGGCCACTGCTCAACCCGCTCCATGAGCTGCTGAGTGAGCGCATCCGGCTCGAGCTGCGGCACAGGAGGGGTGCGAACACCGCGCGCATGCTCCCGATTGTCAGCGTCGAAGGACCACTGGCCACCCAGAGGACGTCCCGAGGCATCGAGCAGCAGGCCCAGCTTCTTGCGCATAAACTGGTAAAACAGGTCCATCCGAAGCTGCTTTTTCTCTCCTGCCCAAGCGGTAAACTCGGCGCGCGTGAGCAGAAAATGGCCGCCCGGCCCCCCATCGTCGAGCAGCTCCAGGGGAACTCCCAGCCGTTTTTCTGCTTGAGCTTGAGAAAAGGCTCGGTCCAGCCCCCACTCTCGAGGCCGTAGGGCCACCACCCGCGAGGATTGGCGGCGTTCGACATGTTTTTGAATGCCCGACAGATAGGTGGACGCGCGGATGATTTCCACGTCATATCCCGCTGTTCTGAGCTCATCGGCAAAATGATGGAGGGCCGAGAGCACCAGCACCAGCTTCTGTTTGTGAAAGGGCAGGGCGCGGCTCTTGGCCACCGACTCCACCAACACCACGGTGCCATCCTCAGGTTGTGCGGGCACACACGCGAGTGACCGGTTAAAATCCCACGGTCCCACAAAATAGGCGGGGCGAGACATGCATTCTCCTTTCACTTAAGGGGGCGTCCGTCGTGGATGGCGTATCGCGAGCACTCAGAAGACGCCGCAGGCAGGCGGGCAGGATATAATGAGTAGAGGATGGCGTCATCCTCGGAAAGTTTCGAGGAGGTGCGTCACGACTCGAGAAGCAGCGCAGCATGAGCACCCGTTTGGTGGGGCTCAGCGAACACAGGGCTCAGCGAACACTGACGGTCATTTTCAGATCTTTGCCTTCACCGGTGATGGTGATGGTCTGGCCTCGCTCAGCTCGCTGTGTTGAGCCATTGGCACGGGCGGCACCCACCAGCACCTGCCGCAGCTCTTCTTCTGGGGCCATCGAGGGCTGCGTGGGCGCTTGCCATTTCACTTGGCGACCCTCAGCGGTTTCGACAAACAGCACGGTGCTCTCGCTGCCTTGACGGGGGGCTGCATTTCCTGCACCAGAAGATGCTCCATCCATCAGTCCTCCCGCCAATCCACCCGTGATGCTGCCGGCTTTCTCCAGCATGCCCTTGAGCTGCTCAGAAACCTCACCCGCCTCCAGATCCGGTGAGAGCTTCCGATATTGCTCCGCCAGAGACTTGGTGACATCTGAGCCGATGGCCGCTTCCGGTCCCAGCGCAACAATACGCTCGAGCCCTGCACTCAAGTCTCGACTGCCCTCCGCATTGATCGGAGAAGCCATGTATCCCACACCGGACATGCCCAGAAGTGCTTGTAAACCCACAAGCGACAAAAGTTTTTTCATAAAAGCACCTATATATTAATGTATACCTGCCGCTCACCTGCACCCAGCTCAATCGTTCGTCTCTAATATGTTCGGTCTTTGTGAGAAAAACTTACAGAGGCAGGCGAAGATTTTTAAAAAAAGCTCATCGACGGGAGAGATTAAACTTGCTGGCGAGCTCCGCCATCGGATTGCGGGCATCGGCGGCAGCCTTAAACTGAGCGGAGAGTGATTGATCGGGATCCACCTGAGCCAAGATACGATCCAGCCCCGGCAAGGTATCCCGACAGAGCTGCTCGAGACCTTCCTCCAGCTTGCCATCAATGGGAAGCGCTCTGCATATGCCCAACGTCTTGGGATAAAGTCTATGCCACGAGCCCTCTAGTGGTCTGTAGCGTTTGGCGTATTTGCCACTGGCAAGCCACTCCTTGAGCTGTGGATCCAGGGCCTTGTTCAGACCCTCCAGGGTCGGATGAAAGGGCCAGACCAACCCCACCCATACAACACTCTGCCGTTGATAGTACCACAGCTCGTATCGAAGCCCCGGGGTCACATTTGGTCCCTGAAATTTGGCCACATGAGGCCAGCTCGCACGGCTCAGCCGCTGTACCCACCGCCCTTCTCCCTCCATCTCATCGTGGTAGAGTTTGCCATCGTCTACCAGGGGGCTCCAGCCGAGGGCTTCCAGCCGCTCATTCAGCGTCTTGAGCACCTCGTCGCGACGCTTCAGCACTTCGTCTTTTCTCATGTTGTAAACTCCCGCACTCTAAATTGGCAACTTGAGCCGATGGGGTCTTGAGCCGATGGGGTGTGGTCACGTCGAGCCTTCGACATGGCAAAGGTCAGAGCAGGCTCTCCATTCCCAAGAGCTGACTATCCAGCAGGTGATGTTTATCTCTTGTGCTCAACGTCACGAGCGGCTGCTCACTCCAGCGCCGAGCCACCCGCTCCGCCCGTGCCGCCGTCATCACCCGCGAGAGAGGGGCGTGTGGATCCTGACCATGTGCCGTACCTGCTCGACGATGCCAGAGTGCATGCCGCACCAGCAGGGCCGCACAGGTCAGACGCGCCATGCTCAGGGCCAGCCCTCGCGCTCCCGCTTGAACCAGCTCAGAATCTTGCGCTTGCTCCAGCCAGCTTGTCACCGCTTGTAATCCCGCCGAAATCCGAGCCGCTTCAAGCTCTAACGGCGTTCCACGCGCTCCCATCAGCATACCACTCAGCCAAGCCTGCCAGGGGGCGAGCGCCGCTTCTTTTTCCAGCGCCCGCAGCGTGTCCAAGCTCAAGACGTTGGTCGTGCCTTCCCAGATGGCCAGCACTTGTGCATCCCTCAGCAGACGTGGCAAGCCCGTATCTTCGACATAACCCGCCCCGCCAAACGCCTCTAGGATCTCACTGGCAAGCTGAACCCCTTCTTTAGCCGTAAAGAGCTTGGTAATGGGGGTGAGCAGGCGCAAGACCGCCGACTCTTCCGGTGAGGCTTTGCCCAGCTCCTCCAGACCCAGCAGCTTCACCACCTCAAAGGTCAGGTGGAAGCTGGCTTCAAACTGAAGCTGGAGCGCCGCCAGGGTCTCTACATGCAGCGGCTGCCGACTCAGCGGGCGACCAAAGGCTTCACGCTTGTGCGCGTAGTCCCGGGCGAGGGCAATACCTCGGCGCATCATGGAAACCGCACAGACACTGTTATAGATGCGGGTAATATTGAAGAGCGAGGCGATCTTACGCACCCCGTGGCCTTCGCCCCCCACCAGTCGAGCCGGAGTGCCTTCGAGGGTCAGCTCCGCCGTGGGCAAGGCTTTGGTTCCCAGCTTGTCTTTGAGACGATGCACCGTGATGTTTTGCAGTCGCCCCGAGCCGTCCCGCAGCTCCAGATAAAACATGCTCAACCCACGACTGCCTGCTGGGTGTCCTTCAATGCGCGCTAAGGTCATGGCCATCTGAGAAGTGGTGGCCGATGTAAACCACTTGGTCCCGTATAGCCGGAATTGTTGGCCATCCCAGCGGGCCACCGTCGAAGTGCCACTCACGTCGGAGCCACCGGTGCGTTCGGTCATCCACTGTCCAGAGGTCCAGAAGTGGGCCGGATCACGCGAGATCAGGCGCGGATACGCATGCTGGCGCAAAAAATCGTCGCCATACAGCTCGATGGCGCGGGCGGCCCCGTCGGTCATGGCCAGCGGGCAGGTGAAGATGGCGGAAGCGGGTGAGTACAAATACAACCGCACAAACTGATGCTGTCGGGCATGTTCGGCTTCGCGGCGCAAGTAGCCGGTGGCAACCAAACCTTCTTCGGCGGCAATTCGCTCGAGGGCTTTCCAAGACGCGCTGACTTCGATGTGGTCGATGCGCCGTCCCCACGGATCATAAGGGATGTGGCGAGGCGGATGGGTCTCCGCATGGTCGCCGAGTGGCTGAACTTCGTCTCGGACCCGCTGGCCCAGCGCGTCGAGGGACGGCATGAGCTGCTGATGAAGGTCCGACGGCAGCTCTCGCACCAACAAGTCCTGTAACACAAGATCGTCGCGGAAGGGGTGGCCCGGATCAGGGGGGCTCTGAAAAAACGTGCTGGACATGATGGTCTCCCTCTGTTTGGCCTGCCGAGAGGGGGAGGTCTTCGGCTGCCATACGCTGAGGCATTCTAGCCGGTGGACGCGGCCATGTCTCGCGTTATAATGCCCCATTCCTGTAACCATTGTCCGAAAGCGCGCTCCGAGCAGCAGCGCAGGCAGAAGGAGAAAACATGGCGGCCTCAACGAAGATCCATGTGCCCCGCATTGGTGAGGGCGGAGGGGTGGTCACGGGCCTCGAGCGGCTCTTGACGGAGCAGAAGTCATTGATCGTGGGCAAGCGGGTGGGGCTGATCGTGAACCAGACGGCCATCAACGGTCAGACGGTGCATGCCATCGACCTTTTTATGCAGGATCCGGAGCTGCGTTTGACGCGCCTCTTTGGTCCAGAGCATGGGGTGCGTGGAGACGCGCAGGACATGATCGCGGTGGGGGATGAAAAAGATCCCCGCAGTGGGGTGCAAGTGGTCAGCTTGTACGGTCCCGAGGAGACATCTCTCAAGCCCAAGCCGTCGGATTTGGAAGGGCTGGATGTGCTGGTCTTCGACATCCAAGACATCGGCTCTCGTTATTATACCTTTGTCTACACGATGGCCTACTGCATGGAAGCGGCTGGAGAAGCAGGCATTCCCATCATCGTCTGTGATCGGCCCAATCCGATTGGGGGCGCGCAGGTCGAAGGCAATATCGTGGACATGGCTTTCCGCTCGTTTGTGGGGCGTTACTCGATTCCAGCGCGGCACGGCATGACGGCGGGAGAGCTGGCGCTCTTCTTCCGCGATCACGCGGGGGTGGCCTGCGATCTGACCGTGGTGACCATGAAAGGCTGGCTGAGAGGTGACTATTTCCATCACACCTTACTGCCCTGGGTTCAGCCTTCTCCCAACATGCCAACGGTGGAGACCGCGCTTGTCTATCCTGGCATGTGTCTGGTCGAGGGCACCAACTTGTCAGAAGGACGGGGGACCACTCGACCTTTCCATCTGTGTGGAGCGCCCTGGGTGGATCCGTATGCGCTGGCGGATGCGCTCAACGCAGAAGGACTGCCGGGTGTGCGCTGGCGGCCCACGTATTTTACGCCGATGTTCCATAAACATGCACGGCAGCTCTGTGGAGGTGCGGAGCCCCACATCTATAACCCATCGACATTTAAGCCATTTTTGTCCGGGCTGGCGTTGCTTAAGCATGTCCGGCGGCTCTATCCGACGCAGTTTCAGTGGCGCACAGAGGTGTATGAGTATGTGAAGGATCGGCTGGCCATAGACCTGCTCTTGGGCAATGGCCACCTTCGACAGCAGCTCGAGGATCAAGCATCTCTGGCAGAGCTGGAAAAAGGCTGGACGCAGGAGCTGACCGAGTTTATGCCCAAGCGGGCATCGTGTCTGCTCTATGGGGTGGAGCGTCGCCGCGTGGGGTTCTGAACCTGCCTCTTTACTCATCCGCATCGTGAGCTTGCCATGACATCATCTTCGACGCCTCCCGTTCGTAAAAGTGCCGACCGTATCCTGTTTGAAGAAGCCTGGGCAGGCTGGTTGCCGCAGATGCTGATTGTGACCGTACTGGGGGTGGAAGGGCTCCTGCTTTTTTTTGAGCTGACCGGTGAGCTGCCTTTGACCATCACCATTGCAGTGCTGGGCTTGATCTTGCCCTTGCTTCAGGCAGGGCGGCATGTGACCACGTTTGTGGAGGATGCCAGCCGTCTCCGCCAGATGTGGACACTTCTGAGCATCGCGTGGGTGAGCAGTGCGGCGGTCTGTCTGGCCACTTTTTTTCCGGGGCCGTTGTTGCTCTCGGGCGAGCTGAATGTGCTCAACAAGTCGCTTGCACTGGAGCGGCCCGCCTCGGTCTCACAGGTGGAGCTTCAGCTTCAGGCCCACATGAAAGGGCAGGGGCAAGCGGGTTATGAGGTGGCCATTCAGACGGCGGGGGGCGAGGTGCCGGTTTATGGCCGCTTCAGCAAGCTGGAGCCGGTGGCACAGCGGGGAACGCGCGGGCAAGCACCGCCTGAAACCAGCCACTTAGAGCGTCGTGAGGTGCTGGCGGTGCAGGGCCCCGTCTCAGGTGTGCGCTGGGTGCGGGGGGAGTCGGAGCTGCGGGGCATTCAGCTCTGGCTTCGGGCGGAGTGGCTTCCTCCCTGGTTACCTTTTGCAGTGGCAGGGGTGCTGATCGTGTTGGGGGCGTATCTGGACGCGCGACTGTCAAGCCGACACAAACACACCCATCTGACCATTGCATTGACGGCAGTGACGGGATCCTTTGCGCTGTTTTTTGTAAACTATGTGCCGGAGCAGATGCTGCGTAACTTAGTCGGGAGTGCGATGGTCTGCGCCATCGCGGGTGTGGTAGGCGGGGGGCTGTTGGCGGGACTTGCGCGTCGAGTTTGGATGGAATAGTCGCGCACTCGTGTGTGTGCCTGAGCGCATCATGCGCGCATGAAGTGTGCCATGTCATAAGGAGAGAGGTGATGATAAATCCGTCCCAGTGTTCGACTGAGCTGAGCACCGATGTGATCATTGTGGGGGCTGGATTTTCGGGTCTCGGTATGGCCATTCGGCTCCAGCAGCTCAGACACTATCGTTATGAAGTGCTGGAGAAGGCGGATCGTGTCGGTGGAACGTGGCGTGAGAATACCTATCCGGGGGTGGCCTGTGATGTACAATCACAGCTCTACTCCTTTTCGTTTGCACTCAACCCGGATTGGAGTCGAAGCTACAGTGGAGGGGCGGAGATCTGTGCATACCTTCAGGCGTGTGCCGAAAAGTTTGGGGTGATGTCACAGATCCGCTTTCAGGCCAAGCTGACGGGAGCGCGTTGGGATGGACAGGCGGGCTGCTGGTATGTCGAGGTAGAAGGTCAGCCCGTGCGCACCTGTCGATTTTTGGTGCTGGCCACGGGGCCGCTGCATCATGCCTCCATACCGCAGCTTGAGGGGGCAGCGCAGTTTCAGGGACCACGTTTTCACTCCGCACATTGGGACCACTCGGTAGACTTGCGAGGCAAACGGGTGGCGGTGATTGGGACGGGTGCCAGTGCCATTCAATTTGTGCCGGAGGTGGTGAAACAGGCTGCACATGTTCAGCTTTGGCAGCGCACGCCTCCCTGGATCTTGCCCAAACAGGACCGGCCCGTGGCCGCTCTTGAGCGTACACTCTATCGTTGGGTGCCAGGACTTCAGCGGCTTCACCGAGGACTGATCTATGCTTTGAATGAGCTGCGGGTGTTGGGTTTTGATCTCTATCCTTCATGGATGCAGTTTGTAGAAAAGCTCGCCCTTCGACATTTGGAGCAGCAGGTCTCAGAGCCAAACTTACGGCAGAAGCTGACCCCTTCGTATCGGCTGGGATGTAAGCGCATCTTGGTCTCCAACGACTATTATCCGGCGGTGAGTCAACCTCATGTCTCGGTGCATACAGAAGGGATCTCGCGGATTCTTCCGCATGGCATTGTGGGACAAGATGGGGTTGAACATCCGGCAGAGGTGCTCATTTATGGCACAGGATTTGAGGTGAAGGCGCTCTACCAATCGATTAACCTGGTGGGGGAGGGTGGGCAAAACATTCAGACCCGCTGGCAGCATGGTCAGGAAGCCTATCTGGGTACGATGTTGTCTGGATTTCCAAATCTCTTTATGCTGATGGGCCCCAATACGGGCCTCGGTCACTCGTCGGTGGTGTTTATGGCGGAGGCACAGATTCACTATATTGTGTCGGCGCTCGAGCGTACCCGCCTGCGTCATGGGCGCAGCATCGCGGTGCGCGGGGAAGCCCAGTCTCGCTTTAATCAGGAGCTTCAGAAGCTGATGAGGCATACGGTCTGGTTGAGTGGATGCATGAGCTGGTATCTGGATGAAAAGGGGATCAATCGAACATTGTGGCCGGACTGGAGCTGGCGTTTTTGGTGGCGCACCCGTCGTCTCTTGGGGGCTGATTATGTGGAGGAGTAGGAGATTTGATAAACGGCTATTGTTCTCATGTGTGCAACATGAAAATTTGAGTGGTGATGCATACTATGGCTGAATGTCTCCAACCGGGTGCGCTTTCCATGCGCGCAGCTCCCGCAAAGGAGCGTCAAACTCGTCAAGTCTCTGGAGGCTCCCCCGAACTGAATTTGTCGGCATACGTGCATCCTCCGCTGAGGCGTTGGTGTAAACGCAGGCCCTGCCTCTTGTTCTTCCTATATCCTGCACCCACCCGATGCTATAGTGTGCCTGCGTAGGGCATTCCGCTCGCAGAACGACGTCATCGCAGCAGCGTGGGAGCGTGAGGGGGTAAAAATGGCGGCCAAAGCAGGGAAGTCGGCAGCAAAATCGGCAGCAAAGTCGGCCAAGAAGAAGGGCATGAGTGGCAAAGTGGGTGGCCTGTTTCGTACCTTCGTGACCTTGAGTGGCGTGGTGCTGATTGGATTTTTGATCTCCTCCTTTATGACTGCGCGGGCGATGAGCGGGCGCTGGCAACCTCAGGAGTCGGAGCTTTCGGATAAGTCTCTTGAGATGTTGGCAGATCGCATCTCCGATAGAATGCAGAGTGGCAACCCAGGTCAGAAGCCGCTGCTGGCTCGAGAAACCCGACTCGGGCTGATGAAGCTGGGGACCAAGCTGGCCGGGGCGGCGGCTGCTTCCGTTCGCCTCCAGGTGAAAGATGGAGGCTATAAGTTTGAAGGCAACGCCTTGGGGCTGGGACTGGTGCCCATGCTGTATCAGGGCGCTGCTTCGGAAGAGACGTTGAGTGGCTGTCTTTCGGGCACGTTGATTTCGGCCTTTCCGCTGGTGCGTGTGACCTGTGGAGATGGCTCGGGACGCACCTTGTATTTTGTGATGAAAAACTGGCCAGGCGAGGAGCTGAGGCTCTTGCCCATTCCATTTGGCAATGATGCACTGCAAAAACGCATCGAGCAGCTTCGACGGGAGCGGCTGGGCACAGACACCCCCACCCGTGAGCACCTCGAAGCATTGGATGAGCTGTTGACCCTCCGGTTGACCCGCGAGGCATGACGATGGGCTCCGCTGATGGGGCCTCAAGGGGAAATTTCCTCATGGAGATGGCATGAATCCGTATGTTGGTAGAGTCTGGTCTTGCCGCGTTGCTCAAGTGGACGCGCGCTGGGTGATGTTGGATCCGGCCCCCAAGGGTCAGCGTTCTGCGGTGGAGTCGATGATTCCGCTCCCGCGTGCAGAGGCACCTCTAGACATTGCAGTGGACAACACGTTAGACGTTTTCATTTTTCTGGACACCCATGACCAGCCCCTGGCCACCTTTAAACGTCCGACCCTTCTTCCGGGTGAAGTGGGCTTTCTGGAGGTGGTGGACAGCACCCCTTTTGGATTTTTTCTGAGCTGGGGATTATCGCGCGATCTGCTCCTGCCCTTTAAGGAGACGCTGGGGCCGCTCGAGGTGGGGCAAAAGGTCGCCGTCACCCCTTATATCGACAGCTCCGGGAGGCTTGCGGCCACCGCTCAGCTTTCTCAGCAGCTCGACCAGGGTGAGTACGAGCTGAACGAACGCCTGAAAGGGCTGGTCTGGCGCACCGAGCCCGAGATCGGAACCTTCGTCATTCTTGACAAGCATGCATTGGCACTTTTACCGGCTGCCGAGCCCCACAGCCTCACGCCGGGGGAGATCCATGTTTTTCGGGTGTCGCGCGTCTTGCCAGACGGAAAGGTGGAAGTGAGCCTGCGAGGGCTTCGGCATGAAGAGGTGGAGCAGGATGCCGAGAAGCTGCTTCAGTACTTAACGCAGCCCAACGCGCGACCCCTGAGTGATAGCAGCGATCCCGAGTGGGTGCGTGAAGTGATGGGACTGAGCAAAAAAGCCGTCAAACGAGCTGCTGGTCGTTTGATGAAGCTCGACAAGCTGCATCTGGATGGGAAAGGCAACTATCGACTGGGGCCGGATCCGGAGCTCGCAGTTGAACGAGCAGCGGAGGCTCGCCATGCAGAGCGCACCGCAAGAGGTGGGCAACGTCCGCTGACCCGGAAGCCTGAGACGAGCACCGCTCCACCTCAGCCCCGTCGTCGAGAGCTGACGGGATGGGAAGAGCCCACGCCGGGTTTTGATCGTCCGGCGCGTCAGGAAAACCGCAACTTCTCAGAGCGCCCGGCACGTCAGCAAGACCGGGATTACTCAGATCGTCCGGCGCGTCAGGAAAGCCGCAACTTCTCGGAGCGACCGGCACCTCGTGAAAATCGGGATTATTCGGAGCGTCCGGCGCGTCAGGAAAACCGCAACTTCTCGGAGCGCCCGGCACCTCGTGAAAATCGGGACTATTCGGAGCGTCCGCCCCGGCGAGAAAATCGTGAGTTCTCAGAGCGTCCGGCTCGTCAGGAAAATCGGGACTATTCAGAGCGTCCGCCTCGACGAGAAAACCGTGATTATTCAGAGCGTCCGGCTCGTCAGGAAAATCGGGACTATTCGGAGCGTCCGCCCCGGCGAGAAAATCGTGAGTTCTCAGATCGTCCGCCTCGACGAGAAAACCGTGAGTATTCAGAGCGTCCGGCTCGCCGCGAGCATCCGTATGCTCCGTCACCGGCAAAACCTCCTCGACGAGAGTTTGTTCCCGATGCGCCTCGTTTTCGTAAGAAAGAAGAAGACGACACCTGAGCCGGGAGAGTTTCCCCATGCCTGAGCTGCTCCAGGCGGACGCCTCACCCAGTCCTTCTGAGGGCCTGCGCATTCGCCTTGATTCCGCAGGTTCTGACGCGCATCGGCGGGTCCACCTTGAAGGTCACCTAGACTTTCACGCGGCTGGATTGGCAATGTCTCAGCTCTTGCCAATGCTCCCTGGAAAGTCTCAGACCCTCACCTTAAATTGTGTACACCTTCAAGACATCGACAGCGTGGGCATGGCAAGTCTCGTGCGCCTGTGGAGGCTTACGCGCGCGCGCGGAGGAAGTCTCCAGCTGGAGCAGGTGAACCAAGCAGTGGGGGCTCGACTGGCACTCTATCGGGTGCAGCCGGAGCTGCCGGAGCCCCCAATAGCTTCGAGTCTCTTCGAGCGGGTGGGTCAAGGAACGTTGGAGGTGGGCCAACACAGTCTGCGGGTGATGGTCTTGGCCGCCGATGTCACCCTAGAGCTCCTGCTCTGTTTGGTGATGCCGTGGCGTCTGCGCTGGAATCTGGTACTTCAGCAGTGTGTATTGATTGGATCGAATGCCGCTGGTGTGATCAGCTTGATCCTCTTTTTGGTGGGCCTAACTCTGGCGTTTCAATCGGCATATCAGCTTCGTCAGTTTGGTGCAGCCATCTTTGTGGCGGGTCTGACATCCATCTCAATGGTGCGAGAGATGGGGCCTCTGATCACGGCCATCTTGGTGGCAGGTCGATCCGGCTCTTCCATCACTTCCGAAGTGGCCACTATGCGCGTCAATGAAGAGATCGATGCCCTCCAAGTGATCGGGATTCCATTTGTGCATTTTGTAGCAGTCCCTCGAGTCTTTGCCCTGATGCTGATGATGCCCTTGTTAACGGTATTGGCAGACTTTGTGGGCATTATGGGCGGATGGATTGTCGGTGTTGCCTATCTTGGCTTAGGCTCAGAACAGTATTTGAGAGAGAGTATGAATGCGCTGCTGATCAACGATGTGATCTTCAGCTTGCTCAAGACTATGACCTTTGCTTGGGGGATTGGTATCATCGGTCTGTATAACGGCTACGCGGTGGAAGGAGGTGCTCAGGAGGTGGGGATGGCCACCACCCGCTCAGTGGTTCACGCCATCTTTTTCATCATTCTGACGACAAGCCTCTTCAGCATCGTTTACTATATTCTCATGGCCTAAGTGCGACGAGCAAGGTGAAGTCGTGCGCACAGGAGCGCGTAAGCGCGTATGACGTGTGCAAGTGCCCAGGCACAAGAACCGGACGGGAGAACCGAGCGTGACGCCGAGCCGCACTCAAGCATCTCAACCTGAAGCCTCTGAGCCTGCATTAGAAGTGCGAGGGTTGCAGGTCTCATATGGCGATAGAAGGGTCTTGGAACACATCGATATGACTGTTCCGAAGCGAGATATCCGAGTGATTCTTGGAGGCTCCGGCTCGGGAAAGTCTACCTGTCTTCGGGCGATCTTGGGGTTGATACCCTCCACCGGCTCAGTCAAGATGTTGGGCCAAGAGCTGACGGGACTTGGGGAGCGCCAGCGACAGCTTCATCAGCAGCGTATTGGGGTGATGTTTCAGAATGGTGCTCTGTTTGGATCGCTGACGGTGGCGCAAAATGTGGCCTTGCCATTGCTCGAGCATGCGCGTGTCCCGGCGGAGGTCGCGCAAGAGCTGGTGCGCATGAAGCTCAACTTAGTGGGGATGGGACACGCCGAACATTTGTATCCAGCGCAGCTCTCCGGTGGTATGAAAAAGCGGGCTGCATTGGCAAGGGCCATGATCTTGGATCCAGCGCTGCTGTTCTGTGATGAGCCCTCTGCGGGGTTAGATCCGCTCACATCTGCGGAGCTGGATGGGCTGCTGTTGCATGTGCGGGCGCTGTTTGGAACCACCATTGTGGTTGTCACCCATGAGCTTCAGAGCATCGAAACCATCGCGGACTCTGTGATCATGTTGGGAAAAGGCCGGGTGATCGCAGAAGGTCCGAAAGAATTGATCAAGAGACAAGGAATTCCCGAAGTGGATATGTTCTTTGCACGACAGCTCTCTCAATCCCATCTGAGTGGGATGAGTGTGGCGCAGCTCTTTGGTGTGGGCTCGGGAGGAGAGACACAATGATAGGCATCACCCCGGCGCAAAAAATCCGATTGGGCATCTTCGTGACCCTCTGTCTGAGCATCTTGAGTGGTGCTGTGATCTACCTTGCGGGACGCACCCTGGTGGAGAAACGCGACAGCTACTTGATCCGCTTTCCAGATAAAGAGATCAACCTCTCGGGCATGGAGATCGGCTCAGAGGTCAAGTATACCGGGGTTCGGATCGGTCGAGTGGAGAAGGTCCGGTTGGCCGAGGGGGATGTCTCCACCCTTGAAGTGCTGATCAGTGTTCCCAAAGGCACGCCCATCGCAGAAAACTCAGTGGCGCAAGTTGCGATGGCTGGCATTACCGGTCTCAAATACATCGAGCTGACACGAGGAACGGCAGACGCGCGGCTTAGGCAGCCGGGAGAGACCATCCCTTCCGGCCAATCGATGGTGGATGAGCTCTCCGCTCGGGCGCTCTCCATTGCAGGTCAGCTTCAGAAGGTGCTCGACAATTTGCAGGTCATGACCGGACCTGACTCCAGTGTGCAGGGTCTTCTCAAGAGCAGTCAACAAGTGATCGAAGACAATCGAGGTCAGGTGGCTGGTATTCTTGCCGATACTCACAAGATCACCCAGGACTTGACGGTCTTCTCGGAGCACGGTGTTGTGGTGGTATCTCAAGCAGAGCAGCTTCTCACGACGTTAAACTCAGCCGGTGGAAAAGTCAACAGTGCGCTCGGTCCTGAAGGTACACTCCTGAGAACATTGGAGCAGACAGAGACCTTACTTCAGCGGGTAAATTTGCTGGTCTTACGCAGTGAGAATGATCTAGATGTGACCTTAAGAAATCTAAGAGAGGCGTCTGCAAATCTCGCCGACTTTAGCTTGGCGGTGCGAGACAATCCCACCCTCTTGCTCAACAATCCTGCCGCACGCGGCGTACCGGAGGGACCATGAACTCAGGACGCTTTAGCCATCGAGTGATGCAACACTGGCTCCTGGTATGGACTCTCTTGAGCGCACTGTTTTGGACCGCCTGTGCGACACCGCAGCAGAGACGCTACTATACCTTGGCCCTTCCCAGTCGCAGCGCACCTGAGAGCGCTCGCTTCGATAAAGAAGTCTGGGTGCGTGAGGCGGAGATCGCACCGGTGCTCAATCGTCCCCAAGTGGTGTATCGCTTGACACCGACAGAGCTTCAGTTTTATGCCTTTGACTATTGGGCAGATCGGCCCGCTCGAATGGTGACGCAGCTCATAGAGTCGGAGCTGCGTGCCTCGGGACTCTTTCGATCTGTGACCTCTCGACTGGGCTCACGTCCTCCAGAGTTTCAGCTAGAGACCACGGTCCTGGCAATGGAGCAGCAGCGGGCAGAGGAGAACTACTATGCATTTCTTTCGATCAACTTTCGGCTGATACGTTTTGAAGACTCGGCAGTCATCTGGCAGCACACCTATTCAGAACGGCGTCAAGTCAACAGCCTAGAAGTAGGGCTTACAGCTCGGGCACTCTCGGATATGCTGACGGAACAGCTTGCGCAGGCGTTTGAATCCATCTCCGAAGCATTGGCACCTCCACGAGAGGCAGGAAAGAGTGCTGCGTCGTCCAATGGTGGGCAGGTCGGAGCGGATGCCCCTTCCCGCAAGGGTCATACCAAGCGGAGCAATACAACGGCTGCACCCCCTGAAGAGCAAAAGATACTCACCGTAACCCCTTCTGATGAAAAGGAAAAAGGAGCCGAGAAGCGCGACTCGACTTTCTCAAGTGTGATCGTGCTAGAGGCAGAAGAAGGGGAAAAGAATGAGGATGTCATTGACTGGAGTCACCATCCTCAGTTTACCAGCGATGAGACAGATGTGCCTCCTGGATATGGGGCGGTCTTCCTGCCTGCGATCAGCAACTTTCCAAGTCGTGAGCCCTCTGTTGAAGTCTATCAAGGCGAGACTTATCTCAAGACCGGCAATATGGGTGAGCGCATTCCATTACCACCGGGACACTATTTTGTACACTTCGGCTCGGGTACGCTGAGCCAACGTCTGATCAAAGAAGTGAATGTGGTTGCAGATCGTGTGACCTTGATCAAGCCTTTCTGGTCCACATTGGAAGTGAATGTCGTGAGTGAAACCTTTGTGCCCTTTCGTGGATCTTTTGAGCTCTTGGATATGTCCACTCGGGAGCTGATGGGGCAGGGTTATGGTGCAGATCAAGAGCTGGGGGAGGAATCAGAGATCTGGCTTCTCACACCCGGACTCTATAAGATTGTTCAGCCGGGTGCCAGCTATCGTTCTCGCCGAAACTTTGCCACAGTATACCTCTCATCTGCCACTCATATTCCCTTCACATTGGTATTGGATCGCACCACACGCGATTTTTTGGGGGCTGGAATTGCCGAGCAAGTTGAAGAATCTCAGGATCGAGAGAAACGCTGGAGTTATCGTTCAACATTGGGAGGTGACTTGACCTGGATTCGACGCTCCGCAGAATCCAGTGCTCAGGCTGGCACGACGGTAGGCGTCAACTTCTATGCAGACAATATGCTTCGTTTTAAGTCCGCGCCCCATCTCTGGACCACACGCTTTGAAGTAGAAGAAGGATCCAGCTTAGAAGGACCAGAGAAGTTCTCCAGTACTTGGTGGGATGAAAGCCGCTCCGTCAGCAGCGCAGATAGACTCTATCTGAACTCGATTTATATCTATGAGCTAAATCCTCGTATGGGGCCATACGTGCGTGTGGGCGGAGAGACCTATTTGCAGAATCGCTATAAAGACATCACACCGAATGATGATGGAAGTTTCCCCACCATTCAGATTCTTGATACTGATGGGGAGGTCATTTGCTCAACGCAGTCAAGCGCGAGGGCGCAAAGGCAATCAGATCCTCTCGCGAGTGCATCAGAGGTCTGTGATCGGCTTGGTTCAGATCGCATCCGGCTGGCAGGAGCCTTTAGCCCGTTTGAACTCAAACAAGGATTTGGCGTAAACTTTCGAGTGCTGCACCGAGTTGGACTCGATATTGATGTGCGTGCCGGATTGGGTGGGCGTCAATCCCTTCAGGCGGGAAGGCTGAGGTTTCGAGAGAACGATCTTTCAGATGGGATTTGGAAATTTGAGCAAGTCCCATCTTCGTTTGTGGTGGGTCCGGAGGTGACGTTGCTTGCGTCTGGGCGCGTGACCCGCTATTTTCAGGCGAGCACGGAGCTGGATGGATTGGTGCCCTTCCTGGATGGATTTGAGAATCGACAGTTTACTTGGCGTAATACAGCCAGCCTTCGGTTGAGCAGCTTTGCGTCTCTGGTATACTCATTGAATTTGGATCGGAATCCCAATGTCAGCCGCAGTAATCCCCTGGTGATCGATCAGAGTCTGTTGCTTCGTTTTTCGTTTGATCCCTTCTGAGTCGCTCCGCCAAAATGGTCGTTTCGATCCATTGCGGTGGGCTTGGTGTGTGGTGTGCGCTGCGTGATTCTCAGCCATAAGAGGCCAACACAACGAGCTTCAGACCTTCAGCTCCGCCATAAGCTGACGCACTTCTTGCGCTTGTGGGTGGAGCTTCAGGCGCTCAAAGTGGGTTGTGGCAAGCTCGAGCGTCTGAAGGGCTTCCTCCTTCTTGCCTTGCCGAGAGAGATAGAGCCCAAGATTGGCGTATGCCACCGCAGCATTGCGGGGATCAAGTGCCTCGAGGATGGGCATTGCCAACCGGTAATTGGCAACGGCCTCCTCAAAACGAAGCAGCTCTGCCAAGACATCTCCCAACGCCAGTCGGCTTAGACAAGCACCGCGTGAATCACCCAGGCTCTGAAGCAGGCCAAGCCGCTGTTCCATCAGGTCGAGTGCTTCCGCATGGCGTTGTTGCACCACCAGGGCTTCCGCCAGCTCGCCAATGGTCTCTGCAAACTCAGCCGGATCATGAACCCGCTGCATGGCCGCCATCTTCTCTTCGTAGAGCGTCATGGCTTCCTCAAAACGGTGACGCTGCATGCAGATGGCGGCAAGCTCACCTCGCGCCATACCCCCCTCATGAATGGCATCCAGCTCATCGGCCAGCGTGATGGAATGTCGAAGGGCCGACTCCGCCTGCTCCAGCTCGTTGAGCTGGCGGAGCGTACTGGCGTAGAGAAAGAAGAGCCAGGCTGCTTGAGTGTCTCGGCGCTGTTGGAGGAGGGGAATGATGCGCTGAAAGAGCTTCAAGCGGACGTGATGCTCGCGGCGGCGGTGGAAGTATCCACCAGGTGCGCAGGTCCAGCCGATGAGATAAGCGGCGGCCTCCAGATTTGGCAAGGAGAGAGAATAGTCAAGAGCCAGACGCCAGCCACTTTCCTCTGCAAGCATCAGGGAAGCATCCGCCCGATTTTTCTCTATCCAGTCAACATAACCTAAGATTATGTCATCCTGAATGGTTGAAGTGGGGGCATCTGTACACAAGAGAGTGCGAAACCGGGCGGGCATACGATAGCGCTCTTCCTGCTTTTCAAGAATACCCAGGGAGATGAGCTGCTCCAAAGCCGCATTGAGCGCATGAAACGCGGCCTGTGAGACTTGAGGAGCTCCTGTTTCCGACCCGACCACGGATTCCGCCAGCCCCGCAAGCTGGGCAGCTTGGCGTGGTCGTATCCCGCAGGCATGAAGTGCTGCCGTGGTCGAAAAACCCAGAGGCGGCAGAAAGCTAAGTGCTTGGGCATACCGTTTGAGATGAGGTGGGAGCGAGGCGACGTGTGATTCAGCGGTACTTACTGGTTGTGACATCCGGATACTCCAAAAGAATTTTTGCACGTTTACGCTCAAGAGTATAGGGCCAGATCCGATTCAGACAAGCACTTTGAGGCCCGCTGCTGACATCGACCGAAGCGATGTTTTGAGCTGCAATTTTCTATGAAACAACATCCGCTCGAGTGTTTATGTATTCAGTGTGCCCGATGTTCGCACCTTCACCGAAAAGGAGTTAGTCATGCAGATTGAAATTCGTGGACAACATGTCGAGCTGACCGGTGCCCTTCGTTCCCATATCGAGCGTCGCGTTCTCTTTGCGTTAGGGCGGTTTCAGTCACGCATCTTTCGGGTCACTGTGCGGCTTCAAGATGTGAATGGTCCGCGGGGTGGAGTGGATAAAGGCTGTCGTCTTTCGGTGGAGCTGGTGGGAGGAGGCTCTCAGCATATCGATGAGCTGAGCAGCGATCTGTATATCGCAGTGGATGGTGCCCTTGAGCGGACTGCTCGGGTGGTGGAGCGTGAGCTTTCACGTCAAGCGACCTTTGAACGCACGACGGTGCGAGGCTTGGCTACGATAATGGAGTAGCTTAAAACACGAGTGATTTGAGCAATGCTCGAATTCGCTCTTCATTTGAATGATCGGCCTATTGGGGCATGACATCGGTGTATGTCATGCCCTATCCTTTTTTATTGACTTCGGCACTCAGGCTGTTACCCTGCCCAAGTGAACGTAATCATGATTTGACACATGAGAGGTCTTTATGTTTGCTCGGTCTCACGTCTTGGTGTGTGGTGGCGCTGGATATATTGGCTCTCATACCCTCCGTACACTGCTGGATGCCGGATATTTTCCCGTCGTTCTGGACAACCTCTCGTCAGGTCATCGCGAAGCGGTGCCTGCCGATGTTCCCTTTGTCAAAGGCGATCTTTCGGATGAAGTGACGCTCAACCAGGTCTTCATTGATCATCACATCCATGCCGTCATTCATTTTGCAGCATTCATCGAAGCGGGGGAGTCGATGCTCTCTCCTGGTCGATTCTATCAGAATAACGTCGCCAATACATTGAAGCTGTTGGAGACCATGCGACGTCACAATGTCTCACAGCTCGTATTTTCAAGCTCGGCAGGTGTTTACGGCGAGCCACGTCAGCTTCCAATTCGGGAGGACGCAGCCAAACTGCCCGTCAATGTGTACGGTGAGACCAAGTGGATGGTCGAACAAATGTTAGGGGCTTACAGTCGAGCCCATGGGTTACGCTCGATCTCATTGAGATACTTCAATGCCTGTGGAGCCAGTCCAGATGGAACGATAGGGGAAGCTCATCGGACGAAGAGCCACTTGATTGAGCTCGCACTGCTGACCGCATTGGGCAAGCGACCTGCAATCAAAGTATTTGGCACAGACTATCCGACACCAGACGGAACCGCAGTTCGTGACTACGTGCATGTCATGGACCTGGCTTCGGCACATGTTGCGGCACTCAGGGCGCTGGAAAATGGGCAGCCTACCGCTGCCTTTAACGTGGGGACCGGCACAGGATTCAGCGTTAAAGAGGTGTTGGATACCGTAGAAGCGGTCACAGGTCGCCCCCTCCATCGGCAGCTTGAGCCTCGGAGAGAAGGAGATCCAGCGGTACTCGTCGCCGACAGCTCACGCATGAAAGAGGTCTTGGGATGGAGTCCTCAGATCACCGATTTGAGAAAGATGATTGAGGATGCCTGGCAATGGCATCACACTCACCCGGATGGATTTGAGTCGCGCCAAGATACCGTCGCTGCACGCGCAGTCCGTGGTTTCATGCGCACCTATCGATGCGCACCTGCGCATGTCTGCGCAATCCCCGGACGTGTAAACCTCTTAGGAGAGCATACGGATTACAACGATGGTTTTGTGTTACCTACCGTCATTCCTCAGCAGACGGCAGTGGCATTCGGGCGCTCGAAAGATGCACACTTTACCTTTGCCTCGGCGGATATGGCAGAGATCATACGTTGGGATGGATTAGCAGCACACATACCCATCGGTTTTGCATCCTATATTGCGGGCTGTGTGCTGATGGCCCGTGAAGCAGGGGTTGTCGTGCCTCCCTTCGAACTCTATGTGCAATCAGATGTGCCGATGGGTGCGGGACTCTCCAGCAGTGCTGCGCTGGAAGTGGCAGTATTACGAGGACTCTCTCAGTGGTTGCAGCACGCTTTAAGCCCCGAACAACAAGCACTCTTAGCTCAGCAGGCCGAGCGTCGTTATGCAGGCGTGCAGTGCGGGGTCATGGATCAGTTTGCCTGTAGTCTGGCTCAGCCTGGATACATGCTCTTTCTCGACACCCGTTCATTGGAATGGCGTCTCTGTGACCTTCCATCGGAAACAGAGCTGGTCGTGCTTGACTCTGGTATTTCACGACGATTGGCAGAGAGTGGCTACAATGAACGACGGGCCTCATGTGAAGCCGCTGCTCAAATGTTGGGGGTAGCTGCGCTTCGTGATGTCACCACGGTGGCTCAGCTAACGGACTTGCCGGAGCCCTTGCTCAAGCGTGCTCGGCACGTCGTGACCGAAAATCAGCGGGTATTAGATGCCTTGACCTGTAAGGATCCGGCTGCGTTCGGACGACTGATGAATGAGTCTCACGCCAGCCTTCAGTACGACTACGAAGTGAGCACGTCACGCTTGGATGACTTGGTGGCGATTTTGCAGGCACTCCCAGACGTCTTTGGCGCTCGTTTAACGGGGGCTGGCTTTGGGGGCGCGTGTGTTGCGCTGGTGCGAGCAGGTACAGGCGCACATGTAGCGCGAGCTGCCTTGGAAACGTACTCAAACAGGGGGGGCGCTGGTCGTGCTCTGGTGCCCATGTGTGAGCCATAAAGTTGATACAGTGAAACGATTACATCTGATCTAAGGACGTCTCTCATGCGAGTGATACGTGGTGTGATGGCCAGAGGAGTAGGAAATATGGGAAGGCATAACAGTGCGTCTATGCGGAGCTGGAGATTCATCAGCAGCATCGGACTTATGCTGCTCAGTGCGTGTACCGGTGGTCCAGACTCTGAGACACCAAGTCCAACGCCAACGCTTCAGGAGACCATCTTTCATGGTGATATGATCTACGAAAGTGTCGATGGAGGTGCGTATTTTGCGCGTGGGGTCCACGCTTTTCGAATCGATCCAAACGGAGGTGATATTGGCTGTCTGATGGTGGGAACTCCAACCATAGAGTGTCACTACGACGGTGTTCCCGAGCATCTCCATATGAAGAGCAGCAGTACACAATACTACAGCAAATATGTGCGTGAGCGGATATACGAAGTGCAGGGGATCTCTTCAGCGGGTGAGCAGGGTATTCAGGTGACCTTTACCATGCAGTACCTCTATACCTACACAGATGGAAGCACCAGTAAGCGAATCTATACCGGTACAGGAACACTGTCACCGGTCGAGCAGTTTGAAGAAGCAGACTCCAAGGGACTCCGACTGTTGGGTGAATACGGTGACTTCTCAAGCCCTGCTGCGCGGTATGCACCTCAGCACGTGGAAATGCCTGGAGAGGAGCAAACGGAGGGTAAGTTTGCGTCTACCTCGAACTTCTCGGTGAACGTGCGCGTTCATGGTGATTACGCCTATTTGGTAAGACTGGGAGATGGTCTGAGGATCCTGAATATTGCCGATCCCAAGCACGTATTTGAGGTTTCACATCATGCTCCAGATGACGTGGGGGCTTGGTACTATAACGATGTGAAGCTGATGGAGCAGGGGGAACGCCTGTATGCATTGGTTGCGGACAGCACGATTGGAATGCTGGTATACGATGTCACACAGCCCGAGAGTTCGTTCCTTGTAAGTACATTCTTTCCAGGTTTGGTAGACTCTGAGGATGGACTCAACAACCATACTTTGGCGGTTGTGGGGACGACGGCTTACATGGCAAACTATGAAGGCAGTCTCACCCTGGATCCCGAAGGAAATGGTGGCTCTGGTGGGCTCATTATGGTGGATCTGAGCAATCCTTCGTCCCCACAAGAGCTGGGGCGCTGGCTCACGCGCGACGCGGGCGGGACTTTTACCCACGATCTTTTTGTGAAAGACTCGCGCGCATACTTGGCGAGCTGGGAGGCGGGTTTGGTTGTACTGGATGTCGCCAGACCTTCCGAGCCTTCTATCGTGGGTCGCTTCACCTATGATCGAATGACCAGCCACTCTGTTTGGGTGGCAGAAGTCGGGGGGCGTCTGATCGCTGCACACGGTGATGAAGACTATTACTCACATCTGCGCATGGTAGATGTTGATCCCAATAGCTCAGATTATATGCAAGAGATCGGCAGCTTGATGTTACGACCTCAAGTCTCGATCCATAATGTGATGATTCAAGGGGAAGAAGTGATTGCTGCACACTATCAAGATGGGGTGCGGATCTTCAACATCTCTGATCCTACCAAACCTGCACTCAGCGCGTGGTTCAATACGTGGGAAAGTGTACTCAGCGCCGAAAATGGAAGGAGCTTCTACGAAGGCGCTTGTGGTGTGGATGTGGTCGGAAACAGAATTTACGTTGCCGACATCAGCAGAGGATTGTTGATCTTAGAACGTACGCCCTGACGTATTTGAGCTGAGAGAAGTGCTCGTCGCTGCCCCTGTTCTCGGGGCCGCGATGTCCAACACCTGCCCAAGCGCATCCATTCCTCCCCGTGAATCAACCGCGACAGCAAACAACCCAATCTGAGCAGGGAGCAGGTCCGTATACTCTAGGGTGATGGTCGTACTTTGCATAGGATAGCTGGAGGGATAGATCTGAACTGCAAAAGGACTGACACTGCCGAGGGTGGTGTAAAAGCGCATCACCACCGCCTCTTGTGTTTGAGTGGTGCTGTCGTCCGAGAGATTATAGATCTCCAGCGAGTCACTGCTCAGCTCTCCGCTGATCGTACAAGTGCCCGGCGAGTACGAAGTGAGCAGCGGAACACAGGCGCTCGTATCCAATCGAATCAACGAAGGATTGTGATTGCGGCTGCGTTCGTTGCGTTGACTGATCTTATAGTTCTTTCGACCCAAAGCCACTCCTTCAATGGAGGCGCCACTGAGCAGGAGCTCCGGATCTGAGACGAGCTCCAGCATCTCTTCATGGGAGATGGCATTCACATCGCCTGCGAGATAAGCATCCATCAGCTCCATACTCGGGCATTTTCCTTGATCACACACCAATACAAACAGAGATGCGTCTACTTGCGAGTATTCCAGCTCCGTGAGGAAGGTGGTAAAGGCCACCGGAATCGTATATGCAGTGCTGAAAGAGGTGGCCAGGGTGCTGGATTCTAGGGTCTGGCGATGCACGATATTTTGCATGAGCTCAGTATAGTCTTCTGGGTCTAGGGAGACCTCTCCCGTGTCGAGGTTGATGTCATCTTCCTCGAGGACTTCGACCTCTTCCATACATCCCACAACACCAGTGAAGGTGGTGCAGTTAATGAATGCAATCTCCAGCGGTAAGGTGGGGATGTTGGGATCCACCACCAATCCTTGAATGGTGACATTTTGGCCCGGCCTGGCCTCTGGAGCATCAAGCGTCACGGCAATGAGCTGGCGAAGTGTGACGGTCCCCCGGACGATGGGATCCTCACCCGTACACGAACACAATCCCATGATGAGGCCCAGCAACAGGGAGGCGGGAGCTCTCTTCCAGCGTGTGATGGGAGATTGCTGCTGCTGCTGGATCTGCTGACCTCGCAAAACGTGTGTACTGAATTGGGGAGTAAGCTGGCGAAGGTATTGCGTGTCAGTCTCTTGCATATGATTTTGCCTCTGCGATTGCGCTAAGCTGAAAAGGGAGGAGCGTTCCTGCTGATGAGGTCGCATCAGGAACATCCTTAGAATGTGCCTCGAATACCTAACACGGGAAGAATCGGAAGGCCATAGATGGGGACCACTCCTGAATAGTCTCGTGTGGCATAGACCAGCTCCACGTTCTGATGGTTGTAGATGTTTTGGATCTCTAAACTTGCAGCCAGTCGCCACTGAGAGAAACGCCATTCTCGCTCAACTCTGACATCCAGTGTCTGAAAAGCAGGGAGTCTGGCCCAATTGTTGCCGCGTGCAGGATCGTCTAAGCCAGAGTATCCACCGGTATCAATATTTTGGATCCGATTGGCGGCAGGGGTATAAGGAGAGCCACTGGAGAGACGAAAGTGAGCTCCAAGCATCCAGCGTCTGGGAAGCTCAAGTTGAAGCACTGCATTGAGGGTATGTGGCTGTTCATAGTCAAATCGTGACCAGACCTCGTCCTCCGGTGCCCGAAGCACACTATGGTTGAAGGAGTACGCAAGCCATCCTTCGAGAGCCCCCAGTCGTGGAAGGGTTAAGAGTACTTCAGCACCGTATGAGCGACCGATGGCACCGTTCTGAGGGCGGGCGATATACTCCTCTGGGTTGACTTCTCCCAGGAGATATTGCTCGATGGGTATCTTCGCATTCGCTGGCAGATATACCAGATCTCTCAGCACATGAAAATAGATACTGGTCTGAAGCTCAACCGTCCAAGGTGTCCTCCATTCCATGCCGAGGGCCGTTTGGAGGGCATGATAGGTCTTGAGTGCATTGTTCCCATATGTTTTGAAGTACTCTGTGGGCTCCGGTGCCTGACTATACTGTCCTACACTGGCGCTGAAGCTGAGCTGTGAAGAAGGCCGATGCCGCACGCTCAGCCGAGGATCCACACTCATGGCTTGAAAGTCCTGAGAAGGGTTCCAATAGGGATCAAGTCGCAGCCCAGGTCTGATCTGCCAGCTTGGCTGTGGTGTCCACTCCAGCTCAAGATACGGAGAAGGGGAGAAGGTCCACCCGGATTGTACCTCGGGGATCTCTCCTTCATCTCCCGGCAGCTCAATTTGAAAGTGATGCTGAATGGCCTGTACATCGAGTCCGGCTCGAGTAAATAACATGGGTGAGAGCAATACTTCCACTTCATCTCTCAGGGAGAGCTGGAAGGGCTGGTACAGAATACGTGTGCTGGCATAATAGAGATATTCTCGATTCGGGCCACCCGCAAGCAAAAGCCGATGACTCTGAATTCCCGGTTTTCCCGAATTGAAGCGTGTCTTCAGACTGAGCTGTAGGCGGGTGAAGTCCGAGGCGTATTCCGCCAACGTCTCGGGTTCATCCTCGGCGGTGTCTGTCGGTGGATTCAAAACCAGAAAGCGATCCCGAGAAGTCAGTGCAGTTGCTGTGAGCCAAGAGTGTTCACCCAATGCCATTCCAAGCCGAAGCTGTCCATCGCCGTACTGAGCGGCTCGAACGGACTGGGTGGCAAGTGTGGTGATGGCGGGGCCTAAGAGCTTTTCTAAGTAACTCCATCTGCCAGCCACTGCCAGATGAAGGCCCGATGGCAAGCGTTGCTGGAGCTGCACACTGGCATCGATCAAGTCCAGATCGACAGTCCCGTGGAGGGTGGATGAAAACTCATCTTGGAGGTCTAGCTGCACCACCCCACCCACCAAACGCCCATAACGTGCGCCAAATCCACCGGGCAGGTAATCAAGCTGCTCTAGGAGACCGCTGCTTACTGCGGAGGTAAGACCGAGGAAGTGGAAAAGCAGGGGCACCTCAGCGTCTTCTATGAAGTAGCCCGACTCATGGGGCGCAGTGCCGCGAACGATCAGCGTGCCAAGCCCATACGGGGAGCGGGCAACACCCGGGAGGTTTTGCACCGCCTTGACGGGATCCCCGAGCGTTCCAGGGGTATTTTGAGCCTCTTCGGCGCTGAGCCGATAGCGGGTGCTCTCAGGCATCGTGCGCTCGGTGGTGACTTCCATCGCAGGCGTCCGCCGTTCGCCCGGCATGAGATACAATGTCAGCTCGAGCTGATCACCGGTTGCCAACAGGACCGAACGTTCGTAGGGCAAGTATCCAGGGCTCACCACAGAGAGGGTTTGCGCCCCCGGTGTCAAGGCTTCAAACGTCACCCAACCTGCTTCATCGGAGTAGCGCTCGCCCTCGTGGTTCGACAGGCGCAGCTCGATGCCTTCCAGGGGCTCACGGCTACCCGCCTCGAGCACGAGCAGCCGAAGCTGTGCAGCGTGAGCAGGGGAGGCGTTCTCAAGCGTCGGTGCGTCAGGGAGTTCGCTCGCGATGCTGTGGTGTGAGACAAGTGTAAACTGAATGCATAAAAAGACAAGAGCCCTTGAGAAAGCACATGTGGATGCACAGATGCCGCGTCTGAGACGGGGACAAACGAGGTGTTGAGGTGCGGGTCTCAGCTCTCTCACCGATGATTTCTCCGCAGTTCTTGGCTGAGGTGGGTGGCGTAAGCCCCGTCAACCTTTGAGATGCTGCCACAAAACCGACTCCGGAGGGTCAGTACGTTGACACTGAATTTCATTCGAGGCAACGACGGCGTCAACCGCATCCGCTACATCCGAGCTCAGCCAGAAGGGGGCTCTAGTCGTTAAACCGAAAAGGAATGTCTTCTACCCACCAGACGGCAACCGGCTTGCCATCCTGCTGAGCAGGTGAATACCGAAAGCGAATGGCAAGGGCTTCCGCCGCAGCACGCAGGAGGGGAGGGCCCTTCACCGCTCGTACCTCTCGCACCGCCCCCGACTCATCAATATATAACTTGACACGGGTGAGCCCTTGAACGTTTTGGGCTCGGGCCTCGGGTGGATACTCTGCTCCAAAAACCTCTTGGGGAGTGGGTTTGAAGAGCAGGCGAGGTTCCACCGAGACGGACGCCAGGTCCACTGGGACAAGCGCCGCGACTTTTTCGGGTGGGGTGGGAACCTTTGCAGGCTCCGCCATCAAGGTATTGCCAACCGGCACAGCAACAGCGGATGCACCATCCTGCACAACAGAATCCTGTGTGACGCCTGCCACCGGCTCCGCCGGACGGGGGGGCGTTTGGGTCGGCGGTTGCGTGGAGTTGGGGACAGGCATCGGTTTTGTACTGGGCGGGCGAAGTATCTTCGGTGGTCGCTCGGGGGGCGCTGGTTTGGGTTGCTCGGGCGACACGGTGGGAGCAGGAGGCGGGGCAGGCTCAACCATCTTCAGCTCCACCACCTCGGCAGGCAGGCGTCGCGTGGGCTGTGGCTCCAGCAGACTGAGTGCCAGAACGTGCAGACTCAGAGAGACCAGCAGCATCATGGGAAGCAGCCGTTGATGGCCCACACCAGCACTTGCCATGCCTCAAAGTCCTCCTGCTGGAGTCGGAGGTGATGCGTTGCGTAGGGCCGGATCAATGTTGATGGCAAAGTGGGTCACACCATTGAGCTTGATCAGATCGATCAGTCGAATAACAGCACCGTGAGAGATATCTTTATCTGCACTGATGATGGCCTGAACATCTGCTTTCGTTTGGTGAGCTGTCTTGACGGCTGCGATGAGATGCTCCTCTGTCGTGGGTTTCCCATTCAGAAAGAGCTGGCTGTCTTTATCCATGACAATGGCAAGGGTTGAGCTCTCTGTTTGCTCCCCTGAAGCGGCTTTAGGCAGGTTCACTTTGATGCTGGGATTGATGATGTAAGTGGCTGTGACCATAAAAATAATGAGCAATACCAACATGATATCGACCAACGGTGTCACGTTGATGTCTGCAATGATCTCATCTTCATCACCGCCAAGACGACCCGCCATGAGAGCTCCGAAATGTAGAAGTGCGCACTCAAGAATGAACGTTTGTTTATGTCTGGGAGGTGCCAGCACTCTGAGGATGTGCCTTGAGCCCCGCCATCGCAAGCTGAGTCAGTGCCGTGAGGGTTGCCATGCGACGCTTGATCTGACGCTGACAGAAGTTGTATGCCATCACCGCAGGAATGGCCACCAGCAGTCCGATGGCGGTGGCCACGAGGGCTTCGGAGATGCCTGCCATGACCACATCCGCCCCCCCTCCCACATTTTTGCCCAAGTCGTGAAAAGCCTTCACAATGCCCAGAACGGTGCCAAGAAGTCCAATAAAGGGAGCATTATTTCCAATGGTTCCGAGCAGTGCGATGCCTCGCTCGAGCTTCAGCTTTTCCAGTCCCATCAGCCCCGCCACCACATCCTCTAGGCGCTCCGCATGAGCCCCGCAGCGGGCCAAACCTTCGGCCAGCACCCGTGCTTCCACGCCTTTTTCCTGCTGGAGGGCCTGCTGAACCTCCTTCAACGGCTGGCCCTCCAGCAGCTTGAGGAGCAGGGTCTGGAGCTTTTCAAGCGGACTCTGTGTCAAAAAGAGCATGGCGAGACGTTCCAGAATGAGCGCAATTGAGATCCCAGAAAGCATCAGGAGCAAGTAAAAAACCCACTCGGCACCAAGCTGAAGCATAAACTGCGAGAGACGGTCGGTCAGGGTCGGTGTCATGGTGAATCCATTACGAAAGGAACGGTAAGCGCGTGAAACGCTTAAGGATGCGGTCTGTGTACGGATGTGTCAAGGCTCATCTGAGCAGAGACAGAATTTGACAGCGCCCAATAATATGCTAAAGTATTGGCGTTACGAAGAAAAAGCGAGATCAAATCTGGCATGGAGCGGGGGGTGGCTTGTCTTTGTCCAATTCCATGAAATCGCCGCTGTACGACGCCGATGTGCTGGTGGTGGGGGCCGGTCCAGCAGGCTTGGCGGCAGCCATCCGAGCCCGTTGGGTGAAGGGGTATCGGGCTCTCTCCAGCTCCGTCGTGATCTTTGATCCGGCACGACCGGGGGGATTGTTGCCCTGGGGCGGCTGTGTCCTCAGTGGCCCCTCTTGGGCATCTTCGGGTGAGCAGGCTTTGCGTCCGCTGCTGAAGGACGTAGAAGCCCTTAAAATTCCCATCATTCCCGCAAAAGTAACGCAGCTTCTCCGCAATGCCGATGGGTTTGAGCTCTCAACTTCGGATGGTCGGACGTGGACCGGGCTGAGTGTCGTTTTGGCCTGTGGCCTGCGCCCGCTGGGGCCAGAGGTGAAGGCTTATCCGCAAGATGTGCAGGTGACTTTTAAAGGAACGCATTTCTTGCCAACACTTGTCCAGTCTTTGGCAAAAGACGCACGCGGGCGCGGGCTCCTGGTGGTGGGTCATGAGGAGACCGCTCGGCTGCTCCCCATGCTTCAGCCGGTGGCCGAGAAGGCGGGAGGGCTGCGCTTTCTGCTGGAGTCTCCCCGGTCAGGCTCGCGGGTGGACTTGGAGCAGGCGGGCACCGTCCTCCGGGGACAGCTCGAGCGGCTGGAGAAGGGGGAGGATGACCGACTTGTTGCGGTGTGGGTGCGGCTGGAGAATGGGGCGTTGCAGTGGGTCTCGGCGGGGGCGATCTTGATGGATTATCACGCCTTTGAGCTTCGTCCAGCTCCGATTCCAGCCATGCTTGGCGTGAACCTGGAGACGGATGCCGCCGGATTTGTGAGCGTGGATGCCTTCCTTCGCACCTCTATTCCTGGCGTGTTTGCGGCTGGAGATGTGACCGGACGTTATGCCTCGACCCTGACCGCCTTAGGTGATGGCGTGGGGGCGGGCTTTTCCGCACATCGTCATGCTTACCAGTTGAAATTTGGTCACGAGCCGCACCTTTTTGCATATCGACCGGTAGCGACCCCTCTCACCGCCCATCCAGAAGATCTCCCCCACCTTGACGACCACTGTTTCCCCGTGCCCATTTTGGGCAAAGAGGCGTTCCAGGCAGATCCCGAGGTGGGCGCGCTCGTCGAGCTCGGGCTGAGTGTGGGGACGCTGCGGGAGCGCATAGGCGCAGGGCGCCTCGAGCCACTCCTGATACGCTGGATAGAGCAAAAAGCACTGGCCATTCATCGGAGACCTTATGCAACCGTGGTGTGAACAACAGACAGAGCTGACGGCGGCAGTTGAAGCCTTCATGAGAGCAGAGGATGTCCGAGAGGGTGACTTTGAGAAGCTGGCCGTGGCGCTTGTCAAATTGCAGTGCCACACAATACCGGTGGTTGGACGCTTAGCTGCGCGTCAAGGTTGGCTGGCAACCGATCCTCCTCCCATTTGGCAATGGCCTGCGGTTCCGGCTCAGGCTTATAAACACCTCGACTTGTACTCCCGTGAGCGGCCCCCGAAGTGTATTTTTACCTCCAGTGGCACCACCGCTGGCAGTGTGCTCAGTCGTGCCCCTTATTCGAGCGAAGGCTTGAAGCTGATGGATGTCTCGATTGAGGTCAATGCCCGGCGTATGTTGTTTGGCCACGGGCGTTTCTCCCGACTGATGGTGATGGCTCCCACACCAGAGCTGGCCCCCGGCATGATCATGGCGTATGGGATGCAGAGGCTGGTGCAGCAGTTTGGTCTTGAGGGCTCACAATTCCTGATAGGCCGGGATGGATTTCAGCTTCACACGATCATAGCGCAGCTCGAAGCCTGTGAGCAGGGCGTGGTGCCCTATACCTGGGTGGGGGGAAGTGTGGCTTTTGCGCGGCTGTTGCTGACGCTGGAGGCGCAAGGACGCCATTTTCAGCTTCCACCAGAGACCCGCTGGATGGATGCAGGTGGGTTTAAGGGACGTATCGAAGGGCTCTCGTTGGAGTCCTATCACGAGAAGTTATGGATATCTCTAGGGATTTCGCCTGCTCAGCGCGTGAACCTACTGGGGATGACAGAGCTGCCCAGTCAGCTCTATGCGGATACCGTGGCGGCTCAGGATGAAGCGCGTTCCCCTCTGCGTGGCAAGCGGGTTCCCTTCTGGATGCGCACCTATGTATTGGATCCGCTCACCATGATGCCCACTGCAACCGGGGAGCCCGGGTTGTTGCTCCACTATGATCTGTGCAATGTGGAGCGTCCCTTTGGGGTGTTGACCGAAGACATCGGGGTGGCGTTTGCGGATGGCAGCGTGGAGATCCTGGGTCGAGCGGAGGGGGCGGCCCTGCGTGGCTGTGCGCTCCAGTTGGAGCAATTGACGCAGCCGGAGGGTAGAGGATGAGAAGCGCGCCTTCCGTTTGGTTGCCAAGTGACCTTTGGCAAGAATGCTCAGCCGAGGCGGTGGCGCGTGTCCAGGCGGGAAAACCCACGCCTGCGGAGCTGCGGCAGTGGGCGCGTGTGTTGAGGGCTGCGCGCGTGCGATGGTTGCTTCCCATGCGGACTCCGCAACTGGTGGAGGCGCTGGATGAAACCTCTCGCCTCTGGCTCCAGCCTCACTTGCCCGAACGTCATGAGGCGATTGCCTTGATTCATCAGCACTCAGGCTTTTCGTCGGAGATGGTGGCCCACTGTATCGAGCTGGAGATGAAGTCCAGCCTCCGCCCCGACCTTGAAGCGGCGCTGCGTCGAGAGCTGGGAGGGCTGGCGTGCTTAGATGATTTTCAGGAGGATACCTTGTTGGGCGGGAGTAGCCGTGCCCTCGGTGTGCCGCTCGTGGGAGCCATTTTTTCGTCTAATATCCCTGCATTACCGCATCTGAGTGTGATGAGGGCTTTGCTGGTCAAGTCTGCTCTTTTGGGCCGCTCCAGCCGCGCAGAGCCATTTTTTTTACCTCTTTATCTTCAGACCCTCGCTCGAGTTTCGCCGGAGTTGGCCCGCTGTGTGACTGCACTGACATGGGATCCCGATGATATCGCATTGACCTCCACATTCTTGTCTGAGCTTGATCACCTGATTGCCTATGGAGGCACGGCTGCATTCACGTCGTTGCGGCGTATGCTTCCTCCCACCCTGCCCACCTCCTGGCATGGTCATAAGCTCGGGTTTGTATTGCTGCTGCGTGGGGCTCTCGTTTCCCCGTCCGCGCGGAGACGTCTGGCGGATGCCCTGGCATATGACTTTTCGCTCTTTGAGCAACAGGCATGTCTCTCCCCTCAATTTTTGTGGGTGGAGGACGCAAAAGCGGAGGAGTTACAATCCTTTACGGAGATGTTGATCCAAGCCCTGGGTGTCTGGAAAGAACGCTTGCCCCCGCGTCGCCTTCCCGTGGAGGTGCTGGGACATCGACGTCAGATGCTGGAGCTTCTCCAGCTCCGGCAAGCACTGGGGGAGCCGGTGCAGGTGTTGACCCCTGCTTCCGAGCTTCAAGGGGTGGTCGTGCAGCTCAGCCCCGAGCTGCTGGTGTCCAACCCCCTGGAACGTTTTGTCTCTTTGGTGCCCATATCAAACTTTAGCGAAGTTCTGCCTCTTCTCGAGCAGCGGCGTGGACAGCTCCAAAATGTGGCACTGGAGGGGGACTCCACCCGGTATCGAGAAGTTTGTAATGTCTTGGCAAGTCTGGGTGTCAGTCGTATCTGTCCACCTGGCAAGATGGGTGTGCCTTCGATGATGTGGCGTCATGATGGAGGGACCCGCTTGGCTGAGCTGGTCCGCTGGTGTGATGAAGAACGTCTCTCGCCGGAAGAGCGCCTCCTTACTCAACCGCTCGATATACCCCTTCAAGGAGATGATGATGTCCGTGACATCGTTTGACTTAGATTGTCTCTTGGTACACACACCCAAAGCAGACAATCATTATCTGCCCATCGGAGACTTTTTTAACATCACCTATCTGCCGATGGGCATGTTGGCCTTGTGTGAATACATACGCCGGATGGGATATGGTGCTGAGATCATTCATCTGGGGGTGGAGTGGTTACACGATCCACACTTTAACCTGGTTCACGAGCTGGAAGGCAAACGCATACGCGCCTTCGGTCTCTCGCTCTATTGGCATTATCAGAGCTATGATGTGATTGAGGTGGCGCGGGCGCTGAAGGCCCAGCATCCAGAAGCGGTGGTTTTTCTAGGGGGCGTGACAGCCTCGTACTTCGCGCGCGAGCTGCTTGAGCGTTTTCCATTCATTGATGCCATTGCGCAGGGTCATGCAGAGACCACCCTGTTGGCATTGATGGAAGGATTGGAAGCTCAGCAACCACTGGCATCGATTCCCGGATTGGTCGCACGCGCAGAGGGAAAGGTTGCACCGCTCTCACGCCATCATATGACCTTTCGCCACCTGCCTCCCACCCTTGACAGCCTATGTTTTGGAGACCTTTCAGTACTGCGTCATGCCGAGGTATATGCACGCTCCTTTGGTTTTCCATTGGCGTACAGTCGGGAGTTCTCAGCCGCTGAAAACCGCAACATGTTAAGCATGGGACGTTCCTTTTTTCCCCTCTTTACAGGCCGTGGATGCCCCTGGCAGTGTTCTTTCTGTGGAGGGAATCGGGATACGCTGCGTCAGATCAATGGCACCAACAAGGTGCAGTGGCGGACACCTGAGCGAGTCGTTGAAGACATTCAGCGGGCCATGCAGTGGGGATATCGGACCATGAGCTTGTGTTTTGATCCTACGCCTTCACGTCCCGACTATTATCTGCGCTTGTTTCAGCTGATTCGAGCCAATCGTTTGGAAGTGGATTTCTATTTTGAATGCTGGGGATTGCCCACACCCGAGTTTGTAAGTTCCTTTAAACAGACCTTTCCTTCTCCAGAGTCGTATCTGGCCCTCTCTCCCGACGCGGGTGCTGAAGCGGTGCGTAAAGCCAATAAGCAGCCGTACTATTCTGATGCAGAGCTTTTTGAGAGTATGGAGCTTCTTAAGGCTCATGAGATCACCGTGGACATCTTTTTTACCCTGGCATTGCCGGGTGAGCGTCTACCCGATGCCATGACCACCGCCCTGCTGAAACGCCAGCTTGCCACAACTTATCCTAATACCCGGCGGGTGATGACATGGACTGTTCAGCTCGAGCCCGGCTCTCCGCAGTTTGAGCGTCCACATACGCTGGGTATGCAGACAGATCGCTCCTGCTTCTTAGATTTTTATCATGCACATGGTGGAAGTCGAGCAGACACTTATTCTTCGTTGGGATTTAAGATCGAAGGCTATTTTGGAGATGAAAGAGATAACGGCAGTATTGCAGACTTTGAGCGAGAGCTTCAGGCTCTAAAGTGTCAAATGTTCTGCTTTTTGGCCAAAGACCCACGCCAATGGAATACGCCAGAAGCAGGCCGAAGGCATTGTCTGGAGCGTCGTACTCTCTTGGCAGAGCGCCGAGGACACGCAGCACCTACCCTGGAGCTGGGGCCCGGCATCTACTACGAGGATGCGCTGGCAGAGGAGCAACACTTGAGGGGAAAGAGAGCACGTCATGAGTGGTTTCCTTATCTTCATCCCTGAAGCCTTTGACTTGAAGACGTAACCCTATGTGCCGTTCAATGTTCAGCTCTCTCCAGCTTGGAGTACCATCCCATGAGGTCAAAACAAGCACCTGTTCATATCATTGACTGCACCTTACGCGAAGGAGAGCAGACCCCCGGGGTCTGGATGACGGTGGATGAAAAGCTCGCACTGCTCGATCAGCTGGTGCAAGCGGGTGTGCGTTACGTGGATGCGGGAATGCCTGAGATCGGAGCCGATGAGCAGTTGTTCTTGCGTCGCGCGACGGGGCGCACGCTCGCAGAAGTGGGCGCATCTGTGCGCTTGCGAGAAGAAGCAGTTCAGCTTGCATTGGATACCGGCTGTGATGCCCTCTATCTGATCTGCCCATGCAGCCCGGTCCATCGAGAGAGTCGCTTGAAGCTCTCAGAGACCGCCCTTCGAGCACGCCTCCAGGCATGCATTCGTCTGGGTCTCAAAGCAGGCAAGAAGGTCTTCATGGTGGCCGAAGACGCTGCTCGGACGCCACTCTCTAGCCTGACGGCGCTGTGTCTATCGGCACTTGATGTCGGCGCGTCGCGTATTCTCTATTGTGATACGGTGGGCATTCTGACGCCCATTCGATTGTGTGAGCAGCTTCAGGCGCTTCAGACATGCTTGGGGGAGGAGGCACCTCTGGGACTCCATTGTCACAATGACTTTGGCATGGCCACCGCCAATACCATCGCAGGCATCGAAGCGGGTATTGATTGGCCTACCGTGTGTGTCAATGGAGTTGGAGAGCGCAGCGGCAGCGCATCTTTGGCTGAAGTGGTGCTGGCCTGTGAGCAGCTCTTGGGACGAAGCACCGGCATTGATCCACTGGCCTTGCGGCCTCTGTCTGCTGAAGTGGAGCGACTTACGGGGTTGATTGTGTCGCCCCTTCAGCCCATCGTAGGTCACCATGCCTTCCGTCATGAGTCAGGCATCCATGTGGATGGTATTCTCAAACATGCCTCCACCTATGAGCCCATTTCTCCCGAGTCTGTGGGGGCTGTGCGTTCGTTGGTGTTGGGTAAACACTCCGGACGTGCCGTCTTTAGATATGTCGCTGCACGAGAAGGCGTGAGCTTAAGTGAAGCTCAGTTGGAACAGCTCATGCGTTGGAAAGAGCATGTGGAGCCTTTGCAGGCGCGTGCGCAGTTTGCGCAGGTGCGTACACAGGTACGTGCGTGGGAAGCGCAGGGGCTTGGCATTCAGGAGGAAGGCATCATTCATGTGATCCGAAGTCTGATGGAAGCAGAGGCATGGCTCTCTCATGACCATTGGATGGAGCCAACGTCTCAGCGTGGTGAGGAGCTCTGATGGGCATGACCTTAACTGCCAAGATCTTAAATGCCCATCGGCTAGGCCCTGCCGCCGTGGGCAGTCTCTATCACCGCCTCGAGGTGGATGTCATGTTAGGACATGAAGCCACCATTGCGCTCCTGATTCAACGTTTTGAGAACTTGGGGCTGCGTATTCAGTCTCCAGAAAAGTGCCTCTTTGCAGCGGATCATTTTGTACCTCCTGCCAGCCCTGAGCGTGCCACCATCTTACAGCGATACATCGCCTTTTTGCGACAACAAGGGGTCTCTGAGCAGCTTCTCTTTAAAGGCATCAGCCATCAGTTGATGCTCGAAGATCCACGGGTGCGTCCTGGAGTATTGGTGTGTGGCGCTGATTCTCATACCACGATGGGCGGTGCATTGGGTGCCTTTGCCGCTGGTTATGGGAGTACCGATATGCTCTCGATCTTAGTGACAGGAGAAGTGATGGAGTGTATCCCCCCTGCACAATTATTTGAAGTCACTGGAAGGCTCTCGAAGGGTGTTTTACCCAAAGACTTAGCCCTCTGGATGATGAAGATCCTCGGCGAAGGGGGCGGCACTGGATATGCCCTCGAATGGATCGATGTAGACGAGACACTCTCCATCGGTGGGCGGGCGACGGTCTCAAATATGGCCGTCGATTGTGGTGCTCTGAATGGTGTATGGCAAGTTGATGCGCGTACATGTGAGTATCTCAAATGGCGAGATGGCAAGTTGGAGGGCACTGAGCTTGAGTGGCGTGCCGATCCCGATGCGCTGTACGAACACCATCATCGGGTGGCCCTGGAGACCCTCCCGCCGTTGTTGGCCCTTCCGGGTAGTCCTGCCGATGTGCATCCGGCGTCCACCGTGGCGGGGGAGCCTGTCCACCAGGTGGTGTTGGGATCCTGTACGTCCAGCGATGGTGAAGACATCCGAGCGGCTTCCAGACTCTTGCATGGCAAAAAAGTGGCTTCGGGCCTGCGTTTGGTGGTCACACCCTCCAGCCAAGCGGTCTATCGCAGCTTAATGCAGGACGGTACTTTGTTGAGCCTGCTCGATGCGGGAGCACTGATCACCGTGCCCGCGTGTGGCGCTTGTGGAGGCATAGACAAAGGTTTGCTGGGGGCAGGCGAAGTGTGCGTGAGCACCTCTAACCGCAACTTTAGGGGCCGGATGGGGCATCCCGATGCCCGGGTTTATCTGGGCTCAGGGGTAACAGCCGCCGCCGCCGCCCTGACGGGTCGAGTGTGTGATCCCCGGGAGATTTTAACATGAATGAGGAAGCGCTCAGGACCGGAAATGGTGTGAAGCAGGAGCTTTTGCGGTCGTTGCAGGGTCCAGCCCTGGTGTTGGGAGACCAGGTGAACACCGACGAGCTGCATCCGTCGAGCTATTACTCTCTCGACCCACAGCGCGTGAGAGCTGGATTTCTCAAGCATGTTGAAGGGTTAGAGAAGGCAGCGTCACACACATTTCACGGGCAGATCGTGCTGGCGGGGCAACATCTTGGGATCGGCTCCAGCCGAGAGACAGGTGCTCAAGTGTTCGTGTTGGCGGGCGTTCAGGCGGTGGTGGCGGTCTCCTTCGCCCGAATTTTTCAGCGGAACTTGCTCAACTTGGGGCTGCTGGCCCTTCGCTGTCCGGCGCTAGAGGCCGTTTACCCGGTTGTGCAGGGAGAAGTCGTAACCCTGGAGGTGGGTGCTTCGGGAGGCACACTCTCGTTAAGAGGTCAGAGCCTGCCACTTCTGCCACTTGACCCGTATTGGTGGGAAGTGGTGCAGGCGGGTGGGCTTCTCGCCCGGCTGGAGCGTGCAGGTTCCTTTGCGCTTTAGAGGATGATCTGTCAACTTTGGGTGTGAGCGTCGAGACCACCGGCGTATACTGTTCGGACAAACGCGGGGTCGGGGTGCCTTCAACCGGCTTCGCCTGAGAGGGGGGTGGCGTTGGTCTGGCATCATCCACCGACTTGCCTTGATGGTTTGGAAAGAAAGGATCCCCATGTCGTTGTCCTTCGCCCTGCTTCATGGGCTTAAACGTTATGCACAGTGGCTGCACACCGGCTGGCCTGCGGGGGAGGTGGAGCCGCTGCCCCTCAGCTCTTCGGAGCACGAGACCTCCATGCCCGGGGTGTATGTGGTAGGCGACCTGACAGGGGTGCCCCTCATCAAGTTTGCCCTCGACTCTGGCGCGGGGGTGGTGCAGCGTTTGGTGGCCGATGGGGTATTTTCAGCGGATCGAGCGGGTGAACGGCTGGACCTGTTGATTCTGGGAGGAGGTGTGGCGGGGATGGCTGCGGCACGAGAAGCGCAGCGGCTGGGATTGCGGTTTGAAGTGCTCGAAGCCTCCGCTCCCTTCTCCACGCTTGAAAATTTTCCCGTCGGCAAGCCAATCTTTACTTACCCGGTAGAAATGAAACCGCGTGGCCAGCTCCAGCTTGAAGGTAAGACCCGAGAAGCCTTGCTGGTTGAAGCCCATGCTCAGACAGAAGGGCTGGGCCTTCCGCTGGTGAACGTGCGGGCGGAGCGTCTGGAGCGTCTGCGGGATGGCGTGCGGGTGTGGCTGGAAGGGGGAGGGTCCAAAGAGGCGCAGCGGGTGGTGGTGGCGATTGGACGCTCAGGCAACTTTCGTCAGCTTGGAGTGCCCGGCGAGCAGCTCGACAAAGTGTCCAATCGTTTGCACGATCCAAAAGCATTTGTGCAGCAGCAAGTGCTGATAGTGGGTGGGGGAGACTCTGCGTTAGAGGCGGCCCTGGCCCTTGCACGGGCGGGCGCGCATGTCACCTTGTCCTATCGAGGTGCGGCCCTCACCCGTCCCAAAGCAGAGACGGTGTCCGAGGCCCAGCAGCTTGCTCAAGGAGGAGGCTCGGGGAGCCTGCGGATCTGTCTGAGCTCGACGGTCAAGCGGATTGAGCAGACAGAAGTGCTGCTTGAGCACGCAAAGGGTGTTGAGGAACGACTCCCAAACGATGCGGTTTTTGTGCTGATCGGTCGGGAAGCCCCCCTTGCCTTTTTTCGGCGCAGCGGCATTCGGTTGGCAGGGGAGCAAACACGGGCGAGCTGGCTGAGCTTTGGCCTCTTCATGCTGGCCTGCATTTTTGTGTATAACTGGAAGGCAGGGGGCGCGCTCAAGCACTATTTTGAGAGCCACCAGCTCTTTCCGTTTAACATCCCGCTGCTCTTTCAGAGCTTGGGGGGGATGCTGGCAGCGGAGGCTCAGAACAAGGCCACCCTGCTGGGCACCACCGTGATCAGCCTGAGTGAGCCGGGTTTTTATTACTCCTTATTATATACGGTGCTGGTGGTGGTGTTTGGCGTGCGACGCATCCAGCGACGTAAGACGCCCTATGTGACCCTTCAGACGTTGTCGTTAGTGACCGTTCAGACCTTGCCTCTTTTTGTGTTGCCGTATTTCCTACTTCCTTATCTGGGAAATCAGGGACTCTTTGACTCAGGATGGGCAAGAAGCATGGCTGATGCGCTCTTTCCCCTGGCCGATTATGGACACGGGCGGGAGTATTGGCGCTCGTTTGGGCTGATTTTGGCATGGCCACTGTTTATCTGGAATGTGTTTTCGTCTCAGCCGATGTGGGCATGGCTGGGCATCAGCTTGGTACAGACCTTCGTGTTGATTCCAGCGCTGGTGTATTTTTGGGGCAAGGGGGCCTATTGTGGCTGGATCTGCTCCTGTGGGGCGCTGGCGGAGACCCTGGGGGATGCCCATCGGCAGAAGATGCCACACGGCTCACGCTGGAATCGGCTCAACTTGGTGGGTCAGGTGATCTTGGGGGTGGCGCTGCTGCTCCTGGCCTTGCGCTTGCTGAGCTGGATTTTTCCGGGTGGACGCATGGAGGGCATCTATTATGGCCTGCTCTCTGGCTGGACGATGGCGGGTGTTCAGCTCAACTACTACTGGCTGGTGGATGTGACCCTGGCCGGCATCGTAGGGGTGGGGGCCTATTTTTGGTTCAGTGGGCGGGTGTGGTGCCGCTTCTTTTGTCCTCTGGCGGCCCTCATGCACGTGTATGCGCGCTTCGGACGCTTTCGCATCGTGTCAGACAAGAAAAAGTGCATCTCGTGTAACGTCTGTACCTCCGTGTGTCATCAGGGCATTGATGTGATGGCCTTTGCCAGTCGGGGGGAGCCGATGGCCGATCCTCAGTGTGTGCGCTGTAGTGCCTGCGTGCAATCTTGCCCCACCGGTGTCTTGAGCTTTGCCCAGGTGGATCCCAGCACGGGAAAGGTGCTCTCCGTGGATACCCTGCGGGCCTCCACTTTGCCGCCGGGAGAGTGGGTCTGAGGGATAAGTGGGCTGCTCGCCGTGACGGTGTTGAGGCAGCGGCACGTATCGCGGTAGGCGCTCCGACGAGGCAAGTGCTGCAAGAACAGTGTGTTGATAGGGCGGTGACAGCCACCCTCATCCACTTGAGTGCTAACAGTGCGGTTAACAGTGCAGTTAACATTGCGGTTCACATTTCGGTTCACATTTCGGTTGCCATCATGGTTGACTCAAGCGTTGGCAAGCTGCCTGCAACCCTTTCTATGAGGTCCGCATGACCGAGCTGAGCATTTCTCGACAGTTTCCCACCGATCAAGCCACCTTCATGAAGCTGATGGCCGATCCCCAGATGCATGCCTATGTCACCCAGAAGCTGGGCACGGTGCGGCGACGGCAGGTCAACGAGGAGCATGAAGGGTCGATCATTCGGTGGACGATGGCCATCGACTTTATGGAGGAGCTGCCAAGCTGGACGCGGAGCCTGATCTCCACCAAATCACTGATGTGGCAGCAGCACTTTGAGATGGATCTGGAGAAAGGTCATTTTCAGTTTCGTGTGGCCCATCCCTTCCCGTCAAGCTGGATGGAGGCGGACGGTGAGGGCTGGGTGAAGCCTCAAGGTGCAGCTCAGATCGACTGGAAGATGACGGTGCGGCTGCGCTCACAGCTCCCCCTGCTGGGGGGGCGGATCGAGAAGCTGGTGGCCACCCGCACGCAAGAGCTGATGGAGAAGGACATGGATCTGCGTCTGCGTTACCTGTCAAAACAACAAGCTCGGCAAGTGTATTAGCTTTCTCTTGGCAAGACGTAGCTTCGGCTTCCGAGTGGGCGTGTGGTCGTGTGGTACGGGAAATCAGGGAAAAAGGCTTCGGATGCTTTCTCCTGAAACTGAACCGGTTATAATTCCGAGGCTCGAGCTGTTGTCGGTATATTCCATTGAAGCAGGATCAAGAGCCATGCCAAACGAACAAGAAAAAGTCTGGACACGCCGTGATGCGCTGGCCTTCACCCTCGGAGGCGCTGCCGCTGCCGCTGCTGGGGTCTCTATGACGGGGGCATCCCTCACCACACCTAAGGAGTCTGCGATGTCTGTCAGCCAAAAGAGTCGGATGCCGGTTGTATACATTCCCCACGGCGGAGGCCCGTGGCCTTTTGTAGACCTTGGGCTTGATCGGGATGAGGTGGAGAGCCTAAAACAATACCTGGCCAGCCTGCGCAGCTTGCCGCCGGTAAAACCTCGGGCTGTGCTGATGATCTCCGCCCACTGGGAAGAGCCCGTGCTGAGTTTACAGTCGTCCGCTCGACCTCCGATGTTTTACGATTATTATGGGTTTCCCCCGGCATCCTATGCTCTCCAGTGGCCCGCTCCGGGAGCGCCGGATGTGGCAGCGGAAGTGCAAACGTTGCTGGAAAAGGCGGGCTGGAGCACCGTGCTCGACGCTCAGCGGGGCTACGATCATGGCACCTTCATCCCGATGATGCTCACCTATCCGCAGGCCGAGCTTCCCACCCTTCAGCTTTCACTCCGGCGTGGACTGGACCCGGCGGAGCACTTGGAGATTGGGCGAGCCTTAGCCCCGCTGAGGGAGCAAGGCATCTTCATCATTGGCAGTGGGATGAGCTTTCACAACCTGAGCATCCTGCGCGATCCCAGGGCGCGACCAGTGGCCGCGACCTTCGACCGTTGGCTACAAGAGAGCGTCACAGCTGCGCCCGTGGAGCGCAACAAACGCCTGATCGCTTGGTCGGAAGCCCCCGCTGCGCGGCTCTCACATCCGCGTGAAGAGCATCTATTGCCCCTGATGGTGGTTGCAGGGGCCGCGTTGGAAGAGACCGGCAAAATCGGTTTTAACGGCAAGATCTTCGGCCTTGTAACATCGGGTGTACACTTCGGCTGAGGTTGGCCCTAAAAGGAGAGGTATGGGACATTATTACGACGAAAAAGATCTGCCTCGCTTCAGTGAGGTTGGCAAGGACGCGCCGGAACTTTGGCAAAAGTTTCTCGGCTGGTACAACGCTGTTTTTGCGGACGGGGCCCTCTCTGAGCGTGAGAAAGCGTTGATCGCCCTGGCGGTCTCGCACGCGGTGCAATGTCCTTATTGTATCGATGCTTACTCTTCGACCTGTCTGGAAAAGGGAGCGGATCTGGAGCAGATGACGGAGGCCATTCATGTGGCTGCCGCCATTCGGGGAGGCGCAACCCTGGTGCATGGTGTGCAGATGCGTCATCATGTTCACAAAGTCTCGATGTGAGGTTTGCCCATGATCACCCCCACCCTGGCCCGTCGTGCCCATCCCCTAGCCAGTGCTGCCGAGCAGCTTCAGGTGCTGGCGCAGGTGCCACTTCCTCAGCGATTTGAGACCGCTTTACGAAGTGCAAAGCCAGAAGGATTAAAACGTTCAAGGCTTGAGATCCTTCAGGTGAATCTGGGCAAGAAATGCAACCAAACCTGTCGGCATTGCCATGTGGACGCGGGCCCCGAGCGCACCGAGGTGATGGGCGATGACGTGCTCACCGCCGTGCTGAGGCTGATGGACCAAGCCGAGGTCGGCATCCTCGACATTACGGGGGGCGCTCCAGAGCTGCATCCACGCTTTCGGTGGTTGGTCGAGCAAGCACGTCAGCGTGGACTTCGGGTGATGGATCGCTGCAACCTCACCTTGCTTACCACGCCGTCATTTCAGGACTTGCCTGCTTTTTTTGCCGAGCATGCGGTGGAGGTGGTGGCCTCCTTGCCGCACTTTGCCCCACGTTTTACCGATGCTCAGCGTGGAGAAGGGGTGTTTGAAAAGTCGATCCAAGTGCTTCAGCAGCTCAACACGCTGGGGTATGGGCAAGAAGGCTCCGGATTGGTGCTGAACTTGGTGACCAATCCAGTGGGTGCATTTTTGCCGGGTCAGCAGAGCTCGCTGGAGCGAGAATGGAAACGAGAGCTGAAGCGGCGTTATGGGGTCTCCTTTAATGCCCTGTTTGCCTTGACCAACATGCCCATCAGCCGATACCTGGAGTTTTTGCAGAACTCTGGCAACTTAGAGTCTTATCTTAAAAAGCTGGTACAAGCCTTTAATCCGGCGTCCTTAGAAGGGCTGATGTGTCGAAATACCCTCTCGGTAGGCTGGGACGGACGCCTCTTTGACTGTGACTTCAACCAGATGCTGGAGCTGGCCCTGCCTCAGACCATCTTTGACGTGGAGCTGCATCGGCTGGAAGGTCAAGACATACAGGTGGCCGATCACTGCTTTGGTTGTACTGCGGGTGCTGGTTCAAGCTGTACCGGAGCGGTGGTCGTCTGAGCTGCATCAGCTCCTTCGGGAGCAGCGGCGGCAGGGGAGGAGCCCTCCGATTCGTTGGGGGCTGAGGCTGGCGCAGGTGAGGCAGGTTCCATCGGGGGAGCTTCTCCAGATGTTGAGGTTGCCGGAGAGAGTGCTTCCACCGTCGGCACATGCCCGGCACCCGGATCCTGCACAAACTCGACGCCCGTGGTCACCCAGTCATCGGCCTCAAACTTCCAACGCTGCGCTCCCGTGCGGGCGTCAAACGCATAGACATGGCGGTCGTGACTGCCGACAAACACCAGCCCTTGCCCATACGCGACTGGCCCCGTTATAAAACCGCCGACAGCCATCTTCCAGCGCAGACTTCCATCCTTCAGATCCAGTGCGTAAAGATGTCGATCATGGCTGCCGATGTAGAGCACGTCTTGGACCACCACGGGAGAAGCGTCGGTCCAGCCCGCTGTCTCAACTCTCCAGAGCTCCTCCCCCGTCGAGCGGTTTAGGCAGACCACCTCTTTGCCTCGGGTGCCAAAACAGAGCTTATCCTCCACGATCACTGGCGTGCTCCAGATCCATCCCTTGGTTTTGTAGGACCAGACACTTTTGCCATCTTCAAGGCTAAGGGCTAACATCTCAGAGGCGTTGGTCCCGACGTAGACGTTGTTTTCATCCACGACGGGCGAGCTGCGGGTGCGTCCACTCAGGTAGGCATCCCACTTGGGCTGGCCGGTCTTTCGATCCACGGCCCAAAGATACGGGGCGTCGGAAGAAGTGATGAGGAGCTCTCCTGCTCGCACCGGGCGATTGGCACCATAGGTTTGAGTGGAGGCGGTGAAGAGCACGTTGCCTTCTTGTTCTGAGAGTGCGTACAAGTAGTTATCCCAGCCGTTGACGTAAATCCGTCCTTCGGAGATGGTGGGGCGTCCCCACATCCAGTTGCAAGAGGCAAATCGCCAGGTCACGGTGCCCGAGCGAGCGTCTAAGGAGTAGAGGCGTGCGTCATGACTTCCAAAAAAAAGCTGACCATTATCCCATGTGGGGGTGGAGCGAATAAGATCCAGTGTGACAAACCGCCAGTGCTCTTGTCCTGTCAGCGCGTCGAGTGCATAAAGGCTGTGATCGTGGCTTCCAAAATAGACGGTGGGGCCTGCGGCATCCCGCTTCTTGCGCAGGCCATACGGGGGCTGCGGTCCCAGGTCATAACTTCTGGTATCGCGAGGGGCACGATTAAAATTGTCACAGAAAGGACTAAACTGCTGCGGGCTTTTGTCTTGATCGGGCAAGGGGCGTAGCTGATCGAGGCTGAATTCCGGCCCCGGAGCATGTAGCCGGAGACTCTTGACGTAGGCGAAGGTCGCTCCTGCCAACAGACCCAGGATCAGCAACAGCCACACCCACACTTTGCCCTTCATGTGCGCCTCCGCTTCTACATTCAACAGATGGTCCTGCTGCGCTGCTACTTCACTGGCCTGCCGCTTCACAGTGCTGTGGCTTATACAGATGGTGTTGCGAGCGCCTCGTGTGTGCGCCTCGTGTGTGCGCATGCGCCAGGGAAAAGCCCCGGGCTATTCTCGAAAGGCTGGAGTCAGCGCCCGGAGTCCACTGAGGACTACTGATGGTTTGCCTTCCAAACCAAAGGAGTAAAGCTGCTCACCGGTGAGCAAGTTGTGCTCCATCCACAACGCGGGCTGAAGCTGAAAGTAAGACCGAAGGGTGAAGACCTGCGCCACCACTCCGATGGCCGCTCCCACGCCTTGATCTTGCCATCGAAGCTGCGCATCCGCCCCCAACGCCCCACTCAGCAGGGCCTGAAGCTCGATCTTCTCCAAAAAGAGGGTGGGGAGCTGGCCCAGCGCCCACTCCGGACGGGCCAAGTCCTGCTTGAGCCGAAGCTGCGCACGGGTCAAGGTATATCCCGTCACCGCCGCTTCTTCTGACCGCGAAACCCCCGGGAGCGCCCACGTACCCGAAAAACCACCCGCCATCAGCGGATCGTCTCCGCCCAGTCTTGATCCCCACGCCAAACCCACGTCGAAAGTGCCCGCCGCGAGAGGGGCTCGAAGCATCCCCTCACCATAGAGATCTTTTCGGTCGTTGGGAAGACCACTTGTGGGAGCCTCATGACTCTGGGTGGCCCGTAGCGTTAGAAAAGCACCCCGTGCCGGACTGCGCCAAGAGGTCCCCGTCGAGAGGGAGAGATCCAAACCCACCCCCGCCGAGGTGCGTACCCCTTCTTCCAACCGGTCGGTCGTCTCGTCAAACGCCCGATACAGGTGACCGCTGCCACTTCCCGAGAGGCTGGCTGCAAATCTCCCCTGCACAAACGGAAGACTGAGGGCCACCGAGGCACCCTGTCGCCGTTCCCACACCAGGACGTTATAAGCATCTCCCTCAAGAGGGGTCACTTCACGCACACTCACCGTTGCGGAGGTGTTGTAAAGGCTCGTCGAGATCGGAAAACCCAGCACCTGATTGCCATACAAGAGGCTAAAGCTGGGCAAGCCCGAGCTGAGCCCATAAATTCCCCACAGGGAGAGCTGATGCCGCTCCATCGGTTCGATGAAGCTGATCTGTCCGCCCAGGGCCAAGCCACCCCAGGCATCGTCCTGAAGCACCCCTTCGTCGGTCTCCAACACCGGAGCATAACGCGAGAAGCGTAACCCCAAGATGGGCCGATAGGGGTGAGCCGGTGCTTGCAAGGGCGGAAAGTTTAAGGGGACATGTCCCAGCCTCTCCGCCGCTTGAAGAGGCGTCGGCGGCAGTGTCGCTTGCACCGCCAGCCGGTCGTCCAGGGCCGGCACCTCACGATTGGGCCCCGCATCCATCAACGCCAGGGTCTCCAGAGAAGTGGGTGCCAGACGATAGACCCCAAAACCTCGACTGGTATAACTCCGCAGCACCACCTCCGGCGCTCGACCGGCCCCGTTGCGATGCACAGCCGGTTGAAATGCACCACTCAGCACGTTGGTCACCGGACGGGTCACGCCAGCGCGCAGGTCGAGGGCGTACAGATTAAAAACCCCCGTGCGATCTGACGAAAAGATCAGCCGATCATCATCCAGCCAAGCCGGTTCTCGGTTGGTGCCTGGGGCCGGGATCAGCTCCAGCGCGCCCGAGTCCAGCGAGACCACCCCAATCAGATATTGCGCCACCCCCGGCGGTTCCTGCTGCACCTGTACCGAGAGGGCCACCCGCCGCCCATCTGGGGAAACACTCGGCTGCGAGAGCTGATAAGTACGATCCGGTGCCAGCACCTCCACCTGCTCCGAGCCATCGGCAGAGAGCTTGACCAGCTTGGTAAAGCCTTGACCGAGCTGCACGGCCACTAAACTCTGACCATCCGGCGTAAAGCTGGGATCCCGCAGGCGCTGCTGATGGGTGAGGCGAGTCTCCCGCCCCGTGCGCAGGTCGAGGGCGTAGAGATCCCCCCGTCCAAGTGAACGACTCAACGGGGCGTCCGTCGAGAGCAGGCGCGAATAAACAAGCCGCTCCCCATCTGGACTGAACGTCAGCCCTCCTTGCAGATCGTCGCGGGTGATGATGTGGCGAGAACGTCCTCCCTCCACGGGCACCAGATAGATGCCTCGGAGCTGATCGTCACCGCCGCCCACATACGCCACCATGCGGCCATCCGGGGAGAGCACCGGGGAGCGGGTACTGCCTTCTTCGGCACTCAGGCGCTCCAGCGACGTGAGACCGGCGCGCTGAAGCCGAGCCACCTCGAGCAACATCTCTTGACGGAGCTGCTGCTCCCAGTCCTTCACCAACACCGAGAGAGGTTGACCCAATGCCCGCTGAAAGGCTCGCTCCAGTCCCCCAAAACGTAGGTTGTCCGCCTTTTCAGGCGGCACCCCCAGCTCTTTGAGCAGCGGGGCCAGTGGGCCGGGCCGCAGATCGTCGATCAGCGGGAGCTGCCGATGGGCCGCATCCAGAATACGCTTGAAGGCATCCGCGCCAAAACGAACCTTTATATAATGTAAGAATGCGCCCCCATAGAGGTAACGCACCCCCCCACGAGGCCACCCGTTCAGATCATTCCAGGCACCCATCGGCAAAAACTGGTCTTCGTGCAGGGCGGTACGAAAGATCATGTCGGTAAAGGTGGTGCGCGCACGCCCACGAGAGCCGGTATGACTCTCGACGGCCACCGCCAGTCCTTCGATGAACCAAGAGGGGTAGACCAGGCTAAACGGGGTTGAGCCAAACAGCCACTTCCAAGCCACCGTCCAGCCCGAAAAGTAGTTGAGATGCACCGCATGGGTGTACTCATGGGTGATCAGCTCACGAAGCCAAGTCTCACCCATCGAATCTGAAAGATCCGATGAACCCGACACCGGGGGAAAGGGTCCATTAAGATACAGTCTTAAAATGCGGGTGGGATAACCCGTTGCGCTGCCATTGGCCAGATCATAGTTGTCAATCAGCAGCACATCGTAAAAGCCCGGATCGGGCAGCTTGAGGGTGCCGAGCACCTCCAGCCGGATCTCTTCGCACAGCTCTCCGATCCGCTGAGCCGAGCTCTCACCTTCCGACGGATCATAGAGGATACGGAAGTTTTTGGTGCGATGGGCTTTCAGCTCCGCCAGCGGCTGGAATTCCGTGGACGCCGTGGCCGTCTGAGGCATGCTCAGGCAAACGCCGGTCAGCATCGCACCGGTCAGCATCGCACCGGTCAGCAGTGTCGTCGTTAAGCGGCGAAGATGGCCCATATAAACAGGCCGACGTGGAGGGGTCACTCCCATCTTGGCTCCTGAAAGTCGAGTCCAAAAGTGATTTCGATGTGCAGTTATATTAAAGGTAAGGCCCGGCGACAAGTGCAGACACGGCACCTGCAAAAAAGGCTGTGGGGGGCGGATGACAGAGGCGGCGTTGCAGGTTACACTTCCTCCGTATTCAAAGGCCACCGAATGGGCCCCTTCCACCCCCCAGGCGTGAGGCTGGAAGTCTTGAATTTTGTAGAAATGTCCTCCTTTTGAGGGGTTATGGCTCAGGAATTAAATCTGATTCTTCAGTTTATGCGACGGCTACGACAGCGCGCGGCCTTACTCTGCGCCCTCGAGCTGCTCCTGCTGAGCGTGACCGGGGTGTCGGCGCTGCTGTTGGTGGCCGCAGGGCTGGGAGGGCTTGGCTGGGTCCATCAGGTGCTGCCGCCGCTTTTTGCAGGGCTGGCGCTGAGCCTTCCCCTGGTGTGGGCTTGGCGCGTGCTGAGGCCCCGGTATATGGCCTACCATCATCCGCATGAGGCGGCTCGTTCGGTGGATGCCGGTGTTGCTGGAATGGGAAACCTCACCCTCTCGGCGCTGGAGCTGGCACCTCAAGCTCAAACCGGCGGTGTGTTCTCGACAGAGCTGATTCAAGCGACGGTCTCAGAAGCCGCTCGGCGGGTGTCATCGTTGGTCCCGGGCAGCTTGGTGCCCCTCAGTCCCCTCAAACCCTGGGGCATCTCGGGCCTCACCTCCTCGGCGCTCTTGGGTCTGATGTACCTGCTCTTGCCGACCACCATGCAGGCCAACCTACAAAATTTTTGGTCACCACCGGAACCGGTCTCGCTGGCGGACATGCTCAAGCCTCCGGTGGGTGATGATGGCCCGGCCCTGGCGGATATCACCGTCGAGCTGGTCTATCCTGCCTATTTGCAGCGAGACACGGAGCTGCTCGAGAATGCCAGTGGTGAAATTCGCGCTCCAAAAGGTACGCAAGTAAAACTCTCGGCACGGGCAGCCTTTGTGCCCACCCAGGCGCAGCTTCTGCTCGAAGGGCTGGCCCCTCAGGTGGCGACTGTAGATGAAAAGGGACGTTTTTCTGCCTCCTTCACCCTGGAGAGTAAGAGCACTTGGCGTTTCTCGCTGCTGGAGACCCCTTCGAGCAAACCTTTCATCAGTCGAGCCTATCCCATTGATATTGAAGAAGATGGTGTCCCAACGGTAGAGATCACCAACTTGGAGCCTGTGACCGAAGTCACCGTCAGCGAACCCTTAGCCATTCGTTATCGCACCCAAGACGATCACGGCCTGACCCGCTTGGTGGTGGTCAGCGAAGGGGCAAAAAAGACCCTGCGTAAGACGGTGCTCGAGTACCCCGCAAACATCGACCGCGACGAAAACACCTTCCAGTTTTTTCCTGCGGAGGCAGAAGTTCCCCAGGGAGGCTCCGTAGAAATCTGGCTCGAAGTCCATGACGACGATACGATCTCCGGCCCCAAACTTGGCAAGTCTATCCGCTATCGGCTCACCCTGGCCAGCGATGAAAAACGGCGCGAACAGAACCTGGCGGGCAAAGAAGATCTCAAAGAAGCCCTGCTGACCGCCCTCGGGGATGTGCTGGTGATCCACGATGAGCCGATGCGCAACAAGACCACGTTGAGTTATGTGCAGGAACAACAGACCCTCGCGCAGGATATGGTGAAGATCCGCGATGGGTTTACCTCCGTTCGACGGCTGATGGAAGAAGATCGCAACGAAGAAGTGGTGATCTATCGAGCAGTGTTAGCCCTCGAAAAAGAGCTGATCGCGAGCTGGGAGCGTCTCGAAGAAGCCCTCAAGGAGCGAAGCAATGCCGTCGGAGATGGCTCCGCCCGCATCTCAGCCCTAGACCTGCGCAATCGGCGGCTGGCTTTTCTGGAGGGACTGGAAAACGCAGTGCTCAGCATGGAGTCGTTTGCAAACATGGCCCGCATGGAGTCCATCATGTCTCGTGGGGAGGAGCTGAAGAAGTCAGGCCAAGAGCTCCGGGAGCTGCTCGAGCAGGCCAAAAAATCCGGCAAACAGCCCGACCTGAAAGCCATGATGGAAAAGCTCCAGGAGATGCAGCAGAAGCTCTCCAAGATGGCCCAAGAGATGCAACAGCTCGACCGCACCAGCGCAGAATGGTATCAAAATCCCGCCGGTGAAACCCAGGAAGTGAAGGACAGCATGGACGAACTCCAGAAGCTGCTCGAGCAAGGCAAGGTGGAGGAAGCCGCCAAACTTCTGGAAGAGTACATGAAGAATACCGACGAGCTGATGCAGTCGCTGGAGAAAATGCAGAAGGAAGAATTCAACAACGACCGCCAGAGCATGACCAAAGACATGGCCGGGGTGATCGAAGGCATCAAGGAGATGGAGGAGCAACAAAAACGCTTGATGAACGATACCCGCGCCACACAAGAGCAGGTGCGTCAGCAAGCCGGGTTGAGCCCCCAGAGCCTCGAGCAGCAGACCCGCTCCGCCCTCGAAAAAGTGGAGCAGATGCGCCAATCCCTCGACAGCTCCGAGCAGGCGTTGAGGCAAAACAACGGTGGACAGCTTCCTCAAGACGCCGAGCGCCGCATGCGTGAGTCCCGCGACCAACTCAACACCCTGGAGTCGGCCCTCAAAGTGCAAGATCTCAACCGCTCCATGAATGGGGCCTCAGACACCGCCCGGAGCTTCAGAGCAATGGAGATGGACGCCACACGACAAGAGCGCATGAGCGGACAGAACATGCAGACCGCGAAACAAGCAGCGCAGGAAGGACGACGGGCCGCAGAGTCGCTCCAGCGAGAGCTGCAAGAGCTGGCTGAAAAACTCGACGAGAGCCGTCAGCAAGCCGCCGCTCAGGGACAAGGACTGGCAGGGCGTCAACAGTCCCTCGAGCAGAAAGGGCAGGGGATGGGCCAGCGCCTTCAGGAGTATGCCAAAGATTCGCCCGTGATCCCTGGCAAGTGGGGAGAGCGACTGGAGCAAGCCACCCGGAGCATGCAAGCCGCTTCTGGCAAACTTCAGAGTGGTGAGCTTCAAGGGGGAGTGGCCGAACAACAGTCTGTGTTGCAAGAGCTGGGAGAGCTGCGCAAAGAAATGGAGCAGACCCAAAAAGACATGCAGCAGCAAGCTCGAGGGGTGCCACGGCCTCAGCCCTCGGGTCAGCAGCCACAGCAGGCATCGGCTCAGCCCAATGGTCCCGGCGGTGAGACCCGCGAAAATTGGGGACGCTCCGGCAACCGTGTGGGAGAAGTGGACATCTCCAAAGACTATAAAGCCCCAGAAGATTACCGTCGGGAAGTGATGGAAGGCATGAAAGGGGACGCCCCCACCCGCTATAAGCGGCTCAACCGCGAATATTACGAAAAGCTGGTGAAGTAGGAGACGCTCATGCCGCTGACACGATCCAAGCTGGAACACGCCCTTCAAGGGCCACAACTGAGTGGTAAGAGACCACAACGAAGTGAGAAGGAGCCACAACGACCCGCTGAGCGAAGGCAGGAGCCCGCGATCTTCCGCGCACTCGCGGGACGTTTAACCGGTGGACTCTTGGGGAGTTTGCTGGTCTTGCTCGCCGCTTGCCAACCGCCGGAGCCCTTGAAGATCTCGCAGGTGGATGCACGCGCCCTGAGCTTGACCAGTGTGAGTCCAAGCATGTGGTCGGGTGAGGCGCTGGGATTAGACCGCTCGCACACGGACGCCCGCTCGCACACGGATGCACACACGGATGCCCGCTCGCACGCGGATGCGCACGCACACGTCCGTGAAGAAGTCACCTATCAGGTGGCTCAAGCGGGTGGACGTCCCCCCGAGTCGTTGATCGATGCCCATCGTGCCTTACGTGCGTTTGATCTCCCACGCGCGCGGGCACTCATTGCGGGGATGCCTTCTAGCCTCATAACGTCTCCAGATGGCCGGTATCTTCAAGGACGACTTGAATTTTATCAAGGTAACTATGATAAGTCATTGGCCTTTTTTGGTCAGGATTCGTTTGCGGGCCCCGACGGGAAAACCGACGACTTCCCCGCTTACGTGGCCCGTGTTGCGGAGTCCACCCGAGGGCTGGTCATCAAAGAGAGCGCGCACTTTAAGGTCTTCTATGATGCGGAGGGGCCCGATCAGATCTTGATCGACTACGCCCTCGAGACCCTCGAGAAAGCCTATGCCGTGCTGAGCGCGGAGCTGGACCATGAGTCACCCGAAAAAATCCGGGTGGAGATCTTCCCCGACAGTCGGCGCTTTATCATGGCCAGCGGGCTCAAAGCCAGTGAGATCGAGACCACCGGCACCGTGGCGCTCTGCATCTATAACAAGCTGATGATCACCTCACCCCGAGCACTGGCCCTGGGCTATCGTTGGATGGATACCCTCAGCCACGAGCTGGTCCATCTGCTGGTGGCCCAGCGCAGCGCCAATACCGTCCCGGTATGGCTCCAAGAAGGCATCGCCAAGTTTTTTGAAGTGCGCTGGCGAGGAGCACGGGGCGCGGATATGTCTCCAACCTCCGAGAGCCTGCTGGCAGAAGCCCTCGAAGCCGACAAGCTGGTGCCGTTTGAGCGCATGAGCCCATCTCTTGCCAAGCTCCCCAGCGCCGAAGAAGCCCAGCTTGCCTTTGCCCAAGTTCAGACCGTCATCGAATATGTGCTCAAACAGCGAGGGCTTCCAGGTGTCCACGGGCTGATGCAGGAGATGCGCGAAGGACGCAGCGACCGTGCGGCGATGGAAGCGGTGTTGGGGGTGAGTTTTGCTCAGTTCGAGTCTGACTGGAAGGTGTTCATGCGCAGCAAACGTCTCAAGAAGCTGCCCGGCATGGCACTCCTGCCCACCATTCTGCGTGCGCAGGAAGTAGGGCAGGGCGAAGATGCTGCCGAGAAGATCGACGATCCTTTTATGGCTCAAAATAAGCGCCTGCGAGAATATACCCGCTTGGGAGATCTGCTCCGAGAGCGTGGACGCCATCGAGCAGCACTCATCGAGTATACCAAAGCGCAACAAGCCAGCCCCATCGAGAGTCCGGCCCTCAGTGTGAAGATGGCCCTCACCTGGATGGAGAACGGCGATCCCGGACGTGCCCGAGATGTCATGGAAGAAACCCTCAGACGCTACAACTCATTTGCACCCGCATGGCTAACCCTGGCAACCGCTCAGCTCAAGCTCGGGGCGCTGGAGGAGGCCCTGGTGGCCCTCAAAGAAGCCAATGCCATCAACCCATTTGATCCCAATATTCATCGGCGCTTGGTGTTTGTATACGAAGCGCGGGGTGATCAAGCGGCGGTGCAGCGTGAGCAGAAGGTGCTGGAAGTGTTGAGTGGGCGGGGTTGAGCCACGGCGGTATGCAGCGGGCGAAGCAGGCAGGCACAGGGCTTAAAATTGAAGAGAATGACAAGGCAAAATGGGGCAGGGTCGGTGCGACACTCCTGGCATTCGTAGGCTAACATCTGGTGTCCGATACACTCTCTCCTGCAACACTTGACACCACTCTAAAATAGGAATATAACTGAAAACACACCGGCGAACCCCTATCAGCGGAGTGTTTTCTGACTACGTCTCCTTCCACCGCTCTGAGTGAGGCCCTGCTGCCCTTTGTTCCGGTCAGCGTGGTGAGACGTCTGGTGCAGACGCCTGCCTCCTTACGTGCGCCCACGCTCGAGCGCATCGAAGCTGCTATGCTGTTGGCAGATGTCTCCGGCTTTACCTCCCTGGCCGAAAAACTGGCTGAACATGGCCCCACTGGAACCGAAGCCCTCACCCAGCTCCTCAATCTCTACTTTGAAGTGTTGATCGAGTGTGTCACCCAGCATCACGGAGAAGTGCAGAGTTTTGCCGGAGATGCCCTCTTTGCCTTGTGGCCCGTGACCACGGCAGGACAGCTCAGCGAAGCCACCTTACAAGCCGTTCAGTGTGGGCTCGCCATTCAGCAGCGGATTGCCACCCTCGAGGTGGAGTCATGGCTTTCGACCCTCAGCGTTGCCCTTCCTCCAGCCCTGCTTCCGGCAAGGCTTAAGCTGCGCATCAGCGTGGGGGTGGGTGAAGCATTTCTGGCCAATCTGGGCGGCAATGCGGGTCGCTGGCAGTTTCTGACGGCGGGTGAGCCCTTTAAGCAGATTGCCCGTGCAGATCGTTTGGCAAGACCCGACGAAGTGGTGATCTCAGAGCTGGCCTGGCGCTTGGTTGCGGAGCACTTTGAAGGCCAGGGACTCGACGATGGGTTTATGCGTATCTTACGTGGAGAAGGCCGCCGTTCCTTTGAAGCAGCAGGCATCCTTCGTTCGCCCCTCCCGAGTGTGCAGGAACTACCTGCCGATGCGGAGCTGTTGCTCCAGGGCTATGTGCCTCGGCTGGTGCTGGATCGCCTTCAGGCTCAGCAGACCCGCTGGCTGGCGGAGATGCGTCGAGCCAGTGTCCTTTTTGTCAATCTGGGCTCCCGGGAGTTTGGCACCGCAGGCGCGTTTGAGCAGATGCAAGAGGTGGTCCTAAGCCTCCAGTCTATCCTAACCACCTACGAGTCAAGCCGAATGCGGGTTGAGGCCGATGAAAAAGGCACCGTTCTGATCGCCGCTTTTGGTTTGCCTCCCCTCACACACGAAGACGATGCCGTGCGGGCTGTTCTGGCGGCGCTGGCCCTGCAAAATCGGCTTCGAGAGCTGGGTGGCTCCTTTTCAGTCGGTGTGACCACCGGTCGCTTGTGGACCGGCATTGTTGGCAACAACATCCGCCGAGACTATACCCTGATCGGTGATGCAGTCAATCTGGCTTCCAGGCTGATGCAGGCCGCTCAAGGCAGCATCTACTGTGATCTTACCACCTGGCAAGCCGCTCAAGAGCGTATCCAGTTTGAAGTTCTCCCTGCACTGAATCTCAAAGGCAAGACAGAGCCCGTGCCCGTCTTTCGACCGGTGAGCATCTTGGCGGCTTCGGTGGACGCTCGACGGCGTCGTGGCCCACTTCTCAGAGGAGGCGCGGATCCCGAGCTGCTGGGCCGTCAAGCCGAGCGCCAGCTTCTTTTCCGGCAACATCTTCAGCTCCTGCAAGGACAGAGTGGGATGGTGATGTTGGAGGGTGAGCCCGGAATTGGCAAGTCTCGCCTGCTGGCGGAGCTGCGGGAGCGGGTACGAAGCTCCCCGGTTCTGCTCCTCAGTGGGGCAGGAGATGCCATCGGACGAGGCACGCCTTATCATGCGTGGAGGCCGATCTTTGCGCAGCTCTATCATCCGGCGGGAGCCAGTGGCAGCGTGGAGAGCACCCGCGCGCGCATTCTTGCACGGCTCAAGCTGGAGCCCCCCTGGACGGAGCTGGCCCCGCTGCTCAACGCGGTCCTCCCTCTGGAGCTGCCCGAGACGGCGTTGATCCAGCAAATGGGCCCCAAAGCGCGGGGTGAGCAGACCTTGCGTTTGCTGGCCAATCTATTGGTTGAAAATGCCCGCATGGTGCCGCTGCTGATGGTGCTCGACGATGCTCACTGGCTTGACTCGTCCTCTTGGGCTCTGGTGGAAGTTGTGGCACGAGAAGTTCAGCCTCTGCTGTTGGTATTGAGCATGCGAGCCATGAATCCGCCCCCGCGAGAACTCCGGACCCTGCTCGATTCCCGCTCGCCTCTGGTGATTGCCCTCAAAGCCCTCTCGTTTGAAGATACCGGCACTCTAGTGTGTCAGCGGCTGGGTGTGAGGCGGGTGCAGCGCAGCTTGCTTCACTTTATCCATGAACGCTCGGGAGGTCAGCCGCTCTTTTGTGAGGAGATGCTGGAGGAGCTTCGAGAGCGGGGTGCCCTGCGGATCACCGAAGGAGAAGCGCGGCTTGACGCCTCGGTGCCGGTGCCGGTCCTGCCTTCTTCGTTGGAAGGACTGGTGACAAGCCGTTTGGATCGTCTGACGGCCAATCAACAGCTCGTGTTGAAGGTGGCCAGCATCATTGGTCGGAGTTTTCCCTACGCGCTGCTTTATGATATTTTTCCGGTTGAGCCGGTAAAAATGGAGCTGCTCAGCCAGCTCAACGCCCTGGAGCACCTGGAGATCCTGCAATCATTTGGGGCAGGGCTACAAAGCACCTGGAGTTTCCGGCAAAGCACGGCGCGAGATACCATCTATAACCTGATGTTGCTCTCTCAGCGTCAGGAGCTGCATCGGGCGGTGGCACGCTGGTATCAAGCCCATCGCTCAGAAGATCGGGCGGTGGAGTCACTGCTGGCATGGCATTGGGAGCAGGCAGGAGCACTCTCCGAAGCCTTTCAGTGCCTCGAGCGGGCGGCAGAAGCCTCCATGCGCGGGTATGCGATGCGTGAGGCCCTCAAGTTTTTTACCGATGCGCTGGCGTTGGAAGCAAGAGGGCAAGGTACGGTAGAGCGGCTGCCTCCGCTGCGACGGGCCCGCTGGCTGCGGCTGATGGGTGAAGCCCATATTGGACTGGGCAATATTGCGCCCGGTTGTGCGTCACTGGAGCAGGCCCTCGAGCTGCTGGGGCGGCCTCGTCCCTCGACCCCCATGTGGTTGTGGGTACAGCTTGTGGGTGCCTTTTGGATACAGCTCGCACACCTGCTCCTGCCACGTCTTCTGGTGGGACAAAAAGCGGGCGATCAGACCTTGATCGAAGCCACCCTCACCTGCGAGCGGCTGGCGGAGAGTGCCTTTTATACCCAGGAAAAGATCTGGGGCGTCTATAACGCCGTGGGTTCGCTGAACATGGCCGAGGAGTGTGGACCTTCTCCTGAAATGGCGAGAGGTTACGCCAATATGTGTGTGGCGGCGGGGGTGATGTCCTTACACTCGCTGGCTCAACACTATCACCTACGCGCGCGCACGGTGGCACGGGAGGTCAACAATCTACAAGCCACCGCTTGGGTGCTCTTTTTGACCTCCGTCTACGATATAGGCATTGGACGGCTGACGGCGGCGCGGGAGGGGCTGACTCGAGCGAGCCAGCTCTACAAGCGGCTGGGGGATCGTCGGCACCTAGAGATGACCCAAGCCTGGAATGCGTGGGCCGCCAGTCTGCGGGGAGAGCTCAAAATCAGCCTGGATCTGTATCAAGAGCTAAGCACTTCCGCCAACACACGAGGAGATGGGCAGAGTCGCCTGTGGGGACTCACCGGGCAGGTCAATACGTTGTTGCGGATGGGGCGTGTCTTGGAGGCCCGGCAGCTCATCGAGACGGTCGATCCCGAGCGTCTCCCCCCTGCAAACCGGCTGGAGCGGATCTTTGTGTATGGTTATCTGGCCCTGTGTGCCCTCAAGCTGGGCCAACCTGCGCAGGCGCTGGAGGCTGCCGAGCGCGTGCGGGTGTTGCTCAACCGCATGGATGCGATGGTCTCCACCCTCAACGCGCTGGGAGCAACGGCAGAGGTATATGCCACATTATTAGAGATGCGTCAGGGGCAGGAGGAGCAAGAGCTTCAGCGGCTCCACAAAGGTCTCTCGGATGTGATCGTGAGACTGCGCCGCTTTGCAACGCTTTTTCCGGTGGGATTGCCGCTGCTGTATGTTTGGGAAGGGGTGCAGCTTGCGCAGCGTCAGCGTCATGGGAGGGCGCGGCGGCTTTTTTTGCGGGCTATCAACGCCGCTCGTCGCCGAGAGATGCCCTATGAACAAGGGCTGGCCTGGAAGTTTCTGGCCCAGATGGAGCATGAGGGCTCACCGGCGCAACAGCACGCCTCCATTCAGGCGCGAGCGTGTTTTGAGCGGGCGGGTGTTCCCTAGACCTCAGCGCAGCAATCCTCGCTCGCGTGCGCCTCTCTCGAGTGCCTCCTGATGGTCGGGATGGGCAATGGCAATCAGGGCCTTGGCACGCTGAGCCAATGTCTTGCCAAAGAGATCCACCGCTCCATATTCTGTGACCACATAATGCACATGTGCTCTTGTCGTGACCACGCCTGCCCCTGTTTTGAGAAAGGGAGTGATGCGAGATACTCCTTTTGCGGTGGTGGAGGGCAAGGCAATAATGGGCTTTCCTTCTTCCGACAAGGAGGCACCTCGGATAAAGTCCATCTGTCCTCCCACCCCCGAATAGTGTTTGGTGCCGATGGAGTCGGCGCAGATCTGGCCGGTCAGGTCCACTTCGATGGCGCTGTTGATGGCCGTCACCCGAGGATTTCGTCGGATCACCGCCGTATCGTTGACATAACCCACATCCGAGACAATCACCTGCGGGTTATCATCTACAAAGTCATAGACCTTACGAGAGCCCATGATGAAGGTCGCCACCAGCTTGCCCGGATGCACCTTCTTCCGGCTGTTGGTGATCACCCCCCGCTCCACCAAGTCCACCACCCCGTCTGAAAACATCTCCGTGTGAACGCCCAGCTCTCGGTGATGCACCAGACAACGCAGCACGGAGTCGGGAATCACCCCAATGCCCATCTGAAGGGTGGCGCCATCGTCCACCAGCGCGGCCACATGCCGCCCGATTTCCAGCTCGATCTCAGAGGGCTCGCCGTAGTTCACTTGAGGCAGGGGCTCGTTGACCTCCACCATCGAGTGGAGCTGCTTCACATGGATCAGCCCATCGCCGTGGGTGCGGGGCATCTGCGGGTTCACCTGAGCGATCACATGGCGCGCCAGCTTCACCACGGTGAGGGTCACATCCACCGACACCCCCAGCGAACAATAACCATGCTGATCCGGGGGCGAGACATGGATCAGGGCCACATCCACCGGCAAAATCCCCCGTTTAAACAGGAGCGGGGTCTCGCTGAGAAAAACGGGCACATAATCCGCCAGTCCTGCTTGTACGGCAGGGCGTGCATTGGCCCCCACAAACAGCGCACTGAGGTGAAAACTCGCCGCATTCTGAGGCTCGAGGTAACCCGCCTTTCCTTCTGTGTGTAAACTGACAATCTCCACGTCCCGCAGCTCTGGCGCACGGGCGGACATCGCTTCCACCAGCTTGAGTGGGGTGGCGGCCGCGGTATGAATAAAGACCCGCTGCCCGGACTGAATGATCCGCACCGCTTCTTCTGCGGTCTGCTTGATAGGCATTTGATACTCCTTGCTGTATGTTGACGGAGAGCCTGCTCCTGCTCGACTGAGGCTGTGAGGAGCATCTCGCTTGAGTTCCAGATGGGGCGCAGTGTAGCAGATTTTTGTGAGGAAGTTATGCGTCAGATCATGCCATCTGCGCTTCGGGAGCGGCTGCGTGGGGCACACCATCGCTCTCAGCAGTGGAGTCAGAACCTGCGAAGCAGGAAAGATGGGTGGCGCCAGCCTCTGTTCGCCCTGCTTCTCCCAGGGCTGTTGCTGTTGAGTTTTGTGCTCTGGCCTCTCCCGAGCGAGCTGCTGGCGCGCGGAGACTCCTTTTCGCTTCAGCTCAACGACCGCCAGGGGCTGCTCTTGCGAGAGCTGCGCTCGAGCGAAGAAGGGCGGAGCCTGCCTTTGCCGGGTGATCAGATCCCTCCCTGGGTTCGAGCCGCTTTTGTGGCAGCGGAAGATCAGCGGTTTGGGCACCATCCGGGGGTGGATCCCCTGGCCATTGGCCGTGCAATCCTGCAAAACCTGAGAGCAGGCCGGGTGGTGAGTGGTGCCTCCACCCTTCCTCAGCAGCTCGCCCGTCGCCTTAAGCCCCATGACCGAGGTCTCGCCGGAAAAATATACGAGGCTGCCTGGGCCCTGCGCCTCTCCTTTCACCTCTCGGACGAACAGCTCCTGCTCGAGTATCTCAACCGAGTGCCGTTGAGTGCCTCGGTGGTGGGGGTGGAAGCGGCGGCTCAGACGTTTTTTGCGCGCTCGGCGGCGCAGCTCTCGCTGGGACAAGCGGCCTTGATTGCGGGAATGGCGGCATCTCCGGCTCGATTTGATCCCTATCGTCGCCCGGAAGTGGCGCAGGCTCGTATGGGATGGGTGCTCTCTCGGATGGTGGAGGAGGGAAGTATTACGGCAGAAGAGGCTCAGCTTGCACGCGAGACGCCGCTGGATCTGGATCGTCCCGAGCGTGTTTTCCGTGCGCCTCATGTCACCGAATGGATCGTTTCCTCCTTGAAATCGTGGCAGCTCGAAGACGCGGTGCGCCTCGAGACCACCCTCGATGCGGGTCTCCAAGCCGAGCTCGAAGGGCTGATCCGTGCGGAGCTGAGTGGCCTAAAAGACCGACAAGTGAGTCAAGCCGCAGTATTGGTGATCGATAACCACTCCGGGGACGTGCTGGCCTACCTGGGCTCCGCTGACTTCCTCGATGAGACTCATGCTGGACAAAACGATGGGGTGCGGGCACGACGTCAGCCCGGCTCCGCGCTGAAGCCGTTCGCCTACGGGATGGCCCTGGCGCAAGGCATGACCCCTGCCACGGTGCTCTCCGATATGGAGACTTCGCTTTCAACGCCGGGTGGAGCCTATGCGCCCCGAAACTATGACCGACGTGTGCATGGTCCGGTGCGACTGAGGGCCGCGTTGGCCAACAGCTATAATATTCCAGCGGTCAAGCTGGCAGAAAAAATCAGTCCCGAGCGTCTGCTCTCCTCCCTGCGCCTGGCGGGTTTTGAGTCGCTGGATCAGACGGCAGAGCACTACGGTGTTGGGTTGGTGCTCGGCAACGGTGATGTGACCTTATGGGAGCTGACCCGTGCATATCGAGGGCTGGCGATGGGAGGGAGGCTGGAGCCCCTGCGCATCCTTCGGCGTGCGTGGGATGGGGCAGGCCGTGCTCTCTCGTGGGCCCCTGAGCTGTTGCCACGGACCTTTATGCCGGAGCCAGCGGTGGCGCTCCTGACCGACATCTTGGCGGACGAACAAGCGCGTGCGCCCGCCTTTGGGCTTGACAATGCCCTTCGATTGCCTTTCCCGGTCGCTGTGAAAACAGGGACGAGCCATGCCCATGTAGACAACTGGACGGTGGGTTTTACACGCGAGCGCACGGTGGGGGTATGGGTGGGCAACTTCGACGGGACTCCGATGAAGGACGTCTCCGGCATCACCGGGGCTGGCCCCATCTTTAAGCGGGTCATGATCCGCGCCATGCAGGGGGTGCGCGCGGAACCGCTGGTGCAGCGCACTCGGTTTGAGTCGTTGGAGATCTGTCCGCTCTCGGGTCTACGTCTGACGCCTGCCTGCCCCAGTATTCTGCACGAGGTCTTTTTGCCCGGTACGGCACCGGAAGGCTTTTGTCGTATGCATCGCTGGGCGGCGGTTCATCCACGCACGGGCGCGCGGGTGCCCTGTGACACGCCCGGAGCGCGGCGCGTGCGTCAGTTTGAGCCGGGCTCGGAGTATTTTGCCTGGGCACGAGGGGAGGGGCGCTTGAGCTCCAGCACCCTTCAAGATGGGGAGGAGTGCCAGCCAGTGGCCGCTGAGCCGGTGCGTCGCCCTCGGATTTTGCATCCACAAGATGGGGATGTGTTTGGACTGGATCCCAGCTTGCCAGCGGAGGCGCAAGCCGTCCCGGTCTTTTTGGAAGCGCCGCCCAACACGGGTGCTCTCGAGCTGTGGCGCGGGGCGGAGCGTTTTATCTTGGAGCCGCCTTACCGGCTGAGTTTGCCGGTGCAGACGGGGCGTCAGCGTCTGGAGCTACATTATCCAGGGAAGCCGGAAATTCTCCAGCAGCTCACGCTGGTCGTGGAAGGGAAACCCGCTCCCCCCTGACCGCTGAAAAAGCTGATGCATTCTGTGGGGGGATCGTGCATCCTTGCCGACATCCAATCACGAAGTAGAAGTGTTTGATACCCTCCGTGGGATGGAGTGCCCCGGATGTTGATGGAGTGAGTGATATGCCGAAGTCTGCGAAATCCAAGAGTCCTCAAGGTAAGGCTGCTCGTACTGCTCGTGTGAAGAGCCCCACTGAGATCATTGCGGAGCTGGAAAATTTGGCGGAAGAGTACGAGGACGATCATACCGACACCTTCTTGAGCTATATCGACCATCTGGACGTGGGCGTGCGCACGACCGCCGTTCGGTGTCTCTGGGAAGCGCGTCTGCCCGATGTGTGGGAGCCGCTCAAGCGTAAGGCGGAGAGTGATCCCGATGAGGAGGTGCGTTCTACTGCCATCTCCGTCATGGGACGTTATGTCTACGAAGAGATGCTGGCCGAGCTGGAAGAGCTGGACGAGGACGAGCTGGACGCCCCGCAGGAGCTGCTGACCACCGTGCATCAGACCCTGGTGGGATATCTCCATGACCCGTCGCTCTCACTTTTGTTGCGTCGAAGGGCGCTCGAGGCGGTGTCTTATCTTCCCGAAGAGTCGGAGCTGGCCCTGATGCGGGCGTGGGTGGTGGACTCAAATCCCGAGCTGCGCATGACCGCCATCTTTGCGATGGGCCGCTCGAGCATGCCGGAGTTTGAGCCCATTGTGTTGCAAGCGCTCAACGATCCTGAGCTGGACGTCAAGCGGGAGGCCATTCGAGCCATCGGTGAAGGGACGTTTGAGGGTGGGATCCCGCAGCTCTTGGGCTTGGTGCGCGGGGCCGACCGTGAGCTCATGTTTGAAGCGGTCTCGGCTTTGGGGGAAGTGGGGGGTGAGGCCGCCATCGCAGAGCTGGAGCGTCTCAATCAGAGTGATGATAAGGAGCTCGCCGAGCTTGCGGAGCTGGCCCTGCTCAATGCGCAAGAGCAGCAGATGTTTCAGGAATACGGGCGGACCCTCGCCGAAGCCGCCGATGATGCGGACGATGACGACGAGGATGACGACGAGCTGGATGAAGAAGGAGAGAAGCCCTTCCGTCCGCTCAAACACTAAGAGCGTCGCAAGTCGAAGCCTTTCGGATTGCACTTTTCTGTCGATGCCTGCCGATTCCTCCGGTGATTCCATCCAAAACGTGTGACGGAGAGGGGCGTGCTGCACGGGCCTCAACCTTCGCGCACGCACACACGTACATACATGCACACGCGAGCGCACGCTCAAGCACTCACGCACGTAAACATGCGGACATACGCACATTCGTACGCACGCACACACACGTATACACGCCCATGCCCGCTCGCGTTCAGGTTGGTGAGAGGACTTAACGTTGAACTTGGCGGGAGACGGTGGCGTAGAGGCTCTCGAGAAGCTTGTGTTCCATGAGCTGATCCAGCACGGCGGGAGAAAACCGAGTGCCCCGCTGTGAGCGGGTCAGCTCCAGTGCTTCGGTCCAAGTAAACTCTTTGCGCCAGGGGCGAGGGCCGATTAAGGCGACGAGCTGGTCACAGAAGCTGGCGAGCTGCGCCAAAAACGGCAAAGACTTGCCGCTCAAATGGAACGGATATCCTGAGCCATCAAAACATTCGTGGTGATACAACACCGCATCCCGCACCGCTTCGGAAGGACTGAGTCCACGCGCCCATACCAATGACTGGCGCGGATGTTGCTGGACCAAACCGATGATGTGTTGCTCCAGAGAACGAGGGCGCTCCAGCTTCTCGCTGGGCACCATGGTCATGCCGGTGTCTCGGATCAGCATGGCCAGCGCCAGCTCTTGCCGCTGAAGGGCGCTAAACTGAAGGGTCTGAGCGGTCACCACCGCCAGCTCCGCCCCTCGCAGGCTCTCGTCGAGTCGGAAGGAGCTGAACTGCTGCTTGAGGATGATGAGATTGTTGAGAACATCAGGCCCTTGCCGACGTCCCACCACGGTGGCCACCGCTGGAAAACGGCTGAGCAGGCGCACTCGCTCCGCTCCATCGGACTGCTCTAAAAGCCGAATGGAGGCCGCATCGGGCGGCGTGTAGAGCTGGATGGGCTGATCGGGATGGGCTTCCGCGCGTCGAGAAGCAACTCGAGCATGTTCCATGAGGCGGAAATAGTCTTGAGAGGGGCCGTGCAGCTCGGCAATACCCACAAAGAGGCGACCATCTGCCACCCAGCGGCGTTCTCGAAGCCAGCTCTGCTGAAGACGTCGGGCGGCTCGAACAGCCTCCAGCGCGTTCTGGTCGGGCATAAGTAGGATGGCTTCTGGACCTTCCAGGGTGGTGATCAGGTCCGTTCCTCGGCTATGCTCGTGGATGAAGTGGCCAACCTTGATCCCAAGGTGCTGAAGTTGGAGCTGGTCCCAAATCAGCTCCGGGCGCAGACGAAAGACCGCCGCCGTCACCTGGCGAGGCGTTGAGGCTTGAGGGCCGACCAAGCTCTCAAGGTGGCACTCCAGCTCGTGGCGGGTGATCATCCGGCGCATGCCAGGGTGGCGCATGAGATCGGGCAGAAACGGATCTGGACTTTCCAGCCGTGGTTTGGAGCTCAGGCCACCCAGGTCTGTCAGCGGAATCTGCTGACCTGGACTGGCGTCTGGAGCAACCTCAAACGCACGCTGCTGTGATGGCCCGTCGTCTGATTCCAGGCACATAACAAGCTCCGTCTTCAGGAGGTGAATCACCGATGGGCTCACTTCCCCGGGTGAGACCATCGCGGACATCAGGGGCAAGGTGCTTTACACCAGTATACATGGCTCAACGCCAACATATTACACTTTAATTAAAACGCATAGGAGATTCCAGGTTCAAGTGCTCATGTCGATGGACGGTGCATTTTGTGCCACCAGCTCCAGTACGCCGTAGGCTTCTCCCGCGCGTGTGTAGAAGGTGTGTGCCAGAGAATGGAGTGTCCACCCCTGAGCATAAGCCCGTAACTTTTTTACCGAAAAGAAATATAAGCCAGTATCCCCTAAAGAAAAGTATCCAGGGCCCTGTCTGAAAAACTTTCGAGCGGTCGGATCTTCGATAGAACGGACAGCAAGATAGATCTTCCCGCCTGGAGAAATAATCCGTCTCAGCTCCCGAAAAATGTGTTCAATATGTTCATGCTGGAAATCGCAGCTTAGTACAAAGTGACTGTAAATAACCTCAAAAGAAGCCTCTACCAGCGGCCATGTCAGGCGCAGATCAAAGGTTTGACCGGGAATTCCAATCCGGTTTAAAGTGGCGATACGGGCATGCTCTTGATCACACACCTGCACTAAAATTCCAGACTCATAGAAATAACGTGCGTCATGACCTTCCCCACATCCAAGCTCAAGCAGCCTCACTCGGCTGAGCTCGGGTCCATGCTGCTCCCGCAATTCACGCACCAAACGCTCCGCCAGGGGTGCCGGTGGCAGTCTCTCTTCCACAATATGTCCTCTTTAGTGCAGGCGTGTTGCCGAAAATAGCCCCGGATCTTCTCCTGCGTAGGCCAATGACACCACCCGCCGAGCTGCACTCAGTCCAACGTTCAGTCCAAAGTCTCCGAAGCCAACGGCGTAACAGACACGGGGATCGCTGGCAAGCTGGCCCACCAGTGGCAATCCATCCACCGTCATGCCCAAGGTGCCCGACCAACGACGCACCACATGTCCCACGACCTCCGGAAAATAACGCTGGGCAAACACGTCCAGCGCCTGCTGCGCTTCTCCAAAGGTCTGCTCCACCCAAGTCTGGTCCCCGTCTCCAAAGTCAGGGCCTCCGCAACCCAGCATCATCCGACCATTCAGAAGCTGCCGCACACTGTATTTGCCCTCATCGGCGTAGGCAGGCATCTCCAGGCGCCAGTCCAGCGGGTGGGTCAGCAACATCTCGGTCCTCACCGGATGCAACCGCCGCTCTAAGTCGGGGATCAGCACCGGTGTATAAGCATCGGTGGCCAGAAAAACCTTACGTGCGCGAAAGGTGCCGCGTCGCGCAAGCAGGCTAATATGATCGGATTCCGGAATCACCCCAAACACTTCACAGCCTTCGTAGAGCAGAGCATTGCTTTCTTGTCTCAGCGCCTCGGTTAAACGCAGCGGGTCCAGGGCCATTCCCTGCGGAAAATGCAGGCTGCCCCGAAAACCTCGCGTCCCGGTCGCCTCCGCTTCGTAGCGCGCTGGCACCCCGTCTTCGGTCAACAAGGTCGCACTCTGAGCCAGGGTATCGGCCTGTTGCGCCGTCACCCCCAACAGGCACACGCCGCGCGTCTCGAAGTTCAATCGATGGCGCCGACTGGTGGCCTCCAGCATGGCGCGGGTCTCCAGGGCGCTGTCGAGCAGCTCGCGGGCCGTCTGACGTCCAAATCGGTGAACGGTCTGGCCATAACCTTCCGGCAAGGCTGGTAAAAAAAGCCCCGGACCTCGCCCTGTTCCGCCCGAGCCCAGGGTACGCCCCTCCAAGATGGCCACGGTTCGAGCATGGCGGGAGGCTTCTAAGGCAATGGCACAGCCCACCAGACCTGCGCCAATGATGGCGACGTCCACTTCACGTAACATCTCACCGCTGCGATCTTGCCAAATCGATACGGACACAGGTTACTCCTTTGTGGAAAGCGTGTGTGATCCAGACCATTTCAGAAGCTCAAGGAGGGCGGATGGGCAGCAGGGAGGGCAGGGTGGGAGCCAGCAGGCGCTGAACGGTCGCGTATTGCCCTCACCACTGCTCCGTGGCTGTCATCCAGTCCGCCAGGGCGCGCACCCCATGCTCCACCAGGTGCGGCTCATGATCCAGCTCTTGCCTTGCTTTGTGATCGCTGACATAAAGATAGCGGGTCAAGCTCTCGAACCGTGACTGCTGAAGCAGGGGCGATCTGCCGGTCACACGCGCGAGCTGCTCGTTGGCCTTCATCACCGGCTTCAGCAGCGGATCGGGCAACGGCACAAACGGACCCCGCCTGCCCACCACCCGATTGATCAGCCGAAACAGATCGCGATACGGAAGATTTTCGCCACTCACCAGGTACTTTTCACCGGCTTGCCCCATACGCGCCGCGCGCACGTGCGCCAAAGCGACGTCTTCCGCACACACCGCCGCCGTCCCTCCCGATGGATAGGCCAGCAGTCGGCCTCGCTTGGCCAGTCGCAGCAGGTTTTTGCCGTGATCGCTTCGTTCCCACGCTCCAAAAATCAAGGTGGGTGCGACGATGACACTCCAGAGGCCCTGAGCCGCCGCTTCTCTGATCAGTCCTTCGGCTTCTTGTTTGCTGGCTTGATAGGGAAGCTGCTGTGGATCAAAATAGGCGCTGGATTGCTCATCCAAGGCGTCGGCTGGATCGACCGAATAGCCCAAAGTGGCTGCGGTGGAGGTATAGATCAGCTTGGAGACACCCGCTTTGCGACAGGCTTGGATCACGTGACGGGTGCCCTCCACATTGACCCGAAAGAGGGTCTCGCGGGCACCTTGCCAAGTCGCCAGGCAAGCGGCTGTGTGATAAACCTCGGCACATCCGGCAACCGCCGAGGTGAGGGTCTCAGGACGGGTGATATCACCCTCCACCTGTTTGACCGGCAGGCCCTCTAGGGATGCTCGCTGAGCACTCGGCCTGACCAACGCCCGGACTTCATGGCCCTGCTGAAGAAGCACCCGCACAATATGACTGCCCACACACCCATTTGCCCCTGTTACCAGCACCCGCATGGCATCGCCTCCGCCGAGGATTTTTAGCCTTCCATCACCAGCTTGAGCATATTCTGACCCAGCAGCTCACCGCCGTCGATGGTCCAAGTGGCACCCGTCACCCAGGCACCTCCTGGTCCCGCCAGAAATGCCACCACATTGGCAATCTCGCTGGGTTCACCGTAACGTCCGAGCGGCAAGCTGCTCTGAAGTTTGGCTTCCAGCTCTTCGTTGAGCAAAAATGCCTTTCGCACCCCTTCGGTCATCACCGGACCCGGTGAGACACAGTTGACCCGAACGCCCATCGGCCCCCACTCCGCCGCCAGGGTCTTGGTCATGGCTTCGATGCCTGCTTTGGCGCTGGTCATGTGGACCATGCCCGGAAAACCCTTCTCGGCCAGGGTCGCGGTGATGGAGATGATGCGCCCTTCACCCCGCTCGATCATCACCCGGCCCGCCGCGCGGGAGCAGTAGAAGGTGCCGTTGAGGTCGATGCCAATCACCGCGTTAAAGGCGTTGTCGGTCATGGCAACAGAAGGTGCAAAAAAGTTGCCAGCCGCATTGTTGACCAAAATGTCAAGCCCACCCAGCTCCGAGACAATGGTGGCCACGGTCTCATCCACCGCCTGCGAGCTGCGCACGTCGAGGGCCAAAGGCAGGATCCGCGTGCCGTGCTGTCGAAGGGCTTCCGCTGCCACCTCCAGGCGATCTTTCTTGCGGCTGCAAATGGCCACATCGGCCCCACTGCGCGCCAAGGTGTCGGCAATGGCCAGGCCAATGCCAGAGCCTCCACCGGTCACCATCGCCACTTTTCCTTTAAGCATCCCCGGAGCAAAGAGCTGCATCATCGTTCTCCTGTGCGTGCATTTGAGTTGGCTCGAGGGTTTCGTAAAAGCCCTCGGCATCTTCCGGATTCTGCTGCCATTGGGCCAAGCGGCCCTGCGGTCCCATCACCCACACCTCTTCCACTTCTTGCGGGAGCGGGGCTTCTAGGATGCGCAATACATGCTCAATGTTCCGCGCAGAGACCGGCCACCCTGCGGCTGCATTCAGGGCTTCCACCGCTTCCGGGCTCCAGTCAAAATACAGCGCCGTCACCGGCACACCCAGCTCCCGCGCAGCCATGAGCAGGCTTCGCCGCGCTTCTAAGGTCGAGTGATTGGAGAGACATGCCACCCGCAGGCCCTTGCGCAAATGCTCTCGCACCCGCTCTCCGAGCTGACGACGGCGATCTCCTGGACCTTTCGGCTTCACAATGTCGTCGGCACTGACCAGCACGTCGATGTCAAGCTGCTGCATCGCCCGCTCCATCACCAGCGGCGGCCCCACGGTCATATAAAGATGGGCAGAGGTCTCCGCTCGCACCAGCTTGGGCAACAGACTGTCCGCCAGCCAGGGAGAGGAGATCGGCTGAAGGGTGCGGGTATGTCTCAAACGATTGGCCAGCAGCTTACGCTGAAAAGGCTGCTCGGTATAAAACTCAAGCTGAAATTCAGAACATCCAGGGGTTAAGGTCGCTCCCCAGCACCCATGCTCCTGAGCCGCAAGCTGAAGCATGCCCGCCTCTTCTGCTCGCCGAGCCCGCACTGCTTCGGAACAGGTGTTAGGCCAGGAGGATAATAGCAGCGTCGCCGTGCGCAAAGGCAGCTCCGCCGCCGCATTCACCAGGGACTGAAGGGCATAGTCGGCTGCCCCCACCTCCAGCAGGAGCTGTCCCCGGGTGAGTAAGGCCCTCGCGTGCGTACGCACGAGCGGAGAGCTTTCGTGTGCTGCCAGCCAGCGTCGAGCGTCGAGGTGAAGATTTTCTGGTAGAATCGGAATAAGCAGGGGCGGCGGCTCCAGGGACCAGCTTGGGGGCATCCCTTGATGCTCTGGATCCAAAGCGTCCAGCAGCTTCAGACAGGTGGAGACCACCCCTTGATCATGGGTGGTAAAGGCTTCAGCAGAGGTCAGGGGATGTGTTTCGAGGGTGTCTTTCATGGGGGGGAGGATAACGCGACTGCCAGGTCAAAGCAACAAACATCTCTCTCGGCTAGGCGCTTGCCAGCCAGGGAGGGCGATGGCTCAGCCCCTGGAGTGGCTCGTCTTGTAAGGTCTCGACGTCGAAGGGGGCTGGCGGACGCACTTTGATCCGACTCGGATGTCCCCATTGTGGGGTCGGAAGGCTCACGGAGGCCGCTTTGAGCCCCGGAGGGCTCGCCCCAAGCTGCATCGAGAGGGTCTCGGTCGCGTGTGGACGAGGGCTCGCCGCCGTCAGTGGCAAAGGCAACATGGTCTCAACCAGATCGGATCGATCCACCGGAAGTTCTGCCGGATCCTGGGCTTGAGGCACTCGAGGCCGCACGGACGGGGTCAAGACCAAGGGCTCGGCTTCCCCCGTGGGCGGTGGCTGGAGCAGGGCTTCGGCACTCCGCTTGAGGGCTTCATCAAAACGTTCCGGGGCATGGCCAAGACCGGTTAAGCTCCGACGCTCAGAGGACAATCCAGGCGCGGGCGCTGCGGGTGCGCGCCGAAGCGGAGAACCTCCCCCCGCCGATGGCACACCCACTCCGGTGAGCACTTCTTGAGGGCTGGGCAGGGCGTCGCTGGATTTGGCGTGGGCTGCCAGAGCTGCGACCGGCACACCTTTGCTGGTAGGGGTCTCCCACGGAGCGGGAGGGGCCACTTCCGGCTTCGCAGTCGGTTTTGCGGCGGGGCCAGCCTGATCGGTGGGGGCCTTTTTGGGTGGCACCGGGGGTTTGGCGGGCACCGGGGGTTTGGCGGGCACGGGGGGCTGATCCGCCGAGGCTGCACGAGCGGGCACGGGGGGCAGGGTTTGTCCACGCGCAAGGGAGCTGTTAGGAGTACTGGCTTTTCCGGCGCTGTGGGCGACACCAGGACCGGCGGGGGTCTCTGCTTCGACCTTCAGAGGGCCACGGGCAGGAGTGGGGGCGTCGGGTTCTTCTTGTTTGAGCTGCTTGTGTGCGCGGGCATGCCAGCTTGAGGCTTGGCCACCGTAGAGGGGCGCATCAGCGCCGAGTGCGGGGCCTCCGCCAGATTGAGCGGTCTGAACTGCCAC
>JBJTQF010000292.1:0-35803 GCA_046075485.1 Myxococcota bacterium | reverse complement strand
CTCCAGCTCATCCCGAAAGAGTCCCTTCAGGCAGGGGTGGTGATGGAGCTGAAGGTGGTGCAGAAGTCTCAAGCCCTGCTGGAAGGGGTGGTGCATGCCCTCCAGCAGCTCGAGGCGAAACACTACGAGACGTTGCTGGAGAGTCAACAGATCTCCACGATGCACCGCTACGGGCTGGCGTTTAACGGCAAAGAAGTACGGGTGGCGGAGTTCTCACAGCTCGAGGCCCTGAAGACGTCGCTGGAGGTGCTCAGGCGTTCGGAGCAGGCGGCAAAAAAACGTCGGATTGCGCGCACACCCTCGCGGGGGAGCGGGGGGAAGGCTCAAGCCTCAGCACCTCCCGGCCCAACCCTGACGCTGGAGGAGCGGCTGGACTTGGAAGACTTGGTGCTGCCTCATCTCACCTCAAGAGAGCTGGAGCGGATGTGGTTGAGGTTAAACTTCCTCTTGGATGAGCTGCCTCGTGAAGACCTCTCCCTTCAGTGGGAGCACTTATTGACCCGCTGTACACACACGGGACAGCTTGCCTCCCTGAGTACCTTGATTCAGCGCCAGCTTCCGGCGCTCAAAGATCAGGCACTGATACAGAAGCTGCGAGGATAAAGGTGTACGCTGCTGCCGCACGCCCTCGGCGATGGAGCGCGACCGTCCGCAGACACACGGCCCTCACTCGGGGGCGAACCAGCCCCTGAGCATCGCCCATCCCCCAGCAAAAAACCCCCCCGCACACAAGATCACATCGCAGACAGTTCTTTCCACACTGGCGATCTTGTGCGGAGTGGTCTAAGCTAGTACCTCCCTCAACCGTGAAAGCGCAATGGAGCCCAGCCGTGAGCGAAACGATTGGCATCTTCCTCAATGCCCCAGTCTCCGCCTTTTTGGAAGCCGAAGTCCGCAACCAAGTGCGTCTCCACGGCATTGTGGTCTGGCTCGACCTCGACGCCCACTACAACGGCTTCGTAGAGACCCTCATACAAGCCCGCGCGCGTGGAGAGCTCCCCTATCAGGTGCTCGCATATCGAGGCAGTCACCTCCAGCTCATGATGGCCTTGAGCGAAGTGGCCGACGGTGTGGATAAACCACGCCTGCTGCTCCATCTGCCCGGCTTCACCGAAGAGACCATCCGCCATACCCCTCTGCTCGAGCTGTATGAACCCGGCGTGCGCTATCGGAAAGCCCTCGACACCCTCATCACAGAAGCAGGTGCGGGTCGTGTGAGACCAGAACAGCTCACCGCGCTGAAGTCTCGCCCCCTCTTCACCTTAACGGACGCCGACCGATGGCTGGCGGAGCTCCTGATGGAATCCGACACCGGCCTCGACGCCCAGCTTCGAGTGCTCAAACCCCAAGCCGTGTTAGATGAGCTGCTCAGCGGCGAGCAGCTTGCCAAAGAGCTCCTCCTGCCTGCGCGTGAAGCCCGCCTGTGGGAACGTCTCTCCGCATGGTTCGGCCTGCCCCGTGCTTGGCGAGATGTCAGCCTCCCCCCCTCACGCCCCCAAGCTCGAGATGTCGCCTATGCCGCCGCAAGCTGGGCCCTCTGCGTAGAATACGTCGATGACCTCAAACGCCCACCCGTCAGTGCCCTGCTCATACCCGCCAAGAGCCTCCCCCGTGCCGTGGTAGAAACCTGCCGCAACCTCGCCGCACACCTCCGCGAGCACCACAGCGCCTTCTACCGCCGCACCGCCGATGAGACCGAAGCCCTACTCGCCGACGAAGTCGAAGCCGCCCGAGCCGAAGATCTAGGCCGGATCGATACCTTCCGCTTTGAGGAAGATAAAGTGCTCAAAGCCGCCCTCACCGCCCTCGAGCTCGAACGGTTTGACCTCACCGCTGAGTGGGCAGCCCTGAGACTCGATCCGAAGTCGTCGGCGCTCTCACCGTGGTTACAAGCCGATCCCAGTCGAGCCTCCGCTTGGCAGCTCGTGCGTGATGCCGCTCGCCTGGGTCAAACCATCCTCAAAGCAGGAGAGAAACTCGGTGTGCAACCTCACGCTGAAGACGCCCTCGAGCTGGCCATCCATGCCTACGTTGCACGAGGCGCCGCCGTGGATCAAGCCCATCGACAGCTCGAGCAGCGTCGTCTCGCCCTGCTCTATCCTCAAGTGCCAGCGTTTGAGACCCTCCGCGCTCGACTCGACAGCCTGCGCACCAAGTGGCGCACCTGGGCCGATCTCTGGGCCCGCGAGTTTAACAGCCTGTGTCGAACTCACGGCTTCTTGCCACCCGCACCCCTCCGTCAGCGCCACCTCTTTGACGACGTGGTGAGACCCTTAACCCTAGAGCCCGGCACCACCGCCTACTTTGTGGTCGATGCCCTCCGGTTTGAGATGGGTGAAGAGCTCTCACGCCACCTGGAAGGCTCCTCTCAGACCACCATCCGCCTAAAAGCAGCCCTCGCGGAGCTGCCCACCGTCACCGAAGTGGGCATGAACGTGCTCGCACCCGTCGAAAAATCAGGACGACTCCACCCCAGCATGAATCCAGAAGCCGATGCCATCCTCGGCTTTCAAACCGGAGAGTTTCGAGTCTTCGACCCAGAGACACGCAAACGCGCCATGCATACACGAGTCGGTGGCACCACCTGCCCCTGGCTCAGCCTCGACGATGTGCTGAGCCGCGAGTCATCCGGCCTCAAACGCACGGTCGCTCAGGCCAAGCTGGTCGTGGTTCACAGCCAAGAAATTGACCAGGCCGGAGAAAGTGGGGGCGGAGCAGCAGGCTTCGAGCACGTCATGCAGAAGCTCCGAGCGGCTTGGCGACTGCTGCGCGATGCAGGCGTTAGACGGTTTGTGTTCACCAGCGATCACGGCTTTTTGTTGTTGGATGAGCGTATGCCCTCGGCTCAGCGGCATGGACGACGGATCGACCCCAGCCGACGACATATGTTCTCTCCCGTGGCCGCCGATCACGCCGAAGAAGTCCGGGTCTCCTTGAGCGCCCTGGGCTACGAAGGCACCCAGGGGTTTATCATGTTTCCCGAGAGCACCGCTGTTTTTGATACCGGACGACGTCCCATGAACTTCGTTCACGGCGGAAATAGCCTCCAGGAGCGGGTGATCCCCGTGCTCACCGTCCTCCATCGGGCCTCCGCAGGCAGCAGCGGCGTTCACTATCAGATCTCGGCAGAGGTGCGGGAAGCGGTGGCAGGCATGCACTGCATCGAGATAAAAGTAGAGATGAGTGCTCAGCATACCCTCAACTTCGGAGGCCCCAAAGAAGTCGAGCTGGCGCTGAAAGTCCTCGATCCGCCCGAGTCCGAGCTGGATGCCGTGCAGGTCGAGCTCTGTCAGACGCGCGGAAAAGCACGCATCGAAGGAGGAGGGGTGATCGCCCCCGTGGGCATCCCGTTTGAGCTGTTCTTCAGACTCACCGGAAGCACCGACGCCCGGGTGCTCATCGAGCTGTATCATCCCAGCTTCGTGGCGGAGATCGCGACGTGCAAACCCGCATCACGTTTTGCAGTCACCGTCACCCGGAGCCCTACCAGCGCGGCCTCCGCTCCACCCACCCCGACGTCCCCCGCGAGCTGGCTGGAGAGCCTCACAGATCCGGGCGCTCGCCAGGTCTTTGAGCATCTCACCGCACACGGCATCATCACCGAAGAAGAAGCCACCAAGCTGCTCGGAGGGTCTCGCTTGTTCAGACGGATTGCCTCAAAATTTGAAGAGTATGCCCAAAAAGCCCCCTTTCCCGTTCGCATCGAGACGGTCGGGGGCCTCAAACGTTATATCCGCGAGGGAGGCCGATGAGCACCTTGACGAAGCATGATGTGGAGCACGTATTTGAATCCCTTCGGAAAGGACTGGTGCCAGAGCGAGGCATCGACACCTTCGCCGTCGGCATCGAGAAACAACGCGGTGAGCTCCAGCGCCAGCTCGAGCTGGCCAAACACAAAGAAGGCACCATCAAGTTTGTGCGCGGAGGTTATGGATGTGGCAAAACCTTCATGGCTCGCCTTGCGCTCCTGGATGCCCAAAGACAAGGATTTGCCACCAGCTTTGTGGTGGTCTCCGACAACGACCTCAAGTTTCATCGTTTTGATGATGTCTACCGGAAGGTCTTGACCGAGCTGGGGACCGTCTCCTGCTCCCGTGGCGCCCTGGGCGATATCCTGGACCGCTGGATTGGAAAGGTCGAAGAACGCCTCATCGACGGAGGTGAGGACGAAAATGACCCCCTCTTTGATAACAAAGTGCAAAAGTCGCTCGATGACGACCTCATGGCCTTGACCGGCGGCCAAGCACCTCCCGACTTTGTGCGGGTGATCCAGACCGTCTTTGCGCTCAAACAGAAGGGTGAGCTTGCAGAAGCTGGTGCGCTCATCTCCTGGCTCTGCGGCAGTGGGAACGTCTCCGCCTCCGCTAAAAAGAGTGCGGGCATCAAAGGAGACATCGGGAGCCGCGACGCGCTGGATTACCTTCGAGGTGTCTTGGAGATCGTCAAAGCCGCCGGATATGCCGGCCTGGTCATCGTCATCGATGAAGCCGAGACCATTCTCCGCATGCGGGCGGACTCCCGCCACAAGTCTCTCAACGGGATCCGACAGATCGCGGATGCCTCGGGGTCGTATCCGGGCCTGCTGTGGATCTTCACCGGAACCCCCGAGTTTTTTGACTCGCGGCATGGCGTGGCGGGGCTTGCTCCCTTGCATGACCGGATTCGGTTTCTCAAACAAGGGCGGTTTGCCAGTCTGCGTCAAGCACAGCTCGAGCTGGTCCCTTTTGATGCCACCCGCCTGCGTGCGGTGGCCTTGCGCCTGCGAGAGCTCTATCGAACCGAACATCGGGGGAGACTCGATGCGCTCATCAGCACCGACTTTGTGGAGCGGCTGGTGCAAGAAGTGACCACCGGGTTTAAAGGAGACGTGGGCGTGGTGCCCCGTCAGTTCCTCCGCGAGTTTGTCACACAGTTGGATCTGGTCGAAGAAAACGAAGACTACGTGCCCATGCAGGAATATGGCTTTAAAGCCACGGCCCTCAGCCCAGAAGAGCAACATGCGCTCACCGGAGAGCCCAAGCTCATCGCTGACGACGCCGAGGATGAAGCGCTCATACCCAGCGAGGACGTGTGGTGAACACCTTTGCGCGATTTGAGCCGAGACTTCAGCAGGCCATCGTGGCTCGCCTGGGTTGGTCGAGTCTTCGTCCGGTGCAGGAGCTGGCGGGTGAAGTGCTCTTGGCAGGTCAGAATGCGATTGTCCTGGCTCCCACGGCGGGCGGCAAGACCGAAGCGGCCCTCTTCCCCACCCTCTCGATGCTGATGACCGAGTCTGGCCAGGGGGTGAGGGCGCTCTATATCGCACCCATCAAAGCCCTGCTCAACAATCAGGCCGAGCGTCTGGGCCTCTATACCGAGATGGTGGGCTTGAAGCGTTTTGTCTGGCACGGCGATATCACCGCTCATGCCCGTCGTCTCTTTCTGAAGGAGCCCACCGAGCTCCTGATGACCACCCCGGAGTCGTTGGAGGTCATGTTGATCTCCAAGCGGGCCACCTCTCAAGCGTTGTTTGCGGACTTACGCATCGTCATCCTGGATGAAGTGCATGCACTGGCGGGAACGGATCGAGGCGCACATCTGATGAGTGTGCTGGAGCGGCTGGCCGTTCTATCGAGGCACGATGTGCAGCGGGTGGGGCTCTCCGCGACGGTGGGCAATCCAGAGGCCATCCTGAGCTGGCTTCGGGGCTCATCGAAGCGGGAGGGCCGAGTGGTGGATCCGCCCAAAGTACCGGGGCGGCGTCAGCTTCTGGTGGTGCATCGCCCGGAGCTGGTCGCATTGGCGCAGGTGGCGGCGCGGCCGGCGCAGGGTCAGAAGAGTCTCTTTTTTTGTCAGTCTCGAGCCACCACGGAGGTGATGGCGTCTCACATGCGAAGGGCGGGCACGACGGTTTTTGTGCATCACAGCGCCGTGTCTCAGGAGGAGCGCCTGCTGGCCGAAGAGCGATTTCATCATGGTACGGACGTGTGTATCGTCTGTACCTCCACGTTGGAGCTGGGCATCGACGTGGGGGATCTGGATCGGGTCTTTCAAGCGGAGGCCCCTGATACCGTCAGCTCCTTTTTGCAGCGGATGGGGCGCACGGGACGGCGAGCGGGGCAGCTCCCCAATACCTCCTTTTTTTGTGAGACAGCGGAAGGCGTGTTACAAGCCGTGGCATTGATCGAGCTGGCCAAGTCGGGTTGGGTGGAGTCGGTGGAGGTTCAGCAGCGTTGCTGGCCGGTGTTTATCCATCAGGTGCTGGCGTTGTCGCTTCAGCACGATGGGGTGAGCATGGAGGAGGTGTGGCAGCAGCTCTCCCGGGTGCCGGATTTTCGGGGGATCTCCCGTGCGGAGTATGATCGGCTCTTGGACTGGATGTTAAAAGAGGGGGCTCTCCGCTTGGCGGGAGGGCGGCTGGTGCTGGGTCCGAACGCGGAGCGTCAGTATGGGCGTAAGAACTTCATGGAGCTCTACGCGGTCTTTACCAGTCCGCAGGTCTACACGGTGCAGACGGGGGAGGGGCAGCCGCTGGGCACGTTGAGTCAGGCGTTTGTGGATCGTCTGGTGGAGGGCGTAAGCAGCTTTCTGTTGGGGGGGCGAGGCTGGTATGTGTTGCGGATTCAGCATGAGGCTCGGCGTGTGATGGTGGAGGTGGCACCACGAGGCCGTCAGCCCACATGGGGCGGGTATCTTCCGCAGTTTTTGGGTTTTGAGCTGTGTCAGCGGATCAAGCGGGTGTTGCAGGGGGAGGACCATCCGGCCTATCTGGAAGATGAGGCGTGGCGGGTGCTGGAGCAGCAGCGGGCGGCCATGCAGACCCTGGTGGGCGTGCCGCGTGGGGGTGTTGAGCTTGAGGTGGATTCGGAGGGGGAGACACCGGGATCCTCATCCTTGCGGGAGCTGCGCTGGTGGACTTTTGCGGGAGGACGTATCAACTCCACCCTTCGTTATGCGCTGCGTGCGCTCCGCCCTGATTGGAAGGTGATCCCGGACAACTTCCTCCTCAAAATTCGCGGGGAGGCGCTGAATGAGCCACTCTTTCGAGAGGTGCTGCTCAAGCTCGACGGGTCGGCGTTTTGGGAGAATGAGGGGTTATGGGCGGAGATCTCGCGGTCTCTTCCCAGCTATCGCCTGAGTAAGTTTCAGCCGCTCATGCCGCCCTGGGTGGAGCGGGAGGTGATTGCGGGGCATCTTTTGGATGTGGGGGGAGCTTGGCGCTGGTTGTCGGGGGGAGACGTGGTGATGCCGGGTGAGGTGCCGCGTTTGGGGTGATGGGTCGGTGCTTCTGCTCTTCTTGTGTGTGCCTGCTCGTGCTGCCTTCTCGTGAGTGTGGCGTATCTCTTTACACCTCGAGGCTGTCCTCATCCTCCTCATCATCGTCGAGAGAGTCGTCGAGCGTATCATCGAGCTCTTGATCTTCGAGGGCTTCCAGTGCGTTGGGTGGAGACTCATCATCTCGGAGAGAGGGGGACTCCGTCTTATTTTTTCCGCCGATGCCGTGTAGGTGCATCAAAATTTGAGCGGCGAGTGAGGGTCCGATGCCTTCCAGCTCTGCCAGCTCGAGCTGGGTGGCTTCCTTGATGCGTTTGAGGCTTCCGAAGTGTTTCAGCAGGAGCTTTCGTCGTTTTTCGCCCACGCCGGGGACATCTTCCAGGGCTGAGCGGATGGTGCTCTTGGATCTCAGGCTACGGTGGTAGGTGATGGCGAACCGGTGGGATTCATCTCGCATGGCTTGAAGCATTCTGAGCGCGGGAGAGTGCGCGGGTAGCACGATGGGGTTTTTCCGTCCGGGTAGGAAGATCTTATCAATTGAGATGGGCGTGCGTGACCGGGCGTCAGGGCTATCGGGTTTTGCGAAGCCGATCACGGGCTGGCTCTCGAGTCCGAGCTCTTGGAGCACTGCCACCGCGACATTGAGCTGACCTTTTCCGCCGTCTACCACCAGCAGATCGGGCATACCTCCTTCATCGATGCCACGTCTGACCCGTCGTGTGAGCACTTCGCGCATCATCCCGTAGTCATTGGGGCTCTCCTCGAGGGTTTTGATGCGATATCGTCGATATCCGTCCTTAAACGGCTTGGCGTCTTGGAAGCGCACCTTAGACGCCACCGGACGTTTTCCTTGCGTATTGGAGATATCGAAACACTCGAGCGAGCGGGGAGGGTGTTCCAGCCGCAGCACCTTCTGGAGCTCCACCGCAGCGCGTTCTGCCCGTCGCGTTTGGTCGAGCTCCTGAGCCAGTGCTGCGCGTGCGGTCTGCGCTGCCAGGTCGATCAAGCGGGTTTTATCGCCGCGTTGAGGGACGAGCAGTGCCACCTTATGCCCGGCGCGTTCGCGTAAGATGTCCTCGAGCACTGGCCGGTCCTCCATATCGAAGGGGAGGAGCACTTCGCGGGGGACAAAATCGCCTTCTGGGTAGAGCTGGTTGACGAACGACGCGAGCAGCTCCGTATCCTCACCGGCTTGGGCCGAGAAGTAGAACGTGCGATGGTCCTGCATGCGTCCGACGCGCACGGGGATGAGTGAGAACACCACCTCATCAGCCTCGCGGTGGAAGCCGATGATATCGCGGTCGATGCGTGTTTGACTGACCACTTGTTGCTGTTCGCCCACTGCTTGAAGTGCTTTGAGTCGATCTCGGAGCTGAGCGGCTTTTTCGAACTGCATTTCTTCGGCGGCGGCCATCATCTGCTGCTTGAGAGACTTGAGCAGGTCATCATCTCGTCCCTCGAGGATCATCACCACTTGTTCGACGAGTGCATGGTACTCAGGTTTGTCGATGAGACCGACGCAGGGCCCGCTACAGCGTTTGATTTGGTATTGGAGGCAGGGGCGCTCACGGCCTCGGAGCTCGCTGTCCTCGCAGGTGCGCAGGGGGAAGTAGCGGCTGATGAAGTCTACGGTCTGTCGGATATGCGATGCGGACGAGTAGGGGCCGAAGTAGCGGGCTCCATCTTGCCGGGGTCGTCGCATGAGCTCGATGCGGGGGAACTCCTGTTTGAGATCCAGTCTGAGCGAGAGGTATGTTTTGTCGTCGCGCAGGCGGATATTGAAGCGCGGCTTAAACTTCTTGATCAGCGTATCTTCGAGGATGAGGGCTTCTCGTTCGGTTTGAGCGAGCGAGAACTCGACATCGGCGACCTCTGCCATGAGGTATCGGACGTGGAGTCGGCCATCTCCGCCGTTGAAGTACGTGCGGACGCGGGCGCGGAGGTTGATGGCTTTTCCGACATAGATGACCACTCCCTCTTTATCCTTCATGATGTAGACACCGGGGGAGCTGGGGAGCTTATCGACTTTTTCGCGCAGCGCGTCCATGCGGACTCCAGAGCGGGGAGGGGGTTGAGTGACAACATGCTGGTGCTTGCATCCACCGAGGGGATGGTGCCTGCATCCGCCGAGGGGATGGAGCCTGCACCCGCCGAGGGGATGGAGCCTGCACCCGCCGAGGGGATGGTAGCATGTCATATATATAAGGAAAGGTGGGAGAAGCTCGAGAGAGAAATGAGCTGTACAAAATTATGGGACTCAATTCAATAAAGTTGAACGTGATCTCAGGAATTCCGGCACATATCACGGTGTGATTGTGTGTAAGTATTTGAATCATAAGTAATTTTTAGTTTGTGCGCTGCTGGCATGAGATCTGCATCTTACCCATTTGTAAGCAGATGATACCCTGATGAGAGATGGGAGGATCGCATGACACTGGCCATTGCGTGTTCTGGAGGGGGTAACTGGTGCATTCCGCAGCTTGGGTTTATCCATGCGCTTCACGAGCGTGGATACGAGACTCGGGCGGCATCGGGGGTCTCTTTTGGTTCGCTGGGTTCCTATGCTGCGGTCACGGGGGATGCCTTGGGGGTCTTTGAGAAGGTGAAGCAGTTTGGGGAGCGGGTGGACACCAACCTGTTGAAGGTGTGGGAGCATCGTCGCTCACCGGCTCAACTGGTGGAGCGGTTGGAGAAAGCCCTGCACGAGCTCTTGCCGCCGCGTGTGGAAGTGGAGGGTGATTATTTTGTGGTGGCCTTAAAAGTGCCGACCATGAAGTCGATTGCCTTTTCGCGAGGTGACAGTCTTCCGGCGATCCTGAGAGCGGCGATGGCCATGCCGCCCTTGCCACCGGCGCGGTATGCGGGCCATGTGTTGCGAGATGCGGGGTTACGTTTGAAGTATGGCATCAAGCCTTTGGTGCAGGCGGGATATCAGAAGGTCTTGGCCCTGGGTTCTTTCTCCGATGGATTTCCGGTGCGTTGGGCTACATGGCAGCGGATGTTTCCGATGTTTCGACCGGTTCAGACCCATGAAGTGGTGATGTCGGTGGTGCGTAAGATTGGTGTCGCCGAGTTCACCCGCGCGGGTGCGGGTGCGATGGAGTACGCCTTTGAAGAAGGGTATCGCGTGGGGCGGCGTATGTCTGCTCCGCTCTTGGACAGCTTGGTGAACGAAGGTCGGAGCCAAGCCGAGCGATATCAGCTTTCTCGTCTTGAGCCAGCCTCCATGCTGCTTGCTGCGTGAGCGGCTTCCGTCTCTCCTCACTCGGCTTCCGTCTCTCCTCACTCGGCTCCGCTTTTCTGACGGTGGTCTTGCGTCCGCTCTTCTATATCGTCGCGGGTGTATCGTCGCGGGTGTTGCGTCCGCTCTTTCGTATCGTCGCGGGTGTATCGTCGCGGGCATTCCCTTCAGAATGTGTTGTGGGGGCCTACGTCTCGAAGGGTGAGCCGTATCCGCGCCGGTTTTCTGAAAAGACTTACCGCCATCTTCCACCCTTGCAAGAAACAAAATAAATGCCTCAATGATCGATCTTGACTTTCACCAGCGACCGTGAGAATAATGAGTCAACCTGAGTCCAGAAAGCCTCTGGTCATCCAGGCTCTTGTTTGCCACCCGACGCCGAACGCGCATATTCCAGCCGGAGTATGACGCGGCGCTCAAGATGTGAGTGCATACTCTTGCTTCATAAAAAGAGCTGGAATAGCGGAGAGAGGCGGCGGCTTGGCGGAGGGAGAGTGCTTCTTCACACCAGAGAAGTGCCCCCAAAAGTGGTTCGGTCAAGAGAGTCATTCGGCGTGTTTTCGTCGGCGTGTTATAGTCAGAGAGCTTCAAGCAGCGTGGGGCAGGAGACCAGAGCCCTTGACCTGACGCCTGCTGATCTGTAGAAATCCGGCCTAAAGGGTTCGCATACGACTCGCAACCCACCGGGAAGCCAACCAGGGAGCTGATCGATGCTCGCGTCACTTGCTGAGTTTATCCGTACCGGCGGTACGTTCATGTACATCAACATCGTGGTGTCCGTTGCCACCTTGGCGGTGATCATTGAACGTGTACTGCGCTTGTACTTTCAGTACAACATTGATGGAAAAGACTTCACGAACCAGATCCTGACCCATCTGAAGGCGGGCAGTGTCGAGAAGGCCATCAAGACCTGCAATGCGGCCCCCAACGCCATGCTCCCCATCGTGTTAAAGCGGGGACTTTCTGCCATGTCCCGTGGGACGGAAGCAGTCTCCCAGGGCTTTGAAGAAGCCACGTTGGAGAACATGCCCAACGTCCACCAGCGGGTGCAGACCCTGTGGTCATTGGCCAACGTGGCCACCCTGATCGGTCTGATTGGCACCATCTTTGGGTTGATCTCCGCCTTCCAGGGCATTGGTACTGCCGCCGCCGACAAAAAGACCGAGCTGCTCACCAAAGGAATCGCCGAGGCCATGAACAACACCGCCTTCGGCCTCTCCATTGCCGTGACCAACATCATCGGTCATATGTTTATTCACAACAAAGCCCGGCACATGAGCGAAGAAATTGAGCACGCCATTGTGCAGGTCGAGAATCTCCTGTCCAAGACGACCTTGGAAAACCAAGGTGGGCAGGCCGCTTCTCGTTAAACCATGAGTTTTTGAGTTCGTTTGAGCCAGATGTGCTGAGAATTAACCCCTAGAGCAGCAAACACCGCAGCGGACGAGCTGATGGCGTCCGTGAGGATACACCGAGCGTCTGTTTGTTTCTCGGAGCCAGTCTTAGGAGCGATGCACCATGGGTTTTATGGAGTTTATGAAGCACGGCGGTGTTCCGCTGTACGTCAACCTGATCGTGATGGCCGCCACCATCCTGATCATCATTGAGCGCACGATCCGGTTGTACTCCACCTATAATATCAATGGCCGTGGATTCCTCGAGCAGATCGAAAAGCTGATCCTCGCCAACAACCTCGAGCGTGCCATCAAGCAGTGCAACGGGGTTCAGACCGCCATTCTGCCCAAGATCATCAAGTCCGGCCTGCTTGCCGCCCACAAGGGCCGCGCCGCTGTGACCCAAGCCCTCGAAGAGAGCATGTTGAGCTGGTTGCCCCTCATCCATGCCCGGGTGCAGACCCTCTGGTCCTTGGCCAACATCGCCACCCTCGTCGGCCTGATCGGGACCATCTTTGGTCTGATCACCGCCTTCCAGGCCATCGCACTCGCCACCCCTGAAGAGAAGACCAAAATTCTGACCATGGGCATCGCCGAAGCTATGTATAACACCGCTTTCGGCCTCACCATCGCCGTGGCCAACATCATCGCGCACATGTTCTTGCATGGCCAAGCCAAGCACATGAGCGAGGACATTGAGCTGGCGTCGGTGCGCATGGAGAACCTGCTCTCCAGCCGTACCTTCACCGTCTCTGAGAATTCAGAGGAGGCGGCTTCTCGCTGAAGTACGCCCGGAGTCCGGGCGTGTGGCCTCAACCCCACGCCCATGACCCTCCCCTGTTCCTCCTGATCGTAAGAAGGGCTTTGTCATGCGCAAGAGAAAGAGCGACGCGCTCAACTTTGAAGTCGGTGAACTCAACCTCGTGCCCTACATGGACATCATGGTGAACCTCATCATCTTCATGCTCTTCACCATGAGCGGTTTTGTGCAGATGAAGGTCATCAACGTGTCCTTGCCCGCCATCGACACCGGTGAATCCAGCTCTGCTCCGCCCCCAGAAGAGCCCGAAAAGAAGCTGGCCATCGTATTGGCCATCCTTGATAAAAAGGGCTTCATCATCTCGCTTAACGGCCAGATCGTGAACGAAAACCTCGAGACCGTTGAAACGCTCTCCAGTGGTCAGTACACCATCAATGCGTTGTCCGACGGCAAATATGACATCGAGAAGCTCAGGACCGTCATGGAAAAGGTCAAAGCTAAAGACCCCACCGTCGAAGGTCTGACCATTGTGCCCGAAAAATCCGTCGATTACGACAGCGTGATCAAGGTCATGGACGCCATCCGCTTCGACGCGGCTGGCAAAAAGCTCTACGTCGATATCTTGCTCGGCGTCGGATAACTTATCTCCTTCGGATTCGGATGCTCCGACTCAAGATAGCAGGTTTAAGCCTCTGGGAGTTTTGAGATGGCTGATATTGATAACAGTGCTGGGTTTGAAGTAGACCACGAAGAAGAAGAGCGCATGCAGAAAGAGCGCAAAGCCGCTCGTAAAGCACGCCGTGACGCCAGCAATCATGGCCCCGGTGAGGCCGAAATGAACCTCACCGCCCTCATGGACGTGCTCACCATCATGCTCGTCTTCTTGTTGAAAAACTACTCCACCGACCCGGTCGTCAACTTGACCGAAAACCTGAAGCCACCCGAGTCGAGCTCGACCCTGAGCCTCAAGGAAGCCATCACGGTCTCCATCACCCGTGATGACATCACCGTGGGCGACAAGATCGTCTGTCGGCTCAACAATGGGAAGGTCAACCCCAGCGACCGTACCCAGGATGAGGCCCTCAAGATCTCCTGTCTCTTCCAAGAGCTCACCAACCAGGTGGACATGCTCAAGACCATCGCCGACCGAGGTGGTAAAAAGTTTGAAGGCAACATGCTCGTCGTAGGCGACCGCTCCATCGACTACGAGCTCCTGTCCTCCGTGCTTTATACCGCTGGTCAAGCCGAGCTCGCCCAGTATAAGTTCGTCACCATCTCCTTCTGAGCCTGCCTGCTCTTTGCCTGAGCCTGCCTTCGACCGAGCCGCCTCTCCTTTTTTTGCCTCAAGCCGCATGCGTACCCTTGTTATTTCGTGCTGCTGCCTTTTAATCACGGGTGTTTAACCCGCTTCCCACGAAAAACAGCATCCTTTTATATGGCAGGCGCGTCCTTCAACCCGGCTTGCCCTCAGCACGCACCCCTTGCGAAATGACCCCTCCTTCGGAGCCTCTCGCCAGCCCCTGCTGCATCACCCCTTGCGCCTGCGCATCCGGCTCTCGCGCACACGCACGCTCGAGCAGCAGACGCGCCTGAGCGCCTCCTTGAGTCGCCAACGCCCAGCCGCTGGCACCACGTACCACCGGCTCATCATGGGTCAGCCCTTGTTTGAGCAGCTCCACCGCCCCCGCGTGATCCGGGCTCTGCCCCAACAAGAAGGCGGCATTTCGTGCCAGCCCCACCCGTTTGGTGCGCTTCACCGCACTCTTTTTCCAGCGCGCTGCAAACGATTCTGGCGTATCCGTCAGCAGCGTTGCCAGCGAGACCACCGCCCGCTCCGGCTGGAGACGTAACATCTCCGGTGGCGCATGGGGCCCTGCTTTTTTTACCCACGGACACACTTCCTGGCAGATATCACAGCCAAAGACCCAGCCCTTCCAGCCTTCTCGTTGAGGCTCCGAGAGCATCCCTCTCAGCTCAATGGTGATCGCCGAGACACAGCGTCGCGCATCCACCTGTCCCGGTGCGACAATCGCTTGAGTCGGACACGCCTCCACACAGCGCCGACAGGAGCCACAATGGTCGGAGGTGGGGGCATCCGGCTCCAGTTTCTGGTTGAGCAGGAGAACCCCCAGCAGCGTATACGAGCCGACCGCTCGGCTGAGCAGCATGCTGTTTTTTCCGAACCAACCCAAACCGGCCTGTACCGCATGCGCTCGCTCCAGCACCGCCGACGCATCCACCACCGCGATCCAGCGTAGGCCGGGCAGGAGCTTCTCTGCCATTCGACCCAGTGCTTGGAGCCGCACCTTCATCACCTCGTGATAGTCCTCTCCGCGCGCATAACGTGCCACTCGTCCTTCCAGCGGGCCACAGGGTGGATCCTCGAGCGTCGGTGCATAGCCCAGCGAGACCACCAGCAGCGTCTGAGCCTCTGGCCAGTACGTGCGCGGGTCCATCCGTCGAGTCGGCTCTTTGGCCATGTACTCCAGAGACGCATGCGCGCCTGCCTCGAGCCACTCGAGCAGGCGAGGGGCCGAAGGTGGCACCGCCGCTGGTGCAAATCCGGCTTGTGAGAACCCCAGCGCCAGCGCCTCCGCGCGGAGTTGTTCTCGAATGCTCATCTCTGTGGCTCCTGCGTGGAGCGCACCTGTGCGCGAAGCTGCTCCTTCAAGTCCCTGAGGCGCACTCGCTCTGGAGCCTGCCCGGTATCCTGGCAATATTTGGCGTTGATGGCCGTCAGCAAGGTATTCAAGAGCTGAAGGTTGAGCGGCGGCGCGGAGTATGCCTCCGCATTGAGGGGGCAAGCATCGACCTTTCCCTCTGCTTGGACCGGAATCCCGTGAGAGCGACAGATCAGCGGACGGGCTGCGTAGACCGCACAGTCTCCCCGTTCGTTGAGCAAAACACAGGGCTGAGGCCCCGCCAGTTGTTCAAACAGCGGGTGAGCATCCCTTTCCCCTCGTCTGGCGCGCTGAGGGAGCTCAAAAGGGCCTGCCGCGAGCAGGGCATCCGCCTCCACCCGCGACACGCTGAGGTCCACGTAACAACACGCAGTGCAGCCTCGTGCGCAAGCGAGTGGCACCGCAGCAGCGGTTTTGTCCCAGTGTGCATCCACACGAGCCACCAGCGCCCGGTAGTTGCCAAAAGCATCCGCCGGAGGCGGAAGGGCAGGCTCAGACATAAAAGCTCCCGAGGGTTATCAGAGCACCGTGTTCAGCACATGAAGCGTGTGAGGAGCCCGTGAGGTCTCACCGAGGAGATGCAGCGTGCGGAGCTGGCGATGCAGCCGCACCAGATCTTCCGGTTCATCCACATCATACCACAGCGGGAGTAAGGCCACCGTTCGACCCGCTGCACGGAGCTGCCGCACCGTCTGCTCCAGCACCTCCGGCGTGGACCACGGAATATGCTCGAAGGCCGCCCGCTCCACCTGCTTGAGCCCCAAGAGCACATAACCACCATCGAGACTCGGCGCGAGCACCACATCCACCTGCTTTAAGTGCTCCAGCGCCAACAGCAGCAACGAAGGGGGGAGCGATGGACTGTCACTCCCCAAGATCAGCACCGGCGTCATCGGTGCCCGCTCCACAGACTCAAGCGCATACACCAGCCGATCCCCGAGTGAGCCTTCTCCTTGAGCACAGAAGCTCAACGTCAGAGCTGAGGGGGACACATCGGCAGCGCTTATGCCCTCCTGAGTCCACCAGGCATGGAGGCGCTGAAAATCAGGATGCGCCGGAGAAGGCGCTGCTGCCACCACCAAACGCAGGGCTGGACCCACCTGAGCCACCCGTTGAATCGCCTGCTGAGCCACCCGTTGAATCGCCTGCTGAGCCACCCGTTGAATCGCCTGCTGAGCCGCCTGAGCCGCCTGAGCCACCAGCAAAAACGTATCCTGAAGCATGGCTTCTACCAAGACGGCCCGTTGAGCCGGAGAGAGTGCCGGGTTGAGCCGTGTTTTGGCGTGAGTCGAGGGCGCCTTCGCCATCAGCAGCACAGCGGGAATCGTTGTCATGCTCGATGGTTTGGCAAAGAGCTTGTCTTCAGGTAACATTGAGGCGTGTCCTTTTGTGCGAAATCAGAAGTATTTTGGAAAGATGGCAATCATATCATATGCCTTCATCTCTTCGTCAGCAGGAGATTTCTCTTGCGCCGCTCTCGCTCAGAATCGGAGCTGGCGACTGCTTGAGGCGTTGCCCTCAGATCAGGAATCGGCTAGAATTTCACGAGCAACAGGCCAGCGGCAAGCGCCCTCATCTTGGAGCTGAGAAGCGGTTCCGCAGCGTCGATGGCGAGCCCAAATAACAGAGCAGCCCGCGTTCCCGCCCAGCGGCGAGCCCCCCGCGAGCTGACCTCACCGGATGACAGGAGGCATTGGAGACGATGTATCGAGGTTATTCCGGCCCATCTTTATCGTTTAAGTCCCCTCCGGCGGGTGTTTTGCTTCGAGGTCGTGAGCTGCACGACAGTCGAATAGACACTGGCCCTTCGTCGCGTGCGGCAGCGGTGGCGCGTGTACCCGAGCGCACGTATGAGCTCCCGGGTCGAGCAGCGGAGCAAGCGCAGCTTCACGATTATATCCGTGGAAATCGGCCTGTCCAGGTGGTGGGTGAGGCACGAATGGGGGGCTCATCGACCCTCCAGTGGTTGCATCTGACCTTAAAGCAGGAAGGTCGGTCCTCTGTCCTGCTGGATGCCACTTCTTTTGAGACCCCTTCGGCCCTGGAGCTGGTGCGCGCGTTGGCCTCCGCCCTCGACCGCGAAGTCGAAGTGCGTGCTCGACTCGAAGCGCCGGGTGATTTTACCCGCCGAATGCAGGAGGCCCTGTCGCTCCTGACCCCCTGTGTGGTCCTGATTGACCATGCCGATGTGCTGGACCCTCAGCAGTTCCCCAAAGAGTTCTTCCAAGCCTGGAAACAGCTCAGCGAGCGTGGCACCGTCCGAGGGAAGCTCATCTGGGTCTCCAGCAGTCGCCAGTGTCTCTTTCAGGGCTGGAAGTCGCTGGGCCATCATGTGACCTTCTTAAACGAAGCGGCCAAAGTGTGGCTGGGCCCCATCGACCCCCTGGTGGCGCGAGGACTGCTCGACGGCTGCGGTCAGGCGGGCCGAGAGCGTGGGCGAGGTCTCCCCAACTCCACCTTACAGCAGGCCCTCGACACCTGTGGCTGTTTTGCCGATGGCCTCTTGTGGCTCGGTGAGCGCCTCTATCTCTGCCCGGAGCGCCTCGACGAGCTGCTCGACGAATACCGTGAGACCTTTCGTCCGGTGTTTGCTCAGTGGTGGCAGAATCGTGAGCCCGGTGAACAAGTGCTCCTGCGCCGATGCGTGCGCGAGCGGGTGGATGCGCGGGGGTTACGGGCGCACGAGCGCCGTGTCGAGCGCCAAGTGGCTCGCCGCCTTGAATCTTTGGGCCTGCTCACCGAACAAAACGGCTATTATGTGCTCCAGGGTCAAGCCTGGAGAGAGTACGTCGAGACCTGTACCTCTCTCTGAGCCGTTTACGGACCCAGTTGAGGTCTGTCTTTCCTATTGATTCCCTGATATCCCCTCGGAGAGAAGCCCATGCCGTTGCGCAGCCGTCTTCTGGTGCGTCGTTTCCAGTTTCGTCGGCGTCATGCCCATTATGGAGTCTTTCTCAACCCGGAGCGTCAAGCGCAGACCGTGCGCCCTCATCAGTCGGCGCAATTTGTCTTTTTTGTGGAGAATGATAGCCTAGACCCGGTCCTGCTCCGCGCGGAGGTCGAGGGTCTTCCGTTTGGGTGGCTGGCCTTGCTCAAGCGAGAAGATCCGGGCGTACATGCCGACGACGCCTTTCAACTGGAGCCCAAAGCCCGCGCCCACTACAGCTTGACAATCAAACCTCCCAAGCGCCTGCTCGAAGGGCGAGCCGAAGCCATCTTCAGCGTGCTCGACGTGCGAGACGAGAGCATGAGTGCCCACGCCATCGCAGAAGTCACCCTCGCCGGTGAGCCACTGCCCGAAAAAAAACGTCCGGGAGACCCTGACGAAGCCTCCCGGACGTGAAGATGTGAAGCGTATTCAACCTGAGTGCGGATGTCTGGAGGGGGGCGAGCCTGGGAATCCCGCTGCTGACTCCCGCTGCTGACTCCCGCCTGTGAATCTCGCGCTGATTACTGCATGAGCTTCTGGCTGAGCAGCTCGGCGGCCTTACGCTGCTGAGTGGAGAGTTTTTCCTCCTTGAGCAGCGTCTTTACGCTGTCGCGGGCCACGGTGCTCTTGAGCTCAACGGCGACCTTGGGGTCCACTTTGGAGCGGAGGCTGATGGTCTCGGGAATCTCTTGCCCTGCCGGAGAAATGGCCATCCCGGTCACATTGCTGAAGGAGCAACCCCACACCGCGCTGACGTAGTAGTCGGTGGCCAGGCGCTGAGCGTTCCAGCGGATGGCGCCCCAGCCTTGCGAGAGGGAGCCTCCGAACTGCATGCCTGCCGAGAGGCGATGATACAGCCAGTAATTCGGGCCATGCGTCCAGCCGTAGTAGTACACCGGCAGCATGGCGAAGTCGCCGGTCAACGACTGGATGGAGCCCACCGCATGATACTGCTGCTCACCGTCCTGCGAGAGCATATTGCCCGTGAACATATAGCTCATGGGCAGCGGGTTCTGGAGCGAGGCGTTGAGCGACACATCCATTGACTGCGGATAGGTGTCGAGCATTTCGTTGAGCCCGAGCTCCAGCCGGTTGAAGTAGGCCAGGGTGGCGGTGCGAGCGGCTGCCTCCTGAGCGGGGGTCAGTTGAGCGGCTTCCACTTGGGACAGTCGCCAGTCGATCATCTCATCGAGGGTATCGGCGGGCAGCTTGCCGTTCTCGAGGGTGATGGTCTGGTAGTTGTAGTGATAGGCGTAGGTGCCATAATAATCGACCGCGCCACACTTGATGCCGACGGTCATGGTTTTGGCTTCGACGTCGTAGCTGCCATCGTAGGAGCCGGTAGCGGCCTGAGCCTGAGCGGTGGTGGCCATCGAGAGAACCAGAGCGGCGACAGAGATGATGTTCTTCATGGTGAAACTCCTTATATCGTGAACCAAGCATAATGCTTTCGGTTTTGGTTTGACGCTTCGTTCATCGTCGCGTCCATGTTTACCTTTGTTTCAACCTTCGTGCCAGGCTTCCAAAATTTTGCGAAATATCCCGATAATTTGTTAAATCATTGATTTTAAACAGCTTTATTTTATAAAGAATTCCAAGTGGGTGGCGCACCTCCAGAGAAGGCGTAAACCGGGAGGTGGGGATGCAAAGGGTCTTTGCAGGGGTGGGTAAAGTCTCTTTCCGAGCGCGAACGAAATCTCAAAAAAAAGAGAGGACAGGTGTAAGGGTTTGGCAATTCCGGGCGCACATGATACAGACGGAGGGATTACGGCGCACCACGCTGAGCACACTTCAGCCCGCACAGTGCTCACGACAGGGTCGTATGCAGAAGGGCATGCGATAGGACTTTCCCTCCGTTTCTTTTTTGTTCTTCGCAAATGACCTGCTTTAACGCTATACTTCCCCCCCACCAGAGAGAAAGCATTTTTGATGCGCTCACGCGCGCGCGAGAATGCCCCGTCGAGATCGATCAAAGCAACACGAGGCTGAACGGATGGGATTCTTCGACTTTTTCCGCACAAAAGACGCAGCTTATTTCCTGGAGCACGCCCAGAAAGCCCTGAGCAAAAAGCACTGGGCCGAGGCACGCAACGACGCGCAGGAAGGGCTGGCACATCCCAGCGCCACCGGCGAGCTGGAGCAGCAGCTTCGTGAGACACTCAAGGTCGCCTACGCGGGCATCTTCGAGCTGAACATCACCGAAGCCGAACACAGCATGCGCGCGGGCGACTTTACACGAGCGCTCGAGTGTCTGGACACCGCTCGTATTCACGCCGCCGACGACGCTGGTGTGAAGAAGGCCGACACCCTGACCCAGCAGGTCAAAGACGCCAAAGCCAACGCTCAAAAGAAAGTAGAGATCGTCTCCATTCATCAGTTTGAAGGGCTCAAAGACGAAGAAGAAGCCCGCATCATGGATGAGTTTGAAGTCTATCTCGCCAGCTTGGTCGATGACGTCGCCGAGCGATATCGGCAGCGAGGTTATACCTTCGCACAAGCCTACGTGGCCATGAACAGCGGAGACCCGAAGAAGGCCCTCGACCTGTTTGCCACCCTCAAGCCGCGCAACGACGAAGATGCCGCGTTGCTCTCGTTTGAGCAGTCCCGGGTGATGCTGATGGTGGAGCGGTTTGACCGCGCCTTGCAGCTCCTGGACGTGGTGGGTGCCATCCGAGGCTCTCAGCCGATCTTTTTGTCGAATCATCCCTCGGTGGCCTATCTGCGGCACGAAGCACTCTTGGGCCTTCGTCGGCCTGCCGATGCGGTGAAGGCCCTGGAAGAAGGGCTCAAGGTGTATCCCAAGCAGCTCGAGCTTCGGAATGCCTTGGCCCAGCTTCTCTTGGCACTCAACCGGCTGGATGAAGCCGATGCCGTCGTGCAAGAGAGCATGAACTACTCACGCACCGATGGCGAAGTGTTTGTGCTGCGCGCCCGCGTGCTCACCGAGCGAGGCAAGGAGCAAGAAGCCATCGAGACCCTCGAGCATGGCATGCGAGCGGTGGGGAATAGCCCGACCGACCTCCGGAATGCGAACGTGTCGCGCGCCCTGGCGGAGCTCTACATCAAGAGCCAGACCAATCAGCAGCGTGCGGCTGGACTCATCGATCAGATCTTCGACGTTCAGAACGGTGAAGGAGACTGGACCGACTATTTGGTGCGCGCCCGTCTGCATCTCTGGCAAGGAGATGAGCGATTGGCCCGCGAAGACTGGCGCAAGGCCAAGCTGATGATCACCGACCCGCGAGATCCACGTCGTGCCGTGATTGACGCCCTTTTCCCCAAAGGTTAAGGTCCATTCTGTAGCCCACCCAACATCCCCCCTTGCCAGATTTTCCCTTTCTTTGCAATTCGTGATAACATTTTGGGGTTGTGGGAGTTCCACAGCCTCCTGTGGAAATGTCGGTCATGAGACCAGACCTCCATCCCTCCAGCCGGAACACGCCCGATGAAAGAGCTGTTTAGGGCACAGCAGCACAACGCGGAGCGCGGGTTACCAGCAGAACCAGAATGCGGAACATGAGGTGAACATGAGACATCGGATACGGCAGAGCATGCAGCTCCTGGGTATCATCGCCGCCCTTTTTTATGCCGAATCAGCCAGTGCAGCCACCTTGAGCGTGGCACCCTCCGGGGGTCAATATACCAGCGTGCAGGCGGCGATCAACGCCGCCGTAAGTGGTGATGTGATCACGGTCGCCGCAGGCACCTACAAAGAGAGCATCGACTTTAAGGGGAAGAGCATCACGGTGGTCGGTGCCAATGCGGCCACCACCATCATTGACGGAAGCCTCACCCCCACCGTCAGCGTGGTGAAGTTTCAGACCTCCGAGACCCGGAGCGCCCAGCTTCGTAACCTCACGGTTAAAGGAGCGAATAACACCTCATCACTTTTTGGCGGTGGCATCTACATCAGCAGTGCCTCCCCGACCATCCAAGACGTGATCATCACCGGCAACACAGCGTATTATGGAGGGGCTGCGTATATCACCGGCACCAGCGCCTCACCGTTGTTTTACCGAAACCAGATCACCGCCAACAACGGCTACTTTTACTCCGGAGCAGTCCATATTGCGGGCGGAACCCCGGAGTTCTCCGGCAATACCCTCACCGCCAACGTGGGCAGCCAGACTGGCATCGCCTATGGAGGGGCCTTCGGGATCTTGGGCGGCGCACCCTATATCCACAACAACCTGATTGGGTCCAACCCCGCCAATCGCGGAGGAGGTGCTTACCTCTCGGGAACCCTCACCGGGACACGCCTTCATAACAATCTTTTTACCTCGAACTCGGCCACCGGCGGCTCCACCCTGGGCGGGCACCTGTATATTGCCTCGGCTGCCTACGCCAGCATCCAAAACAACGTGTTTCAATATGCGAAGGCGGGAGGAGGCATCTACTCGGCCTCCAACACCACCTACGTGACCTACGCCTATAATGATGTGTTCACCAACACCGGTGGCGACTACGTGAGCGGCTCCTCCATCACGGGGACCAGTGGGACAGGCAACAAAGCGGTGAATCCCCAGTTCACCACCTTCAGCAACGACGACAACTACACCAATGACAACTTGGTGCTGGCCTCCGGCAGCCCCATGATCGATGCGGGTGCTCCCACCCTCAAAGACCCTGACAGCTCCGTCAGCGACATCGGGCTCTACGGTGGACCCGACGACAACCTGCGGGATTCCGACAACGACGGCATGCCGGATAAGTACGAGTACTCAAGCGGACTCAACCCCGCCGTCAACGACGCCAACGGCGACCTCGACGGAGATGGGCTGACCAACATTCAGGAGTTCCAGCTCGGTACATCGGCCAACGCTTCGGACTCCGACAGCGACGGCATCTCCGACAGCGGTGAGCTGCTGGCAGGCACCAACCCCGCCGATGCCTCCGATAACCGGCCCGTAGCCAATGCTGGGGATGACATCATCGCCGACGTGGGCGTCTCCACCAGCTTGGACGGCTCACGCTCCAGCGATCCCAACAGCGATCCGCTTACCTTTGAGTGGTCCGTGACCACCGTGCCATCGGGCTCAAGCATTACCAATGCCTCCCTCTCGAGCCGGACGGTGGCCAAACCCACCTTCACCCCAGATCTGAAGGGCACCTATGTGATGACCCTGGTGGTGCGAGATGGTCGCGCCGCCAGCCTTGCCGACACGGTCACCATTACCGTCCCCAATGTGCTCACCGTACCGGGTCAATACTCGACCATTCAGGCCGCCATCAATGCGGCAGTCACCGGCGATAAGATCAATGTGGCGGCAGGTACGTATAACGAGAACATCGACTTTAAGGGCAAAAACATCATCCTCAACGGAGCCAGCGCCAGCACCACCATCATCGATGGCCGCTCCCTGGGCGCGGTGGTGACCTTTAAGACCAGCGAGACCGCCAATGCGTTGCTGCGCAACCTCACCCTTCGCAACGGAAAAGTCACCGCTGGAAGTGGAGGCTGTATTTATGCCACCGGTGCCAATCCCTCCCTCGAGAACCTGATCCTGGACGGATGCAGCGCCAGCAGCACCGGAGCAGGCATTTATGCCTCCTGGACGACCGGCAACATGAGCATTCGGAATGTGTCGATCAACAATGCGGTGGCAGGAAGCTCCGGCGGTGGCCTCTTCTTGAGTGGTGGGACCAGCTCCGTGGCCACCCTCACCAACGTGAAGGTGACCAACAGCAGCAGTACCAACGGCGCAGCCCTGTATCTGTCTGCCGGAAATGGGGTCGTCACCGGCATGGAGGCGGGCAACAACAGCAGCAGTGGCTCCGGTGGCGCCATCTATATGTTCAGCTCGGCGAAGCTGGACATCTCCAGCTCGTATTTTTATGGCAACTCGGCCACCAGCACGGGCTCTTCGACCGGCGGTGGGGCCATCATGGCGTATTTTGGCACCACCACCCTCAAAAATAGCGTGCTCTCGGGCAATACGGCGGTCATTCAAGGGGGAGGTGTGTATGTGTATGCTACGGTGAGCATGGAAAATAATACCGTGGTGGGCAATACGGCCTATGGCAGTGGTGGCAACATCTATGTCAACTCCTCGTATACCTTAACCGGGACTCAAAACTTGGTGGCCTATGCCACCGGCAAAGGCGGCGTTCATAACGCAGGCACCCTCGCGTGGAGCTACAACAACGTCTTCGGCAACACCGGCGGCGACTACAGCACCACCACCTCCCAGACCGGTCTCAACGGCAATCTTTCGGTGGATCCCAAGCTCACCGCTTATACCGCTGACACCAACTATGCCAACGACAACTTCGCTCCGCAGTCGTCTAGCCCGCTGATCAACGCAGGAGATCCCGCCAAGAAGGATGCGGACGGCTCTCGAGCCGACATCGGCGTGTATGGTGGCCTCAGCTCCAATACCCTGGATTTCGACCGTGACGGTGTCACCGCCCGCGGAGGCGACTGCAACGACTGGAGTGCCTCCATTCCCAGCACGGAGACCGCCGACAATCAGGACAACGACTGTGACGGCACCATCGACGAAGGCACCGTCAACTACGACGACGACAGCGACGGCTTCAAAGAAACCGAAGGTGACTGCGACGATGCCGATCCCGATGTCTACAGCAATGCTGAAGAGCTCATGGATGAGAAAGACAACGACTGCAACGGGCTCATCGACGACGGCACCGATGTCTTTGACGACGACGGTGACGGTTTTGCCGAGCTGGACGGCGACTGCGATGACGCCGATGACACCATCTCCCCCGATGCCCTCGAAGTGCCCAACACCCTCGACGATGACTGCAATGGGCTCGTGGACGATACCACCATTCTCTATGACGACGACGGTGACGGCTTCGCGGAGTCCGAAGGCGACTGCAAGGACAGCGACAACACCATCTATCCCGGTGCTTCCGAGGCTAAAGATGGCAAGGACAACAACTGCAACGGCTACATCGACGAAGGTTCTTCGGCCTTCGACAACGATGGAGATGGTTTTTCGGCAGATCAGGGCGACTGCGACGACAAAAACGCCACCATCTATCCCGGTGCATCCGAGGTCGCCGACGGAGTGGACAACAACTGCAATGGCACCCGCGACGAAGGCACCAGTCTCTACGACGACGACCGAGATGGATTTACCGAAGCCGCTGGAGATTGCAACGACGGTGACGTCTCCATCAATCCAGCCGCCACGGAGTCCGCCGATGGCAAGGACAACGACTGCGACGGCAAGGTCGATGACAACACCGTGGCCTACGACGACGACGGGGATGGTGCCTCCGAAAACGCCGGAGACTGCAACGATGCCAGCATCTTGGTGGGGCCCTCCGCCAGCGAAATCCCCGACTCCATCGACAACGACTGCGATGGTAAGGTCGATGAAGGCACAGTCTTGGCCGATGACGATGGGGATGGACGCTCCGAGAACAACGGCGACTGTAACGATGCCGATGCGTCCGTTTATGGGGGAGCCACCGAGGTACTCGACAGCAAGGACAACAACTGCAACGGCATCATCGACGAAGGCACCACCGCCTACGACGACGACGGCGACACCTTCAGCGAAGCCAACGGAGACTGTGACGATGCCAATGCCACCACCTATCCCGGAGCACCTGAGCTCGGGGACGGTAAAGACAACGACTGCGACGGCCAAGCCGATGAGGATCTCGACTTCGTTGATCACGACGGAGACGGATACTCTCAGCAACAGGGTGACTGTAACGATGCCGACAAGGCCATCGCACCCAACGCCACCGAGGTCGTGGATGGCATCGACAACAACTGCAACGGCAAGATCGATGAAGGCTCCACCAGCTATGACGATGACGGGGATGGTTTCACGGAAAACGCTGGAGACTGCAACGATGCCAATCCGAACATCTCGCCTGCGGCTCAAGAGAGTGCCGACGGGGTGGACAACAACTGCAACGGCATGGTCGATGAGGGCACTTCGTCCTTCGACGACGACCAAGACGGGGTCAGCGAGAGCAACGGAGACTGTAATGATGCCGATGCCAGCATCAACCCGAGTGCTTCGGAGGTCAAAGACGGCATCGACAACAACTGCAACGGCAAGATCGATGAAGGCACCTCCGCCTACGACGACGACCTAGACGGGGTGAGCGAAGACCAGGGCGACTGCAACGATGCTTCGGCGGTGGTCTATCCGGGTGCAACAGAGATCGCCGATGGCAAGGACAACGACTGTAATGGTAAGGTCGATGATGGAGTCTCAACGGTGGACCAAGACGGAGATGGCTTCTCTGCTCTGACCGGTGACTGCGATGAGACCGCTACGGAGATCAACCCCGGTGCAGCAGAGGAGGCCGATGGCATCGACAACAACTGCAATGGCCAGGTCGATGAAGGCACCACGGCGTCTGATGATGACAAGGATGGGTACTCCGAAGAGGAGGGAGACTGCGACGATCAGAATCCCCGGGTTCATCCGAGTGCTACGGAGCAGGCCGATGAGCTGGACAACGACTGCGATGGGCTGGTAGACGAGGGCACGGTGCTCTTCGACGACGATGACGACGGCTTCAACGAGATCAACGGCGACTGTAACGACCTGAGCAGTGCGGTCTATCCGGGTGCCACCGAAACAGAGGACGGCCTGGACAACGACTGCAACGGGAAGGTGGATGACCTGCCCAGCGCAGACACGCCCACGCCCGATGTGGAGACCCCCACACCCGGAGAGGAGACGCCCACACCCGGAGAGGAGTCTCCCACACCCGATGGGGGAGATGACTCGGCGGGATCCTGCTCGTGTGATCAGCGTAACACGCCTCGCGAGGTGCCGCTGGGTGGGATGGCGCTGCTCCTGCTTGCGGTGGTGGGGCTTCGTCGCCGCCGGTGAGCCTTCCGCGCGGCTCCTGCCTGCTGCTCCTACCTGCTGCTCCTACCTGCTGCTGCTCCTACCTGCTAAACTTTCCCCGCTGCTGAGCGTTCCCCGCTGCTGAGCTCTCCCATCCATTTTGGGAGTGCGGACTTCCTGCGCGCCGGAGCTCTGCGCAGCGTGGGGGGGGAACCGTGGTCTCTTCTAACCGCATCTGATGATGGATGAGCTGGATGGTGAGTGACGCTTTATTGAATGTCTGCAATCGTAGCGGACCAATAGAGCTGGCCGCCATAGGTAAACGTGGACGCATATGGCACCACCAATGAGCCATAGGCAGGATCATGGATGTAGAGCTGACCTTTCGCATCGTATCCATAGATGATCACGACGTGTCCTACAAAGGAGCCGGTATAGCCTGCTACAATGGGGCGCCCCGCATCGATCTCAAACACCACCTGTTCAAACGTGAGCGCTCTGGGGTAGAGATATGACGTCATACCTCCATAATAAAAGAGTGCTTGCTGGATGGTCTCGATGGGTGCTGTCGTCTGGCAATATTGCGGATAATAACAGCATTCATTGTTGTAGTAGCCAAGATACGCACTGACAATCTGACACTGATCAATGAAATTTGAGTCGTACTGTAAGATCATCTCAGACACTGCTGCCCAACACCATACCTGCGTCTCTTGATAAGAGAGATCCACTGCAAGCTTTACTGCGGATGGATCTTCTTCGTATACCATCGGACACGCAGAGAGCAGAATGGAGGTCAGGAGTACCGCAAAGAGTCATGCTACATGAGCGTAGAGCGTGCGAATATTCATCGTCATACATACTCCTCCTTGAGTGATAGAGAGTGTAATCACATTACACAATCATTCTACAACATTGGAACATCGTATCGTTGATTGAGTATGTCGTATTGCAGATAGAATACATATAATCTGCATCATATAGTCATGATTTTAAAGGTTAAATTCTTTATGTGAATACTAGAATATTGCATATTGTCATATGCACATCTTCTTAAAATTGGCAGAATCTTAAAGGCGAAGGTCGAGCTCGTAGGACACTCAGATGAGGCGAAACGTGAGGCTGGATGCCGCTCATCACAAGCGGGCTTGATTTAGACTGGCGTTGACGCTTCCTCCCTGCTCCCCCATGCATACGCGCACAACGCCACCACATAACAGCTCAACCCAGCGGCATAAGTCGCCGAGATCCCTGCGCCCAGCGAGAGCGCCACCGCCAGCACCGATGCGCACACCGACGCCGCTCCGTTGAGCCCCCAGAGCCAAGGGGTGAGTCCTTCCGCTTTCTGACTTGCCAAGCGCATCCCGAGTGGAAAGGCCAAACCCAGCCCCATCCCCAGCGGCAGCAGCAGTCCCACCGCCGCTCCGATCCGCACCGGTGTACTGGAGGCTTCAAACTGCGCAAACACCACTGGCTCCACCGCACCGGTCAGGAGGGCCACGCCCAGCAGCGCCCCCAGTCCTCCCAGACGTCGAGCTCGGTTTCCTACGAGCAGCCAGCCGCTGAGCGCACTGCCACATCCGCTGGCCAGCAGCAGGGTGAACAGCACCACCGTCATCCCGTAGAGTGGATGTCCCAGAAAGAGGTTGAGCCGCTGCATGATCCCGATCTCCAGCAGCATAAACCCGAGCCCGATGCTCAAAAAATAGAGGGTGAGCGGCGTTGAGCCTCTGAGTGTCTCACGTTTCATACCCAGGAGCAGGGGGGCCACGATGCACAGCCCGGTCAGCCCCAGCACCAGGAGCAGCAGCAGCTCCAGGACCAGCACCGCCCGGAGGTTGAAGCTGACCACCCCTTGATCCAGCAGCTCCGGTCGTACAAGCTGATGGAGCCTGAGCATATGAAAATAGAACGGTCGATCATCGGTGGGCGGTGAGATATCCAGCGGATACGTTTTGGTGAACGCTGCCAGTCCTTCCCCCCGCGTGAGCTGCTCGAAGGTCGGGTCCAGTGCCTCCGTGGGGGTGAGCACCAGCTCAAACCCGAGGCGTTCGACTTCTGCCCGCAGCCTGTCCTGGTCCTGCGTCGAGAACGGAGTGGGGCTGAGCAGCAGAGTGCCGACCCCATCGGGCGTACCGGGTCCGAAAAATCCCAGCTTGCGCACGATCAGCAGGTGTGCTCGAGGGTTTTTGATGCCTTGTTTCTCGAGCGTGGCGGCGGCCAGTGCGGTGAGCCGATACATCTCTGCCGGGCGATCTTTGTAGTACCAGCGTGAGAAGCTCAAGACCCCGGTGGGCGAGAGGCGTTGAATCATACGTTCCCAGGCTTCCACCGTGTAGAGCGCATTTTCCGTGAGCACATACGCGCCCGCAGCGGTGGCGGCGAAGGTATCGATCAGCGACACCTGGAGGATATCAAACTGCTCGGTACTGCGTGCGATGTACGAGCGGGCCTCATCGTGGACGAGCTTCATGTTGATCGAGCTGCCCCGTGAAGCTGCCGAACGGCCCGGTGAGCGCCTCGAGTATCTGGCCATTGATCTCCACCCCGGTGATGGAGCGTTGACCGGCGGCCAGGGCTGAGAGCACATCTCGTCCGCCGCCCACGCCGATCACCAGCACGCGCGCCTGCTGGCGGAGCGTGTGTGCGAGGTTGGTCACATCGTAGCGCAGGTGCTGCACGGTGGAGAGATCCCCATTAAACTGTGTGAGCACCGTATCTGCGATGGCGTCGATGGAGATCAGCTTCTGCTCCACCTGGAGGTTGGGATCGATGCGGTCGCTGAGCCCCCAGCCGAAGGGGCGAGCTTCCCAGGGCCGCACGGTGATGCGGGCAAAAGACGACCAGCGTTCGTAGAGCGTGGGCTCTTCGAGTCGTCCTTTGACCCACGAGAGCTGGAGCAGGGGTTGTTTTTCCATCGCCGCGAAGGTGGCCACGGTACACAGTAAGCTCAAGCCCAGGGTGAGGGCGCGTCCATACGAGCGGAGCCGGGTGGCGTCTGGGGTCTTGTGGAGGAAGGCCAAACCGCCGAGACTGGCGAGCAGGGCGGACACCAGCACGGCCCCGGGTGCGTCGAGCACTTCGAGCAGCAGCACCACGCCGGGGCATCCGAGGGCGGCACCGACGAGATCGGCGGCGTAGAGTCTGCCCACTTGGCTGGGAAAGCGGGTCATGGCCAGTGCCATACAGATCCCGCTGCACACGAACGGGATGGCCAGCAGCCCATAGGTCCAGGCCATCGAGTAGAGCTGGAGCAGGGAGATCCCCGGATTAAACGGCGTAATCAGGTGTGTCAAGAAGCTGAAGACGATGGTGAGTGCGAAGCCCAGGGCGCTCAGTCCGAGGTGGCGCTGTACCCGCTCGGGGGTGAACACCGCTGGAAACCGGTAGACCAGAATGGCACCGGCGGTCATCCCAAACAGGGTGATCGAGATCGCCATAAACGCGAAGTGATACCACATCGTGACCGAGAAGATCCGGGTCAGCAGGGTCTGATACATCAAGGTGGAGAGTGCGGTGAGTGCCACCCCCCAAAAGATGCCGGGGCCCGCCGTGGGTGTGGCTGGAGAAGAAGGCTGCATGAGGTCTCCGCGTGTCAGATCCGGTTCAGCAAGATATTCCCGCAGCCCGATGTGGGCAATCCATCCACGGTCTCGGGAGATGAGGGCGCTTCAGCTCAAATGGCCGCTGTTGTGTGTCTCTTCAGCAGTGTAGTGTGAACCTCATGCTTTTTCATCTTCTGTTCCAGCCTTTTTCCTCTGTTCTAGCCTTTTTCCTCTGGGCCTTCTGATTTTTTCTGCCGCGCGTGTTGATTTTTGTCAGAACCTGACAGCCCTTCGTACAACCCTAAGACAGAATCTCCACCTCCTATTCTGGAGCGTGTGAATGTTGTGGGTTGAGGGACTGCCAATGGAAGAGAAGACCATCTTTGAGCGCAAAAACGTGCGCATCACCGACCAGAACGCCATCATCGAGGGGCGTAAGATCCCGCTGGACACCATCACCTCGGTGACATTGGCTCGAGAGCCAGCTCGACGGCGTCCGTTGTATGGCCTGCTGGGGGTGGGGGTGGGGCTGGTGAGCTTGGGGGTGTATCTCCCGGAGCGGCGGCTGGTGGGTGCGGGGATGGTGAGCATGGCCTTGGGGCTCCTGCTCCTCGCCTTCCAGCGAGATCGGTTCTTTTTGTTTCTGGGCAACGAGCAGGGTGATGCGCGTGCCTTTGCTTCTCGGCAGCGGGAGCTCATGGAGCGGGTGGCGTCTGCCATCCACCAGGCGCTCACTCGTAAAAGCTGATGGGGTCCCTTCATTCACAGGTGTGTGGGAGTATGTTAGGCTCACCGCACGTTTCACCACGGCGTCTGATGCCTGATCATGTTTTGCCTTCAGCACCTATGAGGTTTGATATGTCCTCGACTCCTCCTTCTTCAGATGACGAGCGGCTGGAAGCGCTGCTGGCGCGGGCCAGACAAGCGGCCAAGTCTCTCCCGGTGCCATCCCTCGAGCGGCTCGAGGCGTATGTGGCGGGCCAGCTCACCCCCGAGGAGGTGACGCAAGTGGAGCAATACCTAGCGTTAAATCCCGACTACGCGGCGTTGGTGGAGACCCTGCGCCATCCGGACCCGGTGCTCACCCGGGCTTATCACGACAAGCTCGCGGAGCTGGTGGCGGCGGACATGCCACGTCCGGGCCTGCTCGAGCGGTTGCGTCAGTGGTGGAGCCTGCCTGCCTTGGGTGGTGCGGCGCTGGTGGCAGCGGCGGTGATGGTGTGGGTCTCGCTGCGTCCGAGTATGAACTTGCCGGATCATGGCGTGGACCCGCTGGTCACCCAGGGTTTGATGAGTGCCCCTGGAAACCTGCCGCTGACCGTGCTCAGCGTGGGCGAGCGTTATAGCCTGCCGACGGGTGATGCGGGTGGCGCGCTCCTGGTGCTTGAGAGCCGAGGCACTCAGCTCGAGGTGCGCCAGACCCCGGTGGCGGAGCCGGGTGCGGGGGTGCGTTTTCTCTTCCTGCTGAGTGGAGCGCTGGAGCCTTCTTCGGTGTTGGAGGCGCTTCGACCGTTGCTCCAGGCGGCAGATTTCCAAGCCTTGACGGAGGAAGCCCGTCGTACTCGTGTGCTGGAGGCGCTGCGCCGAGCTCAGCTCGAGCCCACGGCCTTGACGGTCTCCAAACCTTTTCGGGTGGAGTGAAGGCATGACCTCAACCTTTTGGACTCGTATGAGCGCGCGTGTGCGTGTGGGAGCGGGAGTGCGTGTGGGAGCGGGAGTGCGTGTGCGTGTGGGAGCGGGCGCGGGCGCGCGTGTGTGGGGGCTGAGCTGTCTGCTGGGGCTCTGGAGTGTTTTGCCCTCTCTGGCGGAGGCGCTCACTCCCATCGAGCAGGAGAATCAGGCGATTGCCCAGCTTCCTTTCACCCCGGATCGGGCGGTGCAGGACTACTGGACGGCCATGCAGCTCCGCAGTCCTTCGTACCATCCTGGAGACCTGATCTATTTGGGTCAGAAGCTCACGGCATTTTATCCGGGGTTATCTCAGGAGCCTTTTGGTTCTCCGCTGGAGACGGGGACGCAGCTTGCGCTGGCTCAGGAGCAGTGGTGTAGCGTCCTGGATGGGCTGAAGGCGCAGCTCGACCATCAGCTTACCCTCGAGGAGCTGGATGTTTCTTTCTCGGCGCAGCTTTTGAATCTGGCCAGCGAGGGTCTCGAGCGGTGTTTGTGGGCCAATGATGATTTTCGCGAGGGGTTGCATGCGCAGCTTCCGGTGGACTTACTGCGGTACGAGTGGGAGCTCTACCGTGCTGAAGGAGACCAGCTCGGCCAGCTCGAGAGCCTCTTGGCGCGTCTGGAGCTGTTGCCTGCGGATGATCCAGCGGCGTTGGATGCGCAGTTTCGGTTGGTGGAGCTGGGGCACGATCTGGGAGACGTCACCGACAACGGCGCGGGTTACGACCTGCTGCTTCAGCATCCGGTATTGCAGGATGATGCGCAGCTCAAGCTGAGGCTCAACCTCTTGATCTCCCGCGCGGCGCTGGCGTTGGATCGAGAGGAGCCGCAGGTGGCCATTCCGTTGCTGGAGCAGCTTCGAGCCTTGAGCATGAGGCATGAGGAAGGGCTCTACGATGCCTATCTTCCGGTGACGGCGGCGTATCTGCTCTGGGCGTCGCTTCAGCAGGGGGATCTCGAGGCGGCTCGATTGTGGCGGGGTGAGCTGGATTCGACACCCGTGACGGGCGTGTTGCCGCGTCAGCGGGGCTTTATTCGGTTTGCGGAAGGCAAGCTGGCGCTCGCCGAAGGCCGTCTGGGGGAAGCGCAGCAGCTTTTTGAGCAGGTGTTGGTGGTGGGGGCTCAGGAGCCGGAGCTGGCATGGCGTGCTCGTTTGGGTTTGGCGCAGGTGGCTCGAGCGGAGCAGCAGCCGGCTGTGGCGTTGCAGATGCTTCAGGCGGGTATTGACGGCTTGGAGCAGCAGCGTCAGCAGCTCGCGAGCCAGTTCTGGGGACTGTCTTATACCAGTCAGCGTCGAGAGCTCTATGCGGAGCAGCTTGAGCTCATGGTGGCGGCACTTCCGCCGGGTCATCCCGAGGAGGGCACGGAGGCTCAGCGGGATGCGCTCCTGAGTGTGGTGGAGAGACGTTCGGCTTTAACCTTGCTGGCGCGTTTGGCCAGCGATCAGGGATTTTTTGTGGAGCCCTCGAACGAAGAAGGCACACAACGGAGCTTGGCGCGGGCGCTGGTGGCCGGTGAGATGCTGGAGGGTGCGGCGCTCAGGGCGCTCCTGCCACCGGGACGGGTTTATTTTATCTATCAGCCGCTGAAGACCCAAGTCCTGCTGCTGGAGGTGAGACGGGAGACGGTGTTTCCTCGGCTCATTCCTTTTGGTGCGGCGGAGCTGGCGGAGGTGAAGGGGTTGCTCTCGACCTTCTACGGGAGGCCGGAGGGCATTCCGACCGCGCTGGACTCGTTGGGGGAGAAGCTGCTGCGTCCGATCTTGCCGGTGTTGCCGGGGCTGAACGTTCCGGCTGCTTTTGTCATGCTGGGGGCGCTCGAGGAGCTGCCCTTGCCTGCCTTACGCATCGAGGGCCACTACTTGGTGGAGCACACCTTGCCTTACGAGCTGCCTTCGCTGCTGGTGAGCACCTTATTACCGGCACCGCAGGGGGGAGTGCCTCGTTCGGCGTTGGGGGTTGGTTTTGCTCCCAATCTGACGCGGGTGACGGATGCGCTCAGCTTATTTCAGGGGACGGCGTATCAGTCGCGACGGGTCGAGGGCACGGTGACGGTGGCGCAGGTGCTCGATGCGCTGCGGACTCCGGCGGGGCTGGTGCTCTTTATGACCCACGGGCATAAGCCGACTGCGTCTCAGCGTGTTGAGACCTCGGCTGGGCTGACGTGGCTGGAGGGTCAAGAGGCGGGGCTGGTATTCTCTGACGGAGATCTCAAGCCTTCTCATCTGTCTACGGTGCGGCTGGAGGGAGCGCAGGTGCTCTTGGCGGCCTGCGAGACGCGACGGGGTGACACCGCGTACCAGGAGCACAGTCAAGGGGCGCTTCATCGGGCTTTTCTGGAGCGAGGGGCGGCGTCGGTGATGGGGTCTCGCTGGAAGGTGGATGAAAACGCGACCTATTACGTGTTGCAAGGGCTCTCGGCGCAGCTTCCGAGCACGGGGTTGGTTTCGGCGCTGGGGTTGGCGCAGCGGCAGCTTTTGACGGGGGGGCTTGATGGCGCTGGGCCCCGAGATCCTGGAGAACCGGCGCTCTCGGCACCCTGGTCTTGGGGGGCATTTTCGGTGGTGGGACGTCCTGAGTGAAGGGCGGCGACGTCTTACCTCCGCTGTAAACCATTGATCATGAACTGCGCGTGAAGAGGCATATATGCCAATGGCGACAAAAGCTCTGTCCAACCACCAACTCAAGATGAACTTGGAGGAGGCAGCCAAAAACCTGCCCGATGCCTGGGAGAAGCTCTTTAGCTCGCTGACGTTGCTGGTGCAGTCCCAGATCAGGAAGAAGTTTCACAGCAAGCCCCTTCAGGAGCAGAGTGATGCGGCTCAGCAGGTGCTGGAGTATATGTGGAAAGACCGAGGCTGGGTGATGAACTATCAGCCCGACAAAGATCCCATGCCATACGTGATCGAGGTGATCAGTCGTTCCGCCTACCGTTACAATCGAGGTGCCTCGGCGCTCAAGAATACCCGGGTACAGCTCGCGAGAACGTCCGATGAACCGCTGGAGTCCGTCACAGAGAAAACCCAGGAGGAGCTCAACAACTGGGAAGCTCTTCAGGCGATTCAGCCGTGGCTGAAAGAACTTCAGCCGGATGACCAGACGCTCTTTATCGCACGCTGGCTCGAGGAGCGACCTTCAAAGGAGGTGGCGCAAGAGCTCGACATCTCCGAGGACAACGTGAACACTCGCTTTAAGAGGCTCAAGAAGGCGCTGGAAGTCTACCTCAAAAAGCTGGGACTGCTGGGCATCGTGTTGCTGGTATCGTTCAAACTGTTGGGAGGGTTCATGCCCTCTCTGCACGTAGCAGGCTGGAAATTGTCAACCGACCGGAACTCAATCGCGGATCGTCTGTTCTCTGAAAGGAATCGCTCATGAGCCAAAAGGACACCCCTTCTCCCTTGACAGGCCCGGTATTGGCGGGGACGGGCACATCAACGCCGGACCCGAAAGACCCTCGACAGAATACGGGAGAAAAGCAGTCTACCCAGGCGCTCCCGTTACCGGATACGGGCCCGACGGTCTCGGCGTATCGACGGGATG
>JBJTQF010000291.1:0-11041 GCA_046075485.1 Myxococcota bacterium | reverse complement strand
CATCCCTTGACCCGTGTTTTATTGTTTGTTTTTTGCACGTCTGCTTCTTCCTTTCAACCCCTCAACGTCCTCCTAAAAAACCACTGATTTTACAAAGAGTCCCCTCTCAGCGACGATTCCAGCTCCTTAATACCTTCAAATAGTTCGTGCGTTCATACGTGCTGGGATCAGGGCAGCGGGTCATATCCATGCAGCCTCTCAGTTGCTCCATCGACTCATATTCATGCATTTCGGCCCATTGCTGGACACCTTCGACGATGCCCTTCAGATACTCCGGCCCATGTTTGAGCAGTGCAGAGGTGAGCTGGACCACATGAGCCCCTGCCATGATGGCCTTGAGCGCATCCTGAACCTGATGCACGCCGCCAGTGCAGGCCAGATCAATGGGAACTCGTCCAGAGAGAATGGCGAGCCAGCGCAGTCGAAGCAGCAGCTCCTGTCGTTCGGAGTAGTAGAGCTCCGAGCGAAGCTCGAGCGTCTCTGGGTCGATGTCTGGCTGATAGAATCGGTTGAACAAGATCACCCCTTTGGCCCCGGCATCTTTGAGCTGGCTCACGAAAAATGGCAAGCTGGTATAAAAAGGAGAGAGTTTGATCGCCACGGGGATGCGGATGCTCTCCGTCACCACGCGCACGATGTGGAGCGCCTCCGCCTCCGTATCATCGGCGCTTTTGAGCGGGTCTGTTGCCAGCGTATAGAGGTTGAGCTCGAGGGCATGGGCACCGGCCTCTTCCATCCAGCGTGCATAATCCAACCACCCGCCGACGGTGTGTCCGTTGAGCGAAGCAATCACGGGCACCTCCACCCGTGCGCGGATGCGTCGAATTTGCTCCAGATATTCGTGAGGACCGACACCAAAGACATCTGTCTCGGGGAAGTAACTTAATGCTTCGGCATGAGACTCTGCATGAGCATGCATATGGTGTAGTGACGCAAGTTGTTCATGTACCATCTGTTCTTCAAAAAGAGAGTGCATTACAATGGCCGATGCACCCGCATCCTCTAAGCGCGCCACCATGTCCAGATCTTCTACCAACGGGGAAGCCCCTGGCATGATGGGGTGTTTGAGGTTTAACCCAAGCCAACGTGTGGTGAGGTTCATTTTTCATTCCTTTTCGTGAAGACATTCTGCCGCTCCTCCGCGATGACGCGGTCCCAGACGACATACAAACACTGTCCCGATTTCTCTCATACGATTGTGAATCCATATCCATGGGATACGTATTTGATCCCCAGATATCCATTTTAACACGTCGCGACCATTGAGCGCTGCTGATGCGAGCGTCTGAGCAGATGAAATCGTTAAACATCCTCTGACGTGGGCCGAGGGAGATGAAGCTGGGAGAGCTGCTCATAGAGTGCCACTTGACGCTGACTGTGTGCTTCTGCCGCCTTCATCAGCCGAGCAAATCGTTTGGGATCACTCTTTTCGACGGTTACGAATCGCATCTCATTGCGCATATACTCATGCACGGAGATGCGAGGTGCATTCATATCGAGCTGCAAGGGCGCTTCACCCTCCAGCACCCGCTTGGGATCGAAGCGATAGATCGGCCAGATGCCACTCTCCACCGCCTTCTTCTGTTGATCCAATCCGTACAAGAGATCGTAACCATGTGCGATACAGTGGCTATACGCAATGATCAGTGCTGGACCTGGATGAGCCTCCGCCTCCTGGAACGCTTTGAGAGTCTGCGCATCCTTCGCACCCAGTGCGACCCGTGCCACATAGACATGGCCGTAACTCATCGCGAGGAGTCCCAAGTCCTTCTTCGCCACTGACTTCCCATTGGCGGCAAATCGAGCAGAAGCCCCCAGCGGAGTGGCCTTAGATTGCTGTCCTCCCGTATTGGAATAGACCTCCGTATCCAAGACAAGCACATTCACTTTGCGGTGAGAGGCCAGCACATGATCCAGGCCACCATAGCCGATATCATAGGCCCAGCCATCTCCGCCCACCAGCCAGACGCTCTTATGAACCAGGGCATCGGCGAGCTGCAACAGCCGTCGAGCAGCGTCTCCTTCCAGCCCCACGAGCGTTTGTTTCAGCACCTGCACCCGCTGCCGTTGCGCCACGATGCCCGCTTCGTCCAGCGCCTCCGGACCTAGCAGCCCTTCCAGCCATCCCTCCCCGTGCGCCTGCGTGAGTGGACCCGCCAGCCCCTGCACCAGCATCCGCGCCTGGCGTGCCTGCGTGTCAATGGCCAGCCGCATGCCAAAGCCGAACTCCGCATTGTCCTCAAAGAGCGAGTTTGACCACGCAGGGCCTCGACCCTCTCGGTTGACTGTATACGGCGTGGTCGGCAGATTGCCCGAGTAGATGCTCGAGCAGCCCGTCGCATTGGCAATCACCGCTCGATCCCCATAGAGCTGAGTCAAGAGCTTGAGATAGGGCGTCTCCCCGCAGCCTGCACAGGCACCCGAATACTCAAAGAGCGGCTCCAAGAGCTGAGAGCCCTTCACATCATGGCGCACCGAGGCACGCGCTGGGCTCGGGAGCTGGGCAAAAAACTCAAACTTGGTCCGTTCCGTCTCGCGGTGTGCTGCCAGGGCTGCCAGGTTGAGCGCCTTATGGCGGGGATTGCCCTTGTCTCGCCCCGGACAGACCTGCACACAGAGCCCACAGCCCGTACAGTCTTCCGGTGCCACCTGGATGGTGTACCGCTGACCCTCATGCTCGTGCCCACGATAGTCCACCGATTGAAAGCCATCGGGTGCCTGCTCGAGCAGCGCAGGCGGGTATACCTGCGCACGGATGGCCGCATGCGGGCATACAAAGGCACACTTGTTACATTGAATGCAGAACTTTTCATCCCAGAGTGGGATCTCTTGTGCAATCGCTCGTTTCTCCCAGCGCGCGGTTCCGGTGGGCCACGTTCCATCCGGCGGAAAAGCACTCACCGGCAGACCATCTCCTTGGCCCGCCAACATCACCGCCGAGACACGCTGTACAAAATCCGGTGCCTGAGCGGATACCATCGCCGGTCTCTGACGACTGCTGCTGCATTGGCTTGGCACCTCCACTTCGTAGAGTGCGGCGAGAGAGCGGTCGATGGCTTCAAAGTTTCGTTTGACCACCTCCCCTCCTTTTTTGCCATAACTTTTCTCCACCGCTTTTTTCATCTGTGCCACTGCGATGTCGGGCGGAAGCACCGCAGAGAGGGCAAAAAAGGCCGACTGCATCACCGTGGAGATGTGTTTGCCCATCCCGAGCTCAGCGGCAATACGATAGGCATCGATGCCATAAAAGCGCAGACGTTTTTCGATGATCTGAGCTTGAGCCTCTCGTGGCAAGCTGTCAAAAGCATGGGCCTTTCCCACGGGGGTGTTGAGTAGGAAGACGGCACCGGGCTCCGCCAGCTCCAGCACTTCGTATTTTTCCATAAACGAAGACTGATGACAGGCGACAAAGCTGGCCTGCTCGATGCGCCACGGTCTCCGGATCGGACGGGGTCCAAAGCGCAGGTGTGAGATGGTCATCGCACCCGATTTTTTGGAGTCGTAGACGAAGTATCCTTGAGCAAAATGGTCGGTCTCTTCTCCAATGATTTTGATGGTATTTTTGTTACTGCCCACCGTTCCATCCGATCCCAGACCAAAAAAGATGGCACGGACTTCATCGGCGGGTTCGAGCCGAAACGATGGATCATATTCTAACGAGTGATGGGTGATATCATCCACAATACCCACGGTAAAATGATTACGAATACGCGGCCTTTGGAGCTGATCGAAGATCACTTTGACCATCGCAGGGGTAAACTCTTTAGACGAGAGACCATATCGACCGCCCACCACTTTGGGAAGGCGTTCAAAAGAGGTGAGGCCCTCCACCTGGGCCTCCTGGAGGGCCGTGACCACATCCAGATAGAGCGGATCGCCGACCGCTCCTGGCTCCTTCGTGCGGTCGAGCACCGCAATGGCCTTCACCTGAGCGGGCAGCACCTTCACAAAGTGGCGCAGCGAGAAAGGACGGTAGAGATGCACCCGCACGACACCGACCTTTTCTCCTTTTGAAACAAGATCTTCCACCGTTGTCTGAACAGTCTCCCCGCCGGAGCCCATGATCACCACCACCCGCTCGGCTTCAGGGTGCCCCGCATAGTCAAAGAGCTGATACGAACGCCCCGTGAGCTGCGCAAATCGCTCAAACGCCGCTTCAACCTGAGCGGGACAGGCGTCATAAAAAGGATTGCAGGCTTCTCGTGCTTGAAAAAACGTGTCCGGGTTCTGCGCACTGCCTCGTAAGACCGGCTTGTCGGGGGTTAAGGCTCGCCCTCGATGGGCTTCGATGGCACGCGCGTTGATCATCTCCCGTAGGATGTCATCGTCCAGAGGGGTGATGGTATTGAGCTCATGAGATGTACGAAAGCCATCAAAAAAATGCAAAAATGGAATCCGCGCTTCTAATGTGGTCGCATGAGCAATACACGCAAAGTCTTGCGCCTCTTGAACCGAGCCTGCCGCGAGCATGGCAAAACCGGTCTGACGACAGGCCATCACATCAGAATGGTCTCCAAAGATGGAGAGGGCATGGGTTGCAAGGGTACGGGCTGCCACATGTAATACAAAAGGGGTAAGCTCTCCAGCGATCTTATACAGATTGGGGATCATCAAGAGCAGGCCCTGAGATGCGGTGAAGGTGGTGGCAAGGGCTCCCGCTTGAAGGGCACCATGAATTGCCCCGGCAGCGCCCCCTTCAGATTGCATCTCCACCACCTCTGGGACCAGGCCCCATAGGTTGGTCCTTTGGCGCGTCGCCCACTCATCTGATAGTTCACCCATCGCGGAGGCTGGCGTGATGGGATAGATGGCAATCACCTCACTCAGTCGATAGGCTACCGAAGCCACCGCTTCATTTCCATCCACGGTCATCCGGGGGGTGTCCTGCGATTTGATCACATCGGTCGGTGTCCTCATAAGAGCCTCGTGTAGAAAAAGTGTGCAAGGTAGACGTCTGGTGTAGACCCATGATATCCATCTTGGCGGCAGACACGCTCAATGGGTATGATGGCCGTCATAAGGCGACTCCATATTAAAATAGGCAGGGGAGACTCAGCGGTGACTCAGCGGTGACTCAGCGGAGACTCAGCGGTGATTCAGAGGAGAGGTGGCTCGGTCGGCAGGATTTAAATGCGCTGAAAGGCCTCGATCACCCGCTTCTGCGTGGGCATCTCACGCCATTGCTGGCGAAGCTCGAGGGGCTCCAGACGCAGGGAGAGGGCTTCGATATGGGTATGGGCCAGGGACAGGGCCCGATGCGCTTCCGCTGGATAATCCAGGTGACACGCCAGCATCCAGCCCTGGAAGAGCAGGACGTGAACGCCATCCCAGCCTTCCGAAAAATGCTCGAGCAGGGGTAGCAGGGGGGCAAAATGCTGCCAAGCCTCCCGATAAGACTGCTTCAGCCAGCACACATGAAGCAGCTCCCGCATGAGCTTCAGCCGCCATGTCGGCCAACGTCCACCGGTCGGCAAGGGCTCGCCTCTCTGAAGGGTGTGGAGGGCCAGGGTCTCCGCGTCGTCAAGCTGTCCCCGCAGCGTCAAGAGCCGCACCTTCACCCGAAGCAGCTCCACCTCCCCCTGTAACGTGTCCAGGCTCCGCGCTTCGTCGAGACCCCGTTGCAGCTCCAGCTCGGCCACGTCCAGTTCACCTTGCTGGAGCGCACAGGAGGCAAGCAGCGGGCGAGCGGCCAGGGATAAGAGCGTGTTCGGAGGCGGAAGAGGCCCTTTGGCAATCAGCTCCGCTGCTCGGTCATGTTGGCCAAAGCGGAGCATGAGGTCCAGCTCGTTGACCACCATTCGATGAAGCAGATCGCCACTCAGTGGGCGATCCAGACGCAACCGGGTGAGCTCCTGCAACGCCTCGCTGTAGTGACCATTTTCGGTCAGACTCCGAATCAAGAAGTAGTGGGTCAAGTCGGAGTAATACAAATGGTCGCGCTTCACGAGGCGGGTGTGAAGGGTCCGCGCTTCCAACATCGCCACGCGACTCTCTCCCAAGCTCAACATGACGGAGATGTAGGTGGCCATCAAGCGCACCCGAAGCCCTTCGTCCTGAAGCTGAGGCACTCCTTTGAGCAGCTCGTGAAGGCAGTCTCGGGCTTCACGCAGGCGCAGGTGACGCATGAGCTGGCCCGCACGCAAGAGCTCTACATGGGCAAGCTGTTCTGGATCCTGAGCCTGCTGAGCATACAGGCGGGTACGCTCGAGCACCTGGGCCGCCCGCTGATAGTGACCCAGCCCCAGCAAGGTGGTCACATATTGAAGGTTGGCATAACAACATTCGTGAGGACTTCCATAGGCTTCTACCAGCTCGACCAAGATACGACAGGCTTCTAGGATCTTCGGAGGCTGTCCTTCCAGATTGGCCTGATTCACACGAAGGCGGGCGAGCAGCAGCCGCGCTTGCACGGGCTCCGGCATGTCAGGAAGTAGGGCTTCCATCGCCCACAAATCGCTGCTCAGTCGATGCGCTAAACGCAGGGAGATGCTGGCCTCCACCCGCGCACGTAAGGTCGTCCAGCGGGCTTCGACCTCCGACGAAGGCAAGAGGCTCAAAGTCCAGGTGCTCAGGGTGATCACCCGCTCGTGCTGATCCTGGGCTCGATACCGCTGGAGCGCCTGAAATGCCAGCTTTCCCGCCTCCACGCGATCTCCCGCTGCTTCCAGATGCTCGATGATCGGCTCCAGGGGCTGAGGTCCGTGCTCAAGCTGGCTCAACAAATAGCGGGCACAGCGGGCATGGAGGGCCTGCCGCCGCACCCGGCTGAGTCGAAGATAGAGCTGCTCTCGCTGCGCATCGGAGGCAAAACAGTAGGCGTCATCAGGGGCTTCCTGCAAAATCCCTTCGGCGATCAGACGCTCCAGGGACGGAATCAGCAGCGGATGAGCGGTGAGACAGCCATGCAGCACCCGCCCATCAAAGCGTGGCCCCAGCACCACGGCGAGCTGCAAGACCTCGTCGAGCTCCGAAGGGGCAGGCTCCAGCTCCTGTGGCGAAGAGGACGGGCTCGGCGACCACACGGGCGTCGGCCATGTAAGACTGGTTTTATGCTCGTCGAGCGCATGAAAAGCACCGGACATCAGCCGTCCCAGCCGCAGCTCCAGCTCAGGCGGCATGGGGGCTGCCACCGTCTCCAGCCAGCGTCTGCGCCAGCGTTGACAGAGCTGCTGCACTTCCTTCAGACCCGTCAGGTGTAACGTCAGCAGGCTCAAACGCTCCAGCAGCTCGATGTCGGTGGGGATACACTCCGTGGCCAAGCAGAGCAGACGACGCTCCAGCTCGAGCAAGCTGTGAGAACGACACCACGGCACCGCTCGGTTCATGTAGGTGACACGGCTCAGCGCAAACTGCTGTCGAATGGGCTCCAGCCAACGCTGCTGCACCCCTTCGAGCAGCGGACCTCGCATCAAGGCCAGATACTGTATTAAACCGTCGTGGGAGAGCGGCTGCTGCTCGAGCTGAAGCAGCAGCTCCACGTCGATGCGCTGAGGTGCGGTGGAGAGCCAACGCACAGATTGACGGGAGCTGATGAGATATTCCGGTGCTTCGGGCCAGAGTTTCCAGAGCCGATGCAGGAGCTGACGCAGGTTGGTTTGGGCTTTCTCCTGCGACTGGCCGGGCCAAAGTTGAGACGCCAGCACACTCCGCCGCTGCGTCTTCTCGGGTGCCAGCAGGATGGCGCCGAGCAAACACTGCGCCGCATGGGTCTCCAGCACGGGGATAAGCTGCTGATCTTTCGAGCTATGCAGGGGGCCGATGAGCTTCACGTCCATCATAACGGCGAAATGACTCCGTGCTGAGAGCGCTGGAGGGACGCAGACCGGGCACTCATCGGGTCTCGGACTCCATACCTTCTCAAAAAGTGTAAGTATGCTGACTCAGGGGGCAAAATCCAGCATGATTCCGCTCGCGCGCACGAGAACAGGCACATGGGCCAGCGCGGGCATTTCTCCTTTGCATCGCTGGGCTCCCCTGTTATTGTATGCCACCTTTTACAAGCTGGGTGCAGCGTGTAACCCTAAAACCTGATGGAAATGAGGCGTGTGTCATGGGCTTGCTCACGGGTGGACTTTCTTTCCGCCGTTTTCGTGTTTATACCCCGCTCGCGGATGGCTTTCGAGAGCTGTTTCTGGAGAATGTGCAGCGATTGGCGTTCCAGGAGAACCTCCAGCACCGCTCAAAAGAGCCGGTCTTTGGCTGGACGTCGATCTTTAACCCCGATGATATCTTGTTTGATCTCAACAAGCTGCTCTTTGATCGATACCTTGTGTTAGGCTTGAGGATGGATAAAAAATCCATCAACGGAAAGCTGTTCCAGATCCTGCTCGAGCGGCGCTTCCAGGAGGTCATGGCGGAGCGTGGGCTCGAGCGCCTGGGCAAAAAACACAAGGAAGAGATCAAGGTGGCGCTGGAGGAAGAGCTGCTGGGCCAGACGCTCCCGTCGGTCAACACGTATGATCTCGTGTGGGATATTCACTCGGGTGAAGTGTTGGTGTTTGCGACCTCCGATGCCACCCTCGAGCTCTTCCAGGGGCTGTTTAACGACACCTTTGGGGCACGTCTGTATCCCGAGCGGCTGGTGGACTGGCTGGTGCCCACCTATTCGTGGGAGGAAATCGAGGCACGCACGGACAGCTTTATCCCTGGCGGTGCAGGTGACAAGGGCGTGGCGGTCAATGCGGATGGCTGGCACGAAGGCAATCCCATCCGCGCCCGTGAGATGCGCCTCGGGGCCGAGTTCCTGATGTGGCTCTGGCACGAGAGTGAGCTGCGAGAAGGCAACTTCCGCCTGGAAGCGCCGAAAGATCATCCGGGTGCGACGGTGGGGCAAGGATCGGCCATCACGGAGCGCGATGCGTATACCTCCGACGACGATGTGGACTACGACTATCGTGAGGGGGAGGAGGCCGAACGCCGCGCCGCGTTGGGGCTCGACCGAGAGGACTCCGGGCCCGTCACCCGGAAGGGCTCGCTCGACGACGAAGACTTTGTGCTGTGGATGGATACCAAGCTCGTGCTGCGGGATATGGAAGATGTGGAGCAGCCGGGCACGACCACGATGGTGGGTGCGGCTCCTTCGGCAACAGCGGAGGCGAAGGCCACGGCATCGGCGGGGAAGATGCCCGTGGAGGCACGTTTTGGGCTCCGCCGTGGAGAGCATGAGTGGTTCTTCACGGTGCGGGTGCATCCGGGAGGGCTGGATCTCACCGGCATGAAGCTCCCCATCGAGGTCAAGGACGGCGAAGAAGAGAAGATCTACGAGCGCATGTTCCTGCTCGACATCCTCAACAGTGCGATGAAGGGTCTCTTCGGCCAATTTTTTGCTGTGCGCACCTCGGATACGTGGCCGGGGCTCATCGAGCGGTGGCTGGCTCAGGAGGGGTGAGCGTTCTCTCGTTGATGCTGTTGAGGGAGTCCTGCCGTGAGTATTCCTGCCAATCCTCAAGCCATGCATGGCTGGTTCGGATATCGTCATATTCCATATCAACCGGGTGAGCGTGGATATGCGCTCGCCCGCGAGATCGTCGAGCTGAAGCTGCCCAAAAAGGAGTTCTTTGAGATCACGCACATGGTGGAGACCGTGCGGGATGGCATCGATCCGTGGCGGCCCGTGTTTGACTGCTGCTCGGGACATGGTCTGTTGGGCATGCTGCTGGCCTGTGATGAGCGGTTGCCCAAAGCGGTGGTGCTGGACCAAGCCTTTCCGCCCAATCGTGCGCGGCTGTTTCAGGCGCTGGCGGGATATGAGGCGTCGTTGGTAGACCGGCTGGAGTTCGTCGAGCGTAAGCTGCAAGACTACCGTGGTTTTGGTCCGGGGGCGTTTGTGGCCGCGCATGCGTGTGGATTTGCGACGGATTATATCCTTGAGGCGGCGTTGCGTAATCGTGCGCGTTTTTTCATCATGACCTGCTGCATCACCCGGGCGGTGGCGCGCTCCTATGGGCTGAGCTCGGTGCATGGGCTGGAGCAGCAGATCAACGATCTGCGTTTGGCGAAGGCGATGGCGGCGGGTTACACGGTGGAGAAACGAGAGATCGATGGACGCATCACGCCGTGGAATACGATCTTAGTGGGCTGGCCGGATGAGGAAGAGCGTTCGCCGCGTGGAGGGCTTCGTCCGGGTCTCTTGCCTGCTCGACTGCCGCCGAAGCTGGCTCGGGAGGAAGGATGACGGTCAGGGGGGAGCTGCTGGGGGTGCCGCTGCATGGGCTGGAGCTTGTGGGCCTCCAGGGTTGGTTTGAGGAGGCTTTGCAGGGGCATGTGCCACGTCGTGTCTATGTGCTGACGGCGGGCGCACTGCTGGAGGCGGAGCGAAATGTGCGCTTGAGGCAGCTCCTGAGAGAAGGGGATCTCAGCCTGGTGGGTGAAGAAGGGGTGGCGCGGGCGCTGAGGTGGAGTGGTGGGCCGAGGTTGCCGGTTTTATCGCCGAGGGAATTTTTGCCGCCGGTGTTGCGTTGGTTGGGGAGCCGAGGGGGAAAGGTTTTTTATGTGGGAGGCGCTCCGGGTGTGGCGGAGCGTTGGGCGGAGCGGATGCGAGGGGCTTTTCCAGGGTTGAGTCTGGTGACGCAAGATGGGTTTGGGGAGAAATGGGGACCGGAAAATGATCGGATTTTGAGACGGATTAAGGGGGAGGCTCCGCAGCTCCTTCTGGTGGGGATGGGGAGTCCGTATCAGGATGAGTATGTGCATGCCCATGCGAGCTTGGTTCGGGTGCCGGTGTGTGTGGCGGTGGGAAAGGTGGCGGAAGAGGGGATGGAAGAGGGGGAGGAGGTTGGGGTGAGGTCGTTGAGGGCTGGGGGCGTTGGGGAACGACTGGCGCGTTGGGGTGTGGGATGGGGGGAGAAGACGCGAGAGGTGGAAGGGGCGTTGCTACTGGCACGGGCGCTCGGCGCGGTCGCACGCGCGCGTGGGTAAGACCCCTAAAAAAACAAAACACGGGTCAAGGGATGGAATCCCTTGCAGGTGAGTGCAGAGAGGGCAGCGCCCTCTTTGCAATAAAAAGAGGTGCTAAAATAAGCAGTGCAAAAACAAAAACAAA
>JBJTQF010000290.1:0-1259 GCA_046075485.1 Myxococcota bacterium | reverse complement strand
TCGATGAGCACCAGCACCTTCTGCCCAGTGGCGCGATACAAAAAGAGGGTGAGGAGGCGAAGCGAATCCGAGAGTGTCTCTCTTTGAGCCTTACGGTCCAAGATGGATTGGAGTAGATCCTGCTCTCGTGGGGCAGGGTGGGTGAGAAGGGGCTCCAATCCTTCAAAGGCGGTGCTGAGGCGCTGGGCGATGACTCGCCACCACTCCTCCGTGTTTGTAAACCGCATCCCTTTAAAGTTGAGGTTGAGGGTCGGGTATCGCTGAAAGTGCGGCTCCACCTTTTGCCAGACGGAGACCACATACAGCCCACGAAAGAGCTCTCGCGCGGGAGGATCGGGCAGTTTCCCAGTCGGCTCCGGCACCGGGATGGAGAAAAACTCGCGGATCATGCTCAAGGCCACGGTCTTTCCAAACCGGCGCGGGCGAGGGAAAAGCAGAACGGAGGCTGTGTCCGCACAGAGCTGCTCGAGCATGCGGGTTTTATCGACCAGCTCACTGTCATTCAAGCGAAGTTTACGAAAAGACTCTGTGCCGATGCTGATCTGACGAACCATGAACGTCTCCCTTAATACAAAGCGGTGTCGGCGGTAAGGGAGAGTATAACACGGGAAGGTCTCAACGTCGTGGGTCGGGGTGTGGGTTGGGGCGGGCATTGTGAGGGCGGGCATTGTCGGGGCGGGCATTGTGAGGGCGAATCATGATTCGCCCCTACTGTACCGTTGGGTCCAGATCATCCAGGTCATAGTCTTCCGGGTTAAACCCGGCGGGGGCATCGGCGCGCTCACCGGGCCAGAAGTAGTCGGGTGTTCCATCACCATCGACATCCCACTGATCCCCACCTTCGCCGCCGTAGGATCCGATATCGGCGCGAGAGCCGTCCACATCTTGCGAAGCCGGATCTCCCGCATTGATCAGCGGGGAGCCGAGCGCGGGGTGGAGCTCCGCCGGTACGCAGGTGGTGCTGCTGCCGGGGGTGCAGGATGCACCGGTTTTGCTGTCCGCATAGTCCAAGAACTTCGGCTCGACCTTGAGATAGCTGCCGCTGGGCGTGATGTTGTCCGCTGCCCACCCCGAGGGGTTGTAGATCAGAGAGTTCTGAGCGGTGATCGTGCTGGGGGTGTACTCATTGGTATCCCGATACAGATTCCCCCCGCTGCTGCTGGCCTGGTTGTACGCCAGGATGCAGCTCTTGAGGGTGGGGGAGGAGTAGTACAGAGCCATCCCCCCGCCGCCACCGTACTCGGTGCCCTTAGCCGTAT
>JBJTQF010000289.1:0-35341 GCA_046075485.1 Myxococcota bacterium | reverse complement strand
AGCGTTACCTGGAAGACGGTCCCCGCCTCCGCCAGCTTCTGGGGCGCACGTCCTATAAAGCGGCTTCCATCGTCAGCCTGGGTCTGAAGAAGTGTGTGGTGGAGGTGGTCAAAGTCGTGGAGGGTTGAGAGAGTGGCTGGGCAGGCCCGGGTCATGCTCAAAAAGGGGTTGGGGAGCGTGCCCATCACCGAGCCGTGGGTGGGTTTGGTTCCTGTGACTCGTGGACGCCCGGCTTTACCTAACGGCAGCGAAGGCGTCACCGTCGGGTTGACCGTCTTAGATAACGACGGGACCATGTCGTCGGCCTATGAGTCGCTCGTCGAGGATGAGGTTTTTCGAGCGGGCGGATCAATAGTGAGCAGCCGGTTTAAGCAGCCGGTTTAAGCAGCCGGTTTAAGCAGAGGGTTTAAGCAGCCGGTTTAAGCAGAGGGTTCAAGCAGAGGGGGTGAGTCCACTTCGGGCCAGTGCCCGGGAGGAAATATGCGCATCGACGATTGGATGACACAAAGTCAAGTCGCCTTCGGCACCAGCGGCGCGCGAGGTTTGGTCAGCGACATGACCGATGCCGTCTGTTATGCCTATACCCTCGGTTTTTTAGCGTATCTCCGCTCGACCGGACAGTGGCGGGGTGGAGAGGTTGGGATTGCGGGTGATCTGCGGGCGAGCACGCCGCGCATCATGAGCGCCTGTGCTCGGGCGATCTCCGATGTGGGAGGGACGGTGATCAACGGTGGTTTTATCCCCAGCCCGGCCATCGCCCTTTTTGGTCTGAGTCGGCATATTCCCACCTTGATGGTCACGGGCAGTCATATCCCCGAGGATCGGAACGGCATCAAGTTTAACCTCCCCACCGGCGAAGTGCTCAAGCGGGACGAGGCGGGCATTCGTACTCAGTGGGTGACGGTGTCTCCAGACCTTTTTGATGCTCGAGGCATGTTTCGGGCCGTGCAGCCTCTCCCTCCGGTGGAGCCGACCCCTTACCGGCAGTACGTGGCCCGGTTCACGGACTTTTTCCCCGAGGGCTGTCTGCGGGGTCTGCGGCTGGGGCTCTACGAGCACTCTTCCGTGGGACGTCAGCTCTTTGGTGAGGTGCTGAGTGCGCTGGGGGCTCACGTCACCCGGCTGGGCCGCTCCGAGACCTTTGTCTCGGTGGATACCGAAGCCATTCGGCCCGAGGATGTGGTGCTGGGCCGCCAGTGGGGTCAGACAGGCATGTTTGACGCCCTGATTTCGGCGGATGGAGATGCGGATCGGCCCCTGGTCAGCGATGAGGCGGGCATCTGGCTGCGAGGGGACATCGCTGGCATCCTGTGTGCTCGGTATCTGGAAGCGCGTGGAGTCGTGACCCCGGTCAGCAGCAACACGGCCCTCGAGCTGTCTGGCTGGTTTGAGCCGGTGGTTCGAACCCGGATCGGCTCGCCCTATGTGATCGAGGGCATGCAGAGCCTGGTGGCTGGAGGAAATGGGTCGGTGGTGGGGTACGAGGCCAATGGAGGCTTTCTCCAAGCCACACCACTCACCCGCGACGGGCGAACGCTGGAGCCACTTCCCACCCGCGATGCTCTCATCGTGGCGTTGTCCATCCTGATGCTGGCGCGCACGCGAGCGTGTCCGGTCTCGCACCTGCTGATGGCACTGCCACAACGGTTTACCCACAGTGATCGCATCCAGGATTTTCCCACGGCGGAGAGTCAACGGCGTCTGGCTCAGCTCCAGACTGGGGATGCAGAGGCCGATGCTCGAGCCATCCAAGCCCTCTTTGGTGGTCAGCTCGGGGGGGTTCAGCGTGTGGATACCACGGATGGACTGCGCATTGTTTTTGAGGGGGCCGACATTGTCCACCTTCGACCTTCGGGCAATGCGCCGGAGCTGCGGGCGTACACGGAAGCGTCCTCCCCGAACCGGGCACAGGCCCTCAATGCACTCTGCCTGACCGTGCTGAGAGGGTGGCGCGCCGAAGTGCTGGGCTCTTGACTCCCCTCGGGTGCTCGTCCTGAAACCGAGGGTACGCATGCACCACAGGTCAAGACACCCCTTCTCAGCTCCACTGAGGGCGCGCTGGAGTGAGACGGGGATGAGGGGGCGGAGGCCGTGGCTGAGTACGTCGCGTCGTCGCGGGTGGTGTTGCTCAGTGGTGCCTGCCGTAATTGCACGGGAAACAGGCCAGCCGGAGGTTCCGGTAGTTGTTCGACCCACCGTCGCTCTTTGGCCACAGATGTTCGATGGTCAGCTCGCCTGGAGGGAACCAGCACTTGCACCAGTGGCATACGGGGCCGTAGTCTTCGAGCAACCGAACTTTACGGTTACGCTTCTGTCTGGGATTCATATTCGCCATTTGATTTCTCCTCATGGTTGAGGAGAGACGAATCTTCGGTGGGGATTGGCAGGAGTCTGGTGTCGCTATGAAAGCTACCGTGCTGCATGTTCCATTCTCCAGACACACTTCGCCCCAAAGAGATACCGTCTCTCCAAATTGCTTTGGATTGAGCGATAGTCTCTTCAGAACGCAGCCTGACCAAACAAGCTTGCACCGATCCTCACCCTTTATATTCTAAGCCAGTCATCATCACTGGTAGGGGGACGAGCTGTGGTGCTCCCTTGAGCGTTCAGGCTGCGTTCTGAAGAGTGAGTCCATGCTTTGCCCAAGGGAATTTCGCCCTTGTTCTTCAATGACAATCAGCCCGAATCGCTCTGCACATCGGAAAAAAAGCGGACGTCGCAGAGCGTTCCGGACTGACCGGCACCATAGAACAAGGGTAATGCTCCCCTGGCCAAAGCACAAACTCACGATAACGATGATACTCACGCTCGCATTTTCGTCAAGAGGGGAGTGTGCAACCGAAGAAGGAAGGACGCTCATCGGACTCAAATTTTCCATTTTAAGGCGGGTGAACATCCGGCAGCTAAAGCCCGGCCAATCTCTGCACGAGCACGGGCTCATCTTCGGGCGTCTCGCCGACGGCTCCTACCGCGCCAGAGTTATGGTGTACGGCAACCTTAGCGTTTACTTAGCGTTTAAATCTGAGTATCGTATTCGCCCTTCTCGACGCGATCCATCCGAGCCTCGATCTCAGCCCGCCAGTAGGTCAGGTATCGGATTCTTGCTCCTTGATGTACGGGTCTCGGTCGGCGAACGGATGAGCCCAGCCCGGTGCTGCTGCTGGCGAGTTCCCCCAGAAGGAGCAAGGGGCAGTGAACGGGACGATAGGGTTCGATTTAGCTTGTAAAAATGGAAGCTCATGCCATAAATACAAGGATGATTACACGACGTCTCTCTCCATTACTGCTTGAGCGGCTGGATCAATTCCCTGCCGTTGCGCTCCTGGGTCCACGGCAGGTCGGCAAGACCACCCTGGCCCGGGCCGTCGCTCAGGGCCGAAAGAGCCTCTACCTCGACCTGGAATCACCCGCCGACCTCGCTCGCCTGCAAAACCCTGAAGCCTATCTGACCTCACATCAGGACAAGCTGGTCATCCTGGATGAAGTGCAGCGAGCGCCAGAGCTGTTTCAGATCCTGCGGGGCGTGATCGATCAGGGGATTCAAAACGGTCGGGACACCGGTCGATTCCTCCTCCTGGGCTCCGCCTCTATTGACCTGCTTCAGCAATCCGGCGAGAGTCTGGCTGGGCGCATCGCCTATCTGGAGCTTTGCCCGCTGGATGCGTTGGAAGTCGAGCCCTCCGCCCTGGAGTCGCTCTGGGTCCGGGGTGGATTTCCCAAGAGCCTCCTGGCAAAGTCCGACAGGGCCAGCGCGGTCTGGCGCACGAATTTTATTCGCACCTACCTCGAGCGGGATATCCCTCGGCTGGGCCCCCGCATTCCGGCAGAGACGTTGCGACGCTTCTGGACGATGCTGGCGCATCATCAAGGCGGTTTGCTGAACGCAGCGCAGCTTGCCTCGGCCCTGGCCGTGGATGGGAAGACCGTCGCCCGATATCTGGACTTAATGACGGATCTCCTGCTGGTGCGTCGCCTCCCTCCTTTTCATGAAAATGTAGGCAAGAGACTGGTCAAGGCCCCCAAGATCTACATCAGGGACAGCGGACTGGTTCACTCGCTACTGGGGCTGGGAGATCAGGAAAGTCTGCTGAGCCATCCGATTGCGGGGCTGAGCTGGGAAGGCTTCGTGATCGAGAACCTGCTGCGGGTTGCGCCCGAGGAGACCCTCCCCAGCTTTTACCGAACCGCAGCCGGAGCCGAGCTGGATCTCATCCTGGATCTCCCGAATGGAAGGCGTTGGGCCATCGAGATCAAGCGTGGCCTGGTTCCGAAGCCGGAGCGAGGCTTTCATCAGGCCCGGGAGGACTTGAAGCCCCATCAGACGTTCGTCGTCTACTCTGGAACCGAGCGTTATTCCATCTCAGACGCGGTGGAGGCAGTGGGTCTGGAGGAGCTCTGCCGCTTGCTCGCCGCTGCCTGACGGACTCTCTACAGGTGGACACGGACGGAATCGAACCATCAACACGGGGATTTTCACTCCTCCCGTGCGGAGTCCGCCACCGAAAACACCTTCGAGAGCTTCATCGCCTGGCCGACATCCCCTTCGACCTCCACCTGACCTTCCAAGATAAAACGCATCACCAGCGGCGGACGGCTGATGGGCTCCGTCTCGAGCAGCTCGATCAGCGCCTTGTCCTCAATGAAGATCACACACTGCGCGTCCTCACGCGGGCCCACATGCACCGTCGCTGGAACGTTGAGCGTGTCCACCGTCCAAGTGCCTCCCTGCTCGCCCGAGACATTAAACTGAAGAATCAGGGGAAACTCTTTGACCCGCTCTGGGTTCTGCTCGAGACCCTTTGGCACGCGGACATGAAAGAGCTGCTGAGGCGTGATGGACATGATTTCCTCCGGTGGAAGCGAGCTTTGAGACGGTGAGCAGCACCAGCCCTCACCCTTCGAGTGGTGCATAGCATCGTGGGCTAAGGTTGTCAACGCCGGTGAGAACGGCCATCCCATCAGCCTCCAGGCCCTGAGTCGTCAGCCCTCACACGCCCAAGGCTCACCCCGGAGAGACACAAACCAACTAAAACTTGAGCTTGTCCAGCGCGGCCATCACCGCATCCCGGCGCGCACTGAAGCGGCTGATTTCCCCCGCCGACTCAACGATCACCAGGTGATCCTCATTCTGAAAGAGGGCGATCATATACGTATAATCTTGAGTGCCCAGCGGCGCCGCCAGCTCGATCAAGTAACCACTCTTACCATCGGCCTTGATGTCTTTCTCTGACACAAAATGATAGCCCGCATCCACCATGCGCTTCTTGAGCGCCTCCTTCCAGAACGGAAGCTCCGCACGAGGCTTGTTTTTTTCCGCACGCACCCGAAAGACCACCCCATCCGGGCTCACCGCACGAAAAGGCGACTTTTGTTCATAGGTGGCAAATTCCTGGGGAGGCTCCGCTTGAAAGCGAGTACACCCCACACCGGTCAACAGCAGCACCCACATGCCAAAGCACCAGGCGGCACGCACTCCACGCAGCTTAGCGGCCATAACGAAAATCCTCCACCAGATCGATCAGGTTCATCGTGTTGAGCCAGGGAAAGGAGCTTCGCCCATCCCGCACCGGCGCGGATCGATCCCGAAACTGAAAGCTGATGCGAATCTCCGCCAGCTCCAGCTTATGCTCCATCAGCCGGATGGACCCCTTGAGCTGCTCGATCTCACCCACCAGCCGATTGACCTCTTGCTCCACCCGCAAGACCCCGGAAGTGCCTGCTTCTGACATCACCTCCAGATATTTACGCATGACCTCCTCGCGGGCCGCCAGACGCGAGCGTGCCTCGCGGAGCTGATACCCCACATCTTGGGTCTGATAGTTCCGTTCCGCCACCACCCCCAGCGTGGCCGCATACTCCATGAAGGTTTTGGCCTCCGACGCGGGCACCTTCAGCACCAGATCCGTGTTCGAGCGGCTGGTGAAGTAGCCGTTGATGCCCTCGGCTTTGCGAATGAGCTGCTCAGCGGTCTCATCTGGCAGGCGCACCTTTAAGATCAAGCTGGCGGAGATCTGATCCGTACTGGCGGCCTCCAGCGGGCTCGTCAGCCACAGACCGAAGCAGAGCCCTCCCCACAACAGGCGGGAGCTCCATTTTGTCGCGCAGGCGTCTCTCATTTGCTGCCTCCTTCCACCGAAGCTTTTACTTTGGCCCCGTACCGTTGCTCATGCGCCAGCGAAGGATAATGCACCTCCACCAGCTCCAGCTTATCGCCTTCGGTGGCAACCCCCACCCAGTAGACATAGGGCGACTCCGAACGATCCACCAGCCGAAGCATGTGATAACGTCCCCATTTCTCCACCGTGGGTTTATCAAACTCCGGCTCCAGGCGAACCCGGAGCGCATCCAGCCAGAACTCCGACGACCCACGGGGCTTATTTTCACGACGGCTGGCCCAGAAGACCGCCCCATCCGCACTCTCGGTCAGAAACATGCGCTTGTTATCCAGCTCGACCAGACCTTCAGGCACCTGGAAGGGCAGACGCTCCCCCCAGCCTGCAACATCTCGACGGAAAGGAGACAAATTCTGGATCCACTGGAACTCGGCGATCTCATCGCCGTTGCTGCGGGCGCTCATGGCTTCTCGCTGCACCACCTCCACTGTGATCCGAGAGAACGACGCCAGCGACTCCAGGGTGCGGATCTGAGCCTCTAGGCGGTCAATCTCCTCGCTGACCCGCTGGATCTGCGCCAGGAGCTGGAGCTTTTCTTCTTCGGTGCGGGCTTTGGCAAGCAGGGCGATCAGCCGTTCACGGGTGGCGCGTGCGGTCTCGAGGCGCAGGCCAATCTCCATCAGCGCGTCGGTGACATCCTGTGCGGTGATGGATTTTTCGAGCACATCCCCCAGCTTGACGAGCTGATCAAAAGTGCTCTGGAACTGATCCACCGGCACCCGCACGGTCACGGAGGTGGAGCTGAGGCGCTCCACAAACCCGCCCTGCTTGGTGGTCATGGCCACCACTTGATCTAAGACCTCGGTGGGGCGTGTCACGCGCATCCGCGCGTAGCCGTTATAGTGGACACTGCGTTTGGGCGCGCTGACCTGCTCGGTGCCCTGAGCGGATTTCTCGGCGGGAGGCTCCGGGCTGCGAGAAGCCACACTGCCCTTGGGCATGTCCGCTGCTCGGCCCCGGTTGAGACTGGCGCTGGAGGCTTTGGCCGCCATTGAAGCGCCTTCGGCTGGAGCGGCTTCTTCGCGTGCGTACTCCATCGACGAAGGTGCTGCATCCATCGCCGGTGCTGCCGGAGCCGACGCACTGTATTCTGAGCTGGCACACGCCCCCAACATTCCTATGCTGAGAAGTACACACAGACTGCTCAGCCCCAATACCCAGCGCCAACGTTTTTTCATCACCTCGGCTTCCTCCACTGTTTCAAGCACTTTGACCTTCGCATCGTAGGTGTGCGCTCCGAAGTGTGTCAAGGAACTGTTTGCAATCTTGACGATCTGCGGTTACACCATGAGAACGCTCGCGGAGTGGACAACATCTCCGGCGTTTTGTTCCCAGCTCATCACAAAAGGGGATGACATGACGACGTTGCTTTTACCGGGGCTTCGACCCTCCGGGAGATTCCGGCCTGCCCTGCCCTCTTACGTGCGCGGGAGCACCCTGCTGCTGGCGCTGGCTCTCTCCGCCTGTTTTCCGGCAGGAGAAGATGCGGAGGGTCTCAACGACCCTTCTCAGAGCGCAGCAGGCGATGAGCTGGCACCCCAAGTCCAGCCCGGACATGAGCTGGTGCCCGGTGAAGCGGCGCCACTCCCTCCGGTGGTAGAGGAGCTCCGCCCCAGTGGAGTGACCCTCGCCGGTGGACAGGTCATCGTGACCGAGCTCATGTATGCGCCCGTCAGTGGTGCGATTGAGTGGGTCGAGCTCTACAATCCGAGCACCAGCGGGGTGTTGCTCGACAGTGTGCTGCTCACCGACAACGAAGGTATTGATCTCAACGAGGGAGAGTATTGGTTTCCGACCGGCACCAGCATTCCGGCGGGTGGTTTTTTGATCGTGGGAGCAAAGGTCAGCGCGCCTGCCACCCTCGCATGGCCCACCACGGGACCGGCATTTGCCAACACCGCCGACGACCTCTATCTGGTGAACGACGCGGACAAAAACGGCCTCTTTACCTCCACGGACGTGATCGAAGGCTTTTCGTACCTCTCGAGCTGGGGTGGCCAGAGTGGATATAGTCTGGAGCGGACCTGTTTGACCTGCTCGGCGAGCCTGAGCAGCTCCTGGGCCAGCTCTGCTTCGGTGGGAGGCACACCGGGGAGTTTGCGACCGGGCACCACACCCAACCCCACACCGACCCCGACCCCCACACCCACGCCTACACCCTCTCCTACCACCGTGAAGGTGCTGTTTGATGCGGGTCATTGCCAGACCTGTGGCAATGCCGACTGGGTGATTGGAGGGGGTTATAGTGACTTTGCCAATGCACTCAAGACGGCGGGTTTTGAAGTGACGGCCCATACCGGTTCTCTCTCGACGACGGTGCTCTCGGGTTATAAAGTGCTGGTGTTGCCGGAACCTAACACCAACTACTCCGCCTCGGAGCGTTCGGCCATGCTGACCTTTATGGCCGGAGGGGGTGGCATCATGATGATCGCCGATCATTATGCGTCGGATCGCAACAACGACGGCTGGGACTCGGTGGAGATCTTCAACGGGTATCTCTCGGGCACCCGCACCACCAGCAATGACTGGTTGGGCACCAACCTCCGCTTCCGCTTCAAAGAGAGCACCTACAGTCAGGATCCACTCACGGACGTGCGCGCCTCAGCGGTGACCACCGGGGTCACGCGCGTGGGCATGTACGCGGGCACGACCCTCGAAGTGCTGGACAGCACCACCGTGAAGGGGCTGATCTACATGAGCACCGTCTCTCGTGGACCCTACTTGGTGAGTGTGGAGCCGGGGAATGGTGGGCGAGCGGTGGCCATCGGCGACAGCTCGGTGTTTGACGATGGCTCCTGTAGCTGTGGTGACAGTCTGTATGCGAACTTCGGCCTGTACGACCACAAGACCTTGGCAGTGAATGCCGTGTCGTGGCTGGCAGGACTGCGTTGAGGTTAGACCTTCCCGGAATCTGCCCTGCTCCTGCCTGTTTTTTCGCCTCCGCTTGCGTGTATCGCCGCGTTTCCTGCGTCACTGAGCTTCAAATGCCACTGAGTTTCTTGCGTCACTGAGTTTCCTGCATAACTGAGCTTCCTGTGCTCAGCTTGGCCCCATGCTCGAGCGGGCGGGACCGCAGCCGTTGACCCCTCGCACTCGGATCACCTCGGCATCAAAACGTTGTCCTTGCTCTTGAGCAGCGGTCTCGAGCTCCTTGAGCCGTTTGATTTCCTCCTCTGCCTTCTGCACGAAACTTTTGTCCTGGGCTTCGATGGCATTGAGCACGTCGGTCGAGCGGGTCATGATTTCCTCCACGGTAAGTAAGAAGTCTTCCCCGTAGAGCTTGACCCGGCGAGCGGGTTCTGGAGCGCTCCAGCCTTGAGTGGACTTGAGCCGCGCTTTTACCTTAAGCTGGAAGGACTCGAGGGTTTTTTTCATTTCCTGGACGTCTTCGGGCTTGAGAGTGCCCTTGTTGTCTTTGGCGGTCTGGAAGACCTGCGCCAGTCGTTTGAAGGTCTCCTTTTCCTGGCGGCTGGGTTCGGTGCGCTCCCACGCCGTGCGGAGCTGATCCATCGAGCGGCAGAGGGTGGCCGACGAAGTGCTCGAGACCGACATGTCGCTGGAGACACTGCCGCTGGAGACACTCGCGCTGCTGGCGCTCTGACGGTTGACACTCGACGCGCTGATGTTTCCGTTGGCGACCGCTGCCACGCTGTTGACCACGGCGGCATCCAAGCTGGAGGCGGAGCCGGTGGAAGGGACGGTGCTGCCTCCTCCGGCGCTGGCCTGGAGACCTGCGGCTTGATAGACGGCGTTGAGATCCACCCCTCCGGCACCTCCCAAGCTCTGGAGACTGCGGCTGCCACTGCTCTGCACGGTGCCCAACAACCCACCTGCACTGGAGATGGAGCCGGTACTGCTGCCGTTACCGGTCGAGCTGGACCTGGAAGGGGTGAGACTGCTGCCACTGCTTCCCGACGAGCCACTGCTTCCCGACGAACCACTGCTGCTGACGGTGGGAGGTTCCCAGGGTTGTTCTGCATCAGGAGCTTGCCAGGTGCTGTCGGCCTCCTCCACCTGCTCTGCGCTTTTTCGAAAGACCGAGAGCAGCTTTGAGTCTGGCGCACTTAAGACACTGAATGAAAGTCGCTCCAGCACCGTCTGAAAAAAGAGGGCTTCGATGTGAGGGCTTCCGTGGACCATCAGCGTGCGTCCGCTGAGTGGCGCTCCGTTGACCACCACCGTGAGCTGCGTCTGCTTGATCCCCGTCAGCGACTGCACTTGGGGCGATTTTTGGCCGGACGTCAGCACCAAGTGGCCCCGCTCTGCTTTTACGCTCAGCGAGATGTCGGGAGACGCGCGCACCACCCGCTCGAGGGCGGACAGCTCGATCAAGAAGCCATTCATCGGATCGAGCAGGCACGAGATATCTTGGATCTGGCCTCCGACCACCAGCGAGCAGGGGGTGTTTTCGGAGGTCTCGGCCAGGCCGAAGGTGGGGCTGAGCATCCACAAGGTGCTGGTCAGAGCCCATACGGGTAAGTGGTGGCGGGTGCAGGCCAAAAATCGGCAAAAAAATGGGGAGTACATGGTAAGACTCCTGGGGGTTAAAGAGTCCAATAGAGTGGGAGATCGGAGTCGCCTTTCAGTGTAGCAGAGGCTTCTCGACTTGGCTGCAAGTTTTAGGCGGTCCTGTACTTGTCACGGCGGAGCAGGTGTGCTACGTTCCAACCTCCCTTTAAATAAAGGAATCCGACGATGAAACTTCAGTCCACAAAACGCCATATGACACAGACCCTCGTGGAGCGTGTTCGACGCGGACGTCACGCACTCATGGCCCTCGGTCTTGGGAGCACCTTGCTGAGTGGTGCCGCGCAGGCAGGAGACCACGGCTTTCGAGTCGAGCTGAGTCCGCTGATGAGTTATGCCAAACAGACCGCCACCACCGACCGCTACTTGGCAGCCGGCGCCCAGCTCCAAGCGGAGCTCTGGGGCTTGGGGCCCTTTGGTGTGATGTTTAAGGCGGGCGAAAATGCGCAGCTCACCCAGGTGGAGCTGACCGACGCAGGCATTGTCCCCATGACCACCTATGTTGCCCAGGCGATGGTGGGCCCGACCCTCAACTTTAAGCTGGGGCCTCTCGCGCATGTGCGGGTAGGCGGAGGCCCGCGCATCGGGTATCAATGGTTCTCTGAGAAGAGCTTGAGTGAGCTTTCGGCGCAGGGACTGGTGCCAGCTTTTGATAAAGCGGTGCTGTTGGGCTCCTCGTTGGAAGGCCGGGTGGATCTCAACCTGCCGATCATCTCGCCCTTTGTGGCGGTGGAGGGCCGGACTCACACCGCCAACGGAGCAGACGATGCAAGCGGACAGTCGGTCATGCTCGAAGGGGTGGAGCTGACGGGCACCGCAGGCATTCGGCTCAACGTGATCCCGCTGGTGAAGCTCTCACTGGCAGGCCAAGCGGGTTATACGCACAACGTGTACAACTATGAAGTGCCCACCACCAACGACTTGACCCATTTTGGCGTGTCGGTGGGGTTGGTGGTGATGCGCTGAGCAAGTAGCTGTCTGCGAAGAAATAAAAGAGGGGGATTCACCGAGGTGAAATCCCCCTTTTTTTGTGAAGCTCCCCTGCTGACGTGACGTCCAGCCTTCTTTATTGGCCAGCCGGAGCCGCTGCGGGTGCCGCCCCTTCTGCCGGAGCCGCTGCGGGTGCCGCCCCTACTGCCGGAGCCCCTACTGCCGGAGCCGCTACCGGTTTTGGCTCACCTGCCGGTCCCCAGTCTGCCGCGCTCGGAACCTGAGGCTCAATGCCTTTGAGCGAGCCATCCATCAGGGCCGTCAGCTCATCTTGCGCGCGGGTGGAGTTCAGGAGCTTGAGAATGGCCCCTTGCACTTCGTACTCGATCACCCAGCTTACCTTCGTCTGCTCCGTGCCCACCTGCTCCAGGACGATCTCTTGTTTCCAGTTCTGACGCCCAGGCGTGCGCACACCCTCGAGGGCCAAGCGTTTGTTGACCTCAAAGGCGGTAACTTTTTCTTCGTAGAAGCCGCCGTTGCTCATCTCCACCCGTCGGATGGTGCCTTCGGTGACACCGGCGCGGTTGAGCAGGCTGGACAAGGTCATGTGAGTGCCGTCCTCAGCCCAGTACCAGCTTGGCCAGCCCTTGAGGTCGGCAAAGAGGGGCCAAACACGCTCCGGCGTGCCGTTCATGGTGTAACTCTGCTCGATGCGGGTCTGTCCGGGCATCAGCGAGCCCACGAGCATAAGTCCAAGGAAGACCACCGCCAGGGCAATTGAGGCCGTCACAATGGGGCGCTTCATATGCATACGTCTCCAGCAAGGGTAATCAGCCTGCGCGGGTGCGCGCAACGCTCATACGATACTTCGTGCAGCCAGACGGCGTCAAGTCTGCAAGCAAGGGACTGACCGATTATGCAGGCCAGGGGCTGCACGTATGAGCTTGGATGGCATACGTTGATGGGATTGAAAAAAATTCAGCGTCAACGTTAATCCTCGTCTAAAGCCGGTTCTTTAATTGCCGATGTTTGATGAGAGTGCGGTCACTGGATTTATCGTTGACATGGATGACGAAGAAAGGCTTATCAATACATAGGATATGGCGAGCAAATAAGCGTATTTGCTGGAACGGTCATAGGCCATTTATTCAATATTGTTGAACTCTCTCGTGTCTGTACACCCCGCAATGAGCGGGACGTATTCTTATCTGTTGGACGTGATTCACCCTCAGACTAAAAAGGGAAGCACATGAGCACTCACGAGAGGTCCGGAACAGCCCAGGGAAAGCAGCAAAAATCGACCTGGGTTGTGCCCAAAAAATTCCTGCCAGCCGGTTTTATGGCACTCACCCTCTTCACCTTTTCCACCCCTGCGGAGGCGGGCCCCGCCCATGCTCGTATGGGTACTTATTTCGCCAGCGAGCAGGTTCAGGCCCTCGCCGCTGCCTACGATGAGCCGATGGTGTCGGTCAATCCGTATGGGTTCACCAGTGCAACGTTGGCCCAAGACTGTGCTTCGACCTGCCATCCCAGCCAGCTCCTGGAGTGGGAAGAAGGCGCAGGCTCGGACATGGTGGCCGCACCGATCTGGGACAGCCAAGACGCAGCAGGCAATTTGGACCCCTACAACACCCTCGAGACGGGCAGCATGCACAACCTGTCTTGGAAGGACTACGAGTTTCAGCTCATCTACCATGAGCAGACCGACGCCAACGCCAAGACCTGTATTCGTTGCCATGTGCCGGATACTGCCCTGGCACCAAAGGACTTGGCCGGCGTGTATGCCCCCTTCAGCCGAGGACTTAATGTCCCCAATGCCTCAGAAGGCATCACCTGCGTGAGCTGCCACCTCACCCCCGAAGGTGAAATTGCGGGGGATATGGAAATCACCGCCAGCACCAAGAGTCATGCGGTGGTGGTGGAGCCCTCGTTTGTGGACGGGGTCAGCATATGCGCGAGCTGCCATGACGATCCACTCTTTGGCGCACTTTCCGCGACGGTCACGGAGCACTTGTCTCAGCGTCCCGATGCCAACACCACCTGCGTGAGCTGCCATATGACCGACTGGAGCACGGGCGAAATCCGTCACAGCTTCCCCGGCGGACATAGCCCTACCAAGCTTAAGGCGGCCCTCAGCTTGACCGTCCCTGCGACGATCACCACGCGGGATTCGTTCTCGGCCACCCTCAAAAACGTGGGAGCCATGCATAATGTGCCCACTGGGGAGCAGTTTCGCGCATTTGTGGTCTCGGTGAAGGTCTTTGACTCCAAGAATAAGCAGGTTCTGGTCAAAGAAGTATGGCTGACCCCTGCGGTGATCACGCCTACCGAGGTTGAAGTGGTCGGATACGACCGGATTGACCCACTCGCCTATCAGCAGTCCAAGGTGCTGCGGCTTGGGACACTCTCACGCGGAACGTATTCGGTGAAGACGAGTGTGACGTATTATCAGGTGAAACCCGCCACCATGAAATCCACCACGACGGGAGCCACCAGCACGGTAACGGCTTTTGGCAAGTCTCAGGTATCAGAGAGCACTTCGACGCTGACTGTTAAGCTCTAAGCCTCTGCCCCAGCACTGAGTGCTGCATCCGCTGGAGCCCGCCCGTCGTGGTGATGCTTGCTGCTTATTTCCCTTTCTTAAGCCTCCCTCATTCGACCATCACCAGCTCAATGTCCTTGATCAAGTATTTACGGTCCAGCGGTTTGCAGTTGGAGTTTGAATAGTTGCGCACGCCCACATCCCACACCATCCGGCAAAGGCCATCCGGTCCCACATCCTGAGCTTCTGGCGCGGGATAAGGAGCAGCACCTCGGACCAGCCTCAGCGCCTCCCGATCCAGACGAATACTGCCGGAGCTTCGATACAACGACACCTCCTGCACGCCCCCTTGTGCATTGAGCACCAGTCGCACCTGCCCCAACGAATACCGCTCAAAATAACACGGCGTCGAGAGGTCATCCCCACGCGACCAGGAGGGCCTGGAGTCCTGCACCCCATTGGCCGCTCGCAAGCCCGAGCGTACCTGGGGCCGGATGGGATAGTGGTCTACCTGCTCCTGCCGGACCTCCCAGCGAGCCTCCATCTGAGTCGTATAGTTGATCAAGGTCTTGGAGTACAGGCCACGACTGACTTTATCTCGGCCCCGCGTCTCTCGGCCAAGCTGCTGAAGCTGCACCCGCACCTCCGCCTCCGACAGCGGTCCTTTGCCTGCTCCTGCCGCGCCGTCTGCGCTTGTGCCTGGACCCGAGGTGGTTGTTCCTCCTGCACCTGTTTCTCCTGCACCTGTGCCCCCTCCCACACCGGCATATCCTGCCGAGCCAAAAGCCAATGCAGGATCAAGCTGGAGGCTCGGCGTGCCTTCTCGAGCCGGAGCAGGTGCGGTGTCAGGTTGAGGCGGAAGCAGCTCTCCCGAGGCCACTGGAGGGGTGCTCGCGGTCTCCACTTCATGAGCGGGAGCCACCGGGGTGATGTCGGGAGACCCATTCACCTCTCGCGCATCCACGCGCGCACGGGGCGCTCGAGCGTGGGGCGTCTGTAAAGGAGGCGGGGTGGGTGCGAGGGGCTCGAAGGTGGGCGGGAGCTCTCGCACGAGGTCATCCACCAGCTCGAGGCGGAGGGGCACCGGCGTGTACGTCACCTGCTCCGCGTTGGAGGGCAGGAACAGAAGCAGGCCCAAGAGCAGCGCGTGCAAACTTAAACTTAGTAATCCAGCATACAAAATGGGACGCAATCCCATCATCTCGGCGGGCCTTTTCATGGTTGACGTGGCGGATGCTCCTCAGGTATTGTAGAAACGATGTGATTCTGACGCCAAACACCTGCCGAGTGGTGTTGCAGCCTCATGGACATATTGTACTCCGATCTAGCCCTTTAGCCGCAGGAGGATATGCATGGACTCATTCATTTACGATCACGTTTTTAATCGTCTCGAGCGCGCACGCTGGAGCCTCAACGATGATATCCCGTGGAACGAGATCGACAAGGATTTGTTGAAGGTCCATCCCGAGACCCTCCAGCATATCAAGGTCATCTGCTTGGCAGAGTTTACCGCGCTGGACGCCACCATGATGTTCTTGCGGGACTTCTTCGAAGACATCGACTTTTCCTGTTTTATGTCGGTGTGGTACTACGAAGAAATGAAGCATCATTATGTGCTGAAGCGGTATCTGGCGGAAAACGGCGTGGAAGTGCATGAGCACGAGCTGAAGCCCATCCACCAGTACCTGCCCGCTGGCGGTCTGATCCCGACCATTACCATGCACTTGGTCGGCGAGATCAAGCTGCATTGCTGGTATAAGGCGGTGTCCGACTTTTCTCCAGAAGGCGTGGCGGTCAAGATCTTCAACTACATGGCCGCCGACGAGCTGCGTCATGGTCAGGTCTACTTCGAGTTCCTCGAGCGTTACATCAAGCGTGATCCGCGCCAGCTTGAGCAGGTGCTGCGCATGGCTCGCTTTATGTATAAAGAAGAGAAGGGCAACGTCAAACACCCCGTGCCTCAGCTCGTGGAAGGCAATGCGACCTTCAACTTCAACGATGCGCTCACCGGCGTATTTGATGCGTGGGCCGATCAGATCAAGGTGGCCAACGAAAAAGCAGACAAGATGACCTTCCGCTTCTTGTCGAAGCTGTCCAACTATCAGATCAACTCCCAAGATGATTTGAACAGGGCCATCAAAGAAGTGAAGCGCCGCAATCAGGCCGTCGGTGCCGCTGCCGCTGCCGCTCAAGCCTGAGCCTGACGCGATAACCTGCCCTTCGCCCCTCTGTTTTTATCCTTCCCGTGATTCAAACAAACACTGCGAGACACCACCTGAGCTTAGACCTCCAGCCGTTGCCGATAGAGCGGGTAGAGGTCCAGCCGTCCTTGTTCTTCTAGGTAGTCGTGGATTTCTTCGGGGCTCATCTTATAAAAGTTGATGCCACCACAGGCCAGACACTTGGGGATGTTCTCGAAGCGCCCTTCGATATGCCAGAGGCGATAGCGTGTCATGTTGGGGCCTTCCCAGAGCTCCTCAAAGGTGGCCTCCCGGAGATTGCCGACGGGGATTTCACCATCCACATCAGCGCAGCAGGCCATCAACTGCCCATCCCAGCGGATGACAGGTGTCTTCCAGAGCCCCGGGCAAGGGGGACGTCCTGAACCCATGCGCGTTCCTCCCAGATCTTCAGCGTCACATGTTTTTTGGTGAAGGGGCGGATCTCAAAGGTCCGCAGCGCCTCATCGTAGAGCTGATCGGCCAGCCGTTGGCCTTCCGCGCCCGCCCCCACGCTGAGCCGCTTGATCATGATCTCGTTGTAACCCCGCCCTGCCCCTCGTTGTGCCAGCCGCTCATCCCAGCGTTGGATAAACTGCGCGACCTCGTGCGCATTCCCAGGCTGGAGCACAAACTGCATCTCGACGTTGAGGTTGATATGCTCAAAAGGTAGGCGCGCGCGCTGGTCCAGCAGATGCTCGATATGCGCTTCGACCCGGTGGAGGGTCTCCCCCGGAGCTCCTTTGACCCGCCGATAGGTCTCCGGTGTTGCGGCATCGATGGAAAACACCAGCAGGATCGGAAAGAGTGGATCCCGTGTGTAGACCTCCAGGAGCTGATCCAGACGGTTGGGTGTCCAGGCGATGGCGTTGGAGTCGATCCGAAAGTACTGGAACCGGTCTCGCACATGCGCATGTGCATCTGCGCCCAGCTCGGGCAGGCGCGGGTGAAGGGCTGGATCGCCCAGCCACTGAAAGATCAGGTGATCAAAACAGACATGGGAGCGCGCCAGATCATCGATCAGCTTCTGGAAGAGCCCCATGTCGATGAACCCTTTGGGCAAGTCACCGTGCAATGTGGGTAGATTTTTGAGCTGGGGCGCACACATGGCGCAGCGTAGGTTACAAAAATCGGTGGGCTCGATCTGAAGGACACCGTAGTTTTTCCGCTTCCGCTGCATACACACTCCGCGCTGAAGGCTGGGTCTGAACACCCTTACTTCTCGGGAGTATAACAGAGGCCACGGACAAGGGCATCACTCATCAAAGGTCACATAGAGCAGGGTCACACACATTTCGTCCTCGGTGCCTTCACCATAATAGGTGGGGACATCTTTTGAGGTTGTATCGTAGGTGCAGCTCAACAGGAGGTCATCCTTCATACTTACCTTGACAGGTTCCTTATAAAAGAAGAAGAGCTGCCAGTTGAAGTCGAAGTTTTTGGTCTCGATCAGACAGGATTTTTCAGAGCTCTCGGCTGCACCCGCAGGGACCACACTGGCCCGCTGCTCTTGCCCCAAGAGGTGCATATGTGAGCCCGCCGCATAGACCGTCATGCTGTCGAACGAGATGCCTTCCATAAACTGGAACCGGTGCTGAATTTTGCTCAACGGAATCCGATAATCAATGGTGTACTCAGGCTGACCTGGGGGCAGCTCAAATTCACTTGGCCCCGGCAGAAGCCCTCGGAGCTGCTTGTCCACCGAGTCGGTGAGCTCCAGTCTCAAGCGGGTGTTATCCGTGCCCTGAGTGCTGGTCAGGTTGTAATGAACCTGCATCACAAGGCGCTGACCCTGACGGAGCTTGATGCCCGTTCCTGCCGGAAAACGCTCAACGTCTGAGCCCGGTGCCCACGCCATCACCACATTGTAGAAGGGGATGCCCTCCCCTGCGCCCGTCACACAATCCCAGCCGGGTCGATCATCTTGTGCATCCAGCTCGGCAGCGGTGGCCTCATCTTCTTCGAGCAGCGACATCAGGATGACGTGGTGTACCATGCTGCGGTCTCCGGGCAACACCTCATATCCGGTCAGGTACTGGTCGCGGTCGAGCGCAGGTTCCATAAAGAAGCAGCGGTAATCGTCCTGGGGATGCCCGCTGGAGGACTTGGGGGAATAGCTGGACGGCATCTCGAAGGTGACGCTCTCATCCGAGAGCTCTGGAGGCCGAGAGGTGCTGGGTGGCTGATAGGTGGGATCACGTCGAAGTGCCCCTGAATCCGCCCAGTCCGCCAAGAGCTGCTTCTCTTCTGCCGTCAAAAAACGTTTATCCGTAAAGGTTTGACAGCTCCCGTCGTGGGTGACTTTAAGTGGAGGCATATTTCCGCTGAGCACCGAGGCTTTGCTGGCCGCTGCAAAACGGCTGGCATTTTCGTACCCCACCAGCGAAAAGGGCGCAACCCCTCCCATCTGATGGCAGGACTCGCAGCTCCGCGCAAGAATCGGCGCCACCTGCTCGTAGGTCACGGCATCAGCAGGAATGATGGGCGTCGGCTCCACCTCTGCTTCCGATTGACAGGCGCTCAACCCACCCGCCATCACACCCGCCATCACACCCGCCACCATACTCCACAACACCAGACGACGAAGATATGTCACCATACGGCCTCCTTAGGGGGGACTCGATTGTTTATGTGAACTCAACAGTTTCAAAAACTGTGCGGTCTGTTTGGCCAAATCAGGCGACATCCCATACAGTCGCCGATTGAGCAGCAGACCCGACAGAAAGTGCTCGATCAGCTCCACCTGCTCTCGGCTTCGCTGGAGCAGCACTTCGAGGGTCTCCAGATATCGCTGGCTGGCTTCACGAAGGACCACCTCTTGGTCAAACGTGGCAAATCCCACCGCACGAGCGTAGTCACAGACCACCAAGAGCTGACAGCGCCAGTCATCCTCCGAGAGCTCTGCCAGCTTCAGAAAGGCTTCCAGACGCTGCTCGACGGGCAGAGGCAGCAATGCCTCGTGAATCTTCGCCAGATCCTGGTCCGCCACGTGGTAGACCAGCGCCCGAAAGAGCTCCTCTTTGTTCTTAAAGTAGTGATAGAGCGTGCCCGTCGAGACCTGAAGGTGCTCTGCAAGCTGCCTCATCGACAACCCCGCGTACCCGTGATCTTTAAAGAGCTGTCCACACTGCTCCAGAAGCAACCGACGATATTGATCATGATCTACGATGCGCGGCATATGCACCTCCAAGTCCTGGCCACTGAAACCGTTACCCTCGCGCCGCCACCGTTAAAGACAGTGTAGCGCACCCTTTTTAAATCCGCATCTATTTTATAACGAACGTTCGATATAAAATAAATTCTCCGACGGAACCGGATCCTGCCTTTCGTGGGGCTGCCTCTTGACGATCAAGCCCCCCGATGCCAGAATCCACCCCATCCTGGAGGACGTGACTGCATGATGGCTCAGCTTTTGCCTGTGCGTATGATTATTTTGAGAACGTTGGGGATGCTGTTGGCCCTCACGCTCAGCGCGTGTTCGTCGAACCGCTGCCAGACGTTGTGCGAACGTTATTATGAGCTGTCTCAACGCTGTGATCTGTTTGGTGCCAGCAGCGGCCAGGCCCCTGATTCTTGTCTCAAGGATGCCAATGATCCACAGGTGGTTCAGCAACGCTCGGAGTATGCCATTCGTCTATGTCGGCAGGATTTTCGTGAGGTGACGTGCGGAGAGCTCAAGCAGTGCTGTCTGGGTGACTGTTTTGCCCAGCTCATCTCGGAATACGATCAGGCTCAGGGAACGCAGGAGCAGAGTTATGAACAGCAGCGGGAAGTATGTCTCAAGTTCCGACAGCTCGCCGAGACCGGGGAAGCAAGCTGGTGTACCGTCTCCCAACAAAGCTGTCTCCAGAGCTGGTGTACCGAGGCTCAGTCTCGATGCCCTGCGGAGGCCAGCGCGGAGCCAAGCTGCTCACTCGACAGTCCCGCTCCGTAACCATCACCCCGGCTTTGTCGGATTTTTCCTGCTCGGACTGCTCCTGCCCTTCGCGGGTTGCAAAAATGAGTGCCAGGCGCTGTGTGATACGATGGCCACTCAGCTCCAACGCTGCGGTCAAGAGGTCTCCAGCGAGGAGCTCTCCACCTGCTATCAGCAGTATGAGCAGGCTCGTGAGGTGGAGAACACCCGCTGTCAGCTCCAAAATCCGTCTACGCTGGAGCAAAACCTGACACTCCGGGGCGGCTCAGATGATCCCTGTGTGGCGCTCGAGGCGTATGCGGCCCCCTAAACACCCGGTGAGACACTTAAGGGGTGTAGATCCGCACGGCAGCAACGGCGCTCGCATCCGCTTCGACCGGTACTCCCCCTGTCAGCAATACCTGCCCACTGTCTAATACGGTGGCTTCTAGGCCCACCATCGCCGGAAGCACCAGCTCCGGCACTTCCACAAATCCCTGTGATTCTTGAGCTGGATCAAAGATCTCGGCGGGTAAGGGCTCAGACGGGTCCGCTCCAAAACCCCCCACAATCAGGATACGCCCGTCTTCAAGGGCCACCGAGGTATGCAAGGCACGGGCATGGTTCAAGCGCCCGTCAAGCCGACGAAAAGCACGGGTCTCCTGCCCTTCGCGCACCGAATAGCGGTTGAAGATCTCGGCAGAATCCAGCAGGACCAGATAGTTTTGCCGATCCTGCACCACTTGACCAAATCCACCCGTCAGCAGCGCCTCCCCTTGAGCCGTCGGGAGCGCCACCGTGGAGTGCCCCGCCCTCGCCTCTTTCATCAGCGCGTTGGACGCCTGCACATAACCCGCTTGAAAGGCATACAGACGGGCTTCGTTGGTGAGCTGAGGCCGCAATACACCCTGCTCATCTCGAGCCAACAAGCTCGTACCGGTCATGCCGCCCGAGCTGAGCACATAGTCTCCGCTGAGCTGAGTAAGCTGATGCAGCACCACCGGCGAACCTCCGGCCACCCCTCCACAGCCTCCGCCAAAGTCCGCCCAACACTCAAAACAGTTGGCACTGAGCTGGAGGTTTTGGCCCGTACCGTTTTTCTCGAGCCCGCCACAATAAAACAGATGGCCACTCTCCAAGCTGACGGCCCGAGCGTTGGAGACCGGAAACACCAACGGCTTCAGCGTGCGCACGGTCCCCGAGGCAGGGTCAAACAGGTCCACCGAGTCATAGGTCTGAATTGCCTGCAACGAGACGCCAAACTCGGGCACCAAATAAGAGGCGGTCAAACCATCCGCTTGCGCCACCTCCTTGACCCACGAGAGGCTCAGCCGTGGAAAGGAGTCACCCCCCGCGATCATGGCAGGCACGGACACCGTCGGGTCAAGCAAGCTGCCCAAACGTCCTGACACCGGAAACACCCGCGCACGGGTCAGGGCCGTTGTCGCTTTCTCCAATCCAAAATGCAGTGAGGTCGAGCCATCATCCACCCACTCCAGGGAGGAGGTGGCATCCCCCTGCAATCCATCCGCGCCTCCCCCCACCAGAAAACGCCCCGCCCCCAATGAGACCAGCGCATGCCCATAACGCGCCCGCTCGAGGGTCTGGCTCAAGGTCACCAGGGTCTGCGCCGGTGCCATCAAGAGCTTGAGACTCACCGGTGTGGAGCCGTCAAACACAAACCGAGGAGAGGTCACATCCAGGATGCGGTCGGCACCCCGATAGGCTTCCAGTGAGATGCGCAGCTCTTCACCGGGCTGCGTTAAGGGCACTTCGATGGGTGCCAATCCGGCCACACTCGACGCGGAAAACTGATAGGTGGTGAAAGTACGGAGTCGATCTGTTGTCGCATCGATGTATTCCGCTCGAAACAGATAACTCTCCATGTCCGACTTAAATGACAGCTCATTGATCGGCACAACAGAGATCGTCAATGCGGTGGGCTCCGGCTCACATGCCGTCAGCAGACTGCTCAAGGAGATAAGACCGGCGATGACCTCGCGGCGTGTACTGAGCGGCTTCATGCAGGGATCTCCGAAAAAGATGAGGTGGGAACGGGTCGCAAGCGCACCGTATCTTATCCAGTGAAGATGGAAGGTGTCAAGTGAGGGCGGATTCTGAGGCCAAAACCAGGGGGCCGCTCGCGTCAAGAGGCCCGGTGGGGGAAGTCCAGGATGTGAGCGCCTTCCGGCTGCCAGCTCCGCAAGAATCGTTTGAGCAGGCCCGCCGCCAGAAAACGCCGATATTGCGCGTCGGAGCGCACATCGTCAATCGGTGAGATCGCACGCTGAAGCACACCGTCCAGCCGCTCCGCCAGGGCCGCCGAAGGTCGCTGGCCCATGAGCGCCTCCTCCAACGGTCTCAGCCGCCGAATGACCGGAGAAACCGCACCAAAAGACACCGCAACAGACTGAAAACGCCCTTCACTGTCAAAGCTGGCTTTCATGGCCGCCATCACCTTCGAGATGGTCTGCGCTTTACGCGACCCCACTTTGGCAAAACGCAGCTCCTCGCCCGCCGAGGGCATGGGCAGCTCGATACGCACCAGCAGCTCGTCGGGGGCCAGGGCGGTCTTTCGATAGTCCACAAAAAAATCGTCATGGGCCACCCGCCGCTCGCCGCGTGCGGCGCTGGACAGCACAAAAATGGCGTCGTGAACCGCCAAAACGGGCAAGGTATCCCCCGCCGGAGAGGCGTTGACCACATTTCCCGCCAGCGTGCCCCGGTTCTGAATCTGAAGGGCCCCGATCTGCCGGGAGGCTTCGAGCAGATCCGGATAAAAACGCTGGATCAGCTCCGACTCGATCAGGTCCGTATAGGTGGTGAGTGCGCCGATCTCCACCCGCCCTTCGCCAGGCCGGATAAAACGCAGCTCACGCAGACCCCACACCGACAGGTAAGACTCCGGGAGCGGCACACGTCCCTGCTCCTGCCACACCATCACGTCGGTGCCACCGGCCACCACTCGGCCACGCTCGCCCAGGCTGGCCCTCAGCTCGAGGGCTTCCTCGAGGGTGCGGGGGGCAAAAAAATCGACATCACGCAACAGCTCGGGCATCTCAACCTCCCACCACCTGGTTTGCTTCTTGCTCAGCAAGACCTCCGGCGATGGCATCGGAAATGGCATCGACGATCTTCTGATATCCGGTGCAGCGGCAGAGGTTGCCCGCGATGGCTTCCCGGATTTCCTGTCGAGACGGCATGCCCTGCCCCTGTGCTTCGCGGGCTTGGCAGAAGGCATGGCCAGACATCAACATGCCAGGGGTGCAAATCCCACACTGAGCCGCCCCGTGTTCGACGAAGGCTTCTTGAAGACGATAGCCGCCGTCTTGCTCCAGCCCTTCGACGGTCACGAGCTGAGCACCATTGGCTTGTCCGACCGGAATGAGGCAGGCGTTGACGAGCACCCCGTCCATCAGGACGGAGCAGGCTCCACACTCACCTTCTCCACAGCCTTCTTTCGTACCGGTAAAGCCCAAGTCATCCCGCAGGACGTCGAGCAAGCGACGAGCACCCGGCACTTCTACATGACAAGGGGTCTGGTTGACCACCAATCGGATCTTCATGACGCTCTTCCTTCCGCGCGGGCCTGAAGCTGGGCTTTAAGGATCCGCTCCGGTGTTACGGGAATCTCACATACGTCTGCACCCACCGCGTCAAAGATGGCGTTCGCAAGGGCAGGCGCAGCCCCATTCATCGGCAGCTCGCCCACGCCTTTGGCACCAAAAGGTCCGTGTGAGTACGGATTTTCGATAAAGCTCACCTCCAGCTCAGGCAAATCCAGCGCCGTGGGGATGATGTAGTTGGTAAAGCTCGGGTTCAACATCTTTCCGTCGCGCCACTTCACCTCCTCGAGCAGCCCGTACCCAATGGCCTGCGCCAAGCCCCCCTCCACCTGCCCCGCCGCCAGCAGCGGATGAATCAAGGTGCCTATATCATGCACGGCGGTCACCCGCTGAACGTCCACTTCGAGGGTGTCGGTGTCCACTTCCACTTCCACCACGGTACACCCGAAGGCATATGCAGGATAAGCGTCACCTCGATAGTCCACCTCGTCCCACTGCAAAGTCGGATCGAGCTGATAACCACGCTCCAGTCGGAGCGGACCCCGCTCCCCAATCCAACGGCTGGCCAGGGCTTCGTGACTCAGCAGGCGCTCGTTGCTCCACACCCGCACCAGCCCCCGCTCGTTGAGCTGATATTCCTCGGGCACCCCACCAAACCAAACGGCAGCAGCTTCCAGGAGCTTGGCTTGCAGCGCCTCCCCCAACCACTGCACCACGCGGCCCACAATGGCCACCGTGCGCGAGGCCACCGTTGGCCCACTGTCCGGCACTTGGAAGGTATCAAAGGGGGCGAGACGACAGGCTTCATACGGAAATCCAGCGGCGGTTGCCAAAATCTGCGGGAAAACCGTTGCAGTGCCCTGCCCCATGTCGGTCGAGGACGTCCGAATCTCCACGGAGCCATCGGGATAGAGCTCCAGGCCCACCAGGGTCTTGAGGCGACGTTCGCCCGATCCGGTAAAACCGGTGCCGTGCATGTAGAGGGCCATGCCCAACCCGCGCCGCTTGACCCCTCGGCTCCGCTCCTGCCGACGCATGACCCACTCGCTGCGCTCCAGAGCCGCCTCCAAGACCGGAAGGGTGCTCACCGACTCCTTCAAGATCTGGCCAGTTCCAGTCATACCCCCCACCGAGAGGGCATTTTTCCGCCGCAGCTCGGCCGGGTCGAGCTGAAGGGCTTCCGCCACCCGATCCAGATGCCGCTCGAGGGCAAAATAGGCTTGAGGCGCACCAAACCCCCGAAATGCCCCGTTCGGAGGGGTATGGGTCGCCCACGCGCGCCCGTGTACCTCCACGTGGGGGAAGGCGTAAGGCCCCGTCGAGTGAATGGATCCCCGGGACAATACCACGGAGCTTAAGGTGATATAGGCACCCGAGTCGATGTCAAAATCGCAGTAACAGGCGGTGAGGGTGCCGTCGCGTTTGACTCCCATCTTATAATAGGAGTGGGTCGGATGACGTTTGGTGGTGACGCTGAAGTCTTCGGCGCGGGTGTACACCATCTTGATCGGTCGGCCCGCTTTGAGGGACAACAAGGCCGCGTGTCCTGCCAAGACGGAAGGAAAGTCCTCTTTACCACCAAATCCACCGCCGGTCACGGTGCCAATCACCCGCACTTTGTCGTCGGGCAGGTTGAAGGCTTCTTTCATAGCTTTGTGGACATAATACGGACACTGCAAGGAACCTTCGACTTCCAGCACACCTTCAGAGGTCCAGCGGGCAATAAAGCCGTTGGGCTCGATGTAGAGCTGCTCTTGATGTCCGGTCCAGTAGTGGCCTTCCACAATCAGGTCGGCATCGGCAAATCCCTGCTCGAGGTCGCCCCTCACGATGTGAATGGCTTTGGGTGCCACACAGCCGGGGGCGGAGCCGTGCTCCAACGCACTGCGGAGGTCGGTGATGGCGGGCAGGACTTCGTACTGGACCTTGACCTTCTGAGCGGCCCGACGCACACGCTCTCGATCCGGTCCAGCCAGAAGCAGGAGGGGTTCTCCGATGTGACGGGCGTAGCCATCGGCCAGAAGTGGCTGATCGTCAAAGATCAAGGCCACTAAATTCCGGCCTGGCAGGTCTTTGGCGGAGGCCATGACCAGCTCACTCCAGTCTTCATCGGGCGGAAGCTCAAAACCCAACACCCGCGCATGGGGATGGGCAGAACGAACGGTGGCGCCAAACCAGCAGCCTTCAGGCGAGAGATCATCGACGTATCGCGCCGCACCTGAGACTTTGCCAGGACTGTCTTTGCGGGGAACATTCTTGCCAACAGACATGCGAACCTCACGCTGGGGATTTGCTGACATGCTAGCTGTGCATTCCATGAGTGTCAAGCTGAGGGGTCGCCATTTTTTGCGAGCAGGAAGGCAGGGGGGAAGGCAGGCAGGGTTTCGAGCGGCTCAGCGCCCCAAGATATGACGGGCACGCTCCAGGGCTCTGTCAATGTTTTCGCAGATGTTCTCGGGGCCGACCACCTGATCAAAGGCCGCCCGGGTCATCACGTCTCGCGGCTGTTTGCGCACACCGGAGAGCACCATCGTCACACCTCGAGCGGAAAGCTGAGCATGGACTTTGCGCAGGGCATAGAGTCCTGTGGCATCCATCGCCGGGACTTGACGCATCCGCAGGATCACCACTTTGGTAAGCTCCGAGACCACTTGAAGCCCTCGCATGGCTTGTTCAGTGGCACCAAAAAAGAAGGGGCCGTCGATGGAATACACGGTCACACCAACTGGAATCTCGGAATGTTGAATGTCTCGACTGATGGCAGCCACTTCTGCCGGGGAGACCGAGCGCACTTCAGTGAGCTGAGACATGCGCTGCATAAAGAGCAGGCTGGCCAACATCACCCCCACCATGACGGCCCAGACCATATCGACAAACACCGTCAATCCGAAACAGGTCAGGAGCACTACGACGTCAGATTTTGGCGCTTTGAGCAGATCGACAAAGTGATCTACTTCGGCCATATTCCAGCATACCATCAGCAGGACAGCGGAGAGCGCACACAATGGAATATAGCGGGTCAAGGGTGCAGCCACCAACATAATCAGCATGATGGTCACGGCATGAAAGAGTGCCGAGAGGTTGGTCTTGCCCCCGTTTCGCACGTTGGTGGCGGTGCGTCCGATGGCACCGGTGGCGGCAAATCCTCCAAAAAAGGGAGAGATCACATTGCCGATGCCTTGACCAATCAGCTCCGCATTTGAATCATGGCGTGTCTCGGTCATACCATCCGCCACCACCGCCGAAAGTAAGGACTCAATCGCCCCCAACAATGCAATGGAGACGGCAGCAGGTAAGAGGCTCTCGATGTTACGGAAGGTAAATCGAAAGGGCTCAAAGAAGCTCGCAGGCGCGGATGCAATGGCTTCAGGTGTCATAAAGGGTCGGGGATCAAATTGACCGGGTCTCCACAAGTCTAGGTAGCTCATGATGGCATACTTTTCACCCATCAGGGTCAAGGTATTCCAGCCCGCCAGCTCTCTTAAGGCATATGCCAGCACCGTGGCCAGTGCCAATGCAGGCAATGGAGCGGGGAGCTTACGGGTCACAAACTTCGGCCAATAGATCAGAATGGCCAGGGTAAAAGCAGACACCAGGAGCACATGCCAGTCTACGCTCGGAAAACTATGGGTCAAGACTTCCAGCTTTTCGATATACTCCAAGCGGGTAAAGTTAGACTTTTGAGCGGGATCTAAGACAGCCCACTGCTCCGGGCTCAGGTTGAGCAGCAGCTCGTGCTCAGGATTCACCGCGATCCGAGCCGGCAAGGTGAGGCCAAAAAAGCCCACCAATTGGGTGGTGGCAATGCTCACGGTAATTCCAGCGGTAAATCCCGTGATCACAGGATAGGGAATAAACTTGATCAGCGAGCCCATTCCAAAGGCCCCCATCAAGATCAAGATGATGCCTGCCAACAGGCCCGCCACCATCAAACCATTCACCCCAAACTGGGACACAATGGGCACCAAGATGACGATGAAGGCAGCCGTCGGTCCTGAGATCTGATACCGTGAGCCGCCGGTGATGGCAATCACACCTCCCGCAAAGATGGCGGTGAAGAGTCCCATCATCGGGGGCAATCCGGTCGCAATGGCCAACGCCATCGACAAAGGCAGGGCCACAATGCCAACAATCAGGCCCGCAATCAGATCGGCTTTGAGAAGCTCACGAGAATAGTGCTTGAGAACATCCATAAGCACCGGTCGATATGCCTGGCGTGCTTCCACTACGGTGGACATGATCGGAGAGGATATACTCGGGGGTTCTGACGCTTCCACAACGGACTCCAGCCAATGATAAGGATTCAGCAGACGCAAGGTGATGCCTTATCATCACCACCCTGTGGAGGGTTTCCCTCACTTACATATTACGACGATACTGACCTCCCACCTCATACAATGCACCGGAGAGCTGACCCAAGGAGCAATAACGAGCGGCATCCATCAGCTCCGCAAAGAGGTTGCCATTCTCTACGGCGGCCTTTTGCAGTCGCGCCAGCGCCTGGGCACTCACGCCCGCGTTACGCGCATGAAATGCCTGAAGGGAGGTGATGGCATACTCCTTCTCTTCGGTGGTGGCTCGGATCACTTCTTGCGGAATGATGGTGGGAGATCCTTTGGGATCCAAGAAGGTGTTCACCCCAATCACGGGCAGCTCTCCCGAGTGTTTGAGGCTCTCGTAATACAGAGACTCTTCTTGAATTTTGCTGCGCTGATACATACGCTCCATCGCACCCAACACGCCGCCTCGCTCGGAGATGCTCTTAAACTCTTGGAGCACGGCGTCTTCTACCAAGTCGGTCAGCTCTTCGATGATAAAGGCCCCTTGAAGCGGATTTTCATTCTTGGCCAGCCCCAGCTCTTTGTTGATGACAAGCTGAATGGCCAGCGCACGCCGCACACTCTCTTCGGTAGGGGTGGTGATGGCTTCGTCATACGCATTGGTGTGCAAGGAGTTGCAGTTGTCGTAGATCGCATACAGGGCCTGCAAGGTGGTGCGAATGTCGTTGAAGGCGATCTCTTGAGCGTGCAAACTCCGCCCGCTGGTCTGGATGTGATACTTCAGCTTCTGGCTGCGCTCGTTGCCTCGATACTTATACTTCATGGCACGCGCCCAGATGCGCCGCGCCACGCGCCCAATCACTGCGTACTCGGGATCCATGCCGTTGCTGAAGAAAAAGCTCAGGTTGGGGGCAAAGTCATCAATGTGCATGCCTCGGCTCAGGTAATACTCCACAAAGGTGAAGCCATTGGCCAATGTCAAGGCAAGCTGGGTGATGGGATTGGCGCCCGCCTCCGCAATGTGATAGCCCGAGATGGAGACAGAGTAGAAGTTTCGCACCTTCTGCTGAATAAAGTATGACTGAATATCTCCCATCATCTTGAGGGCAAACTCAGTGGAGAAGATGCAGGTATTTTGCGCCTGATCTTCTTTGAGAATGTCCGCTTGCACCGTGCCTCGCACCTGCGAGAGCGCATAGGCGCGGATTTTGGCATATACCTCCGCAGGCAGGACTTGATCGCCGGTCACACCCAACAGCATCAGACCCAAGCCATCATTTCCTTCGGGCAGGCTGCCTTGATAACATGGCAAGGGCAGGTTCTTCTCGGCGTAGAGGGCCTCGATCTGTTGACGCACCTGTTCTTGTAAGCCATGCTTCCGAATGTAGAGCTCACACTGCTGATCAATGGCGGCATTCATAAAAAAGGCCAAGATCATCGGAGCGGGTCCGTTGATGGTCATGGAGACAGAGGTAGCCGGATCACACAGGTTAAAACCAGAGTAGAGCTTCTTGGCGTCGTCGAGGGTGGCAATGCTCACCCCAGAGTTGCCCACTTTGCCGTAGATGTCGGGGCGATGGTCGGGATTTTCACCATACAATGTCACGGAGTCAAAGGCGGTGCTCAGCCGTTTGGCAGGCAGTCCCCGCGACACAAAATGAAAGCGGCGGTTGGTGCGCTCGGGGCCCCCCTCCCCTGCAAACATACGAGCGGGATCTTCATTCTCTCGCTTGAGGGGGAAAACACCCGCCGTAAAAGGAAAGTGTCCGGGGGCATTCTCTCGCATCATCCAGGTCAAGAGATCGCCCCAGTCTTCGTATCGTGGTAAGGTCACTTTGGGCAGCTTCAGATGGGATAAGGTCTCGGTATAGAGATCGAGCTCCAGCACCTTGTCTCGCACTTGGTATTGATAACGAGCGGCTTTATAACGCCGCTTGAGATCCGGCCACGCCTCCAACAAAGCACGACACTCATGATGGAGACGGGCTTCAAGTTCCGTGTAGAGCTTCTCCAGGGCGGTGATGTATTCCGGGGCTTCGGAGATCTGTCGGGTCACTTCCACCGTGGCATTTTCGGCCCGCTCTCGTACCACAAGGGTCTCACGGCCCGCCTGCTCTTTGAGCAGCTCCAAGGTGCCATGAAGCTGATACATACGACGCGCAATGGCCGCTTGCTCTCGAATGAATCGCTCGTGCTCTTCGTTTGTTTCACAGATCTCTGCCAGATAACGCACACGAGCTGGTGGGATCACGTACTTCTTTTCACTCATCCCGGAGGTCAGGACATACTGTGATTCAAAACGAGCACCGGCCTTCTCTCGCAGCTTTTGAATCACCGCTTGGTAGAGGGTGTTGGTGCCGGGATCGTTAAACTGACTGGCAATGGTGCCGTAGATCGGAAGCTGGTCGTCTGCCTTGTCCCAGAGCTGATGATTACGCTTGTACTGCTTCCGCACATCCCGCAGGGCGTCGAGTGCCCCCCGTTTGTCAAACTTGTTGATGGCAATCACATCCGCAAAATCCAGCATGTCGATCTTCTCAAGCTGGGTGGCAGCACCATACTCGGAGGTCATGATATACAGAGATACATCAGAGTGCTCCACGATCTCCGTATCGGACTGACCAATGCCGGAGGTCTCCACGATCACCATGTCAAAACCCGCTGCTTTGCAGATCAAGATCGCTTCGCGCACATGCTGGCTGAGGGCCAGGTTCGACTGACGGGTCGCCAGCGAGCGCATGTATACACGCGGGTGATGGATGGAGTTCATACGAATGCGATCACCCAGCAGCGCACCGCCGGTCTTTCGTTTGGACGGATCCACGGAGATCACCGCAATGGATTTGTCTTCAAAGTCGGCAATAAAACGACGCACCAGCTCATCGACCAAGGAGGACTTGCCCGCGCCGCCCGTGCCGGTGATGCCCAAAACGGGCACATGCCGATCCCCCAGCTTGGCCTTTACCTTCGCCTCCAGCTCGGGAATGATGCCCGGATGGTTTTCCGCCAGGGTGATCAGCTTGGCAACCGATGCAGGCGCGCGGACGTCCAATGCTGTCAGCCATTCATCGAGCTGTGCCGCCTTCACCGTGGGAAAATCACTGCGCTCGAGCAGATCGTTGATCATGCCCTGAAGTCCCAGCGAGCGGCCATCATCGGGATGATACAGTCGGGTGATGCCGTGGGCATGCAACGCTTCGATCTCCGACGGAAGAATGGTTCCACCTCCGCCCCCAAAGATGCGAATGTCTGCCCCCTGAGCCGCCAAGAGATCGTACATATACTTGAAATATTCGTTGTGTCCTCCTTGATAGGAAGTCACCGCAATGGCTTGTACATCCTCTTGAATGGCACAGTCTACAATCTCCGCCACCGAGCGATTGTGTCCCAAATGAATCACCTCCACTCCCGAGGACTGCAAAATACGCCGCATGATGTTGATGGCGGCATCGTGTCCGTCAAAGAGCGATGCTGCCGTCACAATCCGAATGGGATACTTCGACTTATAGGAAGGGGTCGGTGCATTTGACATGGGCTCATCCTTCAGACCAGAGGGCACGCTTTGGAAACGCGCCGGATGATACAGAGTATCCTGAGTATGAACTCTGCACGGTATGGAAACATAACAGGTCAGGGAGCTTAAAATACGCAACCCAGATCGCAGTGTCAAGGGAAAGCCATGACACACGAAGGCTCAACGAGCCGGGGCGTATTTGTCCAAAAATTGCAATACCGCTCGATAGAGGGCGGAACGGGCAGGTCGTGTGGAGCCACTCAGCTCTCGAGCAGGCACCTGTTTGAGCTCCAGCGGAAGCCCTCGCGCTTTTAAGGCTTGCTGCACCGCCGAGGCTTCTTCCCAAGTGATCAGGCGCTGCTCAGACTCGAGCGACCAAAACAGGGGGGCACGCACATTTTCCAGGAAAAATCGGGGGGATCGGTCTCGCCAGAGGGCCGGATGCTCCTCGGGGCTGCCCAGCTCGGACTCCATCAAGGAACGCCAAGCAGCACTGGCGCGCTCACGGGCGAGGGGCAGATCCAAGAGCCCGCCGAGGCTCACGCCCGCCATCCACAGCTCGGGGATGCGAGACATGCCAAGCTGAGCCAGATATCCCCCATATCCACGCCCCATCAACACCGCTCGAGCCGGATCCGCATAGGGAATGGTCTTGAGAAATCCCACCGCAGTCGCCAGATCGTGCAGATCACCGCCGCCCCAGTCCAGATCGTTGAGGGCCTCAAACGCTCGGCCCTGCCCCAAGCTCCCCCGATAGTTGGGGGCCAGCACCACCCAGCCCCGGTTTGCCAGGAGCTGAAGCAAGGGGTCAAACCCATTCTGCACCTGCTGAGCCGGTCCATCGTGCGCCCACACGATCACCGGTCGCCGGGCATCGTTGGGGAGATTGTGGGGCACATAGAGCCACCCTCCCAGCATCGTTCCGTCCCAGGAAGAATAGGTCACCGGCACCGGCTCCACAAGCTGCTCCGGCTGCACCCCACTCACCATCGAGAAGGTGATCTGACGGGCCACACTCCGGCTCAGATCGAAGATCCACAGATCCCGCGCACGCTGAGCGGTGGCATAGCGAAAGGCCAAAAAACGCCCGTCTGGAGAAAAACGCGCTGCATCGAGCTCTCCACGACGCACCCGCACGGGCACGCCCCGCGACATCGCCGTCGGCGGTCCCGTCAGCAGGTTGAGGCTGGCCTGGAGGTTGACCGTCCAAGCCAAGCGGGGCTCGGTGGGCGACCAATCTAGGGCGCTGGCTTCTCCCTGGGTTTGGCGGGTGACGAAGGTTCGGGTCATCGTCTCCACATCGACGATCACCGCGTCTTCTTGGCCCTGCGCGTTGGAGGTGGCGAGCACTTGTTTTCCATCGGGGCTCCACGCAGCGGCCAGCCAACGTTCTGCTCCCTGATGAGGGGTGAGCACTTTTTCTGCACCGGAGCTGACATCCAACACCACCAGATTGGCATCTCGCGGACTGCGGAAACGACTGACCAAGAGCTGCTGCCCGTCGCGGCTCCAGATGGGCAAGGTCGAGCTCTGCAAAGATCGGCTGATGCGTCGAGGACTTCCCGCACTGCGACCGTTCTTGAGGCTGTTGAGGTAGATCTGATAACGACCGGGGATCTCCTGGTCAGACATGTAGGCCAAGAGCTTCCCGTCGGGGCTCCACTCCGCCTGCCGCTCGTCCACCGTGGGCGAGCTGGTGAGGTTGTAGGGCACGCCCCCCACCATCGGGATCACGAAGAGGTCCCGTTTGTCTCCCTGCTCGCCCTCACTCTCGTATAACAAGAATCGCCCGTCCGGGGAAACACGGGGATGGAAGACCGGACTGTCTCCAAAGGTGAGCTGTTGCGGCCACCCCACACCGTTGATGTCCACCGCCCACAGGTTGGGACTTCCCGAGAGATCGGTGACCACCACCAGGCGCTTGCCGTCGGGCGTCCAGGTGAAATCCCCCAGCTCGCGTATGGCCACCAGGGGCTCGATGGGCAGGTCGGCCAAGTCTGGCACCAGCTTACTCTCGATGCGGCCTCGAGCGGACGGCTCGGCAATGCGGGGCTCTTCGCGCGTGGGTGCGGGAGGCTCGACTTTTTGGGCGCTGTCTTTGCCGGTGCTGCTCTTTGCCGTGCTGTCTTTGGCGGTGCTCGCTTTTTTGGGGTCGGATTTTGAGCTGGCTGCTTTCTTTTTGCTGTCTTTGGACTTGGAGGAAGACTTTTTGGAGGCTTTGGCGACGCGGTATTCGCCCCGCTCAGGGCTGGCTTCCAGCAAAGACGGAAGCAGAAGGCCCACGCACAGCAGCGAAAGCCACCCGGCGCAGAGGGCCCGAAGTGTAAGCGGTGAGGGGGAAATGGGCAGACGTACCATGTCGGACAGACTCCTCAAGACCGGGTCGAATGACGCCGAACGCACCGGCAGCCCCTGTTAGAGTTTGCGTCGAACCCAAGACGGGGCAAAGCGCGAAAAATCACCCGGTTTACCTTCCGGCTCGACCAGGGGCGATGGGGGACGCGCCGGGTGATGGGCTGGACGCGCAGGCGCTGAGGGCGCCACTTCCTCCAACGAAGCACCGGAAAAAAAGCGGCGCATCTGGCCCAGGATACGGTTGCCCGGTCCCAACATGGGCTGAACACCATGCACGGAGGCCAGAAACTGCCGACCATATCCCTTGCCCGCAATCCGCTGATCCAAGACCAGCACCACCCCTCGATCCTCTTTGTGGCGAATCAGCCGCCCAAAACCTTGCTTAAACTTGATGATGGCTTGAGGCAAGGAGATATGATTAAACGGATCCAGCCCCCGCTCTTTGACCCGCTCAGCACGCGCCTCCTGGACCGGCTCAGATGGCACCTGGAAAGGCAAGCGGGTGATGATCACCAGACGCAGGGCCTCCCCCTTGACATCAACGCCCTCCCAGAAACTATCCGTCCCAAACAGCACCGAGTGATTGGACGCTTTAAACCGGTCCAACAGACGATGACGAGACTCCTCTCCATGTTTGAGCATGGGATAGGGAATCCGCCCGCCACTCAGGATGGCATCGTAGACCGTGTTCAACAACGAATAGGAGGTGAAGAGCACAAAAGCGCCTCCCTCGGAGCATAACAGGGCTTCTTCGATCATCTCGATCAGGCGCTGCTGATAGGTGCGGTCTCGCGGCTCAGGAAAATCCGTCGGAATGCCAAAATATACCTGCTTGGCATAATCAAAAGGCGAATTCACCACCAAGCTCTTGACTCGAGGCGTTGGCACCTGATCCAACCCCACCCGCTCGCGGAAATAATCAAAGCGGCCCCCCGCGCTCAAGGTGGCGGAGGTCATGACACAGGTCTTCAGCGGCTCAAACACAAGCTGAGCCAACATCTCCGCCACTTCAATCGGGGAGGTACAGAGGGCGGCGGTCGGCTCAAACTGCTTATTGGACTCCACCTCGATCCAGCGTACCAGGTTTTCGCCACCAGTCACAAACTCGCGGAGACGGGCTTGTAAGTTGGTGAGTCGGGGGCGAAGGGCGGCCAGCTCCAGCAAGGGCTGCTGCTCGGCCTGCTTAAACCGCTCCGGGAGCCCCTCCAGCCGCTCCAGCAGGTTGCCCAGGTGCAGGGAGAGGGCCATCATGCCGGATTCCAGCTCGGTCAGGCGAGGCATGATCACTTCTTGCCACAGGGGGGTCTGCATCAGCGGCTCGCGCACGCGCAGGCGCGAGG
>JBJTQF010000288.1:0-4287 GCA_046075485.1 Myxococcota bacterium | reverse complement strand
AGCTGCTGGGCCAGCCACTGCACATCCCGTTGTTTGCTGGCATGTTCGACAAACCGGCGCAGCTGGGCCGCCAGCTCTTCGATATGACTTTGCCGCTGCCGCTGGTTCCAGAGCTGGAGCAGGTGCGCACTGGTCTGGAGCAGCTCTCGCTCGCCGAAGGGCTTGTGGAAGTACATCCACTGACTCTGATCGGGCAACACCTGCAAAATATCGTAGAGGGAGTGGTCGGTATAAGCCGTCACCACACAGCTCACCAGCTTCGGATCCACGGCTCGAAGGTGGCGCAGGGTCTCCAGTCCATCCCAGCCGCCGGGCAGCTTCATGTCAAAAAATCCTGCGGCAAAGGGACGACCCTGCTCTCGTGCCTCCCGGACCAGACGAATGGCTCGCTCGCCGCTGGTGGTGGTGACCACTTCGCACGGAAAAAATCGAGAGGTTCGTAACGGCAGCTCCGGCGTCGGGCTCTGACCTCGTCGCCGTTGTCGGCGCAACGCCAGGGCTTCAAGGGTGGGGTTGGTGCGAGGGGACAGACAGTCTTGGTAGAAGTTGAGCACGTCTTCGTCGTCATCCACACAGAGGACTCGGCGGTTGAGCTCTGAAAACTTCAGCGAAAAGGATGAAAACTCCGGGGGTTGTGGCGTCACATCTGCCTGGACATGTTGCAGGTCGAGGCGTAAGGATGCCCAGTCAATTGGCTGTTTGAGAAATCGATCCACCTGACAGTCATTGATCAAAGTTAAGATCACCGGGACTTCCAGCTCCGCATCGATCATATACAAGCGCGCATAGGGGGCAAGCTGGCGAAGGCGTTGTAAGGATGAGCTGGGCTGCATCTTGAGGCTGGGATGATGGCAGAGCAGGGCAAAAGGGGTCACTCGTTCTAACAAACTGATCGCCTCGTCGAGCTCTGCTACTTCATGCACCTGCCATGCTGGTAACAGAGGGGCTTTTTCAGGCTCCCACTTGAGCCCAATACAGACAATACTATGCTCGGTGTGTATGCAGCAATCCTCCTGGGTTCACGGGTTGGGTGTATGAGGGGACACCCTGGGCATGCTTCAGCCCACTTCGCGGCGCAAGCCTTCTTCCAGCTTCTCTCTATCCAGTTTAAGCGGAAACCACAGCTTAAAGCAGGTGCCTTTGCCCTGCTCCGTCCAGACCAGCTCCAGATCTCCGTGATAGCGGCGAGCCAAGCGGCGGCAGATGGCCAGTCCAAGCCCTGAGCCTCCTTCTTGTGCGCGTGTGGTGAAGCCGAGCTCGAAGATCTGATCGCGTTTTTCGGGCGGTAATGGGATGCCGGGTCCGTCGTCGCTGATCAGCAGGACCACCCGCTCCATGTCTACTTTACCGCGCACCTCGATATGGCCTCCTCGACGGATGGCTTGGCGTGCGTTGTTGAGCAAATTGGTCAGGATCTGCATGAGCTGGCTGGCATCGGCCAGAACTGGCGGAAGCTGAGGATCGAGATTCACGCGAACTTCGACCGCCGCTCGTCGAAGCTGCTCATCCAGCAGCTCCAGGGTATCATGCAGCACTTGCTCAAAAAGGACCGGTGCCAGCTCCACCTGCATGCGTGAGCGCGAGCGCATGTTGTTGACCAACTTGACCGTGTGAAGGCTGAGCCGCTCCAGAAAGCGCAGGTCATCCACCATGATGCGGTGTTGATCTTTGAGCGCCTTCATCAAGGTCTGCATGTCATGCAGATCTTCCTCAAAGAGGGTGCTCTCTTCTTCGCTGGGGGCGTGCAGATGGGCTTCAAACTGACCCTCGATGTATAAGGTCTCCCAGTCGGAGACAATATCCGTCAGCAGGGTCATGGGCTCGGCTTCGCGCGGATGCTCCAGCCGCTGGATCAAGGACTGCAATCGACCCAGCAGGCTGGTCATGGGATTGAGCACTTCGTGGGCAACTTGTCCTGCGACGGCGCCGATGGTGGCCAGTCGTGTGCTCTGCGCCAGCTTCTCTTGGAGCTCTCGTCCACGCGCCGATGCTTCCTCCAGATCCCGGTAGGCTTTGGTCAGCACCCGCTCGCTGGTGCGGTACAGATCGTCGGTGCTCTGGAGCTGATGGCGAAGGCTGGCCAGCTCTCGTTTGAGCTGTCGATTTTCCCGGCGAAGCTGCCTGACCAGCTCTTCAGAGGTGGGTTCTATGACGTCTTCAGGCGCGGACATAGGTCCTCCTCATCTGCTCAGGCAAGCGCGACCAAGGAGAGGGTGTAACCATGCGCAATGCTCTCTCGCAGCTCGGGGAGGCGACTGCTCAGTGGGCCCACTTCGCCGTAACAGTAAAAGCCGAGGGTGGGTACATTCTGGCCGAGAACGGCTTTTACCCGCTCGATCTCCCGGTCGTTGTCCAGGCCAAGCAGGATTTTGCGGCCAGAGCAGCCAAAAAAGAAGAGCATTTGGGGAGCACGTCCTCCAAGCTGTTCTTTGATCTCTTGAGCGGCGCTGGAGGCCCCTTCAAGGATGTGCTCACGGGTGCAGCGGCCCAGCCGGAGTGTGGCACCTTCGTCGATGGGCAATACGCTGATGATGGTGCCGGAGCTGCGATCCCAGGTGAAGATGGGCAGGGTCACGAAGTGCTCATGCCCTTCAATGATCTGGTTATGCAAGAGATAGGGAAACTGGGCGATGGTGGAGACTTCTGTAAACTCGTCTCCCAGATAGGCCCGGTGATGCTCGATGGCAGGGCGGTTGTCGATCTCATAGACCTGATTGCCGCGTGCGCGTGTGCAGGTGGCCGGACGTCCGAAGGGCAGAACCCCACTGCGGAGTCCCGAGGCAATATGAAAGTTGCCTCCGAGCAATAGCATGGGCGCGCTGTCACTGTGGAGGGTATAGTTAAAGTATTGCCAGGTCACTCCTTTCAGCATGGCGCGGTCGGCAGGAGCCCCTCCAAAGATGGGAAAATCTTTGCCCAAGCTCTGTTTGATGCCCGAGAGATGGTCCTCAAAACGTCCACTCCCGGAGCAGTCTGGAAAGGTCAGCATCAGACGGGGTGGCTGCTCCAGACGTTTGAACATGGCGTGTGAGGCTTCGGCAGTGCGGGGAGTCACGTCATCCAGGCTCACGTGGGGCACCAAGGTGGCCACCGCTTCAAGGTCGGCTCCTCCCAGCAGCATCAGCGAGAGTGAGTCGGGATGGGCGGATTGTGTGGTAATTTCTCCGTCGGTGGTGCAGCCGAGCATCGGGATATCTCCTAATGCGGCATGAAGTGCTCGAAGCAGCGCCTGCTGATCGAAGTGAAAGGAGGCAAAGACGATCACCACTTGAGGCTGGCCAGCTCCATACTGACGGCGGGCGAGCATGAGGGCTTCTGCGACGGCTTCTTCGGGCTCATCAATCTCTTCACTTGAACCGACTCCGATTTGCATAATCATCCTCCGAAAGGCGTCATGGATGGCTGCACGGGCTGGCCCGTCCGCTGGAGGGAGACAGGCCACTTTACAGGCAGATCGTTCTGGAATCGGCTCAAAGCCAAAAAGCTTGAGCACATTAATGAAAAAAATATCCTGGCATGTCGTTCCTCACGGTGATTCCTTTTTGATGATGGGTGCAGGCACTCGGACAGACGAAAAAACGGGTAGCCGTGGGGAGCTTCAAAGCATCCTCAAGACGGTAAAGATGGTGCCCTCGTATAACACCGTGAGCGAAGGATGGAGAGGGGACGGAGGCGAGCTGCCAAGATGTCTACGGGTGGGTGTACTTGCCCCTCAACTTCTGCAAGAGTGGCTCATCCTGAAGGGTGGGGAAAAAATGACCCAGCAGCGTTCCCAGGCTGGCATGGTTTCCAGTTTGCTCACTCTGACAAAAAAGCTGTTCCCAGAGCAGCAACAGTCCCCCGGGATTGAGCTCCTTGAGCTTAAATCCCAAGCGAAGCCACAGCACCGAGACAAGCTCGGGGGTGAGCAGGGGCAAGAGCTTCCCATCCAGCTCCAGCCGTTCCTCGAGGCTCAGCACGGAGGGGGTGGGTGTTGCCGGAGTGTTCTGACGTTTGCGTCGAGCGGCTTTCTCGCGTGCCTGTTCGAGGGCCTGCTCGCGTGCCTGCGCGCGTGCGTGTGCGAGGGCCTGCTCCAGCTCGGAGCGTTGGGAGAGCTCCGCTACTCGCACTTCTTTTCCATTAAATGCCAGTCCATAACGGTGAATCTGGGAGACCTGTTGAGCCTCCAGCAGGGTCTCATAGTGTTTCGCCTCGAGCTGCTGGAGGGCATCCACCACCCCTTCCAGCAGGGCTTGAGGCTGCTGCACCACCTTGAGCTCCATCACCACCCCTGACTGACCGGACTTC
>JBJTQF010000287.1:0-71607 GCA_046075485.1 Myxococcota bacterium | reverse complement strand
AGCGGATGTGTGTTGAAGCAGGAGCTTAAAAACTTCTTCTTGGTTGAAGTTTCGGAGGGTGATGGAGTCTGCTTTGACGTTAAAGGGACTGGCGGTATGCAGTCGCTCAGAGCCACCGGATGCTACCTTATAATCCCGGACATCTCGCATGCCGATAAGCGCAACCGAATACGGAAAAGAAGTAGGTCGAGCGGGAAATCCTGAGCGAAGCTGCCGCAACACGGTGAGCAAAGCAGCGTTCTCCAGCGCATCGATCTCATCGATGAAGAGCACGAGCGGACGCGGGCAGGCTTCGGCCCAGTTTTGGAGAAACTCCCGAATGACATTCCCGGTTTTTGCAGAGTCCAGCATAGGAGGTGGCAGCAGCTCTTGAGGAAGCCAGTGGCGACATGAGCCTTCCCAGCTCTGGACGATGGCACCTTCCGCCTTTTCGACGTCGTCTTTAAACACAGCGCCTTGTTCACAGGTCAGGAGCACGGATGCATAAGCCCCAGACGCCGTGAGCTCTTTGGCCAGTCCGATCATGCTGGTGGTTTTGCCCACCTGACGCGGTGCATGGATCACGAAATAGAGCTCTTGAGCAATCAGCTCTTTGAAGGATTCCACGCGAGCAGTGGCGGGCAGCATGTAGTGTCGATCTTCCCGACAAGGACCGGCGGTATTAAAAAATCGTTCCATGGGCGGTCTTCCTCCTATCCGGGCTTACACGCGCCCGCGTATGGGGGAGTGTATACGCGATGCGGGATCTGATCGCCAGCGAAATGGGGACAGCAGGTCGCGCTTGAGACTTGCCGCTGAGCAAAACACAACGCCCTTAAAACGGAGGTTGAGCCAAGTCTTTTTCACCCCCAGCTCACCCGCACCGGATCCGCCGACGAGCCCCCGCTCCATTTTTCCCTGACACTCGCGCGAAGATAGAATGGACCCTCTTTTTGTGCTATACTCGCTCCCTTTTTTGGCATCAGACATCGTCTCTTAAGAGCGCATACGTCATCATCAACCTGGGATGAGCGAGCAATGAGCCCTCATCCCCCAGCATGAAAAGAGAGCTACATGGACAGCAACGCCCCAACTCCGCTGACCGTTCTCCGCGAAGATGAGCAGATGTTCCGTGAAGCGGTGGCCACCTTCGCCACCGATGAGATTTCCCCCCGTGTGCATCGCATGGACCACGAGCAGCACCTCGACCCCGAGCTGGTCGCCAAGTGTTTTGAGATGGGACTCATGGGCATCGAGATCCCCGAGCAGTATGGCGGCTCGGGCGGCACCTTCTTCCAGGCGTGTCTGGCGGTGGAAGAGCTGGCCGTGGTCGATCCCGCGGTGTCGGTCTTCGTGGACGTGCAAAACACCCTCGTGATCAACGCGCTCCTCCGCTGGGCCACCGACGCCCAGAAAGAGAAGTATCTGCCCCAGATGGCCACAAAGCTGGTGGGAGCCTATGCACTCTCTGAAGCCGGCTCGGGCTCCGACGCCTTCGCGCTGAAGTGCCGTGCCGAAGACAAGGGAGATCACTGGCTGCTCAATGGCAACAAGCTGTGGATCACCAACGGCAACGAGGCTGGACTGTTCATCATCTTCGCCAACCTCGATCCCTCCAAAGGGTATAAAGGCATCACCGCCTTTTTGGTCGAAAAAGGTTTTGAAGGCTTCAAAGTCGGCAAAAAAGAAGACAAACTCGGCATCCGCGCCAGCTCCACCTGCGAGCTGATCATGGTCAACTGCGTCGTGCCCAAAGAAAACGTGCTCGGCGAAGTCGGGAAGGGCTACAAGATCGCCATCGAGACCCTCAACGAAGGACGCATCGGCATCGGTGCTCAGATGCTCGGACTGGCACGCGGCTCCCTCCAGCACGGCGTGAAGTATGTGCAGGAGCGCCAGCAGTTTGGCAAGCCCCTGTCGAGCTATCAGGGCATCCAGTTCCAGGTCGCCCAGTGCGCCACCGAGATCGAAGCCGCCCGCTTGATGGTGTACAACGCCGCTCGACTCAAGGATGCCAACCAGCCCTTCATCCAACAAGCAGCGATGGCCAAGCTCTTTGCCTCTCAGGTGGCCGAGCGCACCGCCTCCCAAGTGGTCGAGCTGTTCGGCGGCTACGGATTCACCACCGAATACCCCGCCGAGAAGTATTATCGCGACGCCAAGATCGGAAAGATCTACGAAGGCACCTCCAACATGCAGCTCCAGACCATCGCCAAGATGATCATGGGCTGAGACCACTGGCTGGATGACAAGAAGAAGGCATCCATCGCGCGGCATGACCACCACCAGAAGGTTCTTTGGATCCGCTCAGGGGCGACGCCCCAGCTCCTCATGTGCTATCGTCATACTGTCCGTCAAAGCATGCACGCCAGAGGTTTTGGAATCCATGACCATCAGTCCCGAGTATGCCCTCTTTGAACCCCTGAGCAAGCGCCCCGAGGCCACCACACTCACAATACGCGACCTTCTCAGGAAGTTTCTGGAGGGCAAGATCCGGATTCCCGAGTTTCAACGCCCCCTTCGCTGGCGTTCAGAGGACATTCTGGCCCTCTTTGACAGCCTGTGGCGAGGCTATCCCATCGGCTCACTGCTGATGTGGAAACGGCCCGCAGACGCCGGAACGGTTCATCTGGGCACTCAACGTCTTGAAGTCCCGGCAGTTCACGACGCATGGTGGGTGGTCGATGGCCAGCAACGTTTGACCTCCCTGGCAGCCTGCCTTCTGGAGTTTCCGGGACCGCTTGAGCGACGCTGGCATCTTTCCTTCAACCCTGAAAAGTCTAAGTTCGAGCCCGGACTGCCATCCGAGGAGCATAGAGGGATCTGGGTTCCCTCCTCGGCTCTTGGAGACCTGAAGCGGCTGAATCGTTGGCTCCGAGACACTCGCCTGGAAAGCGATGAGCTACAGGAGCGGGTGGAGGACGCCCAACAGCGGCTGCTCGACTACGCCATTCCCATTTATGTGGTAGAAACGGATAACGTCAAAGCCCTCGGTGGGGTCTTCGCACGCCTGAACGCGACGGGCGCACGTATGCGCGCGGACGAGGTCTTTCAGGCGCTTCTGGGCACTGGCCAGACGGGGCACCAGACCCTGGATTTGACGTCTCTGCAGAAGCGCTGCAACCAGAACGACTTCGGAGAGCCCCCCCGGACTGAAGTCCTCAAGGCGGTCCTCTCCATGAGTGGACTGGATCCGTCTCGACGATTGGAGGCCCTCAGCTCTCAGGATCTGGCAACGCTTATCCCTTTTGAGGAGGCTGAAGCCGCCCTCATCCGAACCGTTGAGTTTCTCCAGCAGGACTGTGACATCCCTCACATCAAGCTGCTCCCCTATCCAGTGGTCTTTTTTATTCTAGCGAAGTTCTTCCACCTCTTCCCGGATCCCGCCCCGGAGACCCGGCGACGCTTGGCACGATGGCTCTGGTGTGGTATTGCCGGTGGGAGCCATGAGCGGGCCGACGTCTCCAAGATGCGCTTGCAGGTGCGGGCCATCCAATTTGACAAGGATAAAGACATCCAGGAGTCAGAGGAACGTTCGATTCGAGGGCTGGAGCGTCAGGCGTCCCGCCCTTCCGAGCTCACATGGGAGCTTCAACCATTTAACCTCAAGAGTGCGCGCAGCCGGGTGGAGGTGCTGGCCATGCTCACCCTCACGCCGGAGGATCCCGGAGGGCCGTTCTCGCTGGGGGCGCTGGTCGGCTCTGACCGCATGGCACGAGAAATATTTGTCGGTCGGGACTTGGATAGATTGGAAGAAGCGGATAAGCAGCTCGCCCGCACCGCCGCCAATCGCCTGCTGTTTGAGGGCTCCCAGCAGGTTCTATACAACGTGCTCAGACATTGGAGCTGGGATAAAAATGCCCAGGCGCTGCGTTCTCACCTTTTCGATAGACAGAGCTTTGAGGCACTCACATCAAAGGATATCACCCTCATGCTGCAACGGCGGGCGGTTGCCATCCAGCGACTGGTCGAGACATTCCTGGAGAAACGGCTCCGTCTGAACCGTCCGCTCATCAAGCCTCTGGATGCCTATGTGGAAGCAGATACTTACGACGACGAGGAGCCCTAAGCATGGCCCTTGAGACGCTCAAGTTAGAGGTAAGGGTCTCGGGTGTGCGGGTCGGTCAGCTTTTCCGAGCACTGAGCGGCAAGGTTGTGTTCCGTCCCGATGAAGACTGGATCCGACGCGAACAGCTCCCCCCTCTTGGCCTGCCCTTCTTGCGTGACCAGAGTCTACGGCAGGCGGCCTCCGGCATCCCAGCCTGGTTTGAACACCTGCTACCCGCCCGGGGGGGCGCGCTTCGAACATGGATCGAGCAACAGGAGGGAGGTCAGAAGATCACAAGCTTCCAGCTTTTGCACCGACTCGGATACGATCTGCCGGGAGCCGTCGAGCTCAGGGAAATGGGCAGCCTGTCTCCTGCCCCTCCTGAAGACACAGAACACTGGGACGACACCCTGCCACGTCGCCTGACGTTCTCCCTTGCCGGCATGCAGCTCAAATTTTCGATGAAAGAGGTCAACCACCGTTATGTTCTACCCTCCCGCGACGCAGAGGGGCGGTGGCTCGTCAAGTTGCCCAGTCATCAATTTCCACTGCTTCCAGAGATCGAAGCGTTTACCATGGATTGGAGTCGTGCGACCGGCTTTCGAACTCCAGAATGCAGAGTCATTGAGACGCAACATCTTACGGGAGTGGGCCCTCGTCTCGTAGAGCAAAGCCCTTTTGCCTTGGCCGTGGCCCGCTTTGATCGTACCGACGATGGTCAACGGATCCATCAGGAAGATTTCGCCCAAGCATTGGATATCGGCACAGAAGACTCCGAAATTTACGGTCGGCGCGGTGAAAAACGAGTCAGCTACGACATGCTGGTGAGGCTCGTCATGGATGCAGCCGGGGAGTCGTCACGGGATGAATTCATTGAACGGGTCGCGTTTATGCTCGCCTCGGGCAATACCGATGCCCATCTCAAGAACTGGAGCTTTCAGTGGCAGGATACCTTCAGACCTCAGCTCAGCCCCTATTACGATCAGGTCTGTACCATCGTGTTTGAGCGCTTCGGCTGGCATGGGGCTCAGCCCCCGTCGCTGGCCCTGGTGCTGGGAAAAGCGGCTCACTGTGGCGCGATAGAGCTAAAGACCCTAAAACGCTTTGAAGATTCCAGCCAGTGTGTGGGAGCTGAGGAGCGATTCGTGGAGGGCCTGAAGAAAGCACGGAGGGCCTTCCACTCACTGGCAAAGAGCTGCCCGGCGATGATGCGGCAGGCGTTGGAGGAACACTGGCAGCAGGTGCCGCTTTTGAAGCAGCTCGGCGGCCTGCTTTCAGCATAAGCCCTCCTCACTTCCCCTTCTGAAATTCCTTCTGAACATCGCTGACAATGGCCCAACGGTCGGACTCCGACAGGTAAGGGCCTCACCCCTGGTTTCACACACCCAAAACATGCTGAAGGTCATGAACGCCCACCTTCAGAGCGGCTGCCCCTTCGACACCCCCTCTCTGCCGCCATTTTGAGAACGCTCCGTCTTCTTCGACCTCACGATCTGCACCTGGAGGTCTCATGTATTCACCGTTATATACAGACCGATTGAGCGTAAACGACTGTCATACCCCTGTTTTTCCACCAGAACGGCCTCGACACATCTCTCTCGACGTGAGCTGTTTGGAAATTTTGTTTCGGCGAACCATGCTTTACATCCACTTCCCCCGACACTTGCAATCCCCACCGCCCGATGCTAGCTTTCCTCCCGAGAGACAGCACCCCCCTTCGCATCCGCCTGGAGGCCCCATGCAGGAAAATCCCCCTCGTCCCACCTCTCCCCGCTGGTCCTGGACGGAGCTTGATCCGTTGCAGCCCCTTCCCGCTCGTTATATCGTGCAGAGCCGGAAGGTATACACCCACCGAGGACTTCAGCCCGCCGCCCTGGTCGTCTCCGAAGGACGGATTGAGCAGCTCCTGCCCACCGACCTGCCCACCGACCTGCCCACCGAGCAGCCCCGTGCTTCTCTTTCACTGCCGGATTTACCCCTCATCGACGCTGCGGAAGCCCTGCTCCTGCCTGCCTTCGTCGATGCCCACGTCCATTGTAACGAGCCGGGACGGGTGGACTGGGAAGGCTTCGAAACCGCCACCAAAGCCGCCAGCGCCGGAGGCATTGCTGCCCTCGTGGACATGCCTCTCAACTCGATCCCCGTCACCACCCATCGGGACGCCTTACGCCTCAAGCGCCGCGAGACCCAACACAAGTTATGGTGTGACGTCGGCTTCTGGGGAGGCATTGTGCCCGGCAACCTCGCCGAGCTCGAGCCCATGATCCACGAAGGAGTGCTTGGCTTTAAAGCGTTTTTGTGTCCTTCGGGCATTGACGACTATCCTCCTGCCTCAGAAGAGGACTTGGCCCAAGCCCTTCCGATTCTGGCTCGACACGGTGTGCCCTTGATTGTGCATGCCGAGCTCTGTCCGGCGGAGCAGCCCGCGAGTATCGCCTCGGCGCGGTATCAAGATTATCTGGCCTCTCGCCCCGACGACTGGGAAGTGCAGGCTATTTGTATGCTCGAGCGTCTGGCCAAACGTTTTGGCACCCGCATTTATGTGGTGCATCTGTCCTCGGCCCAGGCCATTGAAGCCTGTGGAGATTGGCCAGCGCCTTCGGCCTCCCTTCAGTTTGAGACCTGTCCGCACTATCTGACCTTTGCAGCAGAGGATATCCCAGACGGTGCCACCGCCTTTAAGTGTGCGCCTCCGATTCGTTCGCGGGCCAATCGGGAGCGGCTGTGGGAGCTGCTGCGCTCGGGGCATATCAGCACGGTGTGTTCCGATCACTCTCCTTGTACCGCCGACCTCAAGCTGATGGACAGTGGCGACTTTATGAATGCCTGGGGAGGGATTTCTTCCCTCCAGCTCAGCCCGGCGATCATCTTGAGCCAAGCATGGGCGCGAGGTTTTACCCTTCAGCAGGTGGTAACGTGGATGAACATCAACACCTCCGCCCTGGCCATTCCGCAGGCACCACGCGGCCCGCTCCAGGAGGGGATGCCGGCCACGTTTTCGCTCTGGCGCATGAATGTTCCCTGGACGGTGGATCAGACGGTGCTTTTCCATAAGAATAAGCTCTCACCGTACCATCACTTAAACTTCACGGCTCAGAATCAGGCCACCTTCTTGAGAGGCAAGCTGATCTACGCCCACGGGAGACATAGCCTGGCCCCGCTGGGTCGTGCGCTCCACCGGCGCATCGCGGAGCCCCTGCCCTCAACGGCGGAGTGAAAATGCCCTCACCGTTTGCGGCGAGCCTTTTGTCCTCGAGAGAGCGTCTTTTTGTATCCTCTGACGTGATTGGGAGTCCCTATGGAGCATTCAGCAGCGCGTGCCACTCGTCCAGCCACACCGGTAACTATTGGTACACCGGAGGCAGATCGACTCACCGACGCCCTTGATTTGGTCTCAGTGCGGGTGGGAGGTGAAGCCCTCTTTGCCACCGATGAGTTTTTTGCCCCCAAAGAGAACCTGCTTCAGCCTCAGCCCGCGGTCTTTATTCCGGGAAAGTATACGGAGTTTGGCAAGTGGATGGATGGCTGGGAGTCTCGTCGTAAGCGCACTCCGGGTTACGACTATTGCCTCTTGCGCATGGGCATTCCGGGGCGGATCCAAGCGTTTGAGGTGGACACCGCACATTTTCTGGGCAACTTCCCCGAGCATTGTTCGATTGACGCGGCGGCGTTTGAGGGCACCCCCTCCCTCGAGACGCTGCAACACTCGGACGCCTGGGTCAACTTGGTGCCGATTTTGCCGCTTCAGGGGGGGACACGCAATCTGTTTGCGGTGCAGGATGAGCGGCGCTTTACGCACCTTCGGCTCAACATCTATCCCGACGGAGGTGTGGCGCGGTTTCGGGTCTACGGCGAAGCCTTGCCGGACTGGGAGCGGATGCCTTCGGATGCCTTGATCGACCTGGCGGCGGTGGAGAACGGAGGCATTGCCTTACTCTGCAATGATATGTTCTTCTCTCACAGGAACAACCTGATCATGCCGGGACGTTCGGTCAACATGGGGGATGGCTGGGAGACGCGCCGCAAACGAGGAGCGGGTCATGACTGGCTGATCCTTCGCCTGGGTGCGCGAGGCGTGCTCGAGCGCATCGAGGTGGACACAAACCACTTTAAGGGCAACTTCCCCGAGAGCTGTTCGATTGAGGGGGCGGATTTGGGAGCCGAAGCTGCGACCCTCCCTTCAAACTTCCTGTCTAGCCGAAGTATTGCCTGGACGGAGCTCTTGTCGCGCACTCCACTTCAGGCTCATCATCGTCATTTTTACGAGGCGGATGCCCTGGCAACCCGTCAGCCCTTTACTCATATTCGGCTCAACATCTTCCCGGACGGTGGGATCAGTCGTCTTCGTCTGTGGGGTCGGCGGCTGTTGTCTTCGGGAGGTCAAGGATGAGCACCTCGCTTGAACGGCTCAACGGAGCCACGCGGGACGAAGCCTTTGAGCTTCTCGAGCGTTGTTGTGGAGCGCATCGTTGGGTGGAGGGCATGCTCGAGCGGCGTCCTTTTGCCAGCCCCGAGGCGCTTTTTGCCTCAGCGGAGCAGGTGTGGCATACCTGTGGTGCGGAGGACTATCTCGAGGCATTCCGTCATCATCCAAAGATTGGCGACGTGGAGAGTCTCCGCAAGAAGTTTGCCAGCACTGCGACGTGGGCGAGTGGTGAGCAGGCGGGGGTTCAGCAGGCCGATGATGCCACGCTCTTGGGTTTGGCCGAGGGCAATGGGGCCTACGAAGCGCGGTTTGGATACATCTTTATTGTGTGTGCTACGGGCAAACGAGCCGACGAAATGCTGGCGCTCTTGAGGGACCGTCTTCCGAATGAGCCTGCCCAGGAGCTGGAGATTGCAGCGGGCGAGCAGGCCAAGATCACCCGAATTCGACTGGAGAAGCTGATACAACCATGAGCAGTCCTATTACCACCCATGTGCTGGATACGGCACGCGGACGACCGGCTTCCGGTGTTGCCGCAGTGCTGGAAGTTCTCACCGAGACCTGCGAGTGGCAGGAGCTGGGGCGAGGCATCACCAACGACGATGGCCGCATTCGCACCTTATTGTCTGAGCACCATCGTCTTGAGCCGGGCAGTTATCGCCTGACCTTTGACACGGGTGCCTATTTTGATGCCTTGAAGGTGGCGGCTTTTTATCCTTATATCTCCATTGTGTTTGTGATCCAGGAGCCGGGCGGTCACCATCATGTGCCCCTGCTGTTGAGTCCGTATGGATATTCGACCTATCGAGGGAGCTAGGATGGCACGGCATATTCCTGCTTACGAGGATTTTATCTCTGAGCACCTGCTGGAGCGCCTGATCTCAGCGGCGGAGCCGGTGCCGGATTTGCCGGGGCTTCGGGTGGCTGCTGGGCTGAGGGCTCAGTTTCCTGCCCTCGAGACGCCTGAAGCGTTGGCCTTTATGGTCTCGCTCTACGAGGAGGTGCGGGAGCCTTTGGCGCAGGTGCTCGAGCAGCGCAAATCGGATCGTGCTTTTATCGATGCGGAGACGCGGGCGTGTGTGGCACGAAACGGAGATACGCCGTGGCGTTCACCGCACTATGAGACGGTGCTGGGCAAACGGGACCGTGCGGGGCGGATTGTGGTGGGGCCACTGCCTCCTGAGGAGCAGCCGGAGGGGGCACGTCAGCCTCGTCCGGTGCAGCTCCCTTCCTTTTTGAGGGGGGAGCAGGTGACCCTTTTTGGTCCGCCGGACACGCGCAAGCTGTCGATCAACGCCATGAACGCGCTGCATCGTAAGCTGCCGGGAGAGCCGGAGCTGGTGGCGGAGCTGGTGGAGGCTTCGGGGCAAGTGCCGCGCTGGGGTGCCGACGATGAGGACTCCAAGACGCCGCTGATGGTCGATTTTTTGCACGCCTGTGAGAACCTTCGGGGGTGTTTTGACGGCACACTTCGGCTCGACGAGCCGGAGACGGGGCGGACCTATACCCTGGCGACGGACAAACGCGCGTTGCCGATCAAGCGGATTCCGGGTCTGGCCTTACCGGATGGTCATCATCTGGTGGAGGGCAATCCCTTGCCGTTGCACCTGGTGGACTTTGCGTTGCATCTGTGGCACCTGTGGATGCGGCCAGAGGCGTTGGTGTTTTACATCCCGAAGCTGGAGAACGAGGAGGAGGCCGCTTATCTGCATCATCTGATCTCGGCGGCGGAGCGGCGGCTGAAGGCGCTGCATCCGTCGTATGAGCTGGGTTCGGTGCGGGTCTTGCTGGTGTTTGAGAATCCCCGGGCGATCTTTCGTATTCGGGAGATGGCGGCGGCCCTCTCACCCTATTTTGTGGGGGGCTCGTTGGGCTGGCATGATTTCCTGGCATCAACGGCGCGTCTGTTTCGGAACGACCCTCATTATCGGATCCCGGTGAAGGCGGATCCCAACATTGTGATCAACAATATTGCGGAGTCTCATCGCATCTTGGTGCGGGAGCTCACCCCCTTTGGGGCGCTCAAGATTGGGGGCATGTACGGGGTGCTGTATGAGGAGGGCAATCCGCGCTCCTTCCAGTTGAGCATGGTGGGTTATATTCGGGATGTGGTGACTCAGCTCAAGCGCGGCTTGGATGGTTTTTGGGTGGCCCATCCCAGCTTCGTGCGGGTGGGCATCGCGCTGGTCGAAGCGTGGCGTCGATGGGAGAAAAACCCAGAGGATGAGACCTTACGGCGACTGATCGCGCTCCTGGTGCCGAAAGAGGGGGAGCGGGTGCCCCTGCTGGCCTTTGTGGAAGGGGAAGATCTGCGTGGACTGTCGCCAGCGGATCCCTTGTATTTGCGAGGGGTGCTCGCGGCGGAACATGATGGCTCACCGGTGATTGCGAACCATGACCCGGAGGAAGTTCGATACAACATCTTCCAAGCGTTGCAGTATCTGGCCGACTGGCTGAGTGGGAATGGATGTGTGGCGCTGCCTGCAACCCTGAAATCGGCGCAGGGGGAGAAGGTGTTTGTGCGCATCATGGATGATCTTGCCACCACCGAACGCTCTCGGTGGGAGCTGTGGATGGAAGTGGCGCATGGGCGGGTGAGTCCGGCGCTGTTTGAGCAGCTTGTGGAAGAAGAAGTACAGTTCATTCGTGCGGATCGGACGAGCGAGACCAAACGTGTGCAGGTGAAGTGGACGGGAGAAGCCGCTCGGTGGTATCCGGTGGCGGTGGAGATGCTGAAGTCTCTGGTGATGAGCCCTGAGCCGGTGGAGTTTGTGACACAATACCTGCTGCCGTATACCTTCGCACACATGCGCAGCGAGACCTAAGCCTCACGGGCGGGTGCAGCGCCCCCTCTACAAAAAACAAACGCTCAAAAAAACAAAAGGGGTGCAGGGGTGAGACCCACCCCTGCTGGGAAAGTTTGAAAGGGCAAAGCCCTTTCAATAAAAATAAAGCCGCTTTCCAAGCGGCTTTTTAAGCTGAGAGGACGCTGTCCTCTCAGACTCTCCTGCAAGGGATTCCATCCCTTGACCCGTGTTTTGTTTTTTGGGTTATTATTATCGATATTTTTATCCGTTTATTTTAATATGAAGTTGTGTTATTATAACAAGTTGAGGTATTATGCTCTCAGCCAGTGCTCGACCCTTCATTCACGCCTCAGTTCCCGTCCTTCGCGAACACGGCGAGGCCATCACCCGTCGTTTTTACCAGCGCATGTTTGAAGCGCATCCCGAGCTTCACAACGTCTTCAACCTCTCCAACCAAGCGCAGGGCGCACAGCCTCAAGCCTTGGCGATGGCGGTCTACGCCTACGCCGCAAACATCGACCAGCCAGCAGCACTGGAGCCGGTGCTGAGTCGCATCGCCCATAAACACGCCAGTGTGGGCATCACCCCGGCACAATACACCATCGTGGGGCATCACCCCCTCGGAGCCATTGGCGATATCCTGGGAGCAGCGGCCACCCCAGCATTGATCGCCGCCTGGGACGAAGCCTACTGGCTGCTCGCGCTGGAGCTGGTGGCGCGGGAAGCTCGGCTGTACCAAGCAGCCGGTTTTGATCCCCATCACTGGCGCACGGTGCGCGTGGTAGAGCGTGTGCAAGAAACCCCCGAGCTGGTCTCTCTGCATCTGGCGGCCCTCCCTGGAGAGGCCCTTCCCACTTTCCAGCCCGGCCAATATCTGAGTGTGGCCTTTGACATCGAAGCACTCCACATTCGGCAGCTTCGCCAGTACAGCCTCTCGGGCCAAGCTGGTGCGTCCACATGGCGACTCACCATCAAACGAGAGTCAGGAGACAGCACTCATCCAGCGGCGCTGCTCTCTCATCGACTTCAAGCGGTTGAGGTGGGAGAACGGCTGCAAGTCTCCGCACCGTTTGGAGACTTTGTACGCTCGCCTCGTGCTGCTCAAGCGCCCAGCGTGTTGGTGAGTGCGGGCGTGGGCATCACCCCGGTGATGAGCATGTTGTATGCGCTGCTGGAGCAATCCCAGCCGGTGATCTTCGCCTACGCCGCTCGGGATGGGCAATCCGCGCCGTTCCAGGCGGAGCTTTCCGCGCTGGCTCAACAGTATCCTCAGCTTCGATTGTGGCGCTGTTTTGAGAAGCCTGGGCAAGAGGACCACCTCGGCGTGACCCATGAGCAGGAAGGAACGCTCTCATTTGAAGGACTGGATCAGGCGCTCATCGCAGAAGCAGATGCCTATCTGTGTGGATCTATCCAGTTTATGAAAGTCCAACGGGATGCACTCAAATCACTGGGGATGGCGGGTGAGCGGATCCACTACGAAGTTTTTGGACCCGATCTCTTTCAGCATCTGAGCTGATCACTTATTCCTTGCCTGCGAGAAATTTCTTGTGATATGGAATGAACAGATAGACCCCAGATGCGTCAACGGTCACCTCCGGACGATGTCTGGGGTCTGTCCATGTCTTCTCCTTATCTCTTCGCCGCAGCAGCGCCACGCGAAAAGTGCCCGTCTCATTTACTCCGCAGGCGGACACATGGTCGTGCTGGAGTTTCTCAAGCCTGCCAACGTGGCACCCATCTCTGCACGCGCAATGAACTGCACTTCGTAGAGCGTCTTGAGCCCACACTGATACTCTTCGTAGATGCGCTCATTAGGGATGGCAACCTTGTTGATGAGCGACTGGTCCGGCGCATAAGCACCGGGGCGTGTGGTGCTGGTGGGAAGGTCGTAGAGTGGCTCCACCTTAAACAGACGACTCGGCCACGGACAGGTGCCACTCTCACACGCGGCATCGGCCATGAGCCACGTACCATCCGGCAACCAGTCCACATCCCGCGAGAAATGCGTCTGACGCTCGGCGTCGTCCGGATACATCACCGCATCCATCATGTAACTCGGACGCACCGTCAATCCACCACTCATGCGAGCAATGCCGAAGCTACCACCATATTCATCATAGGTGCCCCAATCACCCGCCGTACCACGAGAATGGCTGTAGACAAACCAGGGCGTATGGTCGATGGGATCAAACAAGATCTCTGCCAAGTGAGGGGTATGCAGCTTCTCCACCGAGCTGGTCACATCTTCGGGGAAAGACCACATCAACTGCCAAGCCCCATTGACCCAGCGCCATGCCATCACCGAGCTGCCGTAGTTTTGCTCCAATCCATCCGAATAAAAGGTCGTCACCAAGTAGGGACCACCCGGCTCATCCGTCAAGACTTGGAGACCATTCGGATTGGCGTTATCAGGCCAGTCTGGCGAGTTTTTGCCCAGCACCCAATCCACCTTCGCCACCGTGTTGTTTTTGTTGTAATCCAACGTCACCTGCGTGATCCGATGATTGTACATCTCCGCCATCACCAGCGTCACAATCTTATCGGCAGGTCGGTCGTCCATGATCTGAATCGAATGCACAAGCTGAGGTGTGCAGCGGGTATCGCCGCCTCGTTTGTTGGGATCACAGTAAACCAATCCGTCGGGAATCCCCGAAAAATCCAGATTCTTGATGCTCCAGATAAGCTGAGGCGTGGTCCCAATCTTGATGCGCTGAATCTCCGTGCTGTACTTCACATTGCTGGGACGCTGCGGACGGCGATCATAGATCGACATGGCCACATCAATAAAGTCTTCGTTGCCATGACGGGTATAGGTGCCGCCAATCGGAGAACAAAAAACAGTGTCCAGGTTGCAGCCCCTGATGGAAGTCTGCTCCGCCAAATAATCGAACACAATCTTGTTGGTGCCGGGGTCAAAAATGCGGATACCTGGCAGACCAAAGTCCGACACCAAGATCACACCATCATCGGCGGCCTGCGCTGAAACAGGGCTCAGCATACTGCCCATCAGCACCACCGGTGCCAACAGACGCATGAACGACGCTCGGACGAGCTCTACGGTTTGCATGCACGAACCTCCCTGAATGGATGGAGATAGAGGCTTGAAGACAGGCTCACCCGTGGTCAAGTATTCGCCTGTCGTATGCAACATACCGATGAAATATGATGGCCGTCAAGGAATATGGGAGATCGGTCATATTTTGTCCGAAAATTTTGGCTTAGCGTTTTTACTAGACCCGTGTTTACTTCCGTGTCACGCTCTGCTCAGTCGAATGCCGCAACAACCGGAGGATCTATGTCTCGGACACTCGTTAGAATGCTCCTGCTGGCTTTTTGTACAGGCACTGGCCTTCAAGCGTTCACCCCCGCCCCCGCGCTGGCGCGATCCGCACCGGTCACGGCGGCAATGCGTACGTCTCCCATCCACTCAGCGCCCACCAGCGCCCGCCTCTCCCCCGATGGGCAATACATTGAGCTGGCCATCTACGCCTCCAAAGCCACCCGCATGGAGGTGTGGTTCTACCCAGAAGCCACCCTCAGCCCCTCAGCGGTGCGTTATCTGCTCGGCAAAGACGCCAGCGGCTATTGGCGCATCAAGGTGCCCGTTGCCGACCTCGAGGGCAAATATGGGGTAGACGCTCCCTATTATTATGGCCTGCGCGCATGGGGCCCCAACTGGACCTATGTCGCAAGCTGGACCCCCGGCTCCGCCGCCGGATTCATCGCCGATGTGGACGCCGAAGGAAACCGCTTCAACCCCAACAAGCTCCTGCTTGACCCCCAAGCCCTCGAGCTCAGCCATGATCCTCAGTCTGAAGAGATGACCGACGCAACGCTCTATGCCTCCGGACCTCAACACCGGCTGCGTGACTCCGGGCCCTACGCGCCCAAGAGTATGATCCTCCAGCCCGATGGTGTCTCGGTGGGCACCAAACCTACTCGCCCCCTCAAAGATGAGATCATCTACGAAGTCCACGTCCGAGGGCTCACCGCCAACGACACCTCCATTCCTGCCGCACTTCGAGGCACGTACCAGGGTGCGGCCATGAAAGCCGCCTCCCTCAAATCCCTCGGAGTCACCGCCGTCGAGTTCCTGCCGCTCCACGAGAGCCAGAACGACATCAACGATCTGGTCGCCAACACCACCGGGGACAACTACTGGGGTTATATGACCCTTAGTTATTTCGCACCCGACCGACGATTTGCCGCCGATACCTCTCCCGGAGGCCCCACGCGCGAGTTTAAGCAGCTTGTGAAGGCATATCACGATCAGGGCATCAAGGTGTATGTGGACGTGGTCTACAACCATACCCTCGAAGGAGGGGTATGGGATGCCAGCGGACAAGTGGCTTCCCTGCTGAGCTGGCGCGGGCTGGACAATCCCACCTGGTACGAGCTGGCCTCCGATGCCAAGTTTTATTACGACAACACCGGCTGCGGCGCCAACTTTAACGCCGCTCATTCAGTCGTGCGAGAACACATCATGGCCTCGCTCAAATACTGGACTCAAGAGCTGGGTGTGGATGGCTTCCGCTTCGACCTCGCCAGTGTGCTGGGCAACTCCTACACCCGAAACGGCTTCAGCTTCGATAAAATGGACAGCAGCAACGTCCTGAATCGAGCGGTCAAAGAGCTTCCCGTGCGCGCCAGCAGCGGCGGAGCAGGGGTCGATCTCATCGCCGAGCCCTGGGCCATCGGCTCCGGCACCTATCAGGTCGGAAATTTCCCTTCCGGCTGGGCCGAGTGGAACGACAAATTCCGCGACATGGTGCGCAAAGACCAGAACAAGCTCGGCTCCGAAGCCGTCCCCCCGTCGGAGATCGCCACCCGCGTGGCAGGCTCCTCCGATCTGTATCAGGATGATGGGCGTAAACCCTGGCACTCCATCAACTTTGTGGTGGCCCACGACGGATTTACCCTCAAAGATCTGTACTCCTACAACCAGAAAAACAACACCCAAGCGTGGCCCTATGGCCCCTCGGATGGTGGCACCGACAACAACCTCTCCTGGGATCAGGGAGGTGATGCCTCCCTTCAGCGTCAAGCCGCTCGCAACGGGATGGGACTCTTGATGTACGCCGCTGGCGTGCCCATGATGGGAGGAGGAGACGAATTCCTGCGCAGCTTGAATGGGAACAACAACCCCTACAACCTCGACTCGACCGCCAACTGGCTCAACTACGCCGATGCCAGCACCAACGCTCGTTTCTACAACTACACCAAGAAGCTGCTGGCCTTCCGCTCCGCCCATCCCGCGCTGAGACCGGCAGACTTCTTTAAAGGTCAGGATCGAAATGGCAACGGGCTCAAGGACATCACCTGGCTCACCGACAGCGGCAACGAGCCCGCAAGCTGGTACTGGGGCGATCCCAACATGCACTTCATCGCCTGGCGTTTGGATGGAACCGAGGTCCGAGACAGCTTTACCTCGATCTATGTGGGCTATAACGGCTGGTCGGGGGCGGTCAACGTGACCCTTCCCGGAAACGCGGCGGGCAAACGCTGGTATCGGGTCTCTGATACCGCACCCTGGATGGAGCCTCAAGACAACTTCAGATCCCCCGGCCAGGAAGAGCTGATAACCGGACGTACCTACACCATGCACGGACGCACGATGCTGCTGCTCGTCGAAAAATGAGGCCGTAGGAGAGAGACGCCGCGAGACTTCACCCGCTCACCCGCACGCATCACGCACGCATCACCCGCACCCGCGCACCCGCACGCGTCACGCGCGCACGAGGCTCAAGGAACCGGTCGCACCCGTCCTTCCGAGGCACGGATCAGCCGGTCGTTGAGCGTGCGTCCCAAGCCTGCTTCCTCGAACAACGTAGACAAGATCACCTCTACCCGTCGCTCATCGAGCAGTCGAAGCCCTCCAAAGAGTCGAGCACCTGCCTCTTCCAGCCGTGTCTGAGAGCCCAAGCTGGCCAGCTCCACCGGGAGGTCTTGAAACGCCAGCAGGTCTTCTTCACACAGCAGCAGTCCCACCCGGAGCCCGAGGGCGAGGTGTGCCTCGAGCTCATCCCGCATGGCCTGTCGAACCGCCTGGGAGGAGCCCTTAAACAACGTCATGCGCGCACGAGGGGCATAATGTTTGAGCTGAGTGCCCGGAGACTTCAGCGCCACCTGTTCTCCCTCAAAGCGGGGCGCGGGCAGGAGCAGGTTTGGAAAGAGCGGCTGGAGCAGCTCCGGGGTGAGAGCACCTGGACGAAGCAGCGTGGGCACCTCTTCCGTCAAGTCGATTACGGTGGACTCGAGCCCATGCAGAGTGGGGCCGCCGTCGAGCAGCAGCTCAAAGCGATCTGAGAGGTCTTGCAGCACATGACGCGCCTCGGTCGCGGAGGGACGGGTGAAGGCATTGGCACTGGGGGCGGCGATTGGAGCCTTCACGGTCGCCAGGAGCCCACGGGCGACGGGATGCGCGGGGATGCGGAGCGCCACCGCATCCAGCCCTGCCGTGACTTCCAGCGGTACTTGAGCACCTCGAGGCACCACCAGCGTCAGCGGACCCGGCCAGAACTGGCGGAGCCCTTCGAGCCTCGACAGGTCCAGCGGGGTGAGGGGCTGAAGCATCGGGAGGTCCAGCCCATGCACGATGAGGGGATCAGCGGCGGGCCGTCCTTTGGCCTGGTAGATGCGCTTGACGGCCTCCGGGTTGAGCGCAAGCGCCCCCAGACCATAGACGGTCTCGGTGGGAAAAGCGACCAACCCGCCGTGGAGCAGCACTTCAGCGGCCTCTTGGAGCGGGCCTTCTTCGGGCGTGTCTGGATGAATCTTCAGCACGCGGGTGGAGCAGGTGAGCGGACGGACCATCATGATTGCCTCGGCAGGAGTTGTGGGGTCATGGGGTGAGGCTCGGGGCTTGAGGTTCCGCAGGAAACGTAAGAGACTCTACGGAGCGCCTCCCGAGAAGCGTCAATGAAGAAAGCGTCAGTGAAGAAAGCGTCGGCGCGTGAGCTGAGAGACCATGAGCTGGAGGTTGGGGTCATCGGTGCGCTCGAGAAAGGGTGCGGGCTCTTCTCCGTTTTTGGAGAAGGGGGTCGCCCAGATGCGGGCACCTTCGGGATGATGCGCGTCGGCGACCACGTAGACGAAGAGCAGCTCTTCGGACTGCTGATGGGTACGACGAGAGGTCCGCCGTAGCACCACCTGAGTGGCGAGCGCCCAAAGCGCCGCATCGGTCTGCTCGACCAGGTCTTCGATGATGCCGGGCCATTCCTCTTGGTCTTCGCTCTCGAGGGTGGTCATATCGAGCAGTGTCGGTTCATTGTCTTCTTCAAAACGGTGCATGAAGAGGACCGGAGCAAACCCTTGACCTTGTGCCAAGAAGAGCCGGAACTCCTCGTAGATCTCGTTGACGAGCATATCAATCTGGGACGTTCGATTTAGCTGCATGATCTCTTAAGATTTCTGCCCGTGGGTCGGAAGGGCAACAGAAATAACCTCACGCCACAGCCGCACGAAGGCATTGTGACGCCACGCCTCACCTCTTTTTCTACTTTAGCATTCAACGAAAGCGGGGTGAAATCATTTTCCGTGGCCCGCAAGAGAGGGCAGGGCGGAATCGGGGGTGAGAGGTCATTCTCTGCGGGGGTTTTTGTGTGAAGTTTTTCTCATTGTACTGAAAAAGTTCGGCTCGAAGAGTGCTGTCCTTTTGCATTGCATACATGATATATATAACATGCGGTAGGAATGTCCTGCCAAGCAGGTCTGTTATTCATCTCTAAGAATGAGACGCACGATGAGCGAAGTACGTACCTCCGAGCCGCGTCCGCTTCCCCGTTTGGTGGGGGCTGCGGCAACGTGGGCATTTTTGCTGTGGGCCGATCTGCACACCAAAGAGATCGCACGGGATATTCTGCCTCAGCATCCGGGCATACCGGTGATTGACGGCTTCTGGAACTGGAAATACGCTGAAAATCGAGATGTGGGCTTTAGTCTGCTGCGGGTGATACCGGAAGACATGCGGCAATATGTCATCTATGGGATGGTCAGCCTGGGCATTCTGGCGGTGCTGGTGTATGGTCTTCGGCGCTGGCAGTCTCTGCTTGCGTTGGCGGGCGCAACCCTGGTACTCTCGGGTGCCATCGGAAACCTGACCGACCGTGTGCTTCGGGGCTTTGTGACCGACTTTATCCAGTGGTATTATGGTTCCTTCTACTGGCCTGTCTTTAACCTGGCCGATGTTTATGTGGTGGTGGGTGTTGGACTGCTCATGATCTATGAGTGGCGACTCGGAGCCTCCACGGTTCAAGAGGCTCAGACCGCTTGAACTCTTTCCTCCATCCCACGTGAGTGTCGCACCCGTGAGTGTCGCACACGTGAGTGTCGCACCCGTGAGTGTCGTACCCGGGAGGGTCGCACAAGTGAGTGTACCCATGACGGACCTTGAGATTTTACGGGTGGTGCTGGCCCGAGAGCTGGACACCATCAACGAATATGCAGCGTTGGCGCGGCAGGCCACCGATCCTGCCGTGCGGACCTTGCTCGAGCATATTGGACGAGACGAAGAAGAGCATGTGGCCGAGTGTATTCAATGGATGGCGCGGCTCAACCCGACCCTGGCGGGGTATCTGGCGCGTCAGCCGGAGCATATCTTGGGTGCCACGGCAGGAGTCTTGGGTGCCACGGCAGGTGCAGTGCCGACTCCCCCTGCGCCTCCTCATGCGACGAGTCCGGTGGTGCGTTCGGGGCCGCGACCCCCAGCGGCACCTCGTGGCGCCTTGGAGCATCTCCTGCCCGGTGCTCAGCTCGTGTCTCGTCAAGGACTGACCGTGGGGCCCCTGGTACGGCGGCCACAGCCTGACGAGTGAGCCCTGCAAAATTGGGGTGAGCCCTTTTAACCTTTGATCCGAAGCCCTCGAGAGGGTGAGCAGCCTGAAGGAGCCAACATGGATGATCGAGACTTTCTGAATCACCACGAGAACCCCCTGTCTTCTGAAGAGACTGAGCGTCTGAATGAAACTGTTGTAAACGTGGCCCGTCGTAAGCTCGTGGGGCGGCGGTTTATTGAGATCTATGGTCCTCTTGGGCCGGGCGTGCAGGCGATTCCCTACGATGAGTTTAGTGGCACCACGACGGGCGTGGTAGACATCGTGGGTGAGCAGGAGACGGCGGCGGTGTTTACCGATCAGCGTCGTTTCCGCGTGATTCCCATCATCTATAAAGACTTCCTGCTCCACTGGCGCGACATCTTGGCGGCGCGGGCGGGTTTGCCTTTGGATGTGAGTGCGGCGGCGGGTGCTGCCAGCTTCTGTGCTGAAAAAGAAGACGAGCTGATCTTCTACGGGGACACCAAGCTGGGTTACGAGGGCCTGATGAACGCCACCGGGCGAGCCGTGCAGCCTCGAGGTGCGTGGGATCAGGTGGGGGGAGGGCTTCAGGATGTGATTGCGGCCACCGAGCGCCTCTTCAACAACGGGCACTATGGGCCTTACGCGATGGTGGCCAGCCCGAGACTGTATGCCCTCCTGCACCGCGTTTCTGACAAAACCGGCGTCTTGGAGATCGACAACGTGCGCCAGCTCGTGGAGGGCGGTGTTTATCGCTCCAACGTGCTCAAAGGAGAAGTGGCTGTGGTGGTTTCCTTGGGGTCTGAGAACTTCGATTTGGCTGTCTCGCTGGACATGAGCGTGGCCTATTTGGGTGCGGAGCGGATGAACCATCCCTTCCGGGTCTTGGAGTGCCTGTGCTTGCGCATCAAACATCCCGATGCCATCTGTACGCTGGAGTAGAGACGAGGGCTTCTCGGTGACAGTCCGCCGTGTCCCAGCGTTTTGAAAGCCCAGTCTTGTGGGGCCCTCGGCATTCTGCGGGTGGAGACGGAGTAAACAGCATGAGTGATCAGCAAAACCGTAAACCGAGCAAGCTTGTGGACGAAGCTCAGCTTGACGAAGCCTTGGCCGAGCTTGAAGCCTTGATGGGGGGACCGTCGGGTTTGGAGCTGGAAGACGAGGCTGAAGACTTTAAAGGTCAGCTTCTTCAGCTTGGGATGCAGAGCCTCTTTGAAGATCAGGAGTTCAGTGGTGAGCTGACGACTCAGATGTTTAAGCTGGGCCTGAGCGAAGAAGAGATGGACAGCATCTTTAAGCGTGCTGAAGACGAGATCTTGGGGTTTGTGGGGGTTTTAGCGGACGCGGGAGCCCCTGCCGAGAGCAGTGACGCCCTCAACGGCTTTATTTGTCGCCTGAAGGCTCAGATCCTGAGCAATCCTGCCGTGTATGTGGAAGGTTCATGAAGACGCAGCGCCGAAGCGTGGCGCGTGTTGAATGTGGAGCCCGTGGTCCTCTGGAAACGGCAACTTGATGACTGTGGGGTAAGTCCATTTGGCGGTCAGACCGTCAACGTGTGAGGAGACGAAACATGCCGCTGAGATTAAACTCCCCCATGCCTGGCTTGGATGGGGTGACGGAGTGGTTTAACGGAGCGCCTGAGAGTGTCGTAGGCAAGCCGACCCTGATTCACTTCTGGTCGGTCGGCTGCCATATCTGTCATGAGAACTTGCCTAAAATCAAGGCATATCAAGCGCAGTATGCTTCGCAGGGCTTGGTCTCCGTGGCCTTTCACATGCCTCGGAGTGAAGCGGAGCTGGACTTAGACGAAGTCCGGCGTCAGCTCGTCACCTATGACATCACCGAGCCATGCGGCGCGGACCATGAGCATGCCGTTGCGGATGCCTTTGAGAACCGCTTTGTGCCCGCCTATTTCTTGTATGACGCGGAGGGAAAACTTCGTGCGCGCACGGCGGGTGATGCGGGATTGGCGTCCTTAGAAGCTGCACTGCGTAAAGTGTTTCCTTCGGAATCTTGAGCAAAAAGAGCGCGATACGCCGTTGCCTTAAGCAAGTACTCTGCATCGACGACTCTTAGAGTGTGGGTGCATAAGTGACTGATTGGCTTGCGTGTCTTCTGTTTGTAATTGCAGGAGTGCCGTTGACTCGCATTCCGTTAGGCGTCCTCATCAAGACGATGATCTTGATTGACGTCGTTCTGATTAGATTGTAAGATTGTGACCAATTGAGTGCCAAGTGGATGTATGTAAGGAGGCTCGAGATGGGCAAAGACAATTACCACCCGCGTGGGGGCAACGACGGCCCAAACCAGGAAATCGAGCTGATGACAATGGAACTGAAGGTTGAAAACAAGCGGTTCTATTTTAATCTGAAAGAAAATCAAAAAGGGCGCTTTCTCAAAATCGCCGAGGTTTCTGGGGGACGCTCGACCATCATCATCCCTCAGAGTGGTTGGAACGATTTTCGCCAGATGTTGGACGAGTTCATCAGCACACCTGCCGGTACACCCCGCCGCTTCTAAGCCCTGCTCCATCGCTTGACTATTCCGACTTGCCTACCTAGAATGAGGGGGCGCTTGAGCACGGATCTTGGGCCGCTTCAGAGGGTCTGAGTTCCTCCCCTGTATGCCTCCTTCGGGCCCCTTGTGAAATTGGATGACGCATGAAGGTTGATATCCTTGAGCAGCTTGAAGATGGCTCCCAGCGACGAATTGCTACCTTTGAGTGGCGTGATGGAGCGCTGAGCTGTGACAACCCCGTCCTCTGGCGGAACCTGATGAACGCCACGGGTGGCGTGATTACCGGTGCCCGAGGCAAACGATACAGTCCTGAAGATGGGGTGGAGTACCTACGCAGTCTCCGCTTCCATTTTGCGGGCCCTTATTTATTTGCGGGGCCCCCGACGGAGCTGGTGACCGACCCCAGCCCGGCTCGGCGTGAGCCTGTCAGCAAGACCGTTGGGCGGGAGTTTTCGGCGGCAACACCGCGTGCCTCAGCGCCTCCACCGAGCCCTCCTCCTGCGTCAACCGCTCCAGGTCCAGCCGGTGCGGGTCCAGCCGGTGCGGGCGGATATGCGAAGTCGGCGCCGATTCCGGGCACGGGAGGGGTCTTGGGGTCCGTAAAGCCCTCTGCATCCAGCTCGGTGGGCACGGGCTCTCCGGCAGCGAGGACCGCCGCTCCAACCTCAGCGGGGCCAACCTCAGCGGGGCCAACCTCGGCGGGGCCAACCTCGGCGGCTTCTGCGGTGTCTCCTTCGGCGGGCCTCGCGGGCAGCAGTGCGCGGGCAGCGGCAAGCTCCAGCCTCAACACCGGCTCCTCCACGCCCATTCTAAATCGGAATACGGTGGGACAGCGACATCAGTTTGCGGATGTGAGGCCAGAGCCATCCGCCAAAGATGCGGCGCGAGAGCAGCGGAAGCGCGCGGAAGAGGTGGCACCGGGGCGTGATATCCAAGAGCGTTTGTATGGCTGTATCTATCGGCTGCTCAATGCATTTCGGGCCCTGGCGTTGGATGTGTTGGTGGATGAAGCCGATGCCATGATGGTGTTGCTCAGCGAGCTGGCCCGGGTCGATCTCGAGCAGATTCGGCGCACCATGGAAGCCGACGAAGACTTTAAAGAGCTGCGATTTTTTCAGGGGAATCGCTCCAACTATCCCCGTGCGGTGGATCGGCTCAGCCGCTACATTCAGAAGATGATGGAGCCCTTGACCCGTGGTGAAGTGGCCGACAGCTTGGGACCGCTCTATGCCTTGCGTGAAGGTGCAGCGGGGCTGAAGCAGGCCCGCGACGAGTGGCGCAACGCCCACGGGATGGACTATACCGTTGAGAAACGAGCGGTTTGCACCACCGCCGTGGAGCTGCAAGAAGCTTGGGCGGAGCTGGGTTTGCCTGCTTTCCGTCGTCGTGGACTCTCCACGGGGTTGCTGGAGGAGCTCTTTAAGAGCTCGATGGAGCCTCTGCGTGACGGCATCAAACATTTTCAGAGTGCCAACCTGGGTGAAGCCGAAAATGCCTTGAGGCTGGCCCTGCGACAAGATCCGGGCAACTTGGAAGCGCGCCTGCTCTTGGGGGATTTGCTGCGTCGTTTGGACCGTTACGGCGACGCGGTGGCGGAGCTGGATCGTCTCATCGAGCTGGAGCATCTGAATATGCGCTCGGGGGGCTCCGGAGTGCCTCGGAGCAGTACCCTATTGCACCTGTCTCGTGGCCGTGCGTGCATGGGCCGCTCCTTGTTGAGCATGGGGCTGTTGAATCCGGCGGTCGATCAGCTTGAGCGTGGACTGGACGCACTCGATCAGCATCAGCGGCGATATCCGGACGAGAGCTTGGACCCGACCTTGCGCGTGCGGGTGCGCGGGGAGCGGGAGACCTTGCATCGTCTATTGGAGCCCTTGTGTCGCTCTGTGGGAGATGAGGAGCGAGCTCAGCATCATCGTCATCTGCGCAGCCTTCCCACATGATTTTCCGACAGGTTGGATCGGATCTGCTTGACTTTTCAGTCCTCTCAACGCTATACAACGATGCCCAAAATCTTAAAGTAGGTGAGCTGTTATCGCATGCAGGAGCGAGCGCCCTGATGTGAGCAGCTCCTTCTTAGAAGTCTCTCGGCGGAGCGTCCCATGATCAAGAGCATTCAGGATGTTGAAGTCACTGGCAAGCTGGTGTTTTTACGGGTTGATTTTAACGTGCCTTTGGAAAAAGGGCGGATCACCGACGACACCCGCATTGTAGCAGCCCTTCCCACCATCAAGTATTTGCTGGAGCGGAAAGCGCGGGTGATGATCGCCTCTCACTTGGGACGTCCGAAGGGCAAGCCGAATTTTGAGTTTGGCCTCGAGCCTGCCGGTCGGCGGCTGGCGGAGCTGCTCAAAAAGGATGTGATCCTCACCGACGATTGTGTGGGGGATGCCACCCGGAAGCTCGCCACCGAGCTCCGCGAAGGTCAGCTCTTGTTGTTGGAGAACCTCCGCTTTCACAAAGAAGAAGAAGCCAACGACGAGAGTTTTGCTCAGAAGCTGGCCAACGGCGCGCAGGTGTACATCGACGATGCGTTTGGAGCGCTTCACCGCGCCCACGCCTCCGTGGCCGCCATTACCCAGTTTATTCCGGAGAAAGCGGCGGGCCTGCTGGTTAAAAAAGAGCTCGACAACCTGGGTGCCCTGCTCAGCCGTCCAGATAAGCCTTTTGTGGCCATTTTGGGAGGCGCGAAGGTCTCCGACAAGATCAAGGTGATCGAGAACCTGCTGACTAAAGTGGATGTGCTGATCATTGGCGGTGCCATGGCCTATACCTTCTTGAAGGCCCTGGGTCATGACGTGGGTGCCTCGCTGGTAGAGGCCGACAAGACGGGCTTGGCCAAGTCCTTGCTGGAGCAGGCCGCTGCCCGTGGTGTGAGTGTGCTTCTGCCGGTGGATCACGTGATCGCAGCCGGTCCAGACAAGATCTTGACGGCGGAAGTGACCGACGGTGTGGCCATCCCCGCCGACATGAAGGGTTTTGACATCGGCCCGAAGACCGTGGCACGTTATGCCACCGAGATTGCTCGGGCGCGCTCTGTATTTTGGAATGGTCCGATGGGGATGTTTGAAGTCCCCGCTTTTGCCAATGGAACGCGGGAAGTGGCCCTTGCCTTGACCCGCAGCACCGGTTTCACCGTCGTGGGAGGCGGAGACAGCGCGGCAGCTTTGGCAGAGTTCGGACTTGCTGACAAGGTCACACACGTCTCCACCGGAGGCGGTGCTTCGTTGGAGTTCATTGAAGGCATCATCTTGCCCGGCTTAAAAGCACTCGAGCAGACATAAGCAAGACCAGAGGAAAGGGGAGGTTCATGCGGCGTTCGTTGATCGCAGGCAACTGGAAGATGTTCAAGACCAGCGCCCAAGCTGTGGAGCTGGTAGACGCACTCAAAAAAGCATTGAGTGACATCGGCGACCGTGACATCGTGGTCGCGCCGCCCTTCACCGCGTTAGAATCCGTGGTGCGACACCTCAAAGGCGGCTCAATTGCAGTGGCGGGTCAGAATATGCACTGGCTCGATCAAGGTGCCTACACCGGAGAAGTCTCCGCACCCATGCTCAAAGCCCTCGGCTGTGAGTATGTCATCCTCGGTCACTCGGAGCGCCGTCAGCACTTCGGAGAGACCGACACCACTGTGAATCAGCGGCTCAAGAGTGCGCTGAACCACGGACTTAAGCCCATTCTTTGTATTGGTGAGACCCTCAAAGAGCGCAACGAGGGCAAAACGTGGCAGGTGCTGACCCGTCAAGTGGTGCAGGGTTTAAATGGCGTCCCGGAGTCCGTCGTGGCCAGTATGGTGATTGCCTACGAGCCGGTCTGGGCCATTGGCACGGGTGTTACCGCCACCGAAGCTCAAGCTCAAGAAGCCCACGCCTTCTTGCGCACCCTCATGGTGGAGAGTTATCGTAAGTATGTGGCCTCAAGCTGTCGTATCTTGTACGGTGGCAGCGTGAAGCCAGACAATGTAGATGGCCTGATGGCCTTGCCGGATGTTGATGGCGTTTTGGTGGGAGGAGCCAGCCTCGAAGCAGCTTCTTTCATCCGTATTGCCCGCTATCAGCTCCGCTGAGCCGCATCCCATCTCGCACCCTGGAGATTTGCAGTCGTCCATACAGGGGCGGCTGCCAGCAGGTCGGGCCAAATTGGACCAGACCGGAGGATTCATGGAGACCGTCATCACCGTTCTGCACGTCACCATCTGCTTCTTTTTGATCATCGTCGTCTTGCTTCAGCCGGGGCGTGGCGGAGACATCAGCGCAGCCTTTGGTGGCACCAGCAGCCAGTCCGTCTTTGGCAGCCGAGGCGCGACCACCTTCTTGCAGAAGCTCACCAGCGCAGCCGCTGTCATGTTCATGTTTACCACCATTGCCTTGGCTTGGTATACCAGTGAAGGTGCCGGTGGAGGCTCTGTGATCGACGACGCCGCCATCAACGAGCTGGAGAAGCAGAACGAAGGGGACAAGCCTGCCGGAGAAGCTGGAGCCATTCCGCTGGAGATCCCTGCGCCCGATGCTCCCGCCGAGGGCGGTGTTGCTCCGGTTGAAGGGGCCGCACCTGCCGCCGCACCTGCCGCCGCACCTGTTGAGGGTGGAGCCGCTCCCGCTGCTGCGCCCGCAGAAGCAGCTCCGGCAGCGCCTGCTGCTCAGTAACGGGGAGGCGTGGCAGCGCCAAAAAATCTGCAAAAAGTACTTGCCAGCGCCAAGACCTTCAGCTATATTAGGGCACGTTTTGGCGCTAGACACGGCGCGAGGGTGGTGGAATGGTAGACACGCCAGTTTGAGGGGCTGGTGGCAGCGATGCCGTAGGGGTTCAAGTCCCCTCCCTCGCACCAAAAAGTGCGGAAGGGTCGGAATCTTTGATTCCGACCCTTTTTTTTGTTTCGCGTGGCCCGTCCGCTCGTCCTGGCGGAGATCTCAGATGCGTAACCCGCATCACCTCCCTTTCAACCTCTTGTCGTTGTCGTTGACAAGCTTTCACGAGCCTTCGTACACTGTGGCGTTTCTCTTGATCCCCCTGTTCCCGTAAGATCGTGCAAGGAGTGCTCCATGAGCTTCCAAGAAGAGTTTGAGATCTTCAATCGTTTTATTGCGGAGCGTGGACTCAAGTCCACCCGGCAGCGGGAGGTCATTCTTCAGGCGTTCTTGGAGACCGATCATCATATCGACATCGAAGAGCTCTACAACAAGGTGCGCGGTCGCAACCCAGCCATCGGACATGCCACAGTCTACCGAACCATGAAGCTCTTGATCGAGTGTGGGCTGGCCCACGAGCGTCACTTCGGAGATGGTCTGGCCCGCTACGAGCAAGTCAGCCGTAAGAAACATCATGACCACATGATCTGCCTGCGCTGCAATACCATCATCGAGTTTAGCAATCCCGCCATTGAAGCACTGCAAGATAAGGTGGCTCAGCAGCATGGTTTTGTCATTCAAGACCATAAGCTGGAGATCTATGGATTTTGCCAAAACTGTGCGGGGCAGCCTCGCACGCGACGCGATCACGTACACGAGACGCACTCATAAGGGGCAGGCAGAATCAAGGGGCAGGCAGAAGGACCGTTCCACCCTTCAGGGGATAAGGCTTCGTCCAGCAGGAACAGCCCAACTGCGACGCTCATCCCTCAAGAAACGAGCGAGTCGAACCGCGAAAAAGCAGCACCACAGCTCAGGACACTGTTACTTAAAAAATGGATACTGTGCGCGCTCCCACAAGCGGGGGAGGGCTGGGGTGAGGGCATTACGGCGCCAGCTCCTGCTCTTCTTCTTCTTCGATCAGGTCCAGCAATCGGTTCAGGGTCGCCAGAAGCCCCTGAGCCTCTTGAGGCGTGAGCCGATCCAGCGCTCGACGCAGCTTGTCAAAGGACGTGGCGGGTAATCGAACCGCCAGCTCCTGCCCCTTCTCCGTTAAGCTGACATGCACCACCCGCCGATCCCCGCTGTTGCCACGCAGTCGGCTGACCAGTCCATCCCGCTCCAGCCGGTCGATGATGCCAGAGACGGTCGAGGTCTTCAGAAACAAGCGCTCCGCCAGCGTGCCAATGGGCAGGGGCCCCTTACGCTGGAGCACACGCAGCACACCAGACTGTGGCACCGTCACCCCATAACGCTCGAGAAAGTCATGCGACTGCTGGCGAGAGCGGGCCACGAGCTGGATCAGCTCATCCAGAATTTGGGCGCTGGATTTACGGGGTCGGGTGGACATGATGGCTTCAGGCTCCTTCACGGGAGTTTGGCGGTAGACGGTGCGTTAGCAAAGCTGCCCGATATCAGGGGGAGCTGTCAAGCCTTCAATCGAACTCATCCTTGATATCCCCGACGATTTGCTCGAGAATGTCCTCCACCGTGATGATGCCGGTGGCCCGTCCCTGCTCGTTGACCACAATCGCCAAACCCGAGCGGGTGCGCTGAAGCTCCTTCAACAGCCGCTCGAGCGGCACACTCGGCAAAACATACCGACCTGGCCGGAGAAGACTCCGCACCGGCGCATCCAGCCCCGTCGTATACAGCACATCCGAAGCATGGAGAATGCCCAGCACCTGGTCTCCACGACGGCTCACCACCGGCACACGAGAGTGCCCCGCCGAGACCAACAACCCCACCGCCTCGCGGAGCGGCGCACTGGCCTCCACCACCGTTACCCGCTCCAGCGGCACCATCGCGTCTCTCACCGTGAGACTGCCAAAGTCCAGCACCCGCCTCAACATCTGGCGTTCGTGGGGTTTTACTTCCTCAGAAGCACTGTCGAGCAGCAGCTCCTTGAGCTCTTCCCGAGTGACCATGCTGTCCAAGTTGCCGCGTGTCGAAAAAACCCGGGCAAAAGCCCGATTGCCCGCATCCACCAGCCACAACGCAGGCGTAAAGAGCGGCAACACAACCTGAAGCGGCAAGAGCAACCCCGAGGCCATGCTCCAGTGGCTCTGTTTGGCCCACACGCGCGGGAGCACATCCCCCAACAAGGCCAAAATCCAGCCCAAACCCAAAGCCAGCAGGACAAAATAACCCCAGCGATGCAGCGGCACCAGCTCCACCACCCACAACGCCGCCAACGTCACCGTCCCCATGAGACTCATCGTGGCACCGGTCATCGACGCCGCCACCAAACGCTCTCGGCCTTCCAATCGACGTAAGAGAGCCGCCGCCGCCTCATCCCCTTCCTCCGCCGCTTCCTCGAGCTGCGCAGGCTCCAGCGCCGTCAGCATCTGATAAGCCGCCGAGAACCACGCATCCAACACCGTGGTCACCACCATGCCCAGCAGGTATTGCCAGCTCATCCATCTCCCTCCTCGTCAGAAGGAGAGGGCACCACCTCCAACACCTCCAGATGAAGCCGCTTGAGCCGCGTTCCTTCTCGCGCCAGCACCGTAAAGCGGAGTGTACCCGCCTGAACCTGCGTTCCCTGCTCCGGTAAGGTGCCGTGGAGCGCCACCACCCAACCTCCCACGGTGGTCACCTCTTCCACCTCCGGAGGCTCCAGCTCCAGCCGCTCAAAGAGCAGCTCAATACTCATGGCGGGATCGACCTCAAAATGCTGCTCTTCCAGCTCCACCAGCTCAGGCGCTTCTACGTCGTGTTCGTCCAACGTGCGACCAAAGAGATGCGCCAGCAGATCGTCGAGGGTCACCATGCCCTCCACCCCGCCATACTCATCCACCACGATGGCCACATGCTGATGCCGCGATTGGAACTCTCGAAAGAGCTCGTCCGCGCGTTTGGTGCCCGGCACATAATAAGGAGGTCTCAGCAACGCCTGAGCCGTGGAGAGAGGCGCCGCCCATCCCTCCGCCGGTTCCTCGAGACGCCAGCGGAGCAGGTCACGGGTATACAAAATCCCCACCATGTTGTCCGGCGTCCCCCGATGAATCGGAAGGCGAGCAAAGCGCAGGCTCTCAAGCGCCTCCAGCACCTCGTTGAGCGAGCTGTCCAAGCTGAAGCTCACCATGTCCGTGCGAGGGGTCATCAGCTCCGCCGCTGACAAGTCGCCCAGCTCAAACACATTGTGGATGAGCTCCCGCTCCTGCTCGCGAAGGGTGCCTTCTTGCCTGCCCAGATCCACCAGCGCCTTGAGCTGCACCTCCTGAAGCTGCCGACGCTCCGGCAAAGGCCGCCCGAACAGCCGCATCAGCTCCCGGGAGATCACCTGAAGCGGTGCCAGCAACGGCCACAAGAGACTCAGCAAGAGCTGAAGTGGCAACGCCAACGCCCGCGCCGCCGCTCCCGGATAACGCGCCCCCAACGCTCGAGGCCCCAACAGCCCCACCACCACCACCACCGGCGGACCCAACACCAAGCCCAACGCCAACGTCCAATACTCCAGCTCGAGCAGCAGACACAGGCTCAGGGTAAACAAGACCACCAGGAGGGTCGTCAGCGATTGAAGCGCTCCCAGCAGCGGCTCGGGATCCTCCAGCCACGCTTGAAGCCGTCGATAGGTAGGCCCAAATCCCGCCCGGATCCGCTCCCGCTCCGCACGCGGAAGGGTAAAAAATGCCCCCTCAAAGGTCGAAGTCACCCCCAGGAGCAACAGATGCCCCAGCAAGGAGGCCGATAATATCCCCGTGAGGTCGATCATTCCTCCAGCCCCAGCGGATGAACCCGCACGAGCCGCTTGCCTTCCACCGAGATCACCGGAAGATTACGCTGAAGCTCCCCGCTGCTGTCCAGCTTAAGACTCCCGGTCGCGCCCGCATACCGAGGCATGCGCAAGAGTCCGTCTCGCACCCCACTCCGTGTCAGGGGCAGGCCCGCCATGAGCTGCGTGCTCAACGCCCGATGCAGCAGCCCATACGCATCGTAACCCACCGCCGAGAGCGAAGTCGGCTCCCCCTTATGCACCCGCTTCAACTGCTCCACAAACGCGCGGACCTCGGGCTCCGGCGCACCCGCAAAAAACTGATCCACGAAGAGCGCATCCTGCACGTACCGCTCATCCACCGCCGAGAGGGACGCATCGTTCCAAGACGAAATCCCCAACAACCGCACCCCTCCTTTGGCACCCGGCGGACGAAATCGGCCCATCGGAATCTCGGCATAGGCCAGCGCGGAGCTCAACGGGGCCACCATCCGAGGCTGATCGGAGATAAAGAGGGCATCAAAATCCACCTTCGGCGGAAGTTGATAGGGCTGAGGCGGCTTCTGACCTTTGGAACGCCACTGCTCCAGCCAGGCTTTTTCTCCGGCGTCAAACTCCGCGCGGCGCGTGTCGATATGATGCTGACTGCCGAGCCTCCGGGCGATGGGCAAAAAGTCGCGGGTATCCGGGGCATAGCCCTCGAGCGCCGTCAATAACCCTCCTCGCCGCGAGACCTCATCCCAAAAGAGGGCGGTCAGCTCCATCGCATAGCGCGTCTCAGGATAGGCCACCGCAAAACGGGTTAAGCCCAGATTGTCCATGCTGTAGGCCACAAGCTGACGAACCTGCTGCTCCGGGGTCATAAAACAACGAAAGACGTAGGAGCCCAAATAGGGAATATTCGGCTTCTGAATCAAGGCCAGCAGCGGAAGCTGCACACGCTCCGCCGCTCGAGCCGCTGCATCGGCGGTGGCACTCACCAGCGGGCCAATCACCGCCACCACGTCTTCCTGCTCCGCAAAGGCTTCAATCGCCTGCACCGTGAGGTTGATATCTTCCCGGGTGTCCTGATACACCACCTTCAGGGTTGGACCCTCGAGAGGCCCTCGCAGCGACACACCCAGCTCGATGCCCCGCTGAACCTCGAGCGCAGGAGGCGCAAAACGCCCGGTGAGCGGAAGTAAGACGCCGATCCGAAGGGCTTTTGGAGTGGCAGGAGGCCAGGAGGAGGAACTGTCCGGCACAGCAGGACTTGTTGCGCCTGCATCTTGTGTGGGCGGAGATTTGGCTTCACTCGAGGTCGTACTCAGCCCCTGCTCCGGCCCGCCTTTTTCCAGCCCGCCTTTTTCCAGCCCGGCTTGCGCCCACACGAAGCGCGGATACAAACCCAGCAGCGTGAGCCCTCCCAGGGTGCGCAGAAACGCACGCCGCGCCTCTCGACGAGGCTCTGGGCGGTCAAACTCGGAGTGTGTACCACGACGCGCCACCTTCACACCTATGAGTCTGGGGTCGAGCGGGAGGATGCCAAGTCCTTCAAACGGGAGAGCAAACCAGCGCCGGGCACCGCAGGACTCTCGATGCGCAGGCGGATGTGGAGATCGCCTCGTCCGTGTTGACCCAGGCGAGGTAAGCCCTGGCCTCTCAAGCGGAAGATGCGTCCGTTGGGGCTGATCGGCGGGAGCTGGATCAAGGCAGGGCCTTCGAGGGAGGGCACCCGGATTTCACCCCCCGCGACGGCCTGCTCGGGGGTGATGCTCAGGTCGGCCATGAGCTCCGATCCTTGCCGAAGGAAGACCGGATGAGGGCGGATGTGGATGATGACAAAGAGCTCACCGGGTTCACCTCCACGATGGCCCTGGTTGCCTTTGCCTTTGACCTTGAGGCGTTGACCGTTGTCAACACCCGCAGGGATACGCAGGCGCACCCCTTCTTCGGCCCGAATGCGTCCACTTCCCTGACAGGTTTTGCAGGACTCCACGATGATGGAGCCGGTGCCACGGCAGGTCAAACAAGGACGGCGAAAGTTCAAGAAGCCAGTGCCAGGACGACGCATGCCCAGCCCTTCGCAGGCGGAGCAGGGCTTTTTGCCTTCGAGCCCTTCGGCACCGGTGGCACGGCAAGCCTCACAATCCAGCTCACGGGGAAAGAGCAGCAGCTTTTCTTGGGGCAGAAGCAGCTCTTCGAGGTCCAGGGTCAGGTGGTAGCGGAGATCTTCCCCTTTGCGGCGCTCGGTATGCTCTCGTTTGAGGAAGGCGTCGAGCAAGTCGGCGAAGACCTCTCGGGGGTCGCGCACCTGGGCCATTCGCTGGTTGTGCTGAAAAAAAGCCTCCCCCTGGCGGTCGTAGAGGCCACGCCGCAGGGGATCACTCAGGATGGCATAGGCTTCCTGTATCTCGCGGAAGCGGGCTTCAGCCCCTGGATCGTCCGGGTTGAGGTCCGGGTGATGGGAGCGTGCGAGCTTCCGAAAGGCTTTTTTGAGCTCCTCGGGGGAGACATTTTTATCAACGCCCAGCAAGGCGTACAGATCCTGCGCCAAACTTACTCATCCTCGATGTTGATGGTCACGTCCGAGAAGTTAAAGCTGGCACTCGCGGGCTGAGCGGTGCCATTGTTGACGGACTGGGTGGCCTGCTCGGAGAGCGCGGTGTAGAGTACGTCGGCCAGTTTGTAGCTGGCCTGGGTGAGATTTTCTTTGGCTTTGGTCATGCCGTCGATTTTTCCGGCTTCAGCGGCGACCCGTGCCTCCTCGATGGCGCGCTCGAGCACCCGCGAGTCGTTGGGGTTGAGCTTGTCTTTGAACTGCTGATAGCTCTTATCGGCGGTGTAGATCAGCCCTTCCAGCTCGTTGCGGAGGTCAGCGATTTCCTTTTTGATCTTGTCCTCTTCTTTGTGGGACTCGGCGTCGCGGACCATACGCTGGATTTCGTCTTCGTTCAGACCGGAGTTGGCGGTGACCACCACCGACTGCACCCGTCCCGTGCCTTTGTCTTTGGACGAGACGTTGACGATGCCGTTGGCGTCGATGTCGAAGATCACTTCGATCTGAGGCATCCCACGAGGTGCGGGGGGGATGTCGTGCATCTCGAAGACCGCCAGGGTCATGTTGTCTTGTGACATCTCACGCTCGCCCTGGAGCACATGGACGCGCACCATCGGCTGGTTGTCCAGTGCGGTGGTGAAGATCTGACTCTTGCGACATGGAATGGTGGTGTTGCGGTCGATGAGGCGGGTAAAAACGCCTCCGGCGGTCTCGATGCCCAGCGAGAGGGGGGTGACGTCGAGCAAGAGCACGTCTTTGACTTCACCTTTGAGCACGCTGCCTTGAATGCCTGCGCCGACGGCGACCACTTCGTCGGGGTTGATGGAGCGGTTGGGCTCCTTTTTGAAGATCTCGCGGACTTTTTCCTGCACACGCGGCATGCGGGTCATACCACCCACCAAGATGACCGTATTAATCTGTGCGGGGGTGAGTCCGGCATCGGCCATCGCTTTGTGGCAGGGGCCCGCCAAACGTTCGATGAGATCGTCCACCAACGCCTCGAGCTTGGAGCGGGTGAGGGTCAAGCTCAAGTGTTTGGGGCCGGTGGCATCGGCGGTGATAAATGGCAGGTTGATCTCGGTCTCGATGGAGCTGGAGAGCTCGTGTTTGGCTTTTTCGGCGGCTTCTTTGAGGCGCTGAAGTGCCATCCGATCCTGCCGGAGATCGATCTTGGTCTGCTTGAGGAACTCGTTGACTTGATGGTCGATGATGCGCTGATCGAAGTCCTCACCGCCCAAGAAGGTGTCGCCGTTGGTGGACTTCACCTCAAAGACGCCGTCACCAATCTCCAAAATGGAGACGTCGAAGGTGCCGCCGCCGAGGTCAAAAACGGCGATGCGCTCGTTCTTCTTTTTGGCAAGACCGTAGGCGAGGGCGGCTGCGGTGGGCTCGTTGATGATGCGCAAGACCTCTAAGCCCGCGATGCGTCCTGCATCTTTGGTGGCTTGACGCTGCGAGTCGTTAAAATACGCCGGGACGGTGACGATGGCCTGCTTCACTTCTTCGCCGAGGTAGTCTTCGGCGGTCTGTTTCATCTTCTCGAGCACCATCGCGGAGATCTGCTGAGGGGAGTAGGGCTTGCCGCCGAGCTCGACCCAGGCGTCGCCGTTGGGGGCCCCCACAATCTTGTAAGGCGCGTGCTCTTTGAAGCGGCCCACTTCGGGGGAATCGTATTTACGACCAATCAGACGCTTGACCGCAAAGAGGGTCCGATCTGGGTTGGTGACCGCTTGCCGTTTAGAGACCTGACCGACCAGTCGCTCCCCCGATGCCGTAAATGCAACCATCGAGGGAGTGGTTCGACTGCCCTCCGAGTTGGGGATGACGACGGGCTCGCCGCCTTCAATAATCGAGACGCATGAGTTGGTTGTTCCCAGGTCAATGCCGATGACCATTCCCATAAAGCTCTCCACTTTTTTAAACACTGCCGTGCTCGTTGCCCTTGTGCGTTGGTTTTTGCGCATTCGGGAGCGATTCTATCGCAGGGCGTTTGGACTGTAAACGATTGTGCAAGGGTGTATGCTGAATCTGCTGGACTCACGCCGCCTGCCCGTTTCCGATGCGGCTGGTGAGCACAAATCCCCGCTGCTTTTTATCTGGAACGATGAGGAGCCCCTCCAAACTGCTGAGGACGCGCGGGCGTCTGCTTAGGAGGGTGTCTCTCCAGAAGTGGGGCTGCTGCTGACGCTGCTGGCAGGCTCAACGGGACGAGAGAGGGGGCGGGCGACGGTGACCAAGCTGGCTCTCAGCAGCCGCTCATGATGAGTATAACCGGCCTGAAGTTCTCTTACCACATGGTTGGGCGTGATGGCCGCGCTCTCTTCGTGCATCATCGCCTCGTGAAAGGTCGGATCAAACCCCGCGCCGGGCTCCAGGGGCACACGCTGCACACCGTGACGCCGAAGCGCATTCTGGAACTGAGTCACGGTCATCTGCACACCTTCTTGAAGCACCGTGACTTCGGGGCGCTCTTTGGCGTGCGCGAGGGCCCGCTCCAGGTTATCGAGCACGGGCAAAAGGTCTTTGAGCAGCTTCTCGTTGCCAAACTTCTCCAGCTCGTTTTTCTCGCGGGTGTGGCGTTTGCGGGTATTCTCCAGCTCGTTGTTGAGCCAGGCGAGCTGTTCTTTGCCTTTCTGAAGCTCGGTGCTTTTGGCTTCGAGCTCGGATTCGAGTCGTCGGCTCTCGCGGGCGAGCTCGGCGGTGCGGCCTTTGAGCTTCTCGGTCAGCTCGTAGGCGAGCAGGCGCTCCCGCTGGAGGGTCTGAAGCTGCTCTTTGAGGGTGCTGACTTCTTTGAGGGCGGCAAGCTCTTTGAGGCTCGGGCCCGTGGAAGGGCTGGTGGCGAGGGGCTCCGGGCTTCGGCTCGCACGTCCGCTGTGTTCTTCGTGACTCTCGACGGCGCGAAGGAGGTCTTCGGGGACGATGATCTCTTCGACGGTTTCTTCGAGGTTGATGTGTTCGGTGCTGTCGGGTCCACGATGGCGGGCGTGTTTTTCGACGCTGCGGAGGGCGTCTGCAAAGATATCTTCAAGCCCATCGTCGGTTGTGCTGCGGCTCCCCTGCTTTCCTCTGCTCATGCGACTCACTCCCACCTGTACCTATGCGCTGCGACTGGAAGGGCACGTGAGCCCTGTGGGTCTTCTTTAGTATACGGGAGGGCGCGCAGAAAGACGATAAAAAAGGGCAGCCGTGCGCGGAACCGGAAAGCTGTCAGAAGTGAATGGTGGCGATTTTGTCAGGACGGAAAAGACTTGTAATCCCGTGGATGAGAGAGACGTTGCGGGCGTTCTTCCCGCTCGAGGGCCTCGTCGAGGGCCAGGGAGAGGGCGCGGATGAGTGAGTCGGCCAGCAGCACCCCTTCGTCGGTCAGGGCCAGGGTGTGGCCCACTTCCTGTAAGAGCTGACGACGGAGAAAGGGTTGTGCGCGCTCCAGCAGGGCTTGAACGGGGCGCTGGCCTGCACGCTGGCGCAGCTCGTCGAGCGGCAGGCCCTCCATGAGGCGTCCGCGTGTGAGCAGGAGCTCGCTGAGGGCCTCTCGTGGGGAGAGGACTTCATGGGTCTCGAGGGGGAGCCGTCCGGTCTTGCAGGTGTTTTGGTACTGTGCGGGGTCTTTGATCACCCACCAGCGTGTGCCTCCGGTGGGCTCGGAGGGCACCCCGAGCGGGGAGGGGCGATAGCCGGGCTGTCCTTCTTCGGGAAGGCCGGGCAAGATCCCGGCTTGGCAAAATGAGTGTGCGCCTGCACCTAAGCCGAGGTAGTCGCCGCCTCTCCAATATTGCAGATTATGCTGACAGGGCCGCTGCTTGGAGAAATTCGAGATCTCATAGGGTTCAAAGCCGTGCGCGCGCAGGAGGGTGCGGGTGCGCTGGTACATGCGCACGAGGGTTTCTTCGTCGGGAAGGTGGAGCTGGCCTCGCTCCAGGGCTTTGATGAGGGCCGTGCCTTCTTCGGGGGTGAGGTTGTACACGGACAGGTGGGTGAGTGGCCACTGAAGGGCGCGGAGCAGCTCGTCTTCCCAGCCGGCTTCGTCTTGTCCAGGAACGCCAAACATCAGGTCGATGGAGACGTTGGTAAACCCCTCCTCCCACGCGAGCTCCACGGCACTGCGGGCGTCTTCAGGGCTATGAATCCGGGTGAGGGTCTTCAGATGGGCCGGGTTGAGAGACTGCACGCCAAAGCTGAGCCGGTTGATGCCGAGGGCATGGTATCCTCGCAGGCGCTCGCGGGTGACGGTGCCGGGGTTGCACTCCAGGGTCAGCTCGAGGGAGGGAGAGGGCGGAAAGGCATCAAAAACGGCGGGCAGGAGCTTCTCGTAAAAGCTCGGAGGAAAGAGGCTGGGGGTGCCACCTCCAAAAAAGAGGGTGTCCAGCGGACGTCTCCAGAAGGGGTGATGACGATGGGCGCTCAGCTCGTTGAGAAGGGCTTCCAGGTAGGCTTCCCAGGGGGTTGCTCGTGTGGCGTAGGAGTTAAAGTCGCAGTACAGGCACTTGTTGCGGCACCAGGGAATGTGAATGTAGAGACTAAAGGACATCGTCTGGAAATCCTCGCGAGAGAGCCATTCGGCATGTTTCAGATCACATCGTAAGATCGCCACAGTAATATAGTCATTTCTCCCATGCTGTCTTCAGCTCTTCTGGGCGACGCTTGAGCCTGTGGAGTTCCAATAAAAGCAAGGTGCGCCGAGAGGCGATCTGAGCTCACACCCGTGTGCATGCAGCTTCCACCCGCCACGAGTCCATGAGGTGGCACGTCGGAGGCTCCCGCAGTTGCCGGATCCTGAGCCGCAAGGCCGAATCCCATGCAGTCTGAAGGATTGCCCATGTTATGTGTGACCCGCTCCGAATTTTTGTGTACACTCTTTCACCGCTTGCGGCCCATTCCATGCTCGCTTCTCCATCCGGGAGCGGAGCAGCTACTCCCTCGACCCTGCACACAAGGAAAAATCATGCGAACCCTCTTACGTTCCCTCTTATCTCTGGCAGCACCGTTGCTGCTCTTGAGTATGAACCCAGATCAGGCGTCCGCCTATACTGCTGGAAAGACCGGCAGCACGACAGGTTGCTCCTGTCACTCCGGTGGAACCGTTCCAGAGGTGGTGATTCAGGGCCCCTCAGCGGTTAAACCCGGCACCAAAGCCCTCATTAAGATGCTCATCACCCACAAAGCATCAGGGCAGACGGGTGGCGGATTTAATGTCAAAGCCAGCACCGGAACCCTCTCCGTGGTCAGCGGAGACTCGTCCGTCAAGTTCAGCGCCGGGGAGCTCACCCACACCGGGACCAAGAACGCTGCCAGTGGCGTCACCACCTTCGAGTTTGAGTGGACAGCACCCTCCAACTTCACCAACGTGACCATCAGCGGTGCCGGAAACTCTGTAAACAAGAACGGTGGCAGCAGCGGTGATAGTTCTAAAGTCGCCAGTCTCACCATCACCCGCGAGTGTGAGGACAACGACTCCGACGGTGCCACCGCCAAGAGCTGCGGCGGAACCGACTGTGATGACAGCAACGCCAGCATCAACCCCAGCGCCTCCGAAGTGGTGGGAGATGGCATCGACCAAAACTGTGATACCCTCGAGAGCTGCTATCTCGACGCCGATGATGATGGCTATCGCCCCGACAGCGGAGCCACCACGGCATCCTCAGACCTCGACTGCACCGACAGCACCGAAGCCAGTGCTGCTGAACCTGCCGGAGACTGCAACGACGGCGTCAAGTTTATCCACCCCGACGCCACCGAGACCTGCAACGGTCTCGACGATGACTGCGACGGCTTGACCGACGACAGCGACACCGGCGTCGTAGGACTCAACACCTACTACCCCGACGCAGATGGAGATGGTTTTGGCTTCGATGACGTGCCCGAAGACGCCCTCGTGGTCTGCGATGCCACCGCTCCCGCAGGATACGCCGAAGAAGCCACCGACTGCGACGATGGCTCCGACCTGGTCTATCCCGGTGCCGAGGAAATCTGCGACGACACCATCGACCAAGACTGCAATGGCAGCGATCTTCCCTGCCCCGTAACCGATGCGGACGAAGACGGCTTTGGCCCCGAGACCGGCGACTGTAACGATGATGACCCCGACATCAACCCCAGCGCAACCGAGACGTGTGGTGATGGCATCGATCAAGACTGTAGTGGCGCTGATACCGTCTGCCCCACGCCCACACCCGAGCCTCCGACGCCCACGGCAGAGCCCGAGACACCCACGGCAGAGCCCGAGACACCCACGTCAGCGCCCGATCCGGCCACACCAACCGCTTCGCCCGCGCCCACCGAGCCTCCAAGCTCGCCGGATCCCAACCCCACCGATCCACCCGGAGACGATGACGCCGCCTCCTGTAGCTGCGCGGTCTCTGCCCGCCAACCGACCGCTCCCTTGGGCTCCCTGGTGCTGTTTGTGTTGGTGGGTCTGAGCCTCCGCCGTCGTCGCCGCTGAAGCCTCCATCCCGCTGCTCTGCAACCCCTCCGCCTCTTGCTGCCCTGCCTGCACCTCGTCTGACAAGCAGCGACATCTCTTCTGACAAGGTGCTGCGCCTCTTGCGGCACGGTCTCACCCCTCTTGCGGATCCTTTGAGGGTCTGGACTCAGACGGCCCTTTCATCGCCTCCTATAGATTTGCCTGTCCTGCTCATGCGTTTTGTATTCTGCTTGAAAAACGAAATGTGAACTTTTCTCGCACATGAGATCAAAGCATTTAAGAGGTTTGGCAATTCTCCGGTCATTAGTGAAGAGAAAATATCCACGTCAATAAAGGGATATACGAGTCTTCTGTGCGATGTGGCAAATGACATGCGCACCGCCTCGTGTGTCCTTCTCGGAGGCCCTATGCAGCACGATCTCCTCTCACCTCCTACGTCTGAGCCTTCCAGGGGCACCCCTTCTGGAGAGATGCTGCGGTTTGACGCGGATCCCGAGATGATCGAGATCTTCCTCACGGAGTCCATCGACCATACCGATGGCGCAGAAGCCGCCTTACTCCGCTTGGAAGGTGATCCCGATCACATGGAGTCCATCCATACCGTCTTTCGTGCCTTCCATACCCTCAAGAGCAGCAGTGCGTTTTTTGGCCTGACACCGATCTCAGAGCTGGCCCATTGGGCCGAGAACCTGCTCAGCCGGATGAGAACCCGCGAGCTGCGCTGTGTCGGGCCCTATGCAGAGCTGGCACTCCGCGCCAATGATCTGCTGAAGACCCTGCTCCAGCTCACCGGACAGGGCATCAAAGAGGGTGGGATACTCCTGCCCGCCGAGTATCATTCGGTGGTGGAGCTGCTCAGAGATCCAGATGCCTACGCTCGCCACGCATCCGCGCCGCATGAGCTCCCGATGGAAGCCTCGTCCACCCCAGCGCCGGACAGCGCACCCACCGGAAGCACGGCGACGATGGAGGCATCCTCCTTGTCCGCCGACATCTATGCCGCACGCGAGCTCCTTGGGCTCACCGGCCTTCCGCCAGATCGGCCCCCCACCGATGAGGAAATCGAAGCCCTCATCGCTGCCCTCGCCGGAGCCGAAGGTTTATCACAGGCCGCAGCTCCCCCCGCTCAGGCAGGCGGAAACGGCGCAGCAGCCGCGAGTGCGTCCAGCATGGGTGTCACCGGAATGGTCTCCGCTGCCACCGCTGATCCGAAAGAGGTCCGCCCGCTGGCCTCGGCATGGGGAAACCTCAGCGACGAGACCCCACACGCCACGCCTGCGGCTGGTCCCGTGGCAGCTCGAGCCAGCACTTCAACCGGTGCAGCGCCCACACCCGCCCGGACTGGGGCGGAGTCCGAGCCCTCACGCACCTCACGAGCGCCCGCCCGTACCCACGGTGTCGCGCATGCAGGCGAAGAAGGCGCTGAACGGACCTCCGAAAACAACGTGGAGACCTTCCTCAAGGTGCGCATGGACCGGCTCGACAAGCTGGTCAACATGGTGGGTGAGCTGGTCATTGCGCAGTCGATGGTGGCTCAGGATACCGCGATGGTGCAGGACGAAGGTCAGTCGCTGGTCAAAAAGGTCACGCAGCTTGGCAAGATCGTGCGGGAGCTCCAAAACCTCAGCATGACCTTACGCATGGTGCCGCTGAAAGCCACGTTTCAGAAGCTCCAGCGGGTGGCGCGAGATACGGCGCAGAAGCTCGACAAACCCATTCAGTTCGTCATGGAAGGCGAAGACACGGAGCTCGACCGCAGCATGGTGGAGGCCATCGCCGATCCGCTCATGCACATGGTACGGAATGCCATCGATCACGGCTTGGAGCCCGCTGGAGCCCGCGAGCCGGCGGGCAAAAATCGTCAGGGCATGGTGCGTTTGGCCGCCTGTCACGCCGAAGGCAGTGTCCAGATTCAGCTCCAAGACGATGGGCGAGGGCTCAACAAAGAGAAAATCCTGGCTCGAGCTCAGCAGCAGGGGCTCATCACCCATGAGCGCCCGCTCAGCGAGCAGGAGATCTTCATGCTGATCTTTGAGCCGGGCTTTTCGACCGCCGAAAAAGTGACAGATGTCTCGGGGCGAGGGGTCGGCATGGATGTGGTGCGGCGTAGCATTCAAGCACTGAAAGGCCGGATCGAGATTGCCTCCGAACAGGGCAAAGGGACCATCTTCACCATTCGGTTGCCGCTCACACTGGCGGTCACGGATGCCATGCTGTTGAGAGTGGGAGGCGAGCGGTACGCCCTGCCGACCATCAGCGTGCTGCGGAGCTTCCGACCCACCGCACGGCAGCTCTTCACGGCGGCGGGCCGAGGTGAGCTGGTTCAAGTAGATGGCCAAGTGTACCCCATCGTGCGCCTGCATCAGCTCTTTGAGCTGAAGAAGGCCGAACGAAACCCTGCTCGTGCGATCTTGGTGCTCACCCTGCTGGGAGAACGTACTTGTGCCCTGCTGGTGGATGAGCTGCTCGGCCAGCAGCAAGTGGTGGCACGTTCGTTGGGGCGCGCCTTGCCTCAGGTGCCGGGGATCTCAGGGGGGGTGATCTTGGGAGATGGTCAAGTAGGCCTCCTGCTGGATCCGGGAGGGCTGCTTCAGCTCCACCGGGATGAGCTGGTGCGAGAGGCCCGCGAAATTCAAAAGTTAGCTGTGGGCACGGCATAGCCGCGCCGTAAGGGCGGACGTTGGCGATGGTGAGGTCCATGCCCACGTTTGAACTACGACTTGTGATGAAGGGAGGCAGCCGATGGACTCATCGTCCTCGTCAGGGGTTGTGGCGGTTCGTGGAACCAGCCAGTCTAAGCATCTGATGTTTTTGTTGGAAAAAGAGGAGTACGGCATCGAAATTCTGCGGGTTCAAGAGATCATTGGCATGCTGCCCATCACCATGTTACCCCGCAATCCAAACTGGATTCGTGGGGTGATGAACCTGCGAGGCCAGATCATCCCGGTGCTGGACTTGCGGGTCAGGCTCGCCATCCCAGGCCGTCAGTTCGCCGAAGAAAAGTGCATCATTGTGGTGCGCTGCTCAGGAGGTGCGATGGGCCTGATTGTAGACCGTGTCTCGGAGGTGGTGAATATTCCACCCGAGCAGGTGGATCGAGAGCTGAGTCTTCGTAATGAGGGTCTAGGGGAATTTATCGCTGGAATTGGTCGCAGTGAGGGGCGCATTCGTTTTTTGCTCAACCTTGATGCGGTCTTAGGTCTGCAAAAATCCACTTCTGAAGGGTAACGATCTGTCCTCCGTTTGGGAAGGAGTCGTGTCATGATTCGTGTGCTTATTGTTGATGATTCGGCCTTAATTCGCCGTGTGTTGAGCCGAGAGCTGGAGAAAGAACCCGATATCGAAGTGGTCGGAATGGCAGCAGATCCCTACGAAGCGCGTGAGCTGATCGCGCGGCTGAAGCCAGACCTGATCACCCTCGACATCGATGCCGCGCATGGATGGCCTGACCTTTTTGGGCCTGCTGATGAAACATCATCCCATGCCGGTGGTCCTGATCAGCTCTGTGGCGCCTGAAAACAGCGAAAATGCGCTCAAAGCGTATGAGCTGGGCGCGGTGGACGTGATCTGCAAACCCTCCACCCCGTCGGCAGTGGCGGAGGTCGGGCAGCGACTGGGCAATGTGATCCGCCAAGTCACCGGACAACGCTTCAGGGCTCCGACGATGGAACACATCGACCGAACGGTTCCACGTTCTCGTGTCGGTGTGCCAGAGGCCAGCCCGGAGGCTCAGCGGGTATTAATCGCCATCGGCGCTTCCACCGGAGGCACCATCGCAGTGGAGCGTGTGCTTCAGCGGCTGCCCGCAAACTGTCCCCCGGTGCTGCTCGCTCAACATATGCCCGAGCACTTCACGGAGGCGTTTGCCAAACGGCTCTCGGCCAATACGGCGCTGGAGGTACGTGAAGCTCGAGCGGGGGACAAACTCCGCCCAGGCTTGGCGCTGATGGCACCCGGAGACTGGCATATGGAGGTCAAAGGGCCTCCCGGTGCGTGGTCGGTGACACTCAATCGTAATCCGCCAGTTCACTTTGTGCGCCCCAGTGTGGATGTGCTCTTCAACTCCGTGGCACGCTGCGCAGGGCCGCAGGCCATCGGCGTCCTCTTAACCGGGATGGGCTCGGACGGTGCAGACGGTATGCTCGCGATGCGCCAAGCCGGTGCTCAGACCTTTGCGGAGGATGAGAGCACTTGTGTGGTCTTCGGAATGCCGCGTGCCGCGTTTGAGCGGGGTGGGGTGGTGAAGCTGGTGCCGGGGCACGAGATGGCCGCCGTCGTCATGGAAGCCGCACGTCAGCGCATGAGTCGAGCCGGGGGCATCTTGGGGGAGCTCCGTCGCTCTAACGTCGGTGCAATGGTATAAGGCGCTTGTGGCGGCACCCCACAGGGTGTATCGCCTGCGGCTGAGATCTGTGAGCGTTCATGGGGAGCGTGGCTGCGTGCCACTGTTAATATGTGGAGGAAAACCGTATGAAAATCATGATCGTAGATGATAGCCAGACGATGCGGATGATCGTGATGCGCACCATTCGCGCGGCAGGCTACACCGGACATTCGTTTGTGGAGGCGGGCAATGGTAAGGAGGCCATCAAGTCGCTCCAAGGCGAAAAACCCGATCTGGTCTTGATGGACTGGAATATGCCCGAGATGAACGGCATCACCTGCCTCAAGACCATTCGTGCCTTCGGCTACAAGACACCGGTGGTCTTCGTGACCAGTGAGAGTGATCAGGAGTCACGGGCACAAGCCAATGCCGCCGGTGCCGCCGGATTGATCACCAAACCCTTCACGGTAGAGTCCTTCAAAGGCACGCTAGAGCAGTTCTTGGCCTAAAAGCGCAGGACCGCTCAAGCTCCGTCTGATTTGGAGTTCAAAGGGAGGCTCTCTTGGATGTCGCCGGGCAGCTCCGGGACAAAACAGCGGCGACAGCGGGCTTCATACGCATCCGTTGCGCCAAGCAAAAAACGAGCCTCTCGTTTGACAATGCGCTGAGAGCGGTCGGCAGGGTTTCCACACTTCATGCAGATGGCCAGCACTTTGGTAATGTACTCGGCCACGGCGAGAAGCTGGGGGATGGGCTCAAATGGTCGGCCTCGGAAGTCTTGGTCCAGCCCGGCGACGATCACCCGCTTGCCCTGATTGGCGAGGTCTTCACAGACCTGCACCAGCTCCGTCCCAAAAAACTGCCCTTCATCGATGCCCACCACTTCCATCTCGCGGGCCAAGCTGAGCATCTCGGTGGGATCGCCTATCACATAAGACTCGAGGGCGTTTTTTTCGTGGCTGACCACATGGGTCTCGGAGTAGCGGGTATCCACGCGGGGTTTAAAGACCACCACACGCTGGCGCGCGTATTGAGCACGGCGGACACGACGAATTAATTCCTCGGTCTTGCCGCTGAACATACACCCGGTGATGACTTCGATCCACCCGGTGTCGATAGGGGTCAGATGCATGGTATGCGGGATCCTGATCAGGTAAGGTGAACGACGAGGGCTTCGGGATGAGACCAGCGCACAATCATTTCTTCGGGTGTGGTGCCGGAGAGGGGCTTGAGAGACATACGCTGTCCCAAAAAGCCTTCGGGGAGCTGAAACCGACACCACGGATTATGGAGGCAGCGCACTTTGAGCTCCACGCCGGAGTCGCGCCACGACCGCTCCACCAGCAGGACCGCTGCGAGATCTTCTCCCTGCCCGGTGTTGAAGATCGACTGGGCAAAGATGTGAGAAAAGTCACGCACCACCTCGCGCCGTCCCTCATTGGACTGCCACTCCAGGCTCATGCGTGGCTTGCCGTAGAAGAAATCGTAGATGGCATTCGGCGGGAGCTTCCACTCATCGTTGTTGAAGAGGGTGATCACCAACGGACGCTTGCGGTCTCCGGTGCGTCGATAACGCGCCAAGGTGCCGTCAATGACCTCACGGAAGCGATCTAAGATGTCGCCAGACTCCAGCGGGGTCAAATAGAAGCCCACCAGATGATCTTGAGGGGTCTTGAGGCGCGAGAGGATCGAAAACTCCACATGCACACCCCCATCACGGTACTCGGCATACATGCCGCCGTGGGGATCGCTGTCGAGCCGATGAAACCAGTTCTCGAGCGCCCGCCGTACCACAGTAGGGTCAAACTCCGCCGGGAGCCAGCGTCGGAGAAACACCGCAAAGCGGTACTTCTGCCGAATCTTGTTTAGCTCCTCAATGAAGCTGCGATAGGCTCGACGGGCATACGCGGAGTGACCCTCGGGCATGAAGGAGGCCACATGGAGCAGGAAATCACGATCCTGCCCAGGAGCTCCCACTTGAAAGAGGGTTTTTTGCAGTCCGTCGGGGAACTGCTTAAACTGAAGGCCCTCTTTCACAAAAAGCTGATGGAGCGCCAGCTCTGCAAATCCCTGAAAGAATTCTTCATTCTTAGCAGAGTTCAGATGGCTCTGAAACAGCTTCCGGCCCGCGTCAGGGGTCTGCCGATACCAGTCCTCGAGCAGATCGCGCAAGGTTTTGGTCTGCGGATCCACACGCATGAGGAGCGTGACCAGCAGGGAGCCATTGAGGGCCTCTCCACGGCTCCGCACTTCTTCTAGTAGAGTATCTGAGAACAGCGCCATGTCTCAGGGTATCCGAATGCCCGGGGGCGGGTAAGGTGATTGGGAACGTCGAAGCACTCACCGGCCTACGCGGGTGAAAAGGTCCATCGACCGTGTTCCGTGATTATAGCCAGCCTCCCCACGTCTGGCAAGGATCTGAAGGGGTGGCTTCAAAAGAATGATCAGGGGAGGCACCAGGGGCGACGGGCTCGCAAGGAAGCCACCCCCACTTCGATGGCCTCCACCGCTCGTTTGCCACCGTCTTCCGCTCGCACACGCGCGCCCAAAGCCGCCGCCGCCGCCACCCGCTCCGGGGAGAGCGCTTCTCGTAAGGAGGCCGCCAGCTTCTCCGCCGTGAGCTTCGGCTTGGGAATCGGTGTCCCCCCCACGCCCAGCCGATGCAGCTTCTCGCCCCAAAAAGGCTGATCGGCAAAAAAGGGAACCACCACACCCGGCACTCCCGCCCACACACCCGCCGCCGTCGTACCCGCTCCGCCGTGATGCACCACCGCCGCCATCCGTGGAAAGAGCCACTCGTGAGGTGCCGCATCAATGGCCAGCACGTCGTCGGGGAGCTTCCGGGCGTCAAGCCCTCCCCAACCGGTCAAGAGCAGCAGCCGCACGCCCACTTGCCGTCCCGCTTCGAGCACCAGCTCGGTGGTGCGCTCGGCGGCACCATCGGACATGCTCCCAAAACCCACGTACACCGGAGGCGGTCCGCTGGCCAAATAGTCTCTCAGCCGGTCAGGTGGTTGCCACTGATGTTGCGTGTGCAGATACAAATAACCCGTGAGCTGGACATGGGCAGGCCAGTCACTCGGGCGCGCATGAACCTGCTCACTGACGGCAAACAACATCGGGGTCTCGGTGCGGCTCAAGTCTCGATGCATGCCCAGCCAGGGGAGGCGGGTCTTCCAGGCGGTGCGTGCATAAGATGCCGTGCCCAGCCGGATGATCTGCCAAATCAAGGGGTCCAGCAGGCGATGGCTCAGCCGGTTGAGCGTCGGCCCAAAGCTCCGGCGTGTCACCACCGGAAAAGGGTAGTCGCCACTGGGCCATATGGGCTGGAGAAAAAGGCCCAGCCACGGAATGCCTCGCATCCGCGCATAATAATAGGATGCGCAGGTGGTCCAGTTCGAGACAATCACCTCGGCATCCGCCAGTCCCGCTTCCAGCTCCGTGCTCAGCTCGTAGCTCAGCTCTTCGATCAGACGAATGCCCCCCAGCACCAGCTTGATGGGATTACGCCCGCTGCTCATCCATGCTCGGCCTTTGGGACTCTCCACCAGTGCCTTCATGCTGACACTTACCGGTCGAAACTCGAGACCGTTTTCAGTGACGAAGCCTCGGAATTCTTCGCTCGTGACCAAGATGGCGGTGTGGCCCGCTTCGATGAGCGCCCTTCCCAGAGCTACGTAGGGCTGCACATCGCCTCGAGAGCCAAGGCTGACGATGGTGACTTTCATGGGCCTTCCCTTCTAACAGGTTTCCGGTGACACCCTTTTATACCTCAAGCGCAGGCGCTGCGCATAGGGCATCCCGGAGCGGTTTGATCCCCTCCATTTCAGCGGCCATTTCAGCGGCCATTTCAGCGACCATTTCAGCGGCCAGAGACAACACAGCCTTGACCAGACTGGAGAAACCATGCACAGTAAGGCCCTTTGTTTTAGGTTCTCCAGACCCGCTCAGATGCGAGCATGGGTCTCTCATCAACGCCGTGGGCGGCTCATCCGTCCGGCGCTCATTCAGGAGTAGAAGAGTATGCTCAAGCGAACCCGAGTTGCCACAATTCTCGAGTCAGGCACACCCGGGAGCCAGGTGCTGGTGCAGGGCTGGATTCGCACCCGCCGGGACTCCAAAGACTTTTCTTTTATGGAGATCAACGACGGCTCCTGCCAGCGCAATATCCAGGTGGTCCTCAAAGCGGAAGCTCTCGAAGGGATCGAGCTGAAGCTGCTCACCACCGGCACCAGCGTCGGGGTCACGGGAGACTTGGTGGAGTCTCCAGGCAAAGGCCAGCGGGTGGAGCTGGTGGCGTCTCAGCTCAAGGTCTATGGTACGACCGAAGGGCTCAACTATCCGCTCCAGAAAAAAGGACATACCCTGGAGTTCCTGCGCTCGATTCCCCATCTGCGCATGCGAACCAATGCGCTGGGAGCGGTCTTCCGCATTCGTTCGGTGGCCGCCGACGCCGTACATCGGTTTTTCCAGGATCGAGGGTTTGTCTACCTCCACACCCCCATCATCACCGGTGCAGACTGCGAAGGGGCCGGTGAGATGTTCCAGGTGACCACCCTCAACCTGACAAAAGTGCCGGTGAAAGCCGGTGCGGTGCAGTTTGACGACGATTTTTTTGGGAAGCAAGCCAGTCTGACCGTCTCGGGGCAGCTCCAAGCGGAGACCGCCGCCTGTGCGCTCTCGGACGTGTACACCTTCGGGCCAACCTTTCGCGCGGAAAACTCAAACACCCCTCGACATCTCGCCGAGTTTTGGATGATCGAGCCCGAGATGGCCTTCGCCGAGCTGGACGATAACATCGAAGTGGCCATCTCCTTCCTCAAGTTTGTGATCGGAGAGGTCATGCGCCGATGTGCGGAGGATCTCGCCTTTCTCAACCAGTGGGTGGATAAGACCTTGCTCGAGACCCTCACCCATGTGCGCGACGAGCCCTTCGCCCGCATGACCTACACCGAAGCCGTCGAGGTATTGCTCACCTCTGGCAAGACCTTCGAGTATCCGGTGAAGTGGGGCATCGATCTCCAGGCCGAGCATGAGCGGTATCTGACCGAGGTCCACCTGAAGAAGCCCTTGGTGCTCACCGACTATCCGAAGGAGATCAAAGCGTTTTATATGCGGCTCAACGAAGATGGCAAGACCGTGAGGGCGATGGATGTTCTGGTGCCTCGCATCGGCGAGATCATCGGCGGAAGCCAGCGTGAGGAACGCTGCGACGTGCTCCAGTCCCGCATGGAGGCCATGAAGATGGACCTCGCGGCCTATGAGTGGTATCTGGACCTGCGACGGTTTGGCACCGTGCCCCACGCCGGTTTTGGGCTGGGGTTTGAGCGCCTGCTGATGTTCTTGACGGGGATGACCAATATCCGGGATGTGGTGCCGTTCCCTCGAACGCCGCGCCATCTGGACCTTTAAGCTCCAAAAAATGGGGGAGGTGGTGGTCAAGCCGTCTCCCCTTGAGTGCCGCTGGGTGGTGAGCGGCCTTATGATGCCTGCCGCTCTGCCGTCCTTACCTCTGCCATCCTTGCTTCTGCCGCGTGTCTACTTCTTCTTGCCTTTCGGCTCCTCGGGGCAGCCGTCGTCGTCTTTGATGCCGTTGACCGTCTCGGCCTTACGAGGGCAGAGGTCTTTTTCGTCGGGGATGCCGTCGCTGTCTGCGTCGGTCTCGGGACAGCCGTCTTCATCGGCGAGCTTGTCCATGTCCTCGGGCTGAGTGGGGCATTGGTCCTGCTTATCGGGGATGGTGTCGCCGTCGTTGTCGAGCTCGGGGCAGCCATCACCGTCTTGGAAGCCGTCGAGGTCTTCGGCTTCATCGGGGCAGCGGTCGCGGGTATCGGGCACGCGGTCTTTGTCGCGGTCGTTGTCTTCTTCTTCGGGGCAGCCGTCCACGTCTTGGAAGCCGTCGCGGTCTTCGGGTTCCATGGGGCAGCCGTCGCTGGCGTCTTTGAAGCCGTCTCCGTCGTTGTCGGCGTCGGGGCATCCATCACCGTCTTGGAAGCCGTCTACGTCTTCGGCTTGGGTGGGGCAGAGATCGCCGCTGTCGATGATGCCATCTCGGTCTTGATCGCTGGGTCTGTTGCTGCGCATGGGGGTGTAGGCGTAGGCGAGCAGGCCCCGCACGGTAGGCACGCCATAACCACGGGTGAGTGGTAAGCCGACGGACAAGGTCAGGCTGTGCGCTTTGTTGAGCATGCGCAGGCCCAGATTGCTCTCGAAGGGGAAGGTCTCGAGCTTAAACTCGACTCCGGGGCCTGCGGGGGCGCGGCCATACACTTCGGCGAGGGCTTCAAGCCGTTTGGGGGTGAGTGCGAAGGCTCCGGCCACGCCCAAGCTCAGCTCATTGCCGGTGGTGAGGTCGTAGAGCTTCTGGATGGGGCGCACATAATAGCCGACGTTAAATGCCAAGCTGAGGGGCTCGAGGGGGCGGAGCTGGAAGGCGGCCATTGGGTGAACGGTGGGACCGGCTTCACCGTGGAAGTCGAGGGGGCTTCCCGTATTAATACTGACGGGCAGGAGCAAGGCCAGACCTTCAGCACCTTTGCCCAAGAGCTGAATTTTAGGGACGATGCGCACGTCTCCCAACAAGGTGGCCTTGAGGGTGGGAGGCGTGAAGCCCTCCTGAGCGGCGCCGGGGGCTTGGTAGAGCACCACGGGCGTGGCCACTCCGAGCTGAAAACGTTTCCCCAAGCCCAGCCCGACCAGCACTTCGGCTTCGAGATCGTGTTTGAGCAGCTCGTAGCGGATCTCGGGGGAGGGGCGGGCCACCAGCGAACGATAAGCATAATGGAGCTGAAGCCCAAAGGTGGGCTGGAGCGAGCCGGTGACACCCGCGCCTACCACTTGGTTAAAGTTGTAGGTGCCCCCGGGCAGAGGGGCATACCGCTGGACGTTGAGCCCTTCGGGGAGCGTGTCCTGGGCATGAAGTGTTCCGGAGCACAAGCCGGAGAGCAGCAGGAGCTGGCCTCCGAGCCGCTGTATTGTGAGCCGCTGTTCCGTAAGCCGCTGTATCGTAAGCCGCTGTATCAGTGGATGCGTCAGAACACGCTGGAGTCTTGTGGGCGATGGGGTGCCGCGAGCCATGAAAACTGCCTCCTCCCTGCTTCCGCTGCATTCACTGCTGCGAGGATCTGGCGCTGATGGTTGTTGCTGAGGTGTCGGGTATGAAGTGTGACGACTGCAACGTGAGTATAGCGCATCTGCTTGCGCGACGCGGCAAACAAAAGGGGTTCAAAGGGGTGAGATCCACCCCTTTGTGGGAAAGTCTGAGAGGGCGAAGTCCTTTCAGCGGCGTGTGTGAGTCACCGTGTTCGGTATGAAGTCTTGATCGACCTCTCAAAAAGGGCGCAGCAGGCGTGTCTTCATTGACAGCCGCCGTTCACTTCATAAAAATAAGACCTCCCCCCAACCAGGAGCCTTCATGTCTCGCATTTCACGTTCACTCGTGCTGGGTTTTACCTCTCTCATATGCGTGGGGCTGGCCCTGGCCGCAGAGCCCTATACGGGTTTTAACGCCTCCAGCGCGCGTGGGTTTAAGCTGTCTCCCACCTTCAATGGTTTTCAGTTTGACAACAAGCCTGACTCCTCGGTCGGTTGGATGCACATGATCCAGCAGAAGGACGGCAGCTTTCTCACCTTATTGTTTACGGCGGCGAATCTGGGCCCTTATCACCTCTCGACGTCCATTGGGGCGATGTATACCAAGCCGGGTGGCCCGACCTATACTTGTTCTGAGCTGTGGCGAGACGATGCGCACTTTACCGCCCCTCCGAAGGATCGGTATTGGGTGCGGGTGAACAACTCGTATTTTGGGGGTAAGTATCCCGATTTCCAGGTCAAGCTCAACGATGGGGGCTGTAAGGGGGAGGTCAAGTTTACCTCCATGCTGCCCTCGTATAGTCAGGGCAGTGGACTGGCCACCTTTGGTTCCAAGAGTGTGGGAACTTGGCAGCTCTTGGCGATCAGTCCGCGAGCGAAAGCCACGGGAAGCCTTCAGTTTCCGGGGGGGAAGGTCACGGTGGACGGCGATGCCTACTTGGAGGTGGTCTCCACCGACATGATGGTGCCTCAGCTTGCCGACCGCTGGTACATTCTGCACTATCTTCAGGGCCCGTGGACCCTCAACGTGTTTGACATTGTGGTGGACAAGTCCAACTACGGCGAAGGGCATGTGCGCACCCTGATGTTGGCCAAAGACAACCAGATCATCATGGGCACCACTCAGTTTACCTATCAACCCCAGGGAGGCTGGAAACACGACGACTCCGGCAGCACCGTGCCACAGTCCTTTAAGCTGGGCGCACGAGATGGAGCGGTGAGCCTCACCGGGACCGTGAAGTACGGCAAAAACCTGGACGTGATGAACTTGCTGGAGAAGCTCCCCTTGCCCGCGCGGGTGTACGCGGGTGTGCGTTACGGGACTCCGTATCAGTTTCGCTCCGCCGCCGAGCTGGACCTGAGCGTGACCGAAAACGGGGTGAGCACCCCCATCAAAGGCACGGGGTTTTCGGAGATCCACTTTTACGACCGCTGACGCTGCGGTGAAAGGAAGATCCCCCGCCCTCCGCGAGCTCCCCGCACTGATCCGCAGAACGTCTGTTCCCCCTGTTTTAAACACAAGTTTAAAATCATGCGCAAAGTGCTAAATACGGCAGCCTAAAAGCCCCCAAAAGCCCTTGATTGGCTGATTGTACAGATGCGCGATGGCTGGCACCAAACATGCATTCCTGAAGACATCCGGCGATAACGCCGCTCCGTCCGATGCCCGGAACGATTCAGGAGGCCCCCATGTTTGACGCCTATATCGAAGAAGGCAAAGTCCCGCTGCCCACCGAAGTGGTCAAAGCCCTCGAGGGCCACTGCCAAAAGATGACCTGGCGCTCCGAGCGTGATGCCGAGCGTGATCCGTTTGAGCGTTATCTGCCCCAGGTGGACCTTGAGCGAGAGCTGAAGGTGCCCTGGATTCCGGAGTGGCTCAGCCCACTTTATGGTACTTCGTTTTACACCCGCTGCACCGAAGCCCAGAAGCTGGCGCTCAACCATATGGGATGGGTCGCGCACTATCAATATAGTGTGATCGGCGAGTATCTGACCCTTCAGTATAATAATGCCTGTGGACGGGTCTTTCGGCACAACGGCTACGACCACATCGCCACCTACCTGGAGCGGGAGAGCGACGAAGAGAAGCTGCACATCGACACCTTCTCCAAGCTGGGAGATGCCGTCGAAGCGCACTATCTGGGCCGTCCGATGATGCGGGCGCGCATGGCGGAGGTGTATACCCTCCATCCCAACGGTTTTGCAGGTTTTAACGGCTGGACCGCCACCGCCTTCTATTACTGGCTGCGAGGCCATCAGAACATCGCCCTGCGTGCGCGCGAGCAAGCCTTGCAAGAAGCGGATACCCCGGCGATTGCGCCGCGCATCACCGAAGCCCACTTCCGCGACGAGACCCGACACTATGCCACCTCCCATCTGCTGGCGGAGCTGATGGCAGAAGTAGAGCCGCAGCTTCCGCCGCCGGTCAAGCTGGCCTTTATTGCCGGTCGGAGCTTCAACGGACCTCAGTCCGGATGCAACTGGATCTGGCCGACCACCCAAGTCACCCCCGGGCTGCTGATCGACATCACCGCCCAGCTCCTGCATCACCCGATTTTTGGGCTCAACGAAGCCCAAGTGCTCGAAGTGCTGGAGGAAGTCTACAGCCAGCGCTCCACCAACCCGGAGTGGGAGCATATGCGCCTGCGCACGGAGCGGAACGCCTTGGCCCTCAACCATCGGGTGCCGTGGCTGCCCGCCGAGCTACACGACGATCTGAGCAAGACCCTCCGCTACAACCTGGACAAAGGGTTGCCCTACGCTCGGAAGGCGCTCAAAGAGTATCAGAGCCGCCAGGCCGCCGCTTGAGGTGTGACGATGGAGCTTGAATCTCAAAACACACAGGAAACCTGGGGCTCCGAGCGTCGCCGCACCGATCCTTCCGCTGCCCATCGGCTGGCGCAGCTTCAGATACGCGCCGAGCAGGGCCAGTGGGATGCCGAGCTTGCCCTCGATTGGCAAGCCTCGCTGAAGCTCGAAGCGGTGAGGCTGTCGGGGCCGCTGCTCACCCCACGGCTGAAGCAGCCATGGGATGGACTGGCACCGACACAGCGGGCGGCCCTCGTGCGTATGTGCCTGGGGGAGCTGCTGACCAATCTGGCCTGCGGCGAGCAGTTTGTCGATACCACCGCACAAGCACTGGAGCGGGCTCACGTCCCCGAGGCGATCCGGCCCCTGCTGCATCTGCAAGCACTGGACGAAGCCCGTCACGAGCGTGTGCTCCTGCGTTACGTGCGTGAGAAGCTGGGTGAGCAGGTTTTGCCCCATCGTTTTGTGGTGGCGGAGCGCCTGCCGTCGGAAGCCAATCCGCAGAAGCTGTGCTGGCAGGCCATGCTGGCGGTGCTGTTGGTGCTGGAGATCTCCGCACTGGCGGCCATCCAGGGCCTGCGGACCTACTGCGATGAGCCCTTGTGCGGTCAGCTCCTGAGAAAGATCGTGTCGGATGAGTCTCGGCACATCTCCTCGTTGGTGGCGGCACTGCGGCTGCCGGAGGCGCAAGATCCGGCGGTGCAAGCGGCGGTTGAAGATGCCGTGGTCTTGGGGTGGCAACAAGGGCTTCAGGTGACCGAAGAGCCCACCCGGGCGGTCGCCCAAGCGATGGACCTGATGGTGTATCCAGCGGAAGTGGGCATGCGCTCCTCTCCGCCTGCGCTGGAGAATGCCACCGACTGGAATTTTTATCGACAGCATATTGCGCAGACCATGCTCCCCAAGCTGGCCTTGTGTGGCCTGTTGGACGCTTCCTTGATGCAACGTCTGCGTGAGGCAGGCTGTCCTGTTTGATTCAACCCGTCCCAAGACCTCATACGTAGAGAGGATGAACCGATGTCACTGCAAACCGCGCTGAGCACCTCCTTTGAAGACACCCTGTTGCGGGAGTTTTACGCCATTCTCGAAGAAGAAGGTATCGATGCCAGCCAGATCGGAGGCCCCACCGTGCTCAAAGATATGGGGTTGTCCTCCATTCAGTTTCTGCGGGTGGTGGGCGCACTGGAAGACCTGGTGGGCGTGCCCCTCGACGCGGGCCTGAGCAAAGTGGAGACCGTTCACGAGCTGATCGGCGAGCTGGCCCGGCTCAAAGAAGCCTAAGCATAAGCGGTGCGTGACCGTGTCCTCGTTCCGCTCTCTTGGGCGTGGATGAGCTGTCCTGTGCATCCCGTGTTGTGACATCAAAGGAGCCCTTATGTCATCTCCCCCCGCCGCACATGCTGCGACCCTTCGAGAGACCCGGACCACCCGTCCGTTGTTGGTGGTGGGACTGGATGGGGCGAGTTTTTCTTGGCTCAAGCCCTTTGCTGAGCAGGGGCTGATGCCCAACGTGGCACGGTTGTTACAGACGGGTGTGCATGCGCCGCTGCACTCGACGATGCCACCGCTGACCCCGCCGGGTTGGGCGACCTGTTTGACGGGGGTCTCTCCGCGTGTGCATGGTCTGTGGGACTTTGTGCGCCGGGCCAGCGCCCATCGGTATGAGCTGCTCCCCACCAGTGGGTTGGACCTGAAAGCCCCGTGGTTGTGGTCTCATCTGGAGCCGGGACAACGTTCCGTGGTGTTAAACTTGCCCTTTGCATATCCGGCACAGCCCCTTCACGGCGCACTGATCACCGGGTTTGACACCCTTGACCGCAACCGAGCGGCTCAGCCGGCGGGATTATTGGCTCAGCTTGAGGCGGAGCTGGCGGGGCCCTATCCGTTTTTTTATCAGGTGCCAGCGAAACACATTCGGAAGCTCTTTCCCAATGCGGATAAGGCGCTGAACCTGGCCCCCGAAGAGCAGTCGCGGCTCGAAGCGGTGTTCAGGGAGTCCCTTCAGTTTACCCAGCAGAAGCTGCGTGCTGCCGCGTTTATGGTGAAACAGGCGCCCTTTCACTTCTTTTTTGTGCATCTGTTTGAGACCGATCATCTGTCCCACGAAGCATGGTCGGCTTTGGAGCAGCCGGAGCATCCGGCCCATGTGCTCTGGCGGCGTTATGCGCAGGCCCTGGATGCGGCCCTGGGAGAGCTGCTGGAAGCGGCGGAGCGTTGGGTCTCTCCGTATGTGGCCCTGGTCTCGGATCACGGATTTGGTCCTTGCGAGCGGCGCTTGTTGCTCAATGACTGGTTGGTGGAGCAAGGATTGTTGGTGTTAAAAGATGCAGGACGAGCGCGCACCCCAGAAGTGGGAGGGTGGGAGCGCATCGACTGGAAGCGGACTCGGGCTTATGCGATCCAGACGGGGGTCTATGTCAACCAAAAAGAGACCCATCCTCAAGGCTGTGTGCCTTCGTATGAAGTGGATGAGGTGGTGGCCGAAGTGCTCGAGCGCCTGCGGGAGACCCTGGGTCCAGAAGCCTCACAGCTCCGCAGTGCATCGGGAGATGCCCTGAAGCCGAGTGTGCGACCGGCCCTCTCCCCGGACTTGGTGCTGCACCTCGATGGACCGACCTGCATCATGGGCTATGGCGAGCTGCAAGGGAAGACCTGGGCTGCCTCGGATGGGCTGGAAGGGTATCATCGGATGGATGGCATCTTTGTCTTAAGCGGAGCCGGATTGCCAGCCGAGCTGAGCCCTGGGGCGATGTTGGATCCGCTCGAGATGGTGGACTGTACCCCCACGTTCTTGCACCTGCTGGGATGTGAACCCCGGACACGTTTGGAGGGCCGGGTCTTGCCAGGGCTGGAGTCCTCGAAGGTGTGGGCGGGCGTGCCTTCTTCAGCCGTCGCCGAGGGGGAGACCGGGCCAGGAGTAGACATGCAAGGGGTCGGCATGCAAGGGGTGGAAATGCGCGTGCGCCGAGACGTTTCATCTGCGGAGCGGTCGGCGGGAGAGCACCCGAGTTTGTCCTCGGTGGCCTCGACACAGCTCTCGACACCGCTCTCGACACAGCTCTCGACGCATGAAGTAGAAGAGATGCGCCGCCGCTTGGTGGCCCTGGGATATGTGGGCTGAGATCCTCCGCCGAGATCAGTCCTAAGTGCGGGGCGGAGCGCCCGTCCCAAAAGGAGTGACGATGTTTGACGGCCTGCCGGTCATCGATGGAGACTCTCACAAGGTCGAAAACTGGGTGATCTTGTTGGAGTATTTGCCCACCGCCTATCAAGATCGGGTGCGCCCGACGGTCTGCGAGCAAGGGTACGCCCGGGTGATGCTGCTGGATTATAATCCGGCCACCGGCAAAGCCGACCTGCCGCGTATGTTGTCGCGTCCGAGTGGACCCAGCAAGGGCCTCTTTGCGGCCTTTCATCGAGAAGGCACCCTGGGCGGCATGTTTAGTCGGCTGCGGCTGGAGCACATGGATCGAGAAGGCATCGACATCGGCCTGATCTATCCGACGATCAGCATGGGCATCAACATGTTGCAGGATCGCGAGTTTGCGGTGGCACTGGCGCGGGCCTACAACGACTATATCTTGGAGGACTGTGCTCAAGCACCTCAGCGGCTCAAGCCGGTGGGACTGATCCCGCTGGTGGATGTGCAGGCAGGGCTGGAGGAGATGGAGCGGGTGTGGGCCCGAGGGGTGGTGGGTTTTACCGTGGCCCCCAGTGTGCCGGTGCCACATCCCGACGCACCTGCACAGTTTCCGCTGGTGGCGTGGCCGAAGCCGATCTCATCCCCTGAGTTTCTGCCGATCTTTGAAAAGGCGGTGGCGCTCAACGCTGCCGTGGGGTTACATGGCGCGGGCCCCGGGATGTATATGCCGGGTGGCATCTACGACTTCACCGACAGTTTTTTGATCAACCACATCTTTGGCCATCGGAATCAGATGCAGCTTGCCCTCTCTCGGTGTGTGTTTGATGGCCTTTTTGAGAAGTTCCCCACCCTCCGCATGGCCTTCCTAGAGGGGGGATGTGGCTGGTTGCCCGATCTCATGCACGCCTTCCACGAGCACTGGGAGAAGCGGCTACGCGACTTTGATCCCGATCTGAGCCTGGATCTGGAAGCCTATCAGCGCGAGATGCGCCACGAGCTGGGCGAAGAGCGGCTGCGTGCCCTCAGTTGGAAACATCGACGAGCCCTCACGAGCCAGCTTGTTTTCCATGCGCGTAAGGGTAAACACGCACGCCCACGCACCCACGCAGAAGATCCCTATACGTGGGAGAGCCCTCTCCAGCGGGATCCGATGGACTATTTCCGGCAGGGGCGGCTCTTTTTCGGCTTTGAGTCCGATGACCCCGGCCCCTTGTTGCTGCCCACCGCACTGGGTGAGTGGGGCGAAGACTTGGCCATGTTCAGTGTCGATTATGGTCACTGGGACGGCGAAGTAGAAGGATGTGTGCGTCGTGTCTCGGAGCAGGAGCAGCTCACCCGGCGTCATCGACAGAAGCTCCTGAGCACCAACGCCCTCCGTTTTTATGGCGAACGGCTGGCAAGAGACGTTCCAAGTTGGGGCGCTGCGGTGGTGCCCCATGCGGCTTAACCCAGCGTCAGCAGGACCTGCACTGCTGTTGACCGGTGCCACCGGCTTGATCGGACATCATCTTCTGCTGGAGTTGCTGACACGAGGCCACGCGGTGATGGTGTTGGTGCGCCCCGACCGGCAGAAGACGGGCCTTGAGCGGGTGAGCGCGCAGCTCTCCGAAGTGCTGTCCGTCGAAGAGGTGGTGTCTCTGCTCCAGACGCGGCTGACGGTGCTGGAGGGGGACATCACCCTCCCGAGACTGGGTTTAAATCAGACCGACTGGCAGTGGATGTGTAAACGGGTCTCGCATGTGATCCACGCGGCGGCTTTGCTCCAGTTTATGCCGGATCAGGCGGAGGCGGTACGCCGGAACATCCGGGAGGGAACGCAGCAGGTCTATCGGGTGGCGCAGGAGGCGGGACTGCCGCACTTTTTCTGGTTTAGCACAGCCTATGTGGGGGGGAAGTTGGCCGATCCCCGTCATCCTCCGACGGAGGTGTGGCGGGAGGTGCCTCATCCACGTCCTTTGGGGTTTCAGAACGCCTACGAGGAAGCCAAACACACCCTCGAGAGGCTGCTGCGTGAGTGGGATGACGCCAGTGGTATTCGCTCCACCCTTTTCCGCCCCAGTTGTGTGGTGGGAACGTATGAGACGGGGCGGACCCTCAACTTTCAGACCCTCTATGGTTTTATCGACCTGATGGACCAGGAGCGCCGACGGCTCTTGAGGCATGGTCCCAGCGCCCCGGAGCACACTCGGCTGGTGTACTTCAGCGAGCTGCTGCCGGGTGCCACTCGAAATGTGGTCCCGGTGGATTATGTGGCGCGTGCTTCGGCGGAGATCATCCTGACACCCGCCCTACACGGTGGCATCTATCACCTCACCCATCCGACACCGCCGGATCGATGGCAGGCCAATCGTTGGATGGCCCACGCCCTGGGATTTGCCGAGCTGATCCGGCCTTCCGAGGTGGAGGCGCATCGTGCTCTAGGCCATGTGCTGACCGAGTTCCAGCCTGGACGCTTAGCGCGGTTTTCGACGGTGTTCCGGGGCTATCTGCTGGAGCACGAGCCTCGTTTTGACGTGCAACGGGCTCAAGCGGCCTTGTTGCCACGAGGCATTGTGTGTCCTCCGGCGGACGAAGCATTTTTTCGGCGGGTGGTGGGGTACTGTCTGCAAACCCGCTGGCGCACCCGCGCCTTAGATAAAACCTCTCGGGAGGTGTGTGATGTGCGATATGCGTGATATGAGCTTACCAGAGCTGCTGCGCAGGGCCTCCAGCCGTACCGACCGAGGCATCATCGAGGTGGATGGAGCGCAGCGTCACTTTGTATCTTGGGCGGAGCTCTATCAGCGCAGTGGCTGGGTGGCGGCGGGGCTTCAGGGTGTGGGCCTCAAGCCCGGCGACCGTGTGGGGCTGACCTTGACTCAGCCTCTGGCCTTTGCGGAGGCGTATTTTGGGATTGTGCTGGCCGGAGGTGTGCCGGTGCCGATCTATCCACCGGCCTCCGTTCAGCGGCTGAGTGGTTTTTTTGAAGCGGCGGGGCATATCCTGCATACCGCACGCGCTACCTTGCTGCTGGCGGATCGGGCCTTAACCCTGGTGGGGGCTGCGCTTCAGCAGCGGGCCCCTTCGGTACGGCTGGTGTTGGAGCCCTCCAGTCTGGCTCGAGAACACCATCCCTGGGTGGAGGTGAAGCCGGGTCTCGACGACGTGGCCATGCTTCAGTTTACCTCGGGCTCCACCCGTGCGCCGCGAGGGGTTCAGCTCACCCATCGCTGCTTAGGAGAAAACATCCATGTGATCCGGCAGGTGGTGGTGGGGCTCACCGACGACGATCAAGCGGTGAGCTGGCTGCCGCTCTATCACGACATGGGCCTGATCGGATTTTTGCTCACCCCGTTGGTGCAGCAGATCACCGTGGCTTTTTTGCCGCCAAGTGCCTTTATCGCACGCCCTCGGACGTGGCTGGAGCTGATCACCGAGCGACGGGGCACCATCAGCTTTGGTCCTCACTTCGCCTACGCCTACTGTCTGAAGCGCATCGCAGAAGCGGAGCGTCAAGGGCTCGACCTGTCGAGCTGGCGCGTGGCAGGCTGTGGCGCGGAGCCCATCCAACGTCAGACCCTGGAGCGTTTTGCCGATGCCTTTGGAGCGGTGGGCTTTCGACGCACCTCCTTTGCCCCCTGTTATGGATTGGCGGAGTTTACCCTCGCCGCCACCTATGCCCCCCTCGGACGACCGCTGCGGAGCGACCGAGTGGATCCCAAGCACCTCAGCCGGGAGGGACTGGCCGTGCCCCTCGGCCCCTTTGAAGGAGAAGGGCTGGAGCTGGTGTCCTCCGGGCGAGCCGTACCGGGACATCAGGTGGAAGTGGTGGATGAACATGATAAGCCACTGCCAGACAGACGGGTGGGGCAGATTCGGTTGCGGGGGCCCTCCCGCGCGCGTGGGTACGAAGGCGCATCCGCACAAGACGCGAGTCCCTTCCAGGGAGCGTGGCTCTACACCGGCGACCGAGGATATCTCGTGCAGGGTGAACTGTATGTGTGTGGACGATTAAAAGAGATTATTAAAGTGCAGGGCCGCACCTTCCATCCCCAAGATGTGGAGTGGAGTGTGCGCGACATTCCAGGGCTTCGCACCGGCCAAGTGGTGGCCTTTGGGGTATCCGAAGCAGACTCCGAAGGGGTGGTGCTGGTGGCCGAAGTCCGCGCCGAGACCGAACGAACCCCGGCATTACAGCGGCTGGTCTCACGCACCGCCTCCGACGCGCTGGGCGTGCTGATTAGAGAGGTGGTGCTGGTGCCGCCGGGCACCTTACCCAAGACCTCGAGCGGCAAGCTCAAGCGCACCGAGACCCGCCAGCGCTGGCAGGACGGCACCCTGAGCCCCGAAAAGGGAGGAGTGCTCCGGGCAGGACTGCAAGTGGTCAGCGCACACTGGCAGCGACTGTGGCAGGAGCCAGCGGGGGCGGAGCGGTCCTCACGAGCACCTGTGCAAGCTGAAGCACCTCTCACACAGGCGCATACGACACAGGCGCATACGACACAGGCGCTGAGGGATCCTTCATGAGAATGCCAGCGGTGGTGGCCGTCTTGCCCTCACGCGCGGTCAGCAACGCCGAGCGGGTATCGCAGCTCGTGGCCGCCAATGCACACCTGAGCCCCGACGTGCAACGTAAGCTGGCACGCACCGCCAACGCACTCTTGGCTCTGAGTGGCGCACGCACCCGCTACGAACGAGGCGCTGGAGAAACCACCCGCAGCTTGGCGGTGGAAGCAGGCACTCGAGCCCTCGAGCTCGCGGGCTGGAGCCCGGACACCCTCGATGGGGTGATCTCCGGTTCGGTGACACGCGCTTGTTTGGAGCCCGCGACCGCAGCGGTGTTGGCCAGTGCGCTCTCGGTGCCTCGGGCCCAGTGTTTTGACCTCTCCGAAGCCTGCATGGGCTGGTTGAGAGCGGTACAGGTGGCGCAGCTCTATCTGGATGCGGGACTATGGAAACGGGCCCTGATCCTCAATGTGGAGACCAATACCCACTGGGCGAGCCTGCGTGTCTCCGGTCAAGAAGGAGAGCTGGCCCATACCCTGCCGCAGCTCACCATTGGAGAAGCGGCCACCGCCACCCTCCTGGAGGCGGGAGGTGACCCCTGGCCTCTGTGGTTCTCCAGTGCTCCGGGAGGGCAACATCTGTGTGAGCTGACCTTACCCGGTGGAGAGCAGTTCCGAGCCCCTGAGACCCCCGCGCGGGAAGACTTTCGTTTTTACTGTCATTTCGGCGAGATGAATCAGTTTACCCTGGAGCACTTCGGCGGACAATACCTGCACTTTTTAGAGGGGGAAGTGCGGGCCAAAGGTCGTCCGGTGGACTGCGTGTTGACCCACGCGAGTGAAGCCAGCGGCTGGCAACGCTGGGCGGAAGGGTGTGGGTTGGGCTCCTTGTTTCACAGTATTTATCCGAGTTATGGTAATGTGGTATCGGCCTCGATTCCGACGGGGCTGGCGCATTCAATACAAACAGGTCGGCTCCAGGCTGGCGGAGGGGTTTACCTGTATGTGGCCAGCTCCGGGATGGGAGTGGGCGGTGGCTGGTTTCGCTGGGAAGGGGCCAGTGACTTGATCGCGCATCGTCCCGGAGCTGGATGAGAGGGGAACGAGCGCTGGACAGCCGCGTTTCATCGGTGGCAAAACAATCCGAAAGAGAGCACCGCAAAAACAAACACAGGAAGCATGAACATGAATCCACAAGCAGGCCACTCCGTGTTGCTGGCAGGCACGGGCGCTTATCTGCCCGGCGAGCCCATCCCGTTTGATCAGATCGAGCAGGTTCTGGGTGCCTTTGACGACGTGCCGCCGGATTTTCAACGCTGGCTGAAGCGGACCCGCAGCCTGATGAAGCAGCTCTTGGGCATGGAATACTATTATTATGCCATCGACCCACAGACGGGAGAGAAGACGGAGACCCCTTCGACTCTGGCAGCCAAAGCAGGCGCACGGGCGCTGGAGGCCGCCGGGGTGACGCCCGAAGAGGTGGAGCTGCTGATCTATGCAGGGGCCGCTTCTGATCGTTGGGTATGTCCTCCGACAAGTGTGTTTGTGCAACAACACCTGGGTATTCCGGGCTGTGCGGAGATGTCCATTCACTCCAACTGCACCTCCACCTACAAAGCCTTACGCATCGCCACCGATGCCATCGCCTACGGACGGCATAAGACCGTGCTGGTGGTGAGTGCCAATCAGGTGTCCAATCTCTTTCACGCGCGCACGATGAATCAGCAGAAGCTGACCCGGCAGCAGGCGCTGATGCGCTGGTTTTTGTGTGACGGCGCAGGAGCCCTGGTGCTCAAGCGGGATGACGGACAGCAGGCCGGGCTGAGGGTCTATCATACCTTCCTCGAGTCGGTGGGGATCCATGCGCCGCCGCAGATGTTTACGCAGGTGGGGGCGACCACCCACATGGCGGAGGCGTATGCGCAGGGGCTTCATCATCTGACCCAGGATTTTCAGCAGGTCTCTCAGATCGGGCCGCGTTTTTTCATCGATGGCATGCGGCGATTTGCGGCGGAGCTGGGTTTAGATCCCGATGATCGGACCCACTTTGATCACATTGCCTACTTCTTGGCCAATGTACCCGCCGATCATCTGGTAGAGCTGGGCATGGAAGAAGCCCGTGCGCAGTGGGGCATGGGGCTGGAGCGGCTCAAAGCCGTGCTGTATTCCACAGTGGCTCGGCGAGGTTATACGGGCCCCGCTGCCATGCCCATCACCCTGGATAAGCTGGTGCGTGAAGCGCCTCTCCAGGATGGCCAGTTTATCGTGAGTTTTGTTACAGAGTCCAGTAAGTGGATGAACGCGGGGTTTGTCATGCGTTATCAGCAACCCTGATCGATCCGCTCTGCTGCTCCACGCTGACAGCTTTGCCCATAAGATGCGATGTAAACACACGGACCTTCCACGAGCGATGTGCCACGAGCATGAAGGAGGATGCGGAACTTTGTGACCAACACAGTCACACTTCTGCTGCAAAATTTAATGCGTGATGTAAGCCACCCTATGCTAAGCTCTCCGGCATCGTTGAAGTTTTGATCCCCACTCCGCAGTCTCTTGGGCGAAGAGGTGGCCGATATGCGGCAGCGGCTTATGCATCTCCTCGAAACTTCCGCTCGATGGTGGCGTCAGCCGTTGCTGAAGCAGGTCATCTATCCCACCTTCGGAATACTGGTCTTGATGGCCATCAGCTCGGCGATTTTCTGGCTGGCCCTGGTGGATCAAGAACGCCGGATGGCCCATGCCGAGCTCTCCGCAAAAGCGCAAGATCTGATGCTGGAGGTGGAGTCCCGCATGCGCGGCTATCGCCAGATCCTGCGAGGCGCACGGGCGCTGTTTAATGCCAGTGTGGTGGTCACGGAGCGTGAATGGCAGGTCTATGTTGCCAATTTAGATCTCCACGAGGAGTTTTCAGGTTTTCTGGGGGTCGGATTTGCCCGCTCCTTAAGCCCCGAGCAACGTCAGCTCTACGACATCCACATGCGAAACCAGAACCTGCCTCAGCAGCAGCTCTGGCCAGTGGGAGACCGGGCGCACTACAGTGTGATCATGTTTCTCGAGCCGCGTCATCGGTTTAACCTGCTGGCGTTGGGATACGATATGCTCTCGGAGGTGCGGAGGAATACCGCGATGTGGAGGGCAGCCCGCGAGAATCGCAGTGTGATCACGGCACCGGTGGAGCTGGTTCAGGAGCGCATTTTCCAGGCGAAAGAGCAGGGGATGCTGATGTACCTTCCGGTTTACCTGGAGCATCCACCCCCGCTGGACGAAGAGCAGCGACTCAAGCTCTTACAAGGATGGGTGTATATGCCCTTCCGCATGAGCGAGTTTATGAGTCGTTTGACCTCGTATATGCCGCCTGACACCGTTCTCAGCCTGTATGATGGAGAACAACCCTCACCCGAGTCGCTGTATTGGACCAATCGCCCGGCATTGCCGTCTAAGCTCAACCCAACAGCCTTGGATACGCGCCATACGCAGCGTTTATACACCAACGGACGCACCTGGACCTTTGAGCTGAGCATCCCCATGAGCTCCGAGCCCTTTTTGTCGGAGCGGCGTCGTCGGATGAGTGTGCTCGGGCTGCTCAATGTGTTGATTGTGGGCATTGTGCTGGCCTTGGCTACCGCGCGCTATCGAGCGGGTCAGCTCATGTTCCTGAGCCAACGGTTAAGTCAGGCCCAAGCAGGGTATCGTACCGTGGTGGAGCTCTCGAGCGAAGGCATTGCAGCGGTGGATCATGAGCTCGCCCTGACCTTTGTGAATCAGCAGCTTGCGGAGATGTTGGGCACGAGTACAGACGATCTCGTGCGGAAGCCACTTTGTCTGTTTTGGATCTTTGATGCTGAGTTTAACGAGGCGATGTTGCTAGAGCAGCTTCAGCAGGGCCAGCGGGTCCGGCGTGAGATCCGCCTTCAGCGTCAAGAGCGGGAGCCGCTTCATGTGCTGATCTCGATCTCCCCGCTGCTGGAAGGGGCTCAGCTCAAAGGGGCGACCCTGATTTTTACCGATATCAGTCAGCTCAAGGCAAAAGAAGCGCAGGTCGCCTACTTGGCCACCCATGATGCCATGACGGGGCTGCTCAACCGCACCACGTTTCAGGAGCATATGGTGCAAGTATGGGAGGAAGCACGACGGTATGGACGCTGTTTTGCGTTGCTGTATGTGGACTTAGACCACTTTAAGCCCATCAACGATACCTTCGGACACGCGGTGGGGGATGAGGTGCTGGTGGCAGTGGCCAACCGAATGGTCGCCACGGTGCGGCGGAGCGACTTGGTGGGACGGCGCGGCGGCGATGAGTTTGTGCTGCTGCTCCCCGAGCTGGGAGCGGTGGAGCGGGCGCAGGTGGTGGCCGAGAAGCTGCGAGTGGCCCTCGAGGAGCCGATTGAGCTCCCGACCTGTACCCTTCAGATTTCGTGCAGCATCGGCATTGGCCTGTATCCAGACGACGCAGACGATGTGGAGACCCTGATTTCCAAAGCGGATATTGCGATGTATCACGCCAAACAAGCGGGAGGGAATCGGTTTGAGTTCTGTCTACCCCATCGCCAGGAATGGGCTTTAAAGGGGGTGCAGGGGAACGATCCGCCCTGAGCTGGTTAGGGAGGGGGGATGGGCAAGGTGACGTTGACGGTGAAGCGGTCCCATGCCACAACCGACGTGCCCGGAATCGCAGGCGGCAAGGTGGTGTTGTCTCCCGCTGCTTTGAGGGTGGCCTCGTCTGGATAACGGCGCGGCTCGGGCGGGATGCGCTCGGGAGCCTTCTCAAACGGAATCAGAGAGAGCAGCGCCACCACGGTCATGGCCTGAGACTTATGGGCGACGAGGGGATACCCGATGGCATTTCCATCCTCCGAGATCAGCACGGAGTCTGTGATGGGCTTAACACCTTTGTTGAGACCATAGAGGGGCACGAGCTGGCCGTTGGGCATCTCGACGGCCAAGAGCACATAGCCGGTGCCGTTGACGTTGGCCCGAAAGATCATCACCTCATCGGGGCGGGTCTCGCCCTGATCTTCGACGGGACGCGGCATCTGCATGGGACCGGGGACCATCACCGAGGGTTTTAAGATCAAGGTGGGAGGGCCTTTGTGCTCCGGCTTGGGCGGTGCCGGTGGCGGCTCGATGGTAAAGACACTCCAGATCATGGCGGCCACCACCGTCACGATGGCCACAATGGCCACCCAGACCCGTCGATGATTGGTCAGGTGAGACAGGTCATCTTGTTCTTCTGCGTTCATCCACCCACACTCCATTCACAAGAGATTGAGCGTCGCGTTATACCATAATGCAGTTGCGACGCATGGATAATCCATCTATATTGCCACCATGCGCTCGTTTGAAGAATTTCAAATGAGGCTACTTGTCAAGGATCTCGTTGAGGGCGGTCAAAGCGGCACCTCGAGCGACACGCCGAGCTTGTGAGGGTGCCCGTGGAGCAGCATCGGCATCGGCTCATGTTCAATTTTCTGGAGGTCGTATGCTCTCTGTTCTTCAGGGTGGTGCCCCGCGCGCACCGATCCAGGTTTCTCCTTTTCGAGCGTGGGCAGGTCCGGCCCTGCGCTTGGCGCTCGGTGGGCTGCTGTTGTCGGCAGCGGCGGCTCAGGCAGCCGTGATCGATGCCCCCGTGGACGCCTATTTTGATGCCGCGACGAGTGCCGGCTACAAGCAAGGCTATCGGGTGGTGGGGAGTTATACTCCGCCCACATGGTCGTGGGGAAAGATCGAGCTGCTGGAAGGGTATCAGAAATTTCGCACGGAAGGCTACAACCTCCGCACGGAAAAGCTCCGCTGGCAGGATACCTTTAATAATGTGGACATGCCCGAGTATCCGGTCCAACAGTATTTTGGGGCGCTGAATCAGCAGCTCGTGGATGGATTTAACCTCTTTTATAAGAGCTCGTGTGCGGGGACGGCGGGGAGCAGCTCGGCGACGGCGTGTACGTCTCCGGGACCAACCCGGCCTCATGCGCGGCTGGCCCTGCTTCAGTATGGGCCCAAGACGGCCCTCAAGCAGTGTGATACCACCAAGACGCCGGTCCTGCTGGTACATGGGGCCATGCAGGATGGGAATGTCTGGCTGTATCCCGGAGGGTATTCGGACAGCAACGGCAACCCCGCAGACGGTTTTGACGCCTACCCCGGCGTGACACAAAAGACGGGGCTGGTCCAGTTTCTGGAAGCCAATAACTACTGCACCTTTGCAGTGACCCTCGGGAACTTCCACGGTGACAACTATAACCATGCCATCCATGTCGCCAATGCGATGGCACAGGTGAAGAAAGCGCTGGGGAAGGCCTCCACCTCGAAGGTCAATGTGGTGGCGTGGAGCAAAGGGGTGCTGCCGGTCGATCTGTATATGATGAATCCGAACACCTGGACGGACTTTTCAACCACCAAGTATTTCGAGACCATCGCGAAGGAGCAGGCAAAATGGGTGCCCACCTATCGCAAGGATGTGCGCACGTATGTGGCGCTCTCCGGGCCTCATGTGGGCATCGATCTGAACTTCCGGCATCCATACGACGACCTGCTGATCTATTCGACGGCAGAAAATGCACCGGTAGGCCGAGGTCCAGTCACCTGGGGCTGGATGAGTGCCGTCCAGTGTGTGACCTGGGGTGTCTCAGACTCCCCCGGAGACTGGTATCCCAACATCTACGCCTACTCCGTCTGCGACGGTCGAGGTGGAGTCTGGACGGACTACTGGAACCGCATCTATACCTCCAACATCACCGGGCTGGACAGCTCAGGGCGTCCGGTGTACACCAAAACGCTCAAGGAGCTCAACGTTGGGGAAGGGGTACGAGACGCAGACTTTAAGTTCGATGTTTATAACATCGCCATGTGGGGCTCGGCCAATGACGCAGGAAAGCTCGAGAGTGCCTATCTAGGCCAGCTCCAAGCCGCGTATGACCTGCGCAGCTTCTATGATGTGCGCCATCCAAGCAAAGATGACTCTGCCTGCTCAGATGACGGTCGGCCCGCGCTCTGGGAAGACGTCGATCCCGAAGTCACCAACTGGTATCCCTGGCTCGAGCTCAAGGTCGAATATTACCCCACCTATCCCTACACCGGCGGCGGCTGGATCCAGGATACCAAGTGGGATGAGTGTCGCTACACGGCCTATGACCCCACGACGTATCCCTGCAAGGCGTCTCATGTCTATTATAATGCACGTAATGCCCTCTCGTATGCCTGGGGTTATGCGGATTATAAGCTCTTCGATGGCATCGGCATCAAGGCGGTGACGGAAATGGGCGGCAACTTCATCAGCCGCCTCAAGTCCAAGAGCCTCAGCACGTCGGTGGATTTTGTCTATGTGCTCTACGGGAGCGCGCCCGGCTCGCCCGAGCAGATCTTCGAGACCGACGGGTTCCAATGCCCCTCCAGCACCAACCCCAAAGGAGATGGTGTGCTCTTCGATGTCAGCGTCGATGGCCGCTATCTCACCCAGGGATGGACGTCGTCGGTGCGGACCAGCAAGTTCTTGCAGGAAGGCATGACCTACGGGCACCTCGAGATGGGGGTCACGCCCGCCGCGTGGGATAAGATCCTCACCCGCTTCAAAGCCCTTCCCTAAATCAGAGGGCGGCTGCGCACACCTCGCCTCATACGCTCGCGAGCTCCCGTGCGCCCGCCTATATCGCCGTGAACCATTCCCTGGAGATCTTATGCCTTCCACTCCCTGTACGTTGAGTACGGTGCGGCGTTCCCGCCCGTTACGTCTGCGATACTCGTCCCTGTGGAGCTTGCCTGTGCGGAGCCTGCCTGTGCGGAGCTTGCCAACCTGGATCACGCTGGTGCTGCTGTTCCCGCTCTTGTCCGCCTGTTCGGGGGAGGACGACTCAGACTCCCCGCTGCCTCAGAGCCCCACGCTCACGCCGGCTGAGCCCTCTTCGACGCCGCCCGGCGAGAACACGAGCACGCCTGACGTCCCGTCTCCCTCACCGGAGACGCCTTCACCGGAGACGCCGGTGTCCGACACGCCGACGGTGGTGCCTGAGACGCCCACGCCAACGCCCTCACCGATGATCACCCCCACCCCGTTTGAGGCTCCCGAGGCTGGGCTGGTGGAAGGGCTCGAAGATCCCTGGTTTTATACCTATCGCACGCCCGGGGATGGAGGACTGGCGCATGTCACGTACTGGTCGATCATCCCAGGCAGTGAGGCGTTTTTTGCCCTGCCTCCGCCGGAGCGCATCAAGCTGCTCAAGATCCAAGAGGTGGAGCTGGCGTCACGTCTGATGCCCACACCGGGAGAAACGTCCGGGGTGGAGGCCACGGGCACGCTCCGGGTCGAGGAGGCGGGGTCCGCACGTCTCCAGGAAGTGTTGCTCAAGCTCCCCGATGACTGGAACGGGAAGCTGGTGGTGTTGGCGACCAGTGGACAGTTTACCGAGTTTTCCAATGAGGCCATCTTCTCGTGGTGGCTGCTCGAGCAAGGGTATGCGGTGGCAGCGGGTAATAAGGGGATGACCAATGGCGGAGCGTCAGGGCTCAACACGCTGCTCAACGGGCAACATCCGACGGCGCTGTGGGGGCCGATGATGTTGGACTTGACGCGCTGGGCTCAGGGAAGGCTGGAGGCGGTGGCGGGAAAGGCTCCGACCCTGACGTATGTGGCAGGGCACTCGAACGGGGGATATCTGGTGCGAAAAGCGCTCGAGCTGGAGCATCTCCGCGTGCAGGCGGGGGAAAAACGACTGCTCGATGGAGGGCTGGACTGGTCAGGACTCTATTGGCCCGACGCACGGGTGTTGGATGTGGATGGGGGAGGGGTGTCGGCGGCAGAGTTTCAGTCGGGTGGCACGCTCTTTACGATGATGGACGGGGCGGCGCTGGCGATGGGCTACCGCTATGCAGAGGGGACGCAGACCACGACGGCAGGATTTTATCAAACGCCGCCGTTTCAAGCGGTGCAGGGGGAGCTGGTACGCATCGGGTTTACGTCGGCGTCAGCACCGTTCTGGGGGATCTATAATACACTGTTTGAGGCAGCGACGTTGTATGGGCTGGAGAACCTCAAGGGGGTGGGATACTACAACATCAGCGGGTATCTCTATCGGGCGGAGCTGCTCGGGCACACGTATGAGGAAAGTGCGGCGTATAGCTGTTATGCGCCGGAGGATGGAAGTATTCCGCCTTATTATGAGTGGCTGGGAGAACATCCAGAGGGAGGATGGACAGCGGAAGCCATCGAGTGGGCGATGGTGAATGCAAACTCAGCGGTGTTTTCGGTGCCGTTGATCTCGGTGCAAGGGGAGTCGGACGGGTTTATTGGGGTGCTGCAACATGGAAAGGCGTATGAGCAGGCGGTGAAGGAGGTCGGGACGGAAGGTTTGTATCGGCTGTATGTGGTGACGCACGGAGCACATTTGGATGTGGATTCGGATGGGGGACTGGATTTTGATCTGGATGGGGTGGCGGGGAATGAAGGGACGGAGATGCAGCTCGCGCCGCTGCAAGGGTTTGTGAGACGTGGGTTTGAGACACTGGAGAGCTGGGTGGAAGAGGGTGTCATGGCGCCACCGAGTGCAACGTTAGAGGCAGACCCACTCGCGGATGTTTTAGACCCAACTCAACTAAAACTGACGCCCTAAACAATCGGGGTGCAGGGGGGAGATCCCCCCCTGCTGGGAAAGTTTGAAAGGGCAA
>JBJTQF010000286.1:0-20836 GCA_046075485.1 Myxococcota bacterium | reverse complement strand
ATGGGGTGCGAGCGGTATGTCACTGTTCAAGGTTGGGTGCTCTCGAGTATACTTCCCCTAACATGCACCATGAGGCTCCCCATGCGCACCCGACCGGCTCCCGCTCTTCGCTCCACGTTTCTCACCCTCACCCTGCTCTTCTCCCCCATCCTTCACGCTCAGGACGACAGTCAACAACCAGTATGCATCAAAAGCATCGGTGACCGCCTCGTCGCCATTCCCGGCGACTGCCCCGATGAGCTCGCCCCCCCCAAAGGTGCTCAACGCCCGCTCCCCCCCGGAGCCACACGCGCCCCACGCACGAGCGCCCCCTCCCCCAAATCGTCCACCCCCTCCGAAGAAGCCACGCCTCTCACCCCCTCCGCCCCACGTTCAGACATTCAGCGCATGCAGATCCGGCTCAAAGCAATGGCCATGAGCGGAGACGAACGCGAGTCCCTCCAAACCTTCGAAGCCCTGATCTCCGAAGGCGCTCAAAACATTGAGCCTCTGGCCGCCCTCTACCTCAACCGCCGAGAGGACACACGCATTCGCTGGATCGCAGGCCGAGCACTAGGCCGTCTCTACAGCCGCCGCTCCGTCGAAGTCCTTCAAGCGGGCTTTCGTGATCCGGTCGCAATGGTACGGCTCGCCGCCATCAAAGGCGCACAGGACATGGGCGACCGAGTCTTCCTCTCCGACTTGGTAACGGCGCTCGACGACAAAGCAGCGGTGGTACGCGCAGGAGCACTCGACGCACTGGCCGGACTGGGCACTCAAGCGGAAGTCTCAGCGGTGATCGCTCAGCTTCAAGCACCCCAAAACTTCAACCGAGGCAAAGGCATCTTCGTGCGACCTCACGCCGTGACCACCCTGGGACGTCTCGGCGGCCCCGAAGCCACCCAAGCCCTGATCGAAGCCCTGGAAGATCGCGACCCAGAGACTCAGGAAGCCGCCCGAAAAGCCCTCCTCCAGCTCAGCGGACGCAGCGGCAGCCCCAGCGGAAACGGCTCCGAGCGCGAACGCTGGCAACGCTGGTGGAATGGCCAGAGCCGCTGAGCTCCAGCTCAAACGCAGGTCAGGCCATTCACATCACCTCGATGAGCATTCAACACAAAATTCGTTCAGAGGAGACTCAATATGGTGGGCTGGCAACCCGTGTCGCGGGTGTGGGGAGAGCTGAAGCGGTTTGTACAAGATGTGATCACCGGCCTTCGTGTCCTGCTCGAACGGCTCAAAGAAGAAATCAGCCCCTTCCCACCAGAACCCTGGAGACGAGGCTGAGTCTCAACAGGCCCTCAGTGCATGGCACAACCAGCACCCTGGGTCTTCGTCGGAGCCTCTTCTGAAGAGGTCGCCGCCTGCTGCGTCGGAGACTCCGCCGGAGCCATATGCTTCCGCCCCATCCCAGGGCCCTCAATCACCTGCTGCCGGAACGTGGTGTGACAGCTCACGCAGAGCTGAAGCGCCGTCCCAGTTGCTCTCAACGCCTCGTCTTTCTTGCGCTTTTGAGCAGCAAGCTCGATCTTGGCGGCCTCTGCATGGAACGCATCCGCCAGCTCTCGAAATCCGGGAGTCCCGGATCCCATCCCCTCACACATCGCCGCAGTCCCGCTGGCGGTGATCTTCTGAGCCCCCGCCGCTGCCCCTTGATAGTCGTTCTGACTGAGCGCCAGCACGATCTCCTGAATCGCCTTCAGATGATCCTGCATGTTGACCTTGTGCTGATACGCCATGCCCGGATGCATCGGCACCGGCGTGCGCTTGTCGAGCTGATCCAGCCGCTGATGAGGGGTCAGCGGAGCCGCTTCTTCGGCGCTGAGACCGGCGGCCAAGCAGAAAAGTGCAGCGGCGCTCAAGGTGAATGCCGTGCGGGTCACAGAGGTCAAACGGATCGCCATAAAATGCTCCTTCACGCTGGCTCGGGCAAGTGTTCCTGAATGATGCCGAGCCAGGTATCTTTGTCGTAAAACTCGCTGAGTTTGCCCAGCTTTTTGCCATCTCGCACCAGCAGAAATGCAGGAATACCCACCAGGGCAAAACGAGTGGCAAGACTCATGTGTTCGTATACATTGACCTTCACGATGCGGAACGGCGCACCCCGCAACGCCTCCAGCAGACCGGGGAGATAGCGGGCGAAGATCTCACAGTTGGGGCAATTTTTGCCCCAGAAGTAGACCACCACCAGCTCACCGCGCGGGCCAAAGACCTTCTCGTCAAACGAAGAGGGATCGGCCTGCTCCACGAGGGGCAAATGGAGGGTGTTGAGCTCGGCAGACATTATAACCTCATTCCGATAGAGTTATGAAAATTTGCATGCGGCGAATGGTCGCAGGGGACTACAGGTCGGGGGAAAGTCTCTCAAGCCGGGTGGAAATGAGCTGGTCCAACTCCTTCAAGGTCAGCCGACGCTCCAGCGATTTGTACTCGGCTCCGGCTCCTCCAGAAGCAGAATGGGTGCCTTGTTGAGCGCAATATGCGCCATCAACGCTGCAAGCTGCTGCACACCGGTGCCCAGATCCTGCAACATGTATCGTTGCCCGCTCCCCTTAAACGCCAGAAATGCCCGCTGCTCACGACGATCAAAGTGAACACTGAGCTCATCCATGCGAGTGGTCGGCTGAAACTGCTTCATCAGGTTTACAAAGAGCTGCCACTGCGCATGGATTTCCTTCTCCGTTGAGCTCTCCGCATCCAGTAGCTCAAGGCAAGTCTCCTGAGACAAAATCACCTGACGCTCTAAATATCGTCGCTGCGCGACAGGCTCCCGATTCCCTTGACGATCCGCTCTCAACAAGGTTGCCTTCCCCTCAGAGAAGAGGGGTTTGAGGAGCTTGAGACTTTTCACCGAAAACGGCTGAGGTGTGTCCGGTCCCCTCAGCCAGAACTGACAGACCCGCTCAAACGTGCGCTGTTGCGGCATGAGCTCAAGGCGAACTTCCATCCCAGCAAGCTCTGCCAGCACATTTTCAGGCATCTGAAGCCGCTTAAACTGGTCCCTTGAAACGCTCAGATGAAGGGCCGCTCGTTCATAATCGCCCTCATCCGGCATTTCAAGATCAAGGTCGTCAAAGCGCGAGTCTGGCGCGACTTCCATCCATACCCGTGTATTCTCAAACTCAAAGCGGAGCTGGAATCGGATCGGCTGATCACCTTGACGATAGAACCAGCGAATCGGAAGTGGTTCGGGATTTTCAGCTCTCGGCAACGGGTCAGCTCTCTGCCCCGCATAAACAGGCGGTTGTACACCTTCGGCTTTTCGCTCCGCCGCTGAGGGTGTTGAGGATACCACCGGCAGATACGCCAGCAGCTTCTGATCGGGCGTCGAGAAGCCCTCTGGCTCCAGTCCAACATCCCACAACTCCAATGCGAGCAGAAGGGCCTCCATTAAGTTGGACTTGCCCACATTATTCTCGCCATACAGGATGTTGATGGCACTTAGGCCCTTCAGCGTGACCTCTTCCCGGAAATTTTTGAAGCCCTTCACGGAAAAGGACGTCAGCCTCATACATCTTCCGGCGGTTCAACAATTTTGTTGAATGCAGCTCCGCCATCCTCAAGGACACCCCCCTCCCCTACCTCTGCGCCCACACCTTCCAGCACCTCCCCGCCCCCACGCGGATGGTTCAAGTGCCACAAGGTCTTACGCACGATGCCCAGTACCACCCCCACCTCCGTTGAGTCAAACTGGAAACGACCCATCATCCCCCGGAGCTTGCCCCGCAGCAGCTCCATGTTACGACCCCGCAAAAACTCCACCCGATCCACCAGCGTGGTCAGCGAGAGCACCAGCCGCTCCCGCTCGTGTACCGTCGCCACCTTCCAGTGCCCTCGCTCCACCTCCGGCGGATGGGCCATCATCAGCTCGTAACAGACCACCAGCACCGCCTGCGCCAAGTTTAAGCTCGACAGCCCCACCGTCGGAATCCGCACCAGCGCCTCACAGCGTCCCATCGCATCGTTGTCGAGCCCAAAATCCTCCGGTCCAAACAGAATGGCCACCCGCCCCTGCCCCATTCGAGGCAAGATCCAGCTCGGAAGCTCCCGCGCTGTCACAATGGGGTAGAGCTGATGCCGATCTCGCGCCGTCGTCCCCACCACACACCCCACATCCGCCAGCGCATCCTCGAGGGTCTCCACATGCTGAGCCGCCTGCAACACATCATCCGCGCCCGCCGCCATCCAGCGCGCCTGCTCCGGATCAAAGTTCTGCGGCGAGACCAGCCTCAGCGTGCTCAAGCCCATATTCTTCATCGCTCGACAGGTGGAGCCAATGTTGCCAGAGTAGAGGGGACGCACCAACACAATGACCACCTGAGACGGATCAAACTTCAACTCGACGCTCAACGTGAACTCCTCCGTAGCTTGTCACGGCACAGAAATAGGCTTGAACCCCAAGCCCAAGCGCACCTTACACACGTAAGTGCGCCTCCGTCAATTGTCTCGCACCAACGCCCCCCGATTGTGCAGCGGATCTCGAAAACGAGGATGCTCCACCGGCTGCACCAACGGCGCCTTCACACACGGAGGCTCACCCCCCATCAAGCTGATGCGCAGCTCCTCCTCCAGCCCCTCCACCACCGCTGGCAATGAGCCCGTACAGTGAAACAAGTGCCGCTGCCTCACACTGCTGCCTCCATGCTCCAACATCCGCTCGATGCGCTGGAGATAGCGCCAGCACCCCAACGCCTCCGCCACCGGCGAGAGCTGCTCCAGCAGGTCTTCCATCAGGTTACGAAAGAGCTGCTGATCGCCGTTTTCGTTGACCACCAACCGACAGTGGGTGCCAAATCGAGCCGCTCGCCACTTATTTTCCTGCAAAACCCAAAACCGGGGCAGCTCGATAAAACTTCCTCGGTCGTACAAGTCTCCCAGCCACACCACCAGGGTCTGCACAAACGCCGTCACCGCCAGCAGCTCGTGCAGGTTCGACATGGCATCACACACGCGCATCTCCAGCGTACCGTACCGCGAGTGCGGACGCAGATCGCCCCACACCTCCTGAATGGAGTTGATCGAGCCAATCCGCTGCAATACCCGAATCATGCGCTGAAACTCCGTCCAGTTGCGCACCCGAAAGGGTAAACCTCCCCCCGGCAGCGCCTCAAACACCTTTGAACGCGCACTCTCCAGGCCCGTGTCCATGCCCTCCCAAAAGGGCGAAGAGGCCGAAAGCGCCAGCAGATGTGGCACGTAGCTGGTCATGGCATTAAAAACCGCGATGGCCTTCTCCGCTGAGCTGATGCCCACATGAACATGTAGTCCAAAGGTCAACATACGACGCGCTGTCCACTGGGTGCGCTCGAGCTGCGTATGATATCGACTGTCCGGCGTCACTTCTTGGTCCATCCAGCACGAAAACGGATGGGTGCCCGCCGCAATCAACCCTATGCCCAGCCGCTGCGCCACTTGGAGCACCTCACTCAGCCGCGCTTTGAGATCGGTCTCGACCTCTCCCACGTCCCGACAGATGGCGGTGTTGAGCTCCAGGCAGCTCTGAAGCAGCTCTTTTTTGATGTGTGGATGGTCTGGATACAGCTCGAGTATACGCGGAGCGCCCGACACCAGGGCCTTACTCGCCGGATCGATGGTCTGAAGCTCAATCTCCACGCCCAGGGTGGGCTCAGGAGATCCCTTAAATACAATCCCCATCACATCCTCCTCTCAGCCGAGTGCCCGATCTGCCAGGAGCTCGTCACGCAGAAGCTGACATACGGCCTGAAGCCCCTGCACTTTTCCCACCCGACGCTGACGCATATAACCCGGTCCCTCCGCAAAAAGAGCATCAAGCCGCGCGAGATGAGGCTCGAGGCCATGACGCTCGGTGACCTCCGCCAGACGCTCGCGGAGCTGGTGGAAGAGGGTCCGCAACGGTCTGAGCTCTCCTTCGGCGGTATGCACCAGCTCGGCGTCGATGCCAAAACGGGCCGCGCGCCACTTATTTTCTCGCGCGATCCAGGGCTCAGAAAAGGGGATGGGCTCTCCTTCTTCGTATCGCTCCAACATCCAGACCACCAGGGCCTGGGTCAAGGCGGCCAGCGCGAGGGTCTCCTGCACCGTATGCGGAGCGTCACACACCTGAAGCTCCAGGGTGCCAAGCTGGAGGTTCGGACGGATATCCCACAGAATATCCGTCACCCGCTCGATGCTCTCGGCGGCGCGTAAGGTGCGCACGTAGGCTTGAAACTCTCCAAAATTCAGCAGGTTCGGGGGCAAACCCGCATTGGGGATGTTCTCGATCACCCGCACGCGACAGCTCGCCAAGCCGGTATCCACCCCTCGCCAGTAGGGAGAAGATCCACTCAGGGCCAGCAAGATCGGCAAGACACTGGCCAGGGAGTTACACAGGGCAATGGCCTTCTCACCATCTGGCACACCCACATGGATGCGGAGGCCAAAGACCGCCGCACGCCGCCCCACCCACTGAAGCCGACGGATAAAGGCTTCGTGCCGCACGTCTTGGGATAGGTGCATCTCACGCCAGCCCTGGATCGGATGTGAACCACTGGCCAACAACGCCAGTCCCTGCTGACCGCTGAGCTGGTGGAGCCGCTCGAGCAGCGGGCGCAGTGACCCTTCACAGTCCGCAATGGTGGGCTGAATCTGGGTGGAGAGCTGGATGGCAGACTGATACAAGGAAGGAGCAAACCCTGGCTCGTCTTGAAGCTGGCTCAACAGCTCCTGCGCTGCCGGTAAGGGCAACAAGGTCTCGGCGTCTACGAGCTGAAGTTCTAAGGAGATGCCCACATCCGGCGCACTCCGACCGACAAAAGACAGGCGCATGGGGGAGACTCCGACATGAGGAAGGCAAAGATGAGGTCAGTGTAACATGAGGGGTGGGGAGAAACAAGGCGAGCGACTTACTTCTTCCGCCAGAAGAAGAGGATGCTGAGCAGCCACTCAAAGAAGCTCTGTTTGGGCTGAACCGGGGCCACTTGGGTGGCAGCGGCATCGGCGGCGGCCCTTTCAGCAGCACTGGCGGCAGCAGCACTGGCGGCGGCAGCTTTTTCAGAGGCAGCTTTTTCAGAGGCAGCCCTTTCAGCAGCGGCTCTTTCAGAGGCAGCTTTATCGGCAGCGGCTTTTTCTGAGGCAGCCTTATCAGCAGCGGCTTTTTCAGAAGCGGCTTTATCGGAGCCTGCTTTTTCGGCGGCCATCTCCGCCCGAGCTTGGGCGAGGATCTTCTGCACGTCGTCTTTGGGCAGCTCACGGGTGGCTTTATCAAAGACGGGGTCATGCCACTTGTTCTTGCCTTGAGCGCTGCTGGTGGAGGTGGTGCTCCGGGTGTCGGTGTTGGCGGCGGCGACTTCCCACGGCGCTTTACCGGATGCAGCGGAGGCCGAAGCAGAGGTGGCGGCAGCGGCCATATCTGCTTTGGGGGTGCTGGTGGTGGTGGCACCTGAAGCGGGGCTGCTGGCGGCGGCGCTCCCGGTGGTGGTGCTGGCGGTGGACTCCACGTCGCTCTTTTTGACGGCGCGCACAGAGGCTTTACCGGCTTTGAGCTCCTTGCCACTCTTTTTGCCGTCTTCGTCGGCGCTGCCCTTCATCTTAAGAATGGTCTCCATCTGCTGACCGGTGTCTTTGTCTTTGGCGGTCAGGGTGAGGATGCCTTCTGCGTCGATGTGGAAGAGCACTTCGACTTTGACGGTGCCTTTGGGCGCTTCACGGATGCCCGAGAAGATAAAGGTGCCGAGGATCTCGTTTTCGGCGGCCACTTCGTTATCGCCCTGGAAGATCTTGAGCATAATCGACTTCTGGCCATCTTTGGAGTTGGTCAGAATGAGCGATTTATAGCTTGGGATCGGGCTAAACTTGGGGAAGAGGCGCAGCAGGGAGCCATCCACTTTGGCGATGCCGATGGCCATCGGGAGCACGTCGAGGAGCTCCACTTTGTGGTAGCTCTGATCGGTCAATGAGTGGGCCATGATGGCGGCACCCACGGCGACGGCTTCGTCGGGATGCACACCTTTGCAGGGCTGGCGACCGAAAAACTCGGTCACATTCCGCTGCACGAGGGGCATACGGGACTGGCCACCCACCAACAGCACTTCGTCCAAGTCTTGGAGGGAGAGCTTGGCTTCCTGCAACACCTTCTCGCAGGTGTTGAGGGTACGCTCCACCAAGTCTTTGGTCAGGTCTTCGAGGTTTTCACGGCTAAACACCATATCGATGTTGAGCGTGCCTTTTGGACCCCGGGCGATGAAGGGGATGTTGACACGGGTCTCTTCAAGGGAAGAGAGGTCGATCTTGGCACGCTCAGCGGCTTCTTTGATGCGCTGGACGGCAACAATATTATTGGAGAGATCGAGCCCGTGCTCTTTCTCAAAGCCGTTGATGATCCACTCCATGATGCGGTTGTCGAAGTCGATGCCCCCGAGACCGACGTCACCACCGGTCGCAATCACCTCAAAGATCTTGTCTTTGACTTCGATGATCGAGATGTCGAAGGTACCACCGCCGAGGTCGTAGACCGCCAGCTTCTGGTTGAGGTTTTTGCCCAACCCATACGCGAGGGCCGCAGCGGTCGGCTCGTTGAGAATGCGGATCACGTTGAGCTTGGCCAGCTTGCCTGCGTTGCGCACCGCTTGGCGCTGACGCTCGTTGAAGTAGGCTGGCACCGTGATGACGGCGCTCGTGATCTCATCGTGCAGATATTCTTCGGACACTTCCCGGATCTTGTCCAGGATATGCGCCGAGACCTGCTCGAGCGAAAACATCTGATCCTTGACCTTGACGAGCACTTCTTCATCTTCACCTTCGACGATCTCGTAGGTGAAGAGCTGACGTACTTTTTCGATGGTCTTGGACCCGAAGTTACGACCAATCAGACGCTTGGAACCGTAGATGGTGCTGGCAGGGTTGAGCTGCGCGATCTTTTTCGCGTCATGGCCCACCAGCTTATTACCTGCCTCGTCCACCGCGAACATCGACGGAATCGTATAGTTTCCGCCCTTGTACATGATGATCTTGGGCTGGTTATTTTCCACCACGGCCGCACAGGAGTTGGTGGTGCCCAGGTCAATTCCGATTGCCTTTCCCATAAACTCCAGAGACTCCTTCGGTGGCACAGCGATCAGGGGAGAATTCGCAGACGTTCGAGCGGGTCTTTCGTCTCACAAAGGCACCTGCTTAGCTGTTCAGCAGATGGCTTCGTCAAACGGCCCCAGTTCCCCGCACTCCGGTGCATACAGATGTAGCACCGAGTCCAATGCTCTGTAGACCTCTACTTGCCCTTTGGCAGACCTATCTTCTATCAGATCAAAAGCCAAAGATCAACGCCCATTCGGCACGCATCCTCAAAAAATGCCCTGTCATCGTTTTTCACGACCTGCACGTTCAGCAGACTTTAACACGCTTACCTGACGATTCAGACAACCTTTTCGTCTGCTACTTTTGCGGAAAGCGGCGCGAAGGACCGCAAAAAACGCCTGAGGGCTTCTCCATGAAGCCATTATCCGGCAAGGTAAGGAGATGACGGCCCATCTTCTTGTCCTCACCCACTTCGGTATCCACTTCAGTCAAACTCAACCATGATCTTGCCGTCCACCCGGGTGGTGCTCTGATGCACCGCTTCCAGCACCCGATCAAAACCAAACTCGGCGGTGATCATCTTCTGCGCCGGAATCCGCCCCGTCGCCAGCATCCGAATGATAAACGGATAGATCCCATACCCCGCATGGCCTCGCGCGCCCACGATCATATTCGCTTGGCTCACCAGGGTGTCGAGGTACATGTTGGCGGAGGCCGCCGCTCGCCCCAAATATACCATCTTGCCGTTGGGGGCAAAACTCTTCTCGATCTCCGGCACGGTTTGAGGGGCTGCTCCTGCCGCTTCCACCTGCATATCGGCGCCATATCCCTGCGTGAGCTCCCGCACCACTTCGCTGGGAGATGTCCCCTGCTGCTTCAAAGTACGCGGGTTGTAAACGTAGTCGGCCCCCAGCTCGCGGGCCAAGCTGCAACGCTCTTCCATCGTCTCAAATACAAAGATCTTAGAAGCACCCGCCGCACGCGCCATCAACACGGCCCCCAGCCCAATCGGACCTGCACCGTAGATCGCCACGTAGGATCCCGGTCGCAATCCCCCAGCAGCCACAAACATGCCGTTATAGGCACAGCCAATGGGCTCAATCAGAGCCGCCACCCGATAGATATCCCGCCCGCTGAAGTGCTCTTGAAGCGCATCCAGCTTCCAGCAATACTTCTCACGGGTCACAATATACTCGGCAAAAGCTCCGGGCGAGCTGAAACCCACCATCTCTAGGTTCAAACATTGGTTGGGATTTCCAGATCTACAGGAAATACACTTCCCACACCAGAGCATTCCCTCTGGAGCCACCGCATCACCCACCTTCAGGGTGGTCACGTCGCGACCCACTTCCACCACTTCACCGGCGTACTCATGGCCCATCACACAGGGAAGGCGAGCAGGGCCAGAAAAGATCACATACCCATCACTGTCGGTCTCGTAACAATGGGTATCGCTCCCACATACACCACAGGCTTTGAGCTTGATCAACACTTCATCCGCCGCCACGGCAGGCACCGGTAGCTCGGTCAGCTCGAGCTGCGGTCGCCGCCAGATGGTGCTGGCGCTGATGGCTTTACCACTCGCTCGCTCAAATGGGGTGACATGATATCCGGGACGTGGCTCCCAGTTGCCTTTCAGAAGGAGGGCTTTCATCAAACTGGCCATGCGTCTCCCCTCAGGGTAAAAATGAGGTCTCTCCAGCGATGCGCTTCAAGAGGAGCTGCTCCCGCTCAGCGCGTCACACATGCGGAGGCCCCCTCGTTTATGCAGTCCACTCCAAGATGACTTTGCCAGATCGACCCGAGCGCATCACGTCGAAGCCCGACTGGAACTCCGCAATCGGATAATGATGGGTGATGATCGGGCTCAGATCGAGCCCACTCTGCAACATGCTCGTCATCTTGTACCAAGTCTCAAACATCTCTCGCCCGTAGATGCCTTTGAGCACCAAGCCCTTAAAGATCACCAAGCTCCAGTCAATGGCCACCGGCTCGGAAAAAATCCCCAGGATCGCCACCCGCCCGCCGTGGTTCATCACCTCCAGCATGCTGTTGAAGGCAGGGGAGCTCCCCGACATCTCCAGGCCCACGTCAAAACCTTCGGTCATGCGGAGCTGTGACATCACGTCGCGCAAGGAGGTATGTTTGGGATTTACTGCCAGGGTCGCCCCCATCTGACGGGCCAGCTCCAGCCGATGCTCGTTGATGTCGGTGATCACCACATGGCGAGCGCCGACGTGTTTGGCAATGGCCACGGCCATACAGCCAATCGGCCCCGCTCCGGTGATCAAGACGTCTTCGCCCACCAGATCAAAGGAGAGGGTCGTATGCACGGCGTTCCCATACGGATCAAAAATAGCCGCCACGTCGTCGGTCACTTCTTCTGGCAGCTTAAAGATGTTGTCCATCGGAATGGAGACGTACTCGGCAAAAGAACCAGGCCGATTAACCCCCACGCCCATCGTGTTCCGACACAGATGACGACGCCCGGCTCGACAGTTGCGGCAATATCCGCAGGTGATGTGCCCTTCGGCGCTCACTCGGTCGCCCACCTGATATCCGCGAACGTCTGGACCCATCGCTTCGATCACACCCGAAAACTCATGGCCTACGACCATCGGGACCGGAATGGTACGCTGAGACCACGCATCCCAGTTGTAGATGTGAACATCGGTTCCACAGATGGCCGAACGCTTCACCCGCACCAGCACGTCTCGCGCTCCGATCTCTGGCATGGGCACGTCTTCCATCCAGATGCCTTCCTGCCTTAAGCTCTTCACCAGTGCCTTCATATTGCTCCTTCGTCTCTCTCAAGCTCTCGTATCATGTCTGCATGGTCATCATGTCTGCACGGCAACAGAGGGTTTTGGCACCAGCTCTGGGCCCGCCCATCCGCCACGGCTCAGGCATACTATATATGATGCGGCTCAAGCGTGAAGCGGGATCTGCTCGGCGCGTTCTGGGCCAGCCTCTCACCCTGGTAGACCCGGCAGGAGTACCCGGCAGGAGTATCCGGCAGGACTGGCTCGAGTGGTTTGAGCTCAAGGCAAGGCAAGCAGGACACGCCCGCTCCTCCACGGGGGAGCTCTCAGCCAATCACCCCCAGGGCTCGCCCTGCTCGGGCGAAGGCGTCGAGGGCCCGTGTCAGCTCTTCACGCGAATGTGCGGCGGACATCTGGGTGCGAATGCGCGCTTTTCCTTTGGGCACCACCGGGAAAGAGAACCCAATCACATACACCCCTTCCGCCAAGAGCGCCTGAGCCAGCCGATTGGCCAGCACCGCATCCCCCAGCATCACCGGAATAATGGGGTGCTCGCCCGGCGTGAGGGTATAGCCCAGAGCCGTCATGCCCTCGCGGAAATAACGCGCGTTCTGATGCAGCCGCTCGCGCAGCTCCGTGGAGCCCTCCAGCATGTCCAGCACCGTCAACGAGGTCGCGGTGATCATCGGTGCCAGGGTATTGGAGAACAGGTAAGGCCGAGAACGCTGGCGCAGCCACTCCACCACCTCTTTTTTGCCGGAGACATACCCTCCCGAGGCTCCGCCCAAGGCTTTGCCGAGGGTGCCCGTGATGATGTCCACCCGCGCCATCACTCCAAAGTGTTCATGGGTTCCTCGTCCATGTGGGCCCATGAACCCAACGGCATGAGAGTCATCGACCATCACCATCGCCCCATATTTTTCTGCCAGGTCACACAGTGCGGGGAGCTTGGCCAGGGTGCCATCCATCGAAAAGACCCCGTCGGTCACCACCAGCTTAAAACGAGCTGATGCCGCCGCTTGGAGCTGGCGCTCGAGGTCTTCCATGTCGAGGTTTTGATAACGATAACGCTGAGCCTTGCAGAGCCGGATGCCATCAATAATGCTGGCATGGTTGAGCGCATCACTGATGATGGCATCTTCCTCCCCCAGCAGGGCCTCAAAGACGCCGCCATTGGCATCAAAACAAGACGAATAGAGAATGGTGTCTTCGGTGCCCAAAAAAGCGGAGAGACGTGTTTCCAGTGTTTTGTGGATATCCTGTGTGCCACAAATAAACCGCACCGACGAGAGCCCAAACCCATAACGCTTGAGCGCCACCTGTGCCGCTTCCACCAAGGCTGGATGATTGGAGAGCCCCAAGTAGTTGTTGGCACACAGGTTGATCACCTGCCGCCCCTGCGTCTCCACCACCGCCTGCTGAGGGGAGGTCATCACCCGCTCTGCTTTGTAGAGACCTGTCTCACGCAGGCCCTGGAGTTCGTTCTGAAGATGTTCAATAAAGCTCGAGACCATCGTCATCCTTTCTTTGCCTGCTGAGCGTGTCCACGCTCGAGGCGCGCCTGCGCCCACGAGGGCTTACCAGCGGTTATATGATCCAGACGTGCGCTGCATGCAGCGGCTGCTGTGAAAGCTGGCATGAAATGCAGCAAAGATCAAGGGTCAGCAGGATGCCGGTCTGTAAAGCCACTTCTGCGCTTGACAGCGACCGAAACAGCTTCTATCTGTTGAGCGACCGGCGCAGCACGGCACACGAAGGCATGAGACGAGCCTTCGCTGTCGGCTTCAACCTTGCATGGCCTTGCCCTTCCCCCTGGAGGATCCGATGATTTCGTACTCAGTTTATAAAATTATCCACGTTTTTGGCGTCCTCCTGATCGTGATGGCACTCGGAGGCGCCACCCTCCATGCGGCCAATGGAGGCACACGCGAGAGCAACACCAGTCGGAAGCTATCGGCGATCAGCCACGGCGTGGGTATGTTGTTGGTGTTGGTGGCAGGATTTGGGCTGCTGGCGCGACTGGGGATTGGGCATGGAGCCGCTTGGCCTCTGTGGATCTATCTGAAGCTGGTGATCTGGGCGGTGATGGGCGGGCTTCTTGTGCTGGTGCAGCGGGTTCCGAGCTTGGCAAGGCCGTTATGGATTGGCATCCCGTTGTTGGGTGGCCTTGCCGCCTATGTGGCGGTGATGAAGCCCGGCGCGTAATCCAGCCAAGCCGGAGCCGTCGGCTTAGGGATCTTCCTCAATCCAGCCGACCACATTTCCATGCGGCTGCTCATCCTCCCCCTCGAGAGTGCCTGCCATCTCATCTCCTTCTTGCTCTTCGCTGGCTACTTCAATTTCTGGCACCGTGGTGGTGCTGCTTCCGTAGCCGCTATAGTCGGCGTTTCCACGCGGACGCTCCGGCAACCGCTCACCCGCTTGAGCCAGTGTGGTCATTGAAAACAAGGCGAGCATAAAAATCAGGCTTAAGCTGTATTTCATAAAGAGTCTCCTCAGATGGGTGTGGCTGTCTTAACACCGGGTCATTGAACGCTTGCCGCGTCCTGCTTTGGTTAACTAGGAGAACGGAACATTCCAAAATTCTCTTGAGTATTTTTTCCAATAAATTCTTTAGGCAATTTTGTGACCCGCAATGTCCTCGATGCCGTTCGTGTGATGTTTTATGGCTTTTTTCCTCCCATCGAAACTGACCGAAGTCACTCATGCATCTCCTCTCCAAAAACTGCGCTTATTTCTTGAAAAATAGAGCCTCATCAGGAACACTGATTGCCAGTCAGCTCTCGTTTTGCATGCCCAGCGCTGCATCTCTTCTTAGCCCTTCAGCTCGGAGCAAAAAGGCAGCATGTCGGTGGACGCCAGCCGCATAGGGCCCTACGAAATTCTCGAGAAGCTTGGCGAAGGCGGTTTTGGGATCGTCTACAAAGGGCGACATATGGCGAGCGGCAGGCTCGCGGCAATCAAGACCATCCGGCTGACGCAGAGTTTTTCGATTGCCAGCATTCGCCGTGAGGTGATGCTGTTGGCACATCTCAAACATCCCGGGGTGGTGCCCATCTACGAGCAGGGCCTCGAGGAGGGGCGTCCGTGGTATGCCATGCAGTTCATCAAGGGCCCTCGCCTACTGGACTACTGCCGTGAGCATTCGAGCGATCCCTCCACCCCCATCCGGGCGGAGCTCACCCCGACGCCCAGCAGCGGTGTGCTGCTCTTGTCCGACGGGATTGTTCCCCATCCTCCGCTGCCCCCTCAGAACCTGATACCAACGCCTACAGAGCCCTCCTTTGACCCACGGTTGTTACAGTATGAGAGTGGCTTCTCCACCGATCCCACGGACTTTTCCAGCTTGACGCCCGTCACAAACTTGCCTCTGCCGTTGCTCTCAGCGGAGAGTCTGCGCCGCATCCTGCTGGTGAGTGCGCACTTGTGTGAAGTGTTGGCCTTCATTCACGCCCAAGGGGTGATCCATCGTGATCTGAAGCCCTCCAACGTGCTCCTGACCGAAGAAGGTTTGCCGATCCTGGTGGATTTTGGTCTGACGGCCTTTTGGGGTGGTCGTGACGTGCTCAAGACCATTGGAGGTGGCTGGGGCACCGAAGCTTACATGTGTCCAGAACAAATTAGAGGCGAGACCCTGGATGTACGGGCAGATCTCTATTCGTTTGGCTGTCTGCTCTACCAGATGTTGACGGGACGCCCGCCGTTTTTGGGAGAGTCCGGCCACCTGATCATGCAGCAGCAGCTCAATGTGCCACCCATGCCTGCTTCGTGTTTGATTGGAGGCATTCCCCCTGAGCTGGATGAGCTGCTCTCCCGTCTGCTGCGCAAAGAGCGTCAACACCGGCTGGGTTATGCGGGAGACGTGGCTCAGCAGCTCTACCGTCTTTTGGGCCTGCCCAGCCCGGATGCATCGACCGAGGAGCTGCCCTATCTGTACCGTCCGGCGCTGGTGGGACGCCAAGATGCCCTCCAGGAGCTGCGCAACCGCATCGACCAGCTCGATCTCAAACGCGGCGGCATGCTGTTGTTGGGTGGAGAGTCAGGCGTTGGCAAGACCCGTCTGCTCGAAGAGTTTGTGCGTGGGCTGTCACCCTTGGGATTGATTCAGCTTCCGGGCTATTGTCTGCCGTTGGGTGCTGAGCAACCCAAGACCCGCGCGTTGGCCATGCCGTTGTATCCGCTGAAACATCCGATGGGCCTGCTGGTGGATCGGTGCTTGGAGCGTGGTATTGGTTATACGCAACGGCTGTTTGGAAATCGTGCCCCGGTGTTGTTGCCCTGTTTTCCAGAGCTGGCCAATCTACCCGGTGCTGCCTTGTTCTCTTCCCCACCCCCTCTCAGCCCTGAAGAAGAACGCCGTCGCCTCTTGCTGGCCACCATGAGCCTGCTGGAGCAGCTCCCTCAGGAGCAGCCGGTGGTGATGTTGCTCGACGATCTTCAGTGGGCCGATGAGCTGACCCTGGAGCTGCTCGAAGGGCTGGCAGCCCATGCCTCGAGCGCGCCGCAGCGGCTGCTGGTGATCGGCACGTATCGAGAGGAAGAAGCCACCGAAGGACTGCTGCGGCTGACACACGCCTCGGGGGTCAAGCGTCTGCATTTGGGGCGGCTGGACGTGCCCGCGGTGGCCTCGATTATCCGGGACATGTTGGCCATTCAAGAGGTGCCTCTGGCATTTGTGCAGCAGCTCACGCGGGTGTCGGCGGGGAATCCGTTTTTTATCTCGGAATATCTGCGGCTGGGGGTGGGGGAGGGGCTGATCCGGCGAACCCGGGAGGGCCAGTGGCATCTCGAGCTGCCTTCGCTTCAGGCGGCGGAGGCGAAGCTGGATCGTTCGGTGCCCGAAGCACTGGTGGCCCTGATCCATCGGCGGCTCCAGGCCCTGGCGTCTCCGCATGTGCAGCTCGTACAAGCGGCGGCGGTGATGGGACGCGACTGTCCTGCTGACGTGCTGGAGTGGTTATGTGATCAGCGTGGCTGGCCCTGGGTGGAGGGGCTTCAGCAGCTCCTGCGTCGTCAGATCTTGGAGGAAACCGGCACGGGCAACCTGCGTTTTATCCACGACAAGCTGAGAGAAGCGGCCTACGAGCTGCTCACGAAGGCCCAGCGGCGGCGTCTTCATTGTGCGGTGGCGGAGGGGCTCGAGCGTTTTGCAGAGGCCACCCCTCCGGCGTATGGCATTATTGGTCGTCACTGGCAAGAAGGGGGACAGCTTGCCAAAGCCTCCCTGTGTTATCGGCAGGACGCGGAGCGAGCGCGGCGGGCGAAGCAGTATCGAGAGGCGATCCGGCTCTATCGGAGCTATCTGGTGCTCTCGCGCAGCCGGACCCCTGAGCGCCTGCGCGTGCGCATGGACTTGGTCAAAGCCCTGCGTACCTCCCAGGGCGGCGGTGAGCAGTCCACCTTATCCTTAGCCCGCACCAACCTCCGCGAAGCCCGCACCTTTCCCGACCCGAACCTCGAGGGGGAGTGTCTGGCGGTGTTGGCCGACATCCACATGCGGCTGCGCCAGTATCGGCAGACTCGGCTTTATTGTGCCAAAGCCTGGGCCATTTACAGCCGTCTTCACGATGTGGATGGCATGGCCCGTACCCTCAACAGCTTTGGAGGGCTCTATTTTGCCCTGGGACAGAGCCAGCTTGCCATGAAGAGCTGGCATGACGCCCTTCAGCTTATGCGTCAGACTGGCAACCTCAGCCGCGTGCGGGTGTACCTCAACAATATTGGGCTCATCTATTGTCGCGAAGGACGGCTCGTCGAAGCGGAGAGCTGCTTTCGAGAGTCCTATGATCTCTGTCGAGCCCTGGGACAGACCGTCGATGAAGCCCATGCCTTGATGAACCTGTGCCTGCTGCACATGAAAAATGGCGATCTGGATGCAGCGTTGGGGGCCAGTCAACGCTCCCTCGAGATCATGCTGGAGACCGACACACACCGTCATATCCCCAACATCATGCTCAGCCATGCCCACCTGCTGAGCCTTCAGGGGCTCAACGAGCAGCTTCAGCCCCTCGAGGCGGTGGTGCAGCGCCTGGCCTCGTCGATCAGCGAGCCCTCCAATCAGCTCATCTTGCAGACCGTGCTCACCCTGATCAAACAGTCCTGTGGACAGCGCGACGAAGCCGAGCGACTGGGCCGAGAGGTGCTCACCCTGGTGCAGAGTCGCCAGCAGGATCGCATCCGCGCTTATCATTTTTTCCTGCTGGCCGAGCGGCGCGAAGCGGCGGGACTCCACGATGAAGCGCGAGAGCGCATGACGGAAGCACTCCAGCAGTTTTCGGAGCTGCACGATTGGGACGAAGCCTGTCGGCTGATCCTCCGCTTGGCGGAGCTGGAGCTCAACGCGGGACTGCTCGACGAGGCCCATACCCGCGCCCTCACGGGACTGGAGCTGGCGCGACGGGTGCGCAACCGGCTGGTGGAGCTCTATGGGTTGGGGCTCCTGAGCCACATCACCGCTGCACGAGGCGAAAATGCACAGGGCTGGAGACATGCGACGCTCCAGCTTAGCCAGCAGGTGAAGGTGGCCCCGAGCTGTGTTTTTCTCCGGTTGCGTTAGCCCGCCCTCGGACAAGCCCCGCTGGGGAGGCTTGACGACGACCCCTCATTTTTGAGCCGCTTTTGGCCTTTTTATGTCAGATCGCCCGCCTGAATAGACTTCCTTGAGGCAGTCCCCCCTCATTTAAATAGATAGGAGAGCCATCATGCGTGAGTTTAGCCCTTGCTCCCTTCGTGTTGGTGCCACCGCGACCCTCTCCCTGATGTTCAGTGTACTGTGGCCCGCCGAGACCGCACACGCTCAGAGCACCCTCAAGCGGTGCGAGCCGGACGTGACGGTCGTTCACCATGCCAACGGTTTCTGTGGCTCGCCCATTCCACCACTTCCTGCGGGATTTGTGGCGGAGCGCCTGCACAACTGTGGCACCGTGGCCAACTTGAGCGGCCTCGGCATGACCGATGGCGTACCGCTCCAGCAGCGTCTGGAGACCACCTTTGTGATCACGAAGCAGTGTGGAGGCTCTCCCTGTACCATCAGCTCCACCGAGCTGGGCCTGCTCGAATCTTATGGGTATGGAGAAGCGGAGCCGAGCTGTGGCATCGCCGCACAGGGCAAGACGCAGGCTGTGGTGGAGACAACCGAAGCCCCCCGCCTGGGTGACTACGCCCAGCTCACCGGTGCCACCGATGCCGTCCCCGAAGCCGCCGCGTTGCTCTGTCAGCCCGATATGAAGTGTCCTCGCACCCGCGTGGCCGTGTTGGACTCCGGCGTTGATGCCCTGGCCTTGCCAGAAACCGGTGGCAACATCTTAACCTGGGCCGCCCCTGGACTGTGCAGCCCGAACGACCTCCCATGTGAGCAGGAAGATTTGCTCGGTCATGGAACCGCCGTCGCCGATGTCATGCTGAGAAGTGCCGGTGGCCTCCTCGAGCTGGTCTCCATTGAAGTGCTCGACGAGACCGGAAGTGGCACCATGCGCGACCTCGCACGCGGCGTGCTGGTGGCCGCCGGAGATTTTGAAGCCTCCCTGCTGAACCTCAGCTTGGCCTGGGCAGGCGGGAGCCGTGCCGGTGAACATATGCCGGTGTATATGGCCGAGGCGCTCAGTGCCGTCTATCAACACGGAGCGCGGGTGGTGGCGGCAGGAGGCAACCGAACCCATATCGATAATGCGACCTATCAGTATTTTTATCCGGCGGCTGCCGCTGTTCAACAGGATGACCTCCCGCTGGGCATTGTAGCCGTAGGCGGGCTCAATTCAACCCGAGGGGCGAGCACTCAATCCGTGGGTCAGCTCAAGTCCAGCTTCCCCATCGACATCTGGGCACCCTCCGAAAACATCTGCTCCCGAACCAGTCGCTATGCTTACGAGAGTGGCAACATGCGGGTCAGTGGCACCTCCCTGGCGGCTCCGCAGGTGACAGGCACCCTGGCGTTGCTGTTGACCTTGGCGCGCGAGCTGGGAGATCCGGGGACACTGGCGCAAGAGACCACTCATCCCCTGGATGGTCTCCTGCCACTCCTGACCACGGGGTCGGATCGACGGATGAATGTCTGTCAAGCCGTAAACACCGTGCTGGGAACCGATACGGGCTGCATGGTCAAATCCAGCATGAACGCAGGCGCCCCCGATGGGTGTGAGCTGACCATGCGTGCTCAAGCGGGAGAAGTGGGACCGCTGACCTTTCAGAGCAACATTCAGCTGAGTGGATATACCGCCAGCAGTGGCATCACCCGCTCCGGCATGACCATCAAGCCCCTGGATCAGACCACCAACACCACCTGGAGCGCTCAGGTGTCGAGTGCGCCCGCCATTCCGGTCTGTACCTCCTGCGATTATTGCCCTTCACTGGCCAATCTGCGGGTCGGCTGGGCCAATGCGGGTTATGGCAACTATCAGCTCCGCCTGACGGTCAATGGCGCTTACGTCTATTATAGCCTGAGCGCCCTCAACACGATGATGAGCAGCTATAGCAACAGTTTTGGACCGGTGCCCATTCAGACGCAGTTTGGGTTCAGCAGCCTGCTCAACTACAGCAGCGCCACCGAGCCCTGGATCATCGCCCAAGAGCTGAGCAGCGGCGCCTGGTCTGCCCAGCCCCTCAAGCCGGGGTGTTGACCGACACGCCAACGACCTCCGAGCCCTGTTGAATGGCGACTTCCCCCCCCCTGCTGTCTCGTAACCCTCCCGCTTCGCACCTTCTCGCTCACCTTGGCGCTCACCTTTGCACTTCTTGGCGCTTGCTGCCCTCGATCTTTGCACCCCGTTTGAGAGAAGCTCCCCGCCGGTTGTATCATCCGATTGGCCTTAAGACAGGCTCATCCCTCGTGCGGACTCGTGCGGGCTCGTGCGGGCGCGCGGAGCCCACCCCAGTCTCACCCCAGTCTCAATTCACGCGCGACGCTCCGTGACGTGTTCAAGCACCGTCGTGGTGTCACGCCCGTCAGACGCTTGCGGCGCTCTCCTCTGATCTTTATCCCGGACTTTTTTCTTTAAAGTTTAGAAGAAAAATCGAGAAGCCTGTCAGATTCAAAAGCCCTGTGTACTTCCATAGAGTGTCAGGACAATGTC
>JBJTQF010000285.1:0-52476 GCA_046075485.1 Myxococcota bacterium | reverse complement strand
TCTCGCCAGAGGAGGGTGTCGTAAAAGGCCGAAGTCTCGAATCAGACGCTCCGCCCCCCCTCCAACCTCCCCCCCAATTCTGGGGCGGAGGCTAACCCAGAGAATATATCGCATATACGTTATGAACGTAGTGACATCATCAAGAGTCCTACACCTCCCCCAAAGTTGGGGGAGGCAGGGTGGGGGCGGACGGCTCGGGTGCGCTGGGGTGAGGGCGGACGGCTCGGGTGCGCTGGGGTGGGGGCGTTCATGACGTTCAACCCCTTCCGAAGTGGTTCCCCACCTCTGAGTTGGGTTCAGGGATGACGGAGAAGGTTTCCCGAAGGGCTCAGAGCTCAGATGCCTTCCACCAAGTGGCGGAGTTTGCCCGGTTCCGTCACCACCGCACCGGTTTGAGCCACCGTCTCCGCAGCCACCCGAGAAGCCAGCCGTCCACAGCGCTCCAGCTCCATGCCTTTGGCGAGTCCGTACAGGAAGCCTCCGGCATAAGCGTCCCCTGCGCCCGTGGTATCCACCGCCTTCACCCGATACACATCGATGCCGTGGGTCTCGGAGCCGGAACGCACCAGCGAACCTCGAGAGCCCAGCTTGACGACCGCGATCTTGCAGTGGCTGGCCAGCTCGTGCAGGGCCTCCTCGGGGGTCTTCCCGGTGAGCACTTGAGCTTCCGCTGCGTTGGTGAAGACCACGTCGGCGTATTTTTCGATGATTTCCCAGATGAGCGGGCGCTGGGTCTCGATCACCCACGGGTCGGACACGTCAAACGAGATGAGCACCTGATGCGCGCGTGCGATCTCGAGGGCCATGCGTGCGGTCTCAGACATGCGTCCGCCGGTGAAGAGATATCCGGTGACGTGTAACATCCGGGTGCGCTGGATTTCGTGGGTAAAGAGATGCTCCGGGGCCAGCTCGATGGCACATCCCAGAGAGGTGAGCATGGTACGTTCCGTGTCGGGGGAGATCAGGCTGAGGCATTTTCCGGTGTGGCCGTTTTCGAGCAGGTGCAAGCGGCTGAGCACATGGTTATCGCTCATGGTCTGTGCGTAGAGTTTGCCGAAGTGGTCTTTGCCGACCTGTCCACAGAAGGCGGTGCGAGCGCCCAACATGGCGGCGGTGCCAATCACGTTGGCGCAAGATCCCCCCGAGTGGGTCTCATGTGGCAGATGCTGGATCTGCTGAAAGACCTCCTGCCAGCCCGCCTCATCCTTGAGGTGCATGATGCCTTTGGCGACCCCGAGCGTCTTCAGGGTCTCATCTGAGTCCAGCCGGACCAGGACGTCCATGAGGGCGTTGCCCAGTCCACAGATTTCAAGCTCCATTCCCAGTGCTCCTTGTTACGACACCGTTACGACAGCCCGTTGAGTCCGTCAGAGGCTCATGCTTGCGAACCGACCAGGGCCTCGATGCTGTCAATGTCTTTGGGCACCCCGTGGGTCAGGATTTCTGGCCCGTGAGGGGTGATGAGAATATCGTCTTCGATGCGGACGCCGATGTTGTGGAAGGCGGCGGGCAGGCCGGGGATGTGATCCGCCAGATAAAGGCCCGGCTCAACCGTCAGCACCATGCCCGACTCGAGGGGGCGGCTCTGTCCTGCCTGCACGTACTCGCCTGCGTCGTGGACATCCAGCCCCAGGAAATGCCCGGTGCGATGCATATAATACGGCGTGTATGCGCTCTCCTCGATGAGCTGCTCCACCGAGCCCGAGAGGATACCAAGCGAGACCAGCCCTTCGGTGAGCACCTCCACCGCCACTTCGTGATAACGCTGGAAGGGGACTCCCACCCGCAGGGTCTCGATGGCTCGGCGTTGCGCCTCCAACACCACGGCATATACATCCCGCTGAGCAGGGGTAAAACGTCCGTTGATGGGCCAGGTGCGGGTGATGTCGGCGGCATAGAAGCCGAGCTCGGCACCGGCGTCGAGCAGGATCAGCTCTCCGTCTTGCAGTCGTTCGCTGTTGTCGATGTAGTGGAGGATGCACGCATTGGCACCACCGCCGACGATGGAGGGATAGGCCGGGCCATTGGCTCCATTCCGCCGGAAGTGGAACTCGACCAGGGCTTCGAGCTCGTACTCAAAGCGGCCTGGACGGGTGAAGCTCATGGCCAAACAATGGGCCTCTGCGGTGACGCGGGCGGCCTCGTGCATGATTTCCAGCTCTTCGGGCGATTTATAGAGCCGAAGTGTATGAAGTGGCAAGGTCAGATCGACGATATGAGTAGGAGAGGGGGTCATGCGTCGCTTGGCGGAGCGGAGGGCATGAAAGGCGGCAAAGACCTTCCGATCCAGCTCGGGCTGAGCACCGGGGCGATGGTAGAGGGTGCGAGCGCCTTCCAGCAGGCTGGGCAGGACTTTTTCCAGCTCGTGGATCGAGTAGGTTTCCTGAGCGCCGAGTTGTTCCCGGGCACCCTCGAGGCCCAGACGACGACCGGTCCAGGTCTCCCGCGCGGGATCCTTGGGGCGCAAGAAGAGGGTCATGGGCGCATCGGCTCGATGGGTGGAGAGCACCAGCAGCGCATCAGGCTCGGCGAAACCTGTAAGGTAATAAAAATCTGAATCCGTCCGAAAGCGAAAGTGAGTGTCCGCGTTGCGGAGCTGCTCCGTGTACGTGGGAATGAGCGCCACGGCGTCGGGGCCCAGCGCGGAGAGCAGGCGGGAACGTCGCTCTGCATACAAGTTCATGGAGATACCTCACACAAGAGCACAAAGGAAAATCACCTGGAGATCGGGGCAGTTTTTACCTCAAGTGACGCGGGATGTCTACAATGACGCCTCCACAACGCGCGCGTGTGCGCTCGGGCGAGGGCGCTGTGACGGCTTGCCCCATTCATCCCGCCCGCGTGTGCGCGAGCGTCCCTTTTTTCCCCACCATCGATGGGAGTACAGGACAAAAATGCCCTGACTCCGAAGGGGGGCGTTGGTTTGGATCGACAAAAATGGGCAGAAGTGGAGGCCAAAAGGGGCCTCTGCCCACAAAAAACAAGGCGATCTGCGGGATTTTTAAAAAATGCGCCAGAAAGAGAAGCTTCTGGCTAGGATCCTGCATCTCACCAGTATGCCTGTGGCAACCTCAACTTGGAGTGCCCATGAAGACACGTTCAAATACACGCTCTGCTGATGCACTTAGTACCTACCTGCGCGGTCTCAAGGACTGCCCACCCCTCGAGCGCGAGGAGGAGCTTGTGCTTGCCAATCAATACCTTGAAACCGGGGACCAACGCGCCGCAGATCGGCTGGTACAAGCCAACCTCCGCGCGGTTGTAAAAATTGCCAGCCGCTATCAACGCCCAGATGTGGGCCTCTTGGAGCTGATCCAAGAAGGCAATATGGGGCTGATTCAGGCGGTTCGGCGATTTAATCCCGCCCGTGGCGTGCGCTTGGTGACCTATGCTTCTTGGTGGGTGCGTGCTTACGTGCAACGCTACCTCCAGGAAAAACTGCCACACACCACCGGGACCGTGTACAAAGACGGGGCACATCTCAACGGCAGCGAGGAAGAAGGCCCCAGACGGCGCTCCATCCCGGTGAAAGAGATCTCGCTGGATCAGCCGATGGGCGATGAGGCCCGCAATAGCCTCTCCGCCATGCTTGCCGATGAGCGGCCCACCCAAGAAGAGTCCTTGATGGAGGCTCAATCGGCGGTGGTGCTCAAAGGCTGGGTGCAAGAGCACTTGCGGAACCTCGACGTGCAAGAGCGGCAGGTGATCGCCTCCCGTTATCTGCACGAGAGCCCACGCACGCTCAAGGAGATCGGTGCAGAGATGGGCTTGAGCCGCCAGCGCATCCACCAGATCGAGCTCAAGGCCCGTCGCAAGCTCGGCGCGGCACTCCAGTCGGATCCCCATCCCTTCTACGCTTGAGCGAAGGGCCCGCCTCATATCCCCGTGCTAAACTCCTCACCGTTCACTTCTCTGAAATCGGCCCTCTGTAATCGGCCCTTCTGAATTCGGCCCTCTGCAATCGGCCCTATTTGTCGCCTCGCGAGTGGCCACCGCGTATGGAATCGTCGCTCAACGCCGTCTGTGCCAAAAATCCCCGCGACGTCTGGGTCGTGTACAGGCTGGGTCAGATTTCCCCATGCGTGAGCGCGTGCCCCCTGCGTGAGCGCGTGGGTCTTTTCTCTCCGAGGTGGGACCGCTTACTTCTGGTCCATCGGGAGATCAAACTGCTCGGGGGCCAGGTCGATCACAGCGGCTGCCAGGACTTTCACCAAAAATGCCCGGTCGGTTTTATCCAGATACCCTTCTCGCATAAAATGAAAGAGGTTTACCTGCGTCAGAGGCCAGCTCGACTGGTGCGTTAAGAGCCGACGAGCACCCAACACGCCGTCTGGCCAGGAAGCCACCGCGAGAGAAAAACTCTGACCCCGCACTTCTCCCACCAGCTCGACGAGCTGCGAGAGGGCTGCATCGGTGGCCCGTCTCACGTCTAACCGGTCGTCCCCCTTTTTTTCCACCCGCAGCCCATGTCGGCGTGACACCTCGCTGGAGAGTGCCCACAAGCCAAACTGGTCTTCTTCGGGGTTCCGATGTTCGGGAGAATACATGCTGAGGGCCCAGGGCAGATAACTCAGGGTCTCCGGTAGGCCCAGCGGCTCCAGCGCCATCACCACCCCCGGACGGTACTTGCGCATGCGCTTGTAGGCCACGAGGTAATCCCGGCGCCGTTTGAGCTGCTCAATCTCAATACGGACTTCATCGGCGAGCACCTCGGGCACTTGGGTGGTATTCTCGCCCAGCTCATGGAGTACCGGACGCAGGAACTGCATGACCTTCTCTCCCTGAACAGACTGAACAGGCGGCAGGAGCCGTCGGCGTTCGGAGAGATCATGCACTTGGCGCAAAAGCTCCGGGTTGCGGGTGCCGGGAGGGTCAAAGAGTGGGGCATCCATCGGGCGCGCCTGAACCGTGGGGGCCAGCTCCGCCTCGGGCGGAAAGAGAAAGAGCATGATGGGCTCACCCCAGCGCCACATCACCACGGGAAGCCCAAAGACCAGCAAGAAAGTCACGATAAAGCGGGGCAGGCCCCATCTGCCGCTGTCTGCTTTTTCCTTGAGGGCTTCTTCCAAGACAAAGGCTTTGCGGTTGCCCATCGCATCGACTTCAAGCTGAGACATGCGGGCAAGCTGACTGCCAATGGCTGGGCGCTCGAGGGCTTCGCTGGAGACCGATGCCACCGGATTGGGGCTGGGGGTCGGGCGTGTGCGGGCAGGCGCTGGACCTCTTACGCGCGTGAGGAGCTTGTTCCAGGACTGCCGAAGCTGCTGGGAGAGGGTCTTGCTCACTTGTGCGAGCTGAAAACGCAGCGCGCGGAGCTGCTGAGTCAGCGGGGAGGGCATCTCCACGTCTTCCAGCAGGACACCGGGCTGAGGGCTGCTCGATGAGGGAAGGGCCGGAACACTTTTTTGAGAAGACTCCGACCAGCCGGGAACCGAGTTGGGGGAGGCAAAGGCTGAAAAGGGATCGGCTGCCGAGCCTCGTTCTGCCACCGTTACCTCCACCGGGCGGAAGGGCGGTGGGGCGGGGGCTTCTTCCAGCGGACTCAGGGAGACATGACCACGAGGGCCCTGTGCCCGGGTCTTTTCGTAGACATCGCTGAGGGAGATCTCGGGGAGCCCCGATGGCTGCGAAGGGGCGTGGGGCATTTGAGACGGCTTAGGCGCTGGCGAAACAGCGCTGGGAGCTCGGGTGGGGGCAGGAGGCTCCAAAAAAGCAGGGGCAGGCGCTGGACGGGCTGAAGGTGGGGCAAATTCCGGCGCTTCTGGTGCGGGGCGTGCCAGCTCCACCCCTGCGGCAAAAAGTCCGGTCGGGTCTGCACTCGGCAGGGGCGCGCTGACATCCACCAATCCAGTTGGATAAAAAGGCTGCTGACGCTGAGACGGAAGGGTGGGGCCACTATAAACGCCAGGCGCATTGGAAAAGCCAGGCGCACCACTTGGAGCACTGGGGGCACCACCGGGAGATACACCGGGCTTCGCAGCGGCTGGCCCTCGCTTAAAGGCGACGGTGGATTCGTAAGGCTCTCCACTCTGCGGAGGGAGGGGCGCTTTAAAGGCGGTGGCTTCACTCTCTTCAGGGGTGAGTCGCCGTGATTGAGTCTGAGTGGAGCGGCGACTGAAGGTGAGGGTGGGGCCCCCCAGATTCTGTCCCAAGCCGATCACGTCTCCATCGTGGAGCTGCGCTCGAGTGATGCGCTGGCCGTTGACATAGGTGCCGTGGGTGCTCTGAAGGTCAAAGAGCATGTAGACCCCTTGCTCCTGCCGGATCTCCGCATGGCGACTGCTGACCACCCGCTCCGCCTGTTTATCAAAGCTGACTTCGTTTTCTTTGGCGCGTCCCAAGCGGATCGGTGCGCCCTCAAGCTCGAGTTGTTCGTGTTGGCGGGGTCCAGAGAGGCGGGTGAGGGTGAACACTGGGCAGGCTGCTCCTTATGCCGTCTGCCGCTCCCGACGCTCGCCGCCGGTGATGCGGTGTTTAAAGCGTTTGATGGCCATGAGGGGCGACAAGGTCCGACCCATCGGACCCAGTGTACGCCGATCAATCTCTGCACTCAAGACCTGACTGGCCAGTGAGAGCTGTCCGTTGCCTTCGCTCATGCGCACGCCGTTGACGATGACGGTCTGGCACGAGGGAATATTGTAGAAAATCTCTGCCGCATGGCGCAGGGCCAAGGCCGCCGCCAAGATGGTACACTGATGGGTCAGCTCCAGCTCCTCGCGTGGGGTATTGCTGCTGTTGCGATTCACCCCCTTGAGGTTGGGCGGGGTGATCCGGTCGTCGGGCACTTGGCAGATGATCTCCACCGCGGACGCACTGTGGACCTTAAAGCTGACCCCACACGGCACCGGGAGGCGAAGGGGAAGCAGGCTCGCCAGCACCGCTTGCACCACCGCCGCTTTGCCAGAGAAGAGCGGCTGGAGACTCTCCAGACGTTGTGCCTCCATCCGGTCGAAGGCTTCCCGCTTACGTTCTTGCTCCGCTTCAAAGGCTTCTCGCCGCTCCGTCTCTTCGTCCAGCCAACGATTATAACGTTCACGCTCTCGACGGGTGATCTCACCACGCGCTTTCACCAGACTATGCTCAATGTGGGCCTGGATGTGGGCTCGCATCTGGGTCTCACGGGCGCGTGACATCTTATAAAAGATGTAGGCCATGCCGAGCACGAGGTCAAAACAGAGCAGCAGGCCCAGGCTGAGGCGCAGAGGGCTGTCATCAAACAGCACAATCGACGCGAGAAAAGCATTGGCTGCCAGAAACGCCACGCCGCCGAGGGCGTAGTTAAACCGTTTGACCTCCGGCACGAAGGTAGCCCGGGCCTTTTCGATGGCCGCCGTGACCGCCCCCTCGAGCAGGAGTCGATAGTCCTCATTGTTGCGCTCGTCCTGGGGCTGGAACTCGCGCAGGGGATAGGACTCCATCTGGTAGACCTGACGCTCCTTAAAAAAGTGCTGGAGCTCGTCGTAGCCATCCAGCGAGGGTGCCTCAGCCACCAGCCGCTGATTGAGATCCTCCAGCCCCTGAAGCAGCTCTTTGGCGGCGGTGCTGAACTTGGACTGAGCGTCCGCCTCGCGTGCTGCCAGCTCCTTGAGGCGGTTCTCTTTATCGGGCGCTCCCTGAGCAACCTGCCGCTGTTGCTCAAAACCCTGCTGCTGCGCCGCCCACTCCTGCATAACAGGTAACCAGCGGGCCGTCAGGCGCTCGAAGGTGCCGGGGTCCGAGCTGGCACGCTTGAGGCGAGCACGATGCTCCTCTACCTCGGGAGGCAGCTCCTTCCGGTTCAAACTACGCAAAAAATTTGAGAGCAGGAGTGATTTGCTCACATTCAGATCCCTGGGCTCAAGCGCCCATCCGTACAGGCAAATCCGCTCAGCATGTTCCGCTGCCACAACCACGAGGAGGGAGTGTAACACCCTCTCTTGGCTGCTGTCAAGGGGCAGCTCCGGTGGGGTCGGTAGTCGCTTAACGTGTGGAAAAGAGAGTATTTTGTCTTACCGGATCCTGTGACGTTGGATCAGACCTAGAGGGCATGGCCCGCAAGAACCCTCGCGCCAGATCCAAGAGCCTCCTAGACGGTGGTATCACATCCTCCACTTCCCCACGTCCTGGCTGATCCACGTCCGATGGGATGAGGCCCAGTCCCGCCACCCGCTCAGGAGCCACGGTGTCGAGATACGGAGATCGCTGTTTCCACCCGCTGGAGATCAGCCAGAGCCGATCCTGAGCGCGGGTCATGGCTACATAACACAGTCGGCGCTCTTCGGAGAGCTGCGCCCGGCGTTCTTGAGGCCATTCCTGCCAGGTACGGGTGAGCACCGGCTTCCAGGGTGCCAGCTTCTCCGCCTCCTGAAGCTGTCCTGCTTGTTTATCCAGCCAGCGGCTCAGCCGCCGATCCAGCCAGTGCCGCAGCTTACGCCCGAGCGGGCCGAGAGGGTCCAGACTACCACACAGCCAGCCCACGAGCTTTTGTGTCTGTTGTACCCGCCAGAGCAGCTTCTCCGCACGCCGCGCACGATGCAGGCGCATCAACAGTCCTTGCTCATGTTGTCGCAGCTTGCGGGTGCCCGGAAATTGTCCCCGATCAAAGAGGGGCAGGATCACCACCGGAAACTCCAGCCCTTTGCTGCCATGTAAGGTCATGAGCTTAACTCCGCGCGTTTCTGGTGGGTCATCCTCGCGCTGAACTGGAATTTGCGCCTCCGTCAGCACCCGATGGACCTGCTCAAGCTGGCGACGTTCACGCAACAGCACCGCCACCGCTTCCGGCGGATGACCACGCCTCAGCTCAAGCTGGACCACTCGACGTACTTCTTCCAGGGGGCGAGGGCTCAGGCGAAGCTGGGGAAGGCTTCCGGGTGCGCGATGCGCGTTCGCAGGACGAGACACCCGCAGCGGATCTTGGGCCATGATGTGAGCGGCGAGGGCCAGGATATTCCCGGCACAGCGGTAGTTGGTGGTGAGCAGGTGGGTCTTAAAGGCCGGGTTGCTGTAGACGGTGCGGATCAAGGTGGGCTCCGAGCCTCGCCAGCGGTAAATGGCTTGATCGTCGTCTCCAAAGAGGGCCAGCCGGGTCTGAGGGCGAAGCAGGGCTTCTACCAGCTCCCACTGGCGAGGGTCGATGTCTTGGAACTCGTCCACCAGGATGGCTTGGAGTGAAGCACGCAGCTTGTCGCCGGTGGGGGTACGGAGCAGCTTGAGGGCCAGCGGCACCAAGTCATCCAGCTCGAGCAGGCCCTGCTGCTGTTTCCAGTCGAAGAAGAGCGGCTCAAGAAAGGTCAAGCGTGGATCGGGCAGCTCTCGTGCCCCCGGGCGAAGGGCCTGAAGCAGGCTCTGTGCTGAGCCAGGTGGTAAGATCGGGCGAGTCTCAGCCAGAAAACGGGTGAAGCTCACCAGAACCGCTTCGAGCTCCGTCAGTAGGTGCAGGCGAGGGGGAAGGGCGAGGGCTTGACGATGCTGCTGAATCAGCCTCCAGGCAAAGGCATGAAAGGTAAAGGCCAAACGAGGGAGGGCCGCCGGTTGGCCCAGGCTGTGCCAAATGGAGGCCAGTCGGCTCTCGAGCTCCTGGCATGCTTGCCGGGTGAAGCTGAAGATGCGCAAGGCGGAGGGATGGACGGTGCCGGTGGCGAGCAGCTCCGCCACCTTGGACACCAGGGTGCGGGTTTTACCTGAGCCTGCGCCCGCCAGCACCAGCAGGCGAGGATGAGAATCGAGCACCACGGCGGCTTGTTCGGGACTGAGCCCTTCTCGCCACAGGAGTGGAATGGCTGAGGGCTGAAGAAGCTGAGACATACGACCTCCGGCTTTATGGTTTACGCGGGAGGTATTCCAAATGGCGTGCCAGAACAAAAAGACGCTATTTCAGAGGGTTGCCTGTTGTTAGTTTGAGACAACTGTCCGAAAAGTCGGACACTTGGGGGGCAACTGTCCGAAAAGTCGGACACTTGGGGGGCAACTGTCCGAAAAGTCGGACAGTGGAGGAGGCCGGGAGAGGAGGCCGGGAGAGGAGGCCGGGAGAGGAGGCCGGGAGAGGAGGCCGCTGCCCGTCGGTGCCTCCTAGACCCAAGATTGACAAAAATCGGGTGCCCGAGTACCTTATGCCAGCTTGTTTCTCGGCCCCTGTACAGAGAAAGGTATGCAGGATGATGGATACTCCCGAGTCGTCTCCGCCCAATCGAATCAGTCAAGTCAGCATCGAAGGCTTTCGTTGTCTTCAGCAGATCGAGTCACTCCAACTGAGACCGCTGACGGTCCTGATTGGTGCTAATGGCTCTGGAAAGTCTACCCTGATTCGATTTTTTGAGCTGCTCAGTTGGATGTTGAAGTCTCAAAATCTGCAAGAGTTTGTGTTGCGACATGGCGGCGGTGATGATCAGTTTTTTTTAGGAGCCCGCAAGACCCCCCGTATCCATGCATCTCTGTGTCTGGAGACTCCTTCGGGTCAGAACGAATACAAATTTGATCTCATCCACCTGGCTGCTGGCGATGCGGTCATGGTTGTGAACGAAGCCTATCGATTCTCAGCACATTCGTACCCTGATAAGGCTGAGTGGACCGTGCTCTCCTCGATTGGCAAAGAAGCTGCTCTTCCAATGCAAGAGAACCGGACTGCGCGGACCATCTGCTCGCTCCTAAAGCGGTGTGGTACGTATCAATTTCATGATACATCCCTCAACGCCAGCCTGCACAATCGTTGGGATGTTACCGATCATTTTCGTCTTCGTTCAGACGGTGGCAATCTGGCTGCGGTTCTGTTTGACCTGCTCGAGAACGAAAAACCACGCTATCGACTGATCATCTCGCAGATTCAGCGCGTGCTCCCCAACTTCAGAGACTTTGTATTGGAGCCGGTGGCTGGAAAGGTGTTGCTGAGATGGGTCGGTCTTGACAGTGATAAGGTCTTTGGTTCACACCTTACATCCGATGGATCGTTGCGGCTCTTCTGTCTGATCACCCTCCTCCATATGCCCCATGAGCGCCTGCCGGACATCATGTTTTTTGATGAGCCAGAGCTGGGACTTCATCCACATGCGCTGGAGCTTGTCGCAGGTATGATGAAGAGTCTCAAGGATAACAAACAGCTCTTTATTGCCACTCAATCGCCGATCCTTGTCAATTGTTTTGAGCTGAAAGATCTCATCATTGCGGAGACCCGTAACGGTGCAACCTCTTTAGAATCGCTCAACCGAGATCAATATCAAGCCTGGTTGGATGACAACTATCTGCCTTCCGATATTTGGCTTCAGAAGCCCATCGGGAGGATATGATGCTTCGAGTGGCTGTTATTTGTGAGGGGCAGACGGAGGCAAACTTCGTCCAGACGTGTTTGTCTCCAGAGCTCAACCGTGCTGCCTTTTGGGTGGATGCAGTGATCTTGGGGTCTCGCCATAGCAACCACAAAGGGGGGCGTGTTTCCGTCGAAAGATTGGCTGTACACATGGCACGTCTGCGTGGAAATTATGATCGTCTGACCACCTTGGTGGACCATTATGGCTTTGAGAACCCGCTGAGTCGTTCACGTCAAGAGTTAGAAGCGGCGATTTCCGCAGAAGCCATCAAGCGTGGTTGTGATGCGCGTGTGGTGCTCCCGTATGTTCAGATGTATGAGTTTGAAGCCTTACTGTTTTCCGATGTGCGAGCGTTTGAGCACATCATCCTGCCCTGTCATGAAAGGGAGCTGGACTCACTGGCAAAGATTCGAACGTCCTTTGAGGGCCCAGAAGCCATCAACAACAGTCGAGAGACTGCTCCTTCCAAGCGCATCCAGGCGATCTTCGGCAGCCGCTATCAGAAGGCGGTTGCTGGCCCGCTGATTGCAAGAGAGATCGGATTGAATGTCATTCGTCGAGCATGCCCTCAGTTTCATGCCTGGGTCATCCAACTGGAAGGATGGGCCGCCGAAATCGCCTCGTAACCCTTTTGATGGTGACTCACCGTCGTTTCGGCGGACTCTTTTTCGGAGATGTCGGGGGTGCGGCCTGCTTGGGAATCTCCACCGTGAGCGTGCGTTGCAGCTCATAGGCCGTCTCTATCGAGCGCAGACACCGCTCGAGCGCCAGGAGCCCCTCAGTCGAAGCCGTGCCCAGTCGCTCCAGCGCCTGTCGAGTGCCCACCAGGTTGGCGTAGAGGGGCTCCAGCCGATCCACCGCGTCTGCCGCCAAGTAGGCTTCACACGCCACCTTCACCAGCGGATTGAAGTCTCCTTGCACCATCAGCGAGCGGTCACGGGTGAGCCGATCCCCCAGCGCGCGGAGCCCTCCCACCCCTTGCCCTCCCGCGCCTTGATAGGCCATCAGCGCCTGACGCCAGTCCCCTTGTTTTTGAAAGACATCTCCCAGCCCTACCAGCGCCAGACCTGCATCCGTTCCCGCCGCCGAGCGCGCCAGATGTACCTGCAACGCCAGCGTGTGGAGCCCTCGCCGTTGCGCTTCGTCGGCCAGTGCTTTCATCACCTGCTCTGCCGCCACCCGCTCCGGGCCCAGCGATGTGTGGAGCTGCTGCGTATAAAACAGGCTCAGCTCGTGGAGCCGCTCTGCACTCAGCGTCTCGAGGGGCTCTCCTTGCGCTTGAGGCACTGAGACCCCCGCTGGACGCGCTCTCAGCTCCGCCAGAAGTTGCGGATCTGGGTGGCCTCCTGCCACCACATGTTTGAGCAGGCGCAGATAACCGGTCAGCGAGTCACGGTTGATCACCGGGCGGGTGCTGGCCAACACGCGGGCTTCTGCCGCTTCACAGCGTTCGTGGAGCGTCTGGAGTCCTGCCCGATCCTCCGCCTCCAGCAAGGCTTCGATGGCCAGCGCCACTTCTCGTTGTACCACCAGCGCCGATTCCGTCTCCACCAGCACCTGCTTGCTGAGCTGTTGACCGACGGACTTCAGCCGTTTTTTGTCTTGCAGACGAGAGAGGGCGCCGATGGCCTCTCCGTATTGTTGGCGCGCCAGCGCGACCTCTGCCAGCCGCTGGAGCAGCCGAATGCGCTCTCGTTCCGGCATCAGACGGGCGAGGGCAGCGTCTTCCGCCAGCAGCGACAGCATATCCGTGAGTGTTTGGCGCGTTCCCCCCACTTGTGTTACTTGCTCCGGCGCCCCTTGGTAGAGGTTGAGCCAGCGCTCGAGCTGACCCTGGGTCTTTTTCGCCAGTGGCTCGAGTGGAATCCCCACCTGCTCATAGAGCTCCAGCACCTCGTCGGAGCGGCGAGCGGTGGTGAGCATAAACGCCGACGCATCCAGAAAGAGCGCCTGCTGACGAGGGGTCCAGCCCAGATAGTGCGCAGGTGTTACCCGGAGCACTCCCGCAGTGGCCTCAAAAACCGTCGAGAGCTGCTGACGTTGAGCGCCTTCATCGGCGAGCAAGTAGAGAAGCTGAAACCAGACCTGAAGCTGCTGCTCGAGCTGAGCACGGGCTTGGGCGGGATCCTCTTGGGCCGGACGTAAGGAGCCATCGGGATTTAAGCTGCGCTTGCGTGGCAGGACTTTGGCTTGAGGCGAGCGGGCTTCCGACAGCGCCTGAAGGTGACGCTTGAGCTGCTGAACTTGGCTCAGCGCCTCTCGGGTGAGCAGGCCGGGATCCTGAGTCTCACAGAGCTGGGCCAGCGTCTGCTGCGCCAGCACGAGCTGATCGGTGGCGAGTGCTTCCCGGACTGGCTCGAGCCGGAGCAGCGCCACGGGCAGCTCCACCGATGAAGATGGGTTTCGGGTGAGCTCGGCGGAGGGCTCCAGCGCGGAAGAAATTCGAGTGGGGGCGAGTGTTTGCGCGTGTGATTGCGCGTGTGATTGCGCGTGTGTGTGTGAAGGCAGGACTACGGCGAGGAGGACACACAAGCGTACACACCCGAGCAGCGGCGCGTGCCAGAGGCGACTGGAAGCCCGGAAGTGAGGAGGCGGAGCGTGTGAACCAGGCGGACGCGGCATCATGGCGGATCCTCGGGGCATCCCCATATGGAGAAGCCGATGCTGAGAGGTTAAGATCGGGAAGTGTGCTCCGCATAAAATAGCGGTTTTAGAGATGACTGACAATAATTACTGAGTTGAATACGAAGAATATAAATGGGTTGGCGAGGTATGGACCGTAGGCGGCTTTTTCTGTATCCAGGAGAGAGGACAATAGATCAAAAGTTGCCTCATCATTGGAAAAAGTGTCCTATGTAAAACAAAATTCCTGCTATGTCGGATTTTGATGGATAGAATTGCAGGGCGTGTCAGTTCATTTATGATTTAAATCATGCGGTTATCGTAAAGAAGTCGTGGCAATGGAAAGCCGCTCGGACACATTTTTCGGAGGGAGGTGTATTTTTGCTAATACATCTTGGCAACCTTTCCGAATGAGAAAGTGGGTGCTGATAAAAAGCACAGACTGCCCGGTGAAAGGTACGGGCTCCAAATCCTTGATATAGATGTGAGGTGTTTATGCAGATCTCTGCTGTAAGCTCCGGTGTCGCCTCGTCTGCCGCGTCTGGCTCGGTCAGCAAGAACCTGCCAGCGGTGAAGGAAGAGAACAGCATTCGTCAGCCCCTCTTCCAGAGCTACGAGGAATATGTCCAGAAAACGGCTTCCAAGTCGTCCATCTTGGCTTCGGGTGATCAAGTGGGGGCTACATTCAATATTTATGCCTGAGCCTGCGCGTGGAAGCAAAAGCGCTTCCCCCAGGATATGAAATACGAGGGCGTTCTTCTCGAACAGAAGAGCGCCCTTTTTATTTTCCGCCCCTGAAAAAGTCCTCACCGTACATCCCTAAAATCTTCCCACGCAGACCTCGTGGCCCCGCCATGTACGTTGACAGCATGGCGGAAAAATGGCTAATACTGCGTCGCATGACACGTTTCATCAGTAGGGGCGCCCGAACACATGCGGAAGGAGATTTGTGCATGAAGATTGGAAAGTGTGACGTAAGATCGATGACCTTGCTGGCTGGCTTGCTGGTGATGCCACTGGCAGGCTGCTCTGGAACCGGAGACGATGACAGCTCTCCGTCGCCCGATGTGACGGCCACCTTGCCCGCTGAGACACCCACGGCGACCCTCCCCGCCGAGACACCGACAGCCACCCCCGACCCCGGAACGCCCACGCCCACGGGAACCCCCACCGATGGGACCGCCACCCCCACACTCGACACGCCCACGGCGACGCCCACGGTTGGCACCCCCACCTCAACCCCCGATCCCAATGCCACGCCGACGGCAGCTCCCACACCCACAGCAGAACCTGACACCTGCTTAGGTGCGGCGCTCACCTCCATCGTCGATCTTCAGACCGACAAAGTGCCCGCCGGAACCTATGTTCAGGTAGAAGGCGCGGTGGCCAGCTCGGGTCTTACCTCGGATTTCAGCCAGTCGTATCAGGGATTTTATATTCAAACCGGGACACATCAAGATAACGGTGGCCTCCGGGTGGAGCTCGCCACCGGCTCCGGGTTGCCCCTCGCTCCCGGCAAGGTTGTCTCCGTCTGTGGCAAGCTGGAGGATGATCGAGGCACGGCTCAGCTCTTCGCCGATGCCCTCCATGTGGACATCACGGGGGAGACCCCTGCTCCCGAGGCATTTGGGGTGGACACCTGCACCCTCGCCATTGCAGGCGAAGTCCATGAAGGCCAGCTCGTCAAAGTCGAGAATGTGGTCACCACCAACCCTTCGGCGGTCAATCAGACCTTCATCGTGGATGAATGCCTTCAAGTCGGGACGGAGTTCTTCAACTACCAGACTCCGCCCCTGCCGCTGGCGGATCAGCCCTTTAAGTCCATCACCGGCACCTTGATCCAAGTCGGAGAGGCAACCTATCGTCTCCAGCCCCGCTCGCTCGCGGACATGGTGCAGGCGCTCTTCTCTTATGTGGAGCCCTCGGGCCAAGCCTTCACCGACGCCATCACGGTCACGCTCAAGTCCAACGATGCGTCGGCGCTCATCCATTATACCCTCGACGGCTCGGAGCCCACGCTGAGCAGCCCCGCGCTGCCGGTGAACAGCGAGCTGACCTTCGAGGCCACCACCACGCTGAAGTTCTTCGCCCTCTCGGATACCGAGACGGAAGCCGCCATCCACACCGAAGACTACGAGAAGGTGAGGGTGCCCACCACCATTCTCATCAGCGAGATCTCGGTACAGGGCGCGGATCAGGAGTTCATCGAGCTGCATAATCCGACCTCGCAGGAGGTGGATCTCTCTCAGTATTATCTGACCGACTTGTCGAATGTGGTGAGCAACGGCACGGCGATGGATAATGAGTTTGTCAAGGTGACCACAGGAACGGTCAAGGCGCAGCAGAGTGACTTCTTGGTACGTTTCCCCGACGGTGCCAAGATCGCTGCTGGGCAACGTTTGGTGATCGTGATCGCCAACGGTGCCACCTTCCAGTCGGTGGTGGGCGTAAAACCCGACTACGAGATGCTCAACAAAAACCCCGATGTGCCGGATATGCTGCCCGCAGCCGGTTATACCCTCTCGTCGCCTAGCCTCACCAATGACGGTGAGTTTGTCCTGCTCTTCACCTGGAACGGCACCTCTAAGCTGGTCCAGGATGTGGACTACTTCCGCTGGGCCGCCGATCCCGTCAAAAACACCGGGGTGGACCGCACCGGGGTGTCGGTCAGCGGCGAGACCTACAAGGCCGATGTCGCACTCAAGAGGGATGCCACCAGCCAACAAGGACTGACCACCCATGCCAATGGCACCAGCTTCTGTCGCAAAGGCCCCTCCGAAGGGGCCGAAAAGGAAGTCGGCGGCAACGGCATTGACGGCGCGGATGAGACCAGCGAAGACTTCTCCAAGACCTGGGAAGTCTGCACCATCAGCTCACCCGGCAAATAGACCCGCTCCAGCTCGATCACACCCGCCGCTCGACGCTCGACGTTCGACGCTCCAGCTCGATGCTCCACGTCACTCATGGGTTCTACGGCGAGGTGCCACGCTTCCGCCAGAACACATAACCGGCAACCTCCATCACCGGCTCAAATCCCGCCTGCTCTAAGCGGAGCTGCCATGTCCGCAGCTCGTCGGAGCCCTCCCGCTCAAGCACCGCTGCATCCACCTGCTGCACCGTCTCCTGGAGATAGTGCGGGTCGAGCCGCGCTTCTCCCACCACCCGCAAATGCGCACGATTGGCCATCAACCCCGAGAGCGCCGGGGATACCAGCAAGGCTTCTCCCGAGGCATGCAAGGGGGCAAGCTGCTCATGCAGGTCTCGCAGAGCCTCAGAAGGCTGGCTCAGATGTGTCAGGAGCTGCTCCAGCCGGTGGAGCTGTTGTCGCGCGCCACTCAGCATCAACAGGCCGGTACACAACAGCATCAAGGGAATGCCCACACGCGCCCGAGTCCCCATCCACGCACGCACCCGCACGAGGCCGAGGGCCCACGCGCTCAGGAGCAGCGGCTGCACCACGCTCCAATAATGGACGCCTCGCCCGGCGGGACCAACGCCTTCAAAGGGCGATAAAACGGTGAGCACGCCCACGGCGGCAAGGGCAGGCAAGAGCAGCTCCGGCACGCACAATGCAGGAAAAAACACCCACAGGCTCCACCCGGCGAGCTGGGCTTCGTCTGGACTGCGAAAGAGCGGACGCTCTCCGGCTTGAAGCTGGGCCAGCACGTCTCTCCAGGAGGCGGTGGCAGAGAGCTGACTGAGCTTCCCCCAGGCGAGCAAGGGCAGGCTCAGGCCGAGCAGGGTCAGGCTCAGCAGCATCCAGCAGGAGCGGATGGCGAGCGGACGAAACTCAGAGGGTGTACGCCAAGCTCTAATTCCGGCGTAGGGGAGGAGAGCACCCAATACTTGCCAACCTTCTTCTCGGGCGGTCATGGTGATCAGGCCGCCGACCACCATCCAGCTCAGTCGCTGCCGCTCGAGGGCCCAGAGGGTGAGCAAGGTGCCGGGCACCATCAGAACCAGAGGACGAAAATCCGCCAGGGCGAGCTCGATGCTGAGCGGATGCAGGCAGGCCAAGGTCATCACGCAGGGCAGGAGCCAGGGCTCAGCATGGGCGGGCTCAGCAGGGGCGGGCTCAGCAGGGGGGAGGGCGAACAATCGAGCGGTAAGCCACGCGGCGAGCCCAATGCCCACGGCTTGAAGGCTCACCAGAAGATACACCGAAGGCCAGAGGGCGTAAGCAGGCACCAGTGCCACGCGGATCAGGTCCAGATGCAGGCTCCCGAGAAGGCTGGAGCCATCGAACTGCAAGACGGTCTGGGCAAAACCGAGTCCGTGGGTGGCGCTCCAGAGGGACTGATGATAATAAGCCAAGTCGGTGGGAGAGAGGGCTCGGAGCAAGAAGGGCTGAGCGACAGCGGCGAGGGTGAGGGCCATCACCAGCAGGATCGGAAAACACCACCAGAGCAGGGCGAGTGGAGAGGGAGAGGTAGGAGGGTGAGCGCCACGGGGCTCCGCACGAAGGGGGGGCTCCGCAGGAAGAAGGGGCTGGTTCGGTTCTGATGAGAGAGGAGAAACCACCGCCACAACAGCCTCCGCTGAACAATCCGCCGCATCCCACACCGAGCGCACACCGAGGGGTGCTCCGGCAAGACTCCCGAGATGATGTCAGAAGTGCGTTGGAAAGTGGGGGGAAAATGAGAGGGGGGACACCTACCTGAACCTACCCTTTGTCCGCGAAGGCATCTTTCAATATCGCTCCAATGGCATGAATCCCGTTGCGTTGTTGCGATTCTGGGCCATTGAAAAACAAAAAAGGCACCTTCTCAAAGAGAAGATGCCTTAACAGGTGGCCAGGGCCGGAATCGAACCAGCGACACGCGGATTTTCAGTCCGCTGCTCTACCAACTGAGCTACCTAGCCGCCGCGCAAAACGTGCCAGCATAGTATCTCCGACCTCGCCCGCTGTCAAGAAAAAAATGCCAGCATCTAACGTCCTCCTGCTTCCTCTTTGAGAGCCGTCCCGGGATTGCCAATCCACACCGCCTCCCCACCCGAGCGCAGCTCCCAGCGGCCTGCCCCCGTCTCTGCGATGGCCCGGTAGCCCTCCCCTTCCAGACGAACCCCCAGACGATAGCCCGGCATCCGGCGAGGCCACACAATCCACGGCAGCACCGTCTCACACACCGGGAGCTCAAACCCGCACCCCACATACTCTCCCGTGCGTGCGTGATGCCCTTGCTCGAGCCAGCCCGCGATGCGCACCCACTGCGCTCCCCGCGCGTGGATCAGCCGAGGCACCCGCTCAAAGTGGACCCACAGCAGCACACTCAGCCCCAGCAGCGTGCTCAGCGTCATCACCAGCAGCCCGCGAGCCCCTGGCACATAGAACCCTTGCTGTCGCAGCGCATCCCGCCGCCGAGACATCCACATCCCACCTGGGATCTGCATACCCCAGCGTGAGCCCGACCCTGGAGCCGTTTTGAGCGCATCCATTCAGCAGATCCTTTTAAAAGATCCTTGTAAAACGTGGGCATTATGCCATCCTGTCTTATATCTAAAAGCAGCGCTCTTGCCTGGCAAGACACTTGCACCAGAGCTTATCAGTTCCCTTGCGCCTGTGTCATCCTCGGGGCGTGCCCAGCGGTGGCACTCCGCGTCCAGCGCCAGGGCTTAGAAGCATCACAAGCTGCCGTCCGTGAACCGTGTGGAGGTCTGGAATGAAGCCGTCCGCCCCAATCCATCGCCTGCGCGCTCGACAGCGAGGTCAGAGCACCGTTGAGTTTATGCTCATGCTCCCGGTGTTGTTCTCGATGTATTTTTTTACCATTCAGATGTCGCTGTTTTTTACCACCATCAACTATGCGCAGTATACCAGCTTTGCCACCGCGCGCGGCGTGAACGGCAACTTCAACACCTTTTATCCCGACGCCGCTTCTGTCTCCAAGCTGATCCTCAACGGCGCGGTGTGGGGAGGCGAGGCCGCCAGCCTTGTCCCGGGTGGGGTGGGAACCAGCGTACAAGTGACCAACTTTGAAGATCGAGTGCCCTTGCCCTTCATTCAGGGGCTCTTACCTCCGATGAATTTTACCGTGACCTCTCGTATGGGCCCTGCCGAAGTGCTCTACGAAGGCTACGATGGCCGCTCCCCTAATCAATACGATAATAATACCCGCGTCCGTTGACCGACTCGCGCGCCCGCTCGAGCGCATGATGCGAGAGCCTCCGCCTTTTCCGCTGCTGGAGGCTTGAGCCGGTCTCCTATTTTCTCAAACTCCGACTCACGAGGATATTGCCATGCGTTTGACTGTGCTGTTGCCCTTGGTGGGCGCCATCTCCTACTTGCCCTTGACGGCGGCCACCTGCGGTTCCAACGACCCGGTTCCGGTCATCAACAGCGTCGAGTTCCCCGCTGAAATCCGAGGGGACAACCTTCCCGTGGCGGGCTCCATCGACTTTGTAGATGCCAATGCCGGCGTGGAGTTCATGCATCTGGAGTCCGTGAGCTGTCCTACTGGCTATACTTGTTCTTCCAGCAGCTTTGACTTGAAGGCCGAAGACCCGGAGATCATCAACTATTATTCGGGCACCATTGCCTTCAAAATGCAGTGCAACAACCCGACCGGCAACGATGTCACCCTTGCCTATGCCTGGACCCTAGAAGACATCGAAGGCAACTTGAGTGAGCCTGCCGATTTTGCCTTCACCTGCGTGGGAGCCAACAAGAGTCCGGTCCCGGTGATCACCGGCCTGAGTTTCCCCAGCTCGATCCCGGGCAACAAGACAGCGGTGACGGGCAGCTTCACCTTTGTAGATGGCAATGCCGGTGTGCGTTATGCCACCCTCGCCAGCGTTTCTTGTCCGACCGGCTTCAGCTGTCCCGCTGGCACCATCGACCTGACCAGCTCCAACCCGGGTATTGTGAATGCCCTCTCCGGCACCATCAACTTTAGCTTGAGCTGTGATAACCAGTACACCACCGACGCCGTCTTCAAGTATAGCTGGAGCCTCAAGGACACCGAAGGCAACATCAGCCAGCCCTGGGAGTTTGCCTTCACCTGCAAGAGCAACAGCGCCCTGCGAGCGCCTGCGCCCTCTGCGCTCACGCTCGAAGGTGTCTCGAGCGACGCCTTGGTCCTGCCGTCTGCCGACCTGGGGGGAGTGCGTGTGACCCTGACCTCGCGTCCTTGACCTTCACCTTTGACCTTGACGTTCCTGCCCCCCGTGTCCACAATGCCCCCTCAGAAGGTTGGAGCCTGACGCCCGCCGTTATTTCCTCGAGAACGAAAGAGATCCGCCATGAACCCACCTCTGACTGCTCAGCAGCTTGTGATGGCCCTTCAACAGCGATGGGAGCAGCCTACTCCTGCTCAGCAGGAGACATTAGGCCGTGCCCTCTGGAGTGATATGTTGGCCTCTCCGTTGGGTGAGCTGTTGCCTCGTGAGACGTTTCTTCAGCTTTACAGCTCCTTGATGTCCAAGACCCTGGCTCGTTATATCTGGCAGCTCTTACCGCGCGACCTCATCGAGCGAGATCTGGGGCGGCTGAGGGACTCCGGCCAGACCTTGGGGGAGCTCCTCGGCCCTGAGACTTGTTCCTTATTGCGTGAAGGTGCGGAGCGTCCGTTCCAGCCCAACCGGGAGCTGGTGGAGCAGCTCTTAGATCAGCCCTTGTTGCGTCAGGCGTTGAAGTCGATGGTCCAGAAGACCATTCAGCAGTTTTTGTCACAGATCTCCTCGGCGGCCACTCAGGGGGGCGGAGGGAGTGGAACAGGCTCCGCGAGAGGTTCGATTGTGGGTGTGTTGGGGCGCTCCATTGCCCAGCGTGCTGAAAAAGCGGTGCAGATTGGCAAGACCTTCGTGGAGGGTGTGGGTGGGACGCTCTTTCATCAGCTTGAGGACCAGCTTCATCCCTTCCTGAGTGGGTTTATGCAGCGGTCGGTCAAGCAGCTCACCGAGGGCCTCTTCTCGGGGGAGCATCAGCAGGAGCTGGCCCAAGAGACCCGTCGTTCGATGTTGGAGGTGTTATTGCGCACCGACCTTCATGTGCTCATGCCGGAGCCGACGGCGGAGGACGTGGATCGCACCCTTCAGGGTTTGGAGGCGTTTTGTGCGCGGGTGACGGGCTTGGAGCCGTGGCAGCAGGCGCTTCAGACCTACTTGCTGACGGTCTACGAGGTCTTGGCGGAGCAGTCCTTGCAGAGCTTCATGAAGCGCAACCGCTTGAGCTTGGATGCGACCCCCGAGGTGTACCAGGCATTGGGGCGGCTGGGGTATCATTATCTGACCGGGGCTCATTTTCAGTCGTTTCTGACGGCGGAGCTTCAAGCCGTGCTGGGCGAGAAGAGCTGAGCCCTTTTGCCCTGCCTGTTGCCTGCCTTTTGCCTGCCTTTTGTCCTGCCTTTTGCCTGCTCTCTTGTCCTGCTCCCCTCCGAGCTTACATGCCTGCCTTTTGCGCCAGCGGTGAGTCTTTGATCACATATCGCTGGAGTGACGTTCCGAGCACGAGCGGTTGTTGCCGGAGTGTGTGGAGGTCTGGACTTCCGGTGAGTACCATGACCATTTTGAGACCGGCGAGCAGGGTTTCCACCGCTTCGACCAGCCCGGCTTTCCCACCTTGTCGCCATGCTTGGAGGAAGGGGCGTGCCACCCCGACGGCTTGGGCGCCGAGGGCGAGTGCGCGGGCGATTTCCAGTCCGTTGGAGATGCCCCCGGTGGCGATGCGGGTGAGGGGCAATCCGGAGAGCTGGGCGAGGCTGGCGGCGGTGGGAAGGCCCCAGTCCCAGAGCTGTTGCCCCAGTACGGCTTGGCGACCGGTGGCGCGGAGGGTCTCGACGCCGACCCAAGACGTGCCACCGGCTCCAGAGACATCCACGGTCTTGACCCCAGCTTGGACGAGTCGAAGTCCGACGGCGCGCGAGAGTCCACAGCCGGTTTCTTTGACCACCACGGGCACCGAGAGGGATTCAGCCAGCCGGGAGATGGCGGCTTCCACGCCTCGAAAGTCGCGGTCTCCTTCGGGTTGGATCAGCTCTTGAGCCGGGTTGAGGTGGATACAGAGCCCATCCAGTCCGCAGGGGCCGACAATTTTATCCTCGAGCTCTTGGGTGGAGCACTGAGCGGCTTGAACGCCTCCGATATTGCCGAGCAGCAGGGTGGAGCGGGCCCGGTCTCTTAAGAAGTAGCCATCGGTGATGCGTCCGGGGACGAGCAGTCCACGTTGGCTGCCGAGGGCCATGCCGAGTCCGTATTCTTCGGCGACTTCTGCCAGGTCGAAGTTGAACGCCACCGCTTCGAGCGTGCCGCCGCTCATGGAGGCGATCAGCAGGGGGGCTTGGAGGGTTTTGCCGAGCAGGGGGCACTGCACGTTGAGCGTCTCAAAGGAGACTTCCGGCAGTGCATTGTGGAAGAGCTCGACTTGTTCCAGCAGGGTGGTGCGCTGTTGAAATCCGACAGGGCCGGATGCACACAAATCCAGGTGGTCTGCTTTCCGTTGCCGGAGTTGTTCTGGTTCAGCGGCAGCGGGAGGGGAGAGCGGTGCGCGTATCATCTTCGGGTCTCCAGAGCGGGTGCAGGGGTGCGCGGGTGCAGGGGTGCGCGGGTGAGGCGTTAGACCTCCTGAGTGGGTGGAGCGGGCCATGCGATGCGTGGGCGGCGTCCAATGCCTCGGGAGAGTAGGGTATATCCGATCAGCTTATAGAGCAGACGGGCGGCCACATTGCCATCCCATTCGTCGCCATCGGGACCGGGGGCGACTTCATTAATATCGAAGCCTACGATACGCCGACCGGAGGCCACCAGTGTATCAAAAATCGTCACGGCTTCGGTAAAGTGTAATCCGCCTGGCACGGGGGTGCCGGTGTGGGGGCAGTAGAAGGGGTCTAGCCCATCGATATCGAACGACACATAAACATCGCGGGGGAGGTGCTCCACGATTTCTTCGGCCAGCGAGCGGAAGGGGGTGCCCTCATGTTTGCGTGCTTGCACGAGCGCATCAAAGAAGGTGACGATGCGTCCTTCCGACTCCTCGATGAAGTCGAGCTCCTCCTCGCAGAGATCGCGGATGCCGACTTGAACGAGCTTTTGTACTTGGGGCAAGCGGGTCATCACATTGTGCATGATGGAGGCATGAGACCAAGTGAAGCCCTCATAGGCGTTTCGCAGGTCTGCATGGGCATCGAAGTGGAGGATGCCGAGCTCTGGATAATGCTGGACGTGGGCGGCGATGGCCCCGAAGGGGGTGGAGTGGTCTCCACCGATGACCCCCACCACCCGACGCGACTCGAGCCAGCGGAGCGTTTCTTGCTCCACCCATGCATTGACCCGCGTGGAGTACGTATTGACCTGCTGAGTGGCATGGAGGAGTGCTTCCGCATCGGGATGAGCCCCACCAGCGGCGATGACCTCTTGAGCGAGTGCTTTGGCCTCCTGATTCCAGAGGGGGAGCTGAGGATCTTCGGGGAGGAGGGCGATGCCGTGTTCGTAGGGGCGACCGACCTGGACATCGAAGAGGTCTACTTGACGGGAAGCGGTGAGAATGGTCTGAGGTCCATGGGACGTGCCTCCGCCGTAGGAGGTGGTGGCCTCGAACGGCACCGGAATTAAGATCACTCGAGCGCGTGAGAGGTCGGGCTCGAGCCCGAAGATGCCGGAGTCTGGAGAAGCAGGTGCATTGGGATCAAACGACATACGGGCTCCCAAAAGAGGCAGAAGGAGGTTGCGCGAAAGGTTTACAAGATGAACGTTGACCCATCGGAAAAGCTGGAGACGACCTCAGACGTCCAGCAAACCGACCTGGAAGGAGGTTAATGTAGTCGCTTGAATGGAGATGGTCAAGAATTCTGCTTGACATCCGGCCAAACGATGATAAAGTATCGCGACGTGCGAGGCGCTGGTGAACGACGACGCATTCATGAGACGGGCCCTTCAAGAAGCGGCATTGGCAGCCGAGAAGGGTGAAGTGCCAGTCGGTGCGGTTCTGGTGGTACGGGGAGAAGTGGTGGCACAGGCCCACAATCTCCGAGAGCTTGAGAACGACCCGACAGCACACGCGGAGCTTCTGGCCATTCGAGCGGCTTCCGCTCGGCTTGGAAGCTGGCGATTGGTAGATGCTGCGCTTTATGTGACGCTGGAGCCCTGTATCATGTGTATGGGGGCCGCACTGCTGAGTCGCATAGAGCGGATCATCTACGGTGCCAAAGACCCACGAGGGGGTGCGGCAGGTTCTTTGTATGACTTGTCTCAAGACGTTCGGCTGAATCACCGCATAGAGATTCGGTCGGGGGTTCTTGAAGCGGAGAGTGGAGAGGTGCTCAAACGCTTCTTCAAGCAGCTTCGGCAGGACAAAAAAGAGCAGCGTCAAGCCAAGTGACGGTTTTAGGACATAGGCGGATGTTTCATGGAGAGATGTCCGAGTGGTTGAAGGAGCCTGATTCGAAATCAGGTCTGGGGGAAACTCCAGCGGGGGTTCGAATCCCTCTCTCTCCGCTGTCTGCCTTCGTCTGTGTTTTTGTGCCGTCTTGTGTCAGAATGTCTCGTGTCAGAAGCTGTATGGAGAGATGTCCGAGTGGTTTAAGGAGCACGACTGGAAATCGTGTGTACGCTAAAACCGTACCGAGGGTTCGAATCCCTCTCTCTCCGCTCCTTTCTGGCAGGCTTCAGTGCTTTGAATAATCGGTCCAGGCTTGGACCTGTCATGATCCTCTGGTGGACAGCTTTGATAGCTGGGCCCCATGACGCCAGTTCGGTGAACCCCGCCAGGTCCGGAAGGAAGCAACGGTAGCCGCTACAAGCGTGTGTGGGAGTCCCGGCTATCTCCCAGCTTTCAAAGGTGTCCCCCAGGGGATTTTTTTTTATCATCTGCGGTGCTGCTCTATGGCCTATCTCGCGATTGCACGTAAGTGGCGTCCCCAGCGATTTGAAGACATCGTCGGGCAGGGACACGTCACCCGTACCCTTCAGAACGCCATTCAGCTTGGGCGTATCCATCACGCCTTTCTGTTTACCGGTGCCAGAGGCGTGGGCAAAACCACCGCCGCTCGAATTCTCGCCCGCTGTCTCAACTGCGAGAAGGGCCCCACCGGTACGCCGTGTAACGTCTGCCGCAACTGCAAAGAAATCACCTCGGGCATCTCGGGAGACGTTCAAGAGATCGACGCCGCCTCCAACACCGGTGTAGACTCCATTCGAGAGCTGCGCGACAACGTGCGCTATCTCCCCGCCAGCAGCAAGTACAAGATCTACATCGTGGACGAAGTCCACATGCTCACCGTCGCCGCCTTCAACGCCTTGCTGAAGACCCTCGAGGAGCCTCCTTCCCATGTGGCCTTCATCTTGGCCACCACCGACCCTCAGAAGGTGCCCGACACCATTCTCTCGCGCTGCCAGCGCTTTGACTTTAAGCGCATTCCCCTCAAGCTCATCGCCGAAAAGCTCCAGGAGATCAGCAGCAAAGAAGGGGTGAAGATCTCCGAAGCCTCCTTGTTGATGATCGCCCGTGAAGCCGATGGCTCTATGCGAGACGCTCAGAGCCTGCTCGACCAGGTGATCGCCTCCGCCAGCACCTCCCTCACCGACGAAGAAGTCATCGAAATCCTCGGCCTGATCGACCGACGCCTGATCTACGAGTGCATCACCTCCCTGCTCGAGCAGCGGCCTGAGCAGGCCCTCGCGGGGGTGGACCATGTCTACGGCTTCGGCTTCGACATGAAGATCTTCGCCCGTGAGCTCCTGGAGGTGATTCGGAACCTCAACGTGGTGAAGGTCTCCACCCAAGCCGAACGTTTTGTCGATGTGTCCGCCGAAGAGCTCCAGACCCTCAAAGAGCTGGCCACCAAGACCCCTCAAGACGTGCTCTCACGTCTGTTTAAGCTGATGCTCGAGGGATTTGAGCAAGTGGCCCGCTCAGAAGCCCCTCGACACGCCCTCGAGATGACCTTACTTCGGATGGGCCAAGTGAAGCCCGTTCAGCCGCTCGACGAGCTGATCAGCAAACTCGCCGTCCTGGAGGCCGCCGTCAAAGCCGGGAAGCTCCAATCCGGTGGAGGCGGAGGAACAGGCGGCAGCAGCGGAGGCACTCCCGGCGGAAGCTCTCCTGGCGGAAGTGCTCCCGGAGGACAGCCCGGCGGTGGCTTTTCACGGGGCGGATTTGGCGGCTCACGCATGAGCGAAGCCAGCGAGAGCCCCAGCAGCCCACCGGCCACCCCACGAGGTGGCGGAGAACCTCTCGTAAACCCTTCGGTCTCCGATCTGGTCTCCCCGAGTTCCAGTCAGATCGGAGAACGCACACGGGACTCTGAGACCGGCACAGGCGCTCGTGCCTTCACCCCACCGGCACGGCTGGGAGGCATGGGCTCGAGCAGCAGCAGCAGCGGGGGATTTGGCTCGAGTAGCTCCGGCAGCGGAGGATTTGGTGCGAGCAGCACCGGCACAGAAGGATTTCATAAGCCGGGAGTCGGCCCTCACAGCGCGGCCTTACCCAGCTCAGGTCTTCCGTCCGCCGGTGTTTCCGGCTCCAGCATGACGGGTGGATTCAGCAGCGGTGCAGCGCCGAGCACCGGGAAGGGCTCTGGCTTTAAGCCGCCGACTTTTCCCCCTCGTGTGGGCGGAGAGGGTGCGCGAAGTGGGCCAGAAGCCTCCAAAGAGTCCGCGTGGAGTCGTCCGGCTCAGCCTTCGTTGGATGCGCCTGAAACACCGGAGGGGGGCGAACCATCCAACCTGCCAGTGAAGGTGGGCAGTACCGCCGTGGTCTCCCGGAGTGCTTCCGTCGTGACCATGACCCTCAAGGATTTGGCGGATGCGCGCACCGAGTCCCAAGCGCGCATGAGAGGCCCCTGGGTAGACTTGATGGTCTCGTGGATGGCTCAGCCCCCGGGTCGGGTGATGCCCAACTATCTGAAGCATGGCTGTCCGGTCAAAGAAGATCAAGAGCGGGTGATCCTGGGATTTCGGAAGCAGCTCACCTTCTCCAAAGCCGAAGTGGAGTCCAAAGATCCAGATATCCAGGCCCAGGTCAATGCGTTTTTTGGCCGGCCGGTGCGGGTGGAGTGCCGACTCTTGACCGAAGAAGACCAAGCCTCCCCCAGCTATCTGGACTGGCTGGAGGCCACCGAGCGCCTGAGACGTTCCGAAGTAATCCGCAAAGAGCTCGACGACAGCCGCGTCAAAGCCGCCCAAAAGCTCTTTGGCACCACCCTCGACGAGCTGAAGTGGGAGTTCGAGCGAAAAAAAGCCTGAATCCTCTCACCTGAAAAGTGTCAAATTCTCATTTAGCGTCTGCCCATGCAGGCGTGTTTTAACGTAGACGACAGGCAAGGAGAGCATAGCGCATGGACGTCAACGAGCTGATGAAGATGATGGAGCGCGCCCAGAGCCAGATGGGAGAGATGGAAAAGACCCTCGGCGACCGACGCGCCACTGGCGAAGCAGGCGGCGGATTGGTCAAAGTGCAGGTGAATGGACGGATGGAAGTGTTGAGCGTGCGCATCGACCCCTCCGCCATCGACCCGACCGATGCGGGCATGTTGGAAGACTTGGTGGTGACCGCCGTCAACCGTGCCTTGGCCAACGCCAAGCAGGGCGCCGCTTCGGAGCTGGCCGGTGGCCTGCTCGGGGGTGGTTTTCCGGGCCTGTGAGGTCACATGGCAGAGCATGCCGATCCCATCACCCGGTTGACCTTCCAGCTCTCCCGTTTGCCCGGCATTGGAGAGAAGACCGCCGCACGACTGGCCTTTCATCTGCTCAAGGCACCCGAAGCCTACGTGCGAGATCTCTCACAAGCCTTGCTGGATGTGAAAGAGAAGGTGCATCCGTGCTCCATCTGCTGCAACTTCACCGACCAAGATCCCTGTGTCATCTGCGCCGACACTCGGCGAGACGACCAGCTCTTGTGTGTGATTGAGCAGCCCTCCGACGTGCGCGCCATCGAGCGAATGCGCGACTATCGAGGGCGTTATCACATCCTGCACGGGGCCCTTTCTCCTCTGGATGGCGTGGGGCCGGAGCAGCTCCGCATTCAGGAGCTGCTGCGTCGCCTGCGGGACGGACGCATTCAAGAAGTGGTGATGGCCACCGATCCCGACGTAGAAGGAGAAGCCACCGCCCTCTATTTGGCACGGCTCCTGCGTCCATTGGGCGTGCGCGTGACCCGGCTGGCCCACGGCATCCCGGTGGGCTCCGAGCTGGAATACGTCGATCATGTAACCATTCAGCGTGCCTTTGACAATCGGCGCGAGCTTTGATACGGGACTCCGAGAATGCCCTTGACACCCGCTGGTAATGCCCTCATTAAAGAAGGGTCCAGACGTGTGCCCTGAATTCCCATGAAACGACGTGAGGGTCAGTATTTTGACTGATCAACACACTTGCTGCGAATGTGGAGGGACCATGCCGCTCGATGCGGAAACCCTGCGTAAGATGTACCGTTCGATGCTGCTCTGTCGGCGTTTTGAAGAGCGAACCGCCCAGAGTTACGGACAAGAGAAAATCCGAGGCTTCTGCCATCTCTATATTGGCCAAGAAGCCGTGGCCGTTGGCTCGATGTCTGCCACCCGCCCGGATGACTATATTATCACCGCCTACCGCGACCATGCTCACCCCCTGGTACGTGGCACCGAACCCGGCGCGGTGATGGCCGAGCTCTACGGCAAAGGCACCGGAGCCTCCAAAGGTTATGGTGGCTCCATGCACATCTTTGATGCCGAGCGTCGTTTTATGGGAGGCCACGGCATCGTCGGAGGCCATACCCCGCTGGCCGCAGGGTTTGCCTTTGCCTCCCGCTATCGGGGCGAAGACTCCGTGACCCTGTGTTATCTGGGTGACGCAGCCGTGAACCAGGGCGTCTTTCACGAGACCCTCAACATGGCCGCCTTGTGGAAGCTCCCGGTGATTTATATCGTCGAGAACAACCTCTACGGCATGGGAACCGCTGTCGGTCGTGCGCTCTACGGCGAGATCGTCAACCGAGGCAAGATGTACGACATCCCGTCCTACGTCGCCGACGGCATGGACGTGGAAGAGATGTACCGCATCACCTCCGAGTGTGTCGAGCGCGCCCGCCAAGATGGCACCCCGAGCTTCATTGAAGCCAAGTGTTACCGCTTCCGAGGCCACTCGATGTCCGATGCAGGCACCTATCGCACCAAAGAAGAAGTGCAGCAGGAGCAGCAGCGCGATCCCCTCGAGCGGCTCAAGAAACAGATGCTCGAGCAGGGCATCGAAGGAGACGACTGGTTTAAGGCCCTGGACAAAGAAATCCGCGACATCTGCAAGAAGGCCGCCGACTTTGCCGACCAGAGCCCCCTGCCCGACGTGGCGGATGTGGAAAAGTACGTCTTGGTGTGAAGCGACCCGGGAACGCGACCCGCACACGTCTGAAGGGCTCCCCAAACTTGGGTTGAAGTCCTCAGCGCCGGAAGTCCAGAAAGGAACCCAATCATGGCAGAAATGCAGTTTCGTGAGGCGCTCGGCCAAGCCATCGCCGAAGAGATGGAGCGAGACCCCCGCGTCTTCATCATGGGCGAAGAAGTGGCCGAATATAATGGTGCCTACAAAGTCACCAAGGGCCTGCTCGAGAAGTTTGGCCCCAAGCGAGTGATCGACACCCCCATCTCCGAAGCAGGATTTGCAGGCATTGGCATTGGTGCCGCGATGGTGGGCCTACGTCCCATTGTCGAAGTGATGACCTTCAACTTCTCCCTGGTGGCCTTCGATCAGATCATCAACAGTGCCGCCAAGATGCGTTATATGTCTGGCGGGCAATATACCGTGCCGATGGTCTTCCGAGGCCCCAACGGTGCCGCCCATATGCTGGGAGGTCAGCACTCCACCTCCGTGGAAGCACTGTATGGACACTTCCCGGGACTGAAGGTGGTCTATCCCTCCACCCCCGCCGACGGCAAGGGCCTGCTCAAGAGCGCCATCCGCGACGACAACCCGGTGCTGGTGCTCGAGAGTGAGCTGATGTACAGCTACCGAGGTGAAGTACCCGACGGAGAGTATACCATTCCGTTTGGGAAGGGTGACATCATCCGCCCGGGCAAAGACGTGACCATCGTGACCGTGGGGAAGATGCGCTTCGTGAGCCTCGACGCCGCGAAGATCCTGGCCGAGCAGCACGGCATCGACGTGGAAGTGATCGACCTGCGCTCCATCCGACCGATGGACGAAGAGATCTTCGTGAGCTCCGTCAAGAAGACCAACCGCTGCGTGGTCGTCGAAGAGAACTATCCCTTCTGCGGGATTGGGGCTCAGATCGCCTACGTGCTCCAGCGAGATGCGTTTGACTACCTCGACGCACCGGTGGAGCGCGTGACGAGCCTGGACGTGCCCATGCCCTATGCGGACAACCTCGAGCACGTCGTCCTGCCGTCCCCCGAAAAAGTGGTGGCAGCCGTGAAAAAAGTGCTCTATCGCGGATAAGCAACCCGCTCACGGGAGATCTCAGCTATGGCCAGTGTGCTCTCAATGCCCCGCCTCTCAGATACGATGGCGGAAGGTGTGCTTGTAAAGTGGCTGAAAAAAGAAGGCGACGCCGTCAACCCCGGAGATGTGGTGGCCGAAGTCGAGACCGATAAAGCCACCATGGAGATGGAATCCTACGAGTCCGGGTTTTTGGCCAAGATCGTGGCACCCCTGGGCAAAGGCATTCCGGTGGGAAACGCCATCGCCATCATCATCGAAGAAGAAGGGGAAGACATCAGCGCCGAGCTGGCAAAGCTGGGTCTTGGTCCAGCCCCAGCAGCAGCGCCAGCTCCGGCTCCAGCAGCTCCGGCAGCAGCAGCCTCCGCGCCCGCATCGGCCAGCAACGGAGAAGGAGACGATGGCCGCCTCAAAGCCTCCCCCCTGGCCCGAAAGATTGCGACCGACCATCAGCTCGAGCTGACCCAGATTGCGGGTTCCGGGCCGGGAGGTCGTATCATCAAGCGGGATGTGGAGAAAGCCCTGGAAGCAGGAGCCTCTCGTCCTCAGCCGGTGCCGGTTCCGGTGGCACAGGTGGTGGTGGCCCCTGCTCCGGTGGTGGTGGCCCCTGCCTCCAGTACCTACGAGCTGCCTGCGGGCTCCGAGCTGGTGCCACTCAGCCAGATGCGCAAGACCATTGCCCGCCGCATGGTCGAAGCCAAACAAGCCGCCCCTCATTTTTATCTCACCGCCGAGATCGAGATGGGACCGGCCCTGGAGCTGCGGACTCAGCTCAACGCCGCGCAGAGCGACGTGAAGATCAGCGTCAACGACTTGGTGGTCAAAGCCTGTGCCACCGCCTTGCTGAAACATCCTCGGGTGAACGCCTCCTTTGCGGGAGACGCCGTGGCTCAGCATTCAGCGGTGCATATGGGGGTGGCCGTGGCCATGGACGACGGTTTGATCACCCCGACCCTGCGTGACGCCCATCACAAATCCATTGGGCAGCTTGCCAAAGAGACCCGCGAGCTGGCGGAGCGCGCTCAGAACAAGAAGCTCAAGCCGGACGAGTACACCGGTGCGACCTTCACCATCAGCAACCTGGGTATGTTTGGCATCGTGGAGTTTGTGGCCATCATCAACCCGCCTCAAGCGGCGATTTTGGCCGTGGGAGCGGTGCGTGAAGTGCCGGTGGTTGTCAATGGGCAGCTTGCGGTGGGCAAGCGCATGCGCGTGACCCTCTCTTGTGATCATCGGGTGATCGACGGTGCGACGGGCGCGGCATTTTTGGCCACCCTGCGAGATGTGTTGGAGCATCCGCTGCGTTTGGTGGTATGAGCCTTTCAGCCGTTTAGTCGAGGGAAGGGCGGACATCGTCCTTCCTGCCTCATCCTTATAGCAGTGTGAGAGTCCGCCGATGGAAAGCCAGCCCGACCCGAGCTCCTCCTTGAGCAACGTGGCCCCTGTGGAGTCTGCGATCAAGCGTAAGTTTCCAGAGTGGCTGAAAGTTCGTGCGCCTGGAGGAGAAAATTATCACAGCCTCTTGCGTTTGGTGCGTGAGCAGCGTTTACATACCGTGTGCGAGAGTGCTTCCTGCCCGAATATTGGTGAGTGTTGGTCCCATCGGTCCTTAACGATCATGATCCTGGGGAATGTGTGTACCCGTTCCTGTGGATTTTGTGACGTATTGACCGGTCGTCCTGGAACGGTGGACGAAGACGAGCCTCGGCGCGTGGCCGAGACCCTCTCTCAGCTTGGATTGAGGCATACCGTGATCACCTCGGTGGATCGGGACGAGCTCAAAGATCTGGGGGCGGGGATATGGGCCCGGACTATCCAGGAAGTCAGACGTGCGTGTCCAGAGATGACCCTAGAAGTGCTGATCCCCGATTTTAAGGGGCGTGCAGCAGAATTAGACCTCGTATTTGCCACACGACCTGATATCTTGGCCCATAATTTGGAGACAGTGCCACGTCTGAACCGGCGCGTGAGACCTCAAGCGGGATATTTGAGGAGCTTGGGCGTGATGGAGCGGGCGAGGGCTCAAGGGCTGTTGACCAAGAGTGGGTTGATGTTGGGCCTCGGTGAGCGAGACGACGAGATCCAAGAGGTGATGCGCGATCTGTTTGCGGCGGGTTGTGAAGTGCTGACCCTGGGTCAGTACCTGAGGCCCTCACAGAAACACTTACCGGTGGATCGGTTCGTGACACCCGAGACATTTGCGTCACTAAAGGCATATGGGATGTCATTGGGGTTCAAGCATGTAGAATCTGGCCCGCTGGTCAGAAGTTCATATCATGCGGATCAACAGGCAAGGCAATTCGGGCAGCAGGTTCAGAAAACGTCCTCACTTGGATCTGAGGAATTCGAGGTCGTGTGAAGATGTTGGTTGACGAATCGTCCTAAGTTTGATACCTAAGTGGGTGAGAAGCCTGAACCTTCCAAGTTTCTCCCCTGCCTGCGCAGAGCGGCAAAATAGTCTGCCCTCTGAAAGCAGACATCGTGCTCTGCGCAACCTGCATAAAAGCCTCTGTCAAATGAGCTGGTGGAGCATCCACGGTTTAGGCATTGAGAGGCATTGTTTCTTTAGGCGTATGTGTTTGGTTTTTGTCCGTTCGTGACCAAGGGGCACGCTCTTCGGCGTAAAGGAGTTAGCAAAAATGATGCAGTTTTCTCGTAGTCTTTTGGCAGTTCCGTTTTTGGCTGGCGCAATGATGACGTTCGTGGGATGTTCGGGTGGTGAAGCCACCCCAACACCGGATACCCCGACCCCCACCCCGACCGCCACCCCGGTGCCTCCGCTCAGCGATTACTTCCGTGTGACCAAGATGGAAGTCGGTGCGAGTAGTGAAGGTGTGGATCTCAACGGTGATGGTGAAGTGGACAACGGCATCGAGGACGCGCTCGATGAGATCTCCAGCACCATCGTGAGTGCAGTTGAGACTGCTCTGGACACCGCCGAGGTTCCGCAGACGCAACAAGCTCCGATTTTGGCCGCAGTGGATCAGATTGTCAGCTCCATCTTTACGGTGGATGCCATCTCTGAGTCGCTCAATGCACCCATTGCAGCGGGTGATCTGAACTACGTCATGCACTTCCAGGAGACCTCTTCTGGTGTTGAGCTGATGTGGTACACGGCGGACTTCAAGGAGACCGGGTTCGGTCTGAAGGACGACCTGGGCACTCAGTCGGGTGATCTCGACGGCAGTGGTAAGGGTCTCTTTGGTCCGGGGGACATCACCCTGACCTTGTCGTTTGCCAGCCCCAACGGTGAGACCTCCACCGACGTGGACCTGCTTCTCGAGGCCGGTTACACCTCCGTCAGTGGTTACAGCTCCAGCCTGCTGAACAATGCGGTCAGCGGTGGTGCCATCTCCATCGGCTTCTTGCTGGACTTGGTTGAGACCGCCTTGGAAGCCGTCAACGAGGCCCTCGGCCAGCTTCCTGACAACCCGAACAATCCCGATGGTGGTGTGGTGATCCCGACCGACGAGATCGTGACCGCCCTCAACGAGTCCCTCACCGAGCAGGCCGACCTCGACCTGAACAACGACGGGACTTTCGACTCGTTCTCCATCGGTCTGATCCTGAACGCCAACACGGTCACCATCGTCGATTGATCTGGGCTCTTGCCTGAATTCGACCGATGTTTGATTCGGAAGGGGTGACTGTTCCGTTCTGGCCAGTCACCCTTTTTTTTTCTTCGAGAGGCACTCCATGATTTCAGGGAAGCGGATCTTTATTACCGGAGGTGCAGGTTTTATTGGCTCCACCTTGGCGGGGAAGCTGGTCGATGAAAATCAGGTGGTCATCTACGACAACTTCGCGCGTGATGCCCTCAGCCATCAGCCCTTCCGGCATCATCCCAACCTGAAGGTCATCGCCGGTGATGTGCTGGACTTGGGCCCCCTTGAAAAAGCCATGCAAGGCGCTGAGCTTGTGGTACATTGTGCCGCCATTGCGGGCATCGACACGGTCATCAAGAGCCCCGTGCAGACCATGCGTGTCAACATGATCGGCTCTGCCCATGTGTTGGAGCTGGCATCCCGTCTGCCCTCACTTGAGCGGGTGGTGTGTTTTTCCACCAGCGAAGTGTTTGGCTCTCAGGCTTTTCGTGCTTCCGAAGCCGATCAGACCGTCATGGGAAAGGTCGGAGAAGCACGCTGGACCTACGCCGTGAGCAAAGTGGCCGAAGAGCATCTGGCCATTGCCTATCATAAAGAGCGAGGCACCCCCACCACCGTCTTACGTCCTTTTAACGTCTACGGTCCCGGTCAGGTCGGAGAAGGTGCCTTACGGACCTTCATCATGCGGGCCCTTCAGCATGAGACCCTCTATATTCATGGCGATGGCACTCAGATTCGCGCTTGGTGTTACGTCGATGATATGGTCGCCGGGACACTTTTGGCCCTCGAACATCCCAACGCCATTGGCGAGAGCTTCAACATTGGCAATCAGCGGGCCGTGACCACCATCTATGGCTTGGCCAGCGCGGTCATTCGTGTGCTGGGCTCCCGTTCGCGTGTGGAGTTCATCCGCAAAGACTACGCTGACGTCGAGCTGCGGATTCCGTCGGTGGGAAAAGCACGAGATCTGCTCGGATTTGAAGCCGCCGTCGATTTGGAAGAAGGCATTGCCCGCTCCGCCGAGTTTTACCAACATTATCGACCCGGTGTGTGATGCCGAAGTGGGGTGCTTCATGCGCCTCTCTCATCGACCGAGCCCCGGCCAGAGCTGATATTGCCACACCACCTCATGGTGACCTTCCTCGAGCCAAACCGCCCTCAGCAGATGTTGTCCCAGCAGCGGAGTTTTTTGCTGTCCATCCACCCACACTTGCCAGCCCGGTGTCAGCATCTCCGAGAGCACCATCACCGCGCCCCCCGCAGGCACCTCCGCTTGAAGGGTGATGCGCTCGGGTTTCCAGCTCAGCGTATCCAGCCCTGCCGGGTTTTCTGTGCCTTCGGAGCGTCTTGGCAGCCCCTCCAGCGGAGTGGGGGGAAGTGGCAGCCTCAGCTCGGGCGCCTCCGCCTCCCACGGGGGGAGTTCCAGCAGCACACTGCGAAACAGATCCAGCTTGGTGAGCCAGTCCAGCCGCGAGACGGCATCTGCGGGTGCCGGAGCCCACTGCCTCACCAGCCACGCCAGCGGGAGCTGGCCTACTCGCTCCAGCCGCTCCAGGGTGGGATAGTGTGCCATCCCTCGGAACTGCTGGAAGACCTCCACCGGCCCCACCGGTGGCAGCACCTGATACCCCACCAGGCCCTCCGTGTTCGTCGGCGAGGGAGCCGGCTCCCGTACCACCGTGCGCACCCGCAACAGATCCAGCAGCGCCGGATGTTTGAGCCCAAACACCAACAGGCCATACAGAGGCCGATCCGTCGGCACCTCCGGCTTTTCCCCTTGCAGATACTGCATAAAGGTATAACTCCGCGCGAGTACCAGCGGATTGAGTCCATTCACCAAGTGCAGCCCGTATCGAACCGCCACGGCATCCGGCAGTGCCCCACTCAGATCCAGGATACGCTCCGGCACCGCCGAAGGGGTCCGCCCGTGACCCGACGCCAGCACCTGCGCCAGTCGGTGAGGTGGCAGCCACTGCTCATCTCGGCGCGTCTCCAGGTGAGGTGTCGCTTGGAGACTGAGCTCCAGCCCCACCAGAACCAGCAGCCCCCAGCGGAGGGCACCTCCAAAGCGTTCCAGCCCTCCCGGAGATTGAAGCACCTTCCACACGCCCCCCATCAAAACCACCAACCCCACGAGCTGCACCCCGATGCCCCTCCAGAGCTCCTGCCAGGCACGAGAGCCTCCTCCTTCGAGTGAGACCGCCCCTCGGATATGGCTCTCCAGCGCCAGCGGAAGTGTATCCTTTTGCAGCAGCAGCAGCAGCAGCATACCGGCCCAGAGCAGCGCCAGCCCTCCCGCCCCTCGTGCGAGCGTGCGTGCGTGTGTGTGCGAGCGGGTACGCGCGTCGAGCTCGAGCGCCGCCAGCAACCCCAAGATCAGACCGAGCAGCGGGAGCAACCGAGCAGGCCCCCGAAAGTGATCCACCCCGGGCACCAGATAATACAGCAGCGGATAGAGAGGCCCTGCTCCCCCAAACGAGGCCAGCAGCACCAGCCCAGCACAAGCCCACAGTCGCCGGAGCCGGAGATCCTCCGCACCTCGACCCAGCGCGAGCAGCGCCAGCAGCCACACCAGCACCCCCGGCCCAAAGCTGGTCTCCCAGAAGGCATCGGGGCCTCGCCAGGTCTGCGTGACGTCTTGTCCTGAAAACGCGGGCACCACCAGCGCGGGGAGGTGAGCCGGTGGTACATTCATCTGCATCGCCACCGCAGGCGAGACCCCCTCTGCTCTCACCGAAGCGCGGGTCAGTGCCGAAGCGGGCAGCAGGAGCGGCAAGGCGAGCAGCAGCGCCAGCCCTCCCGCCAGTCCCAGCCCCAGCCACAGCTTCGCACGCACGAGGGGCGAGCGCGTGGGAGGCACCGTCACCGGCGAAGGCTCGAGCGGCACCAGCCCTGCCATCAGCCCCACCCCCAGCGTGGTGTAGAGCATGAGCTGCGTGTCTCCGCCCAAGATCTGAAAACCCAACGAGAGCCCCAGCCCGAGAACCCCCGCCAGCCAGCTCCGCCACGACGTACTCTGACGCAGCACCACCAGCCCCCAGAACGCACCCGGGAGCCAGCCTTGTGCCACGATCATGGTGGCAAATCCGGCGTACCAGCTCCCCACCAGCTTGAGGTTGAGCCCATACGCCAGCCCCGCCAAGCCGCTGGCGGAGCGACCTGCACCCAGCCTTCGCGCCAGTCCGTAGGACAGCAGCACCCCGAGCAGGATATGAGCGCCGAAGAAGCCCACAAACTGAGCAGTGGGAGGCAGGATATAAAAGAGTACCCCGAACGGATACAGTGCACCACTTCCGGGATCCGCCACCAGTGGTTGCCCCCCCAGCAGGTAGGGATTCCATCCTGGCAGGTGCCAGGAGCCCTCATGGAGCCGATGCAGCGCCTCCTTAAAGGGCAAGTAGTGCCGGAAGAGATCCGAGCTTCGCGCGTAAGGCAGCTCAGTAGGGGAGGTCCACCACGGCCACAGCGCCAGCAGCAGCACCCCCAGGAGCGTGCTCCAGACCCGGATCCTCGGCGTGTGCAGCCAAGAGCTGAGGGGGGTGTTTCTCCACGGCATCGGCGAACCTCCTTGAGCATAGTGGAACAGAAGGGCGAGTGTATCACAACCAGCCCTGCGGTGAGACCTTCACTGCCTGTCATTAAAGCGCGGTGATGCCGGAAATGATGCTGATCAGGACGCCTTATTCCGGTAGAGTCTAAAGTCAAATCGGCCCCATAGGATTCCAGACGCTTGCACCGAAGGAGTATCAGCATGATCATGCGTGTTCAAGAGAAGTATCGATGGATTCCGCTGCTGTTTTTGGCGGCATGCTTTCACCTCTCCGCCATGAGCGGATGTTCTGATGAGCCGGTCCCCGCCACGGAGACCCCCTCGGCACCCCCCGAAGGTACACCCACCCCCGGAGACGATACCCCCACCCCTGGAGCCGACACCCCGACGCCCGAAGACGATACCCCCACCCCTCCCAGTGATGACCCCGACGGTGATGGCGTCTCGGCCTCCGATGGAGACTGCCAGCCCAACAACGGAGAAATCTACCCCGGTGCCTCCGAGCTCCCCTACGATGGCATCGATCAGGACTGCGATGGAGCCGATCTCCTGGATGTGGACGGAGATGGCGCCCTCGGCCTCCCCGCCGGAGGAGATGACTGCGACGACACCGATTCAGACCGTTTCCCGGGCCACGACGAGACCCCCTACGATGGGGTCGATCAAGACTGCGACGGCACCGACCTCACCGACATCGACGAGGATGGTTTTCCAGGTGCCCTCGAGAACCCCGTAGACTGCAATGATGAAGATCCAGACGTAAACCCCGGCGAGACCGAGCTCCCCTATGATGGCATCGACCAAGATTGCTCCGGTGCGGATCTCAACGATCAAGACGGCGACGGGTACGTGGGCACTCAAGGCGGAGGCGACGACTGCGACGACCTCGACGCCAACACCTTCCCCGGCAATCCCGAGTTTGAAGACGACAAAGACAACGACTGCGACGGCCAGATCGACGAAGCCCTCGACACCACCGACGACGACGCGGACGGTGCCAGCGAGCAACAAGGAGACTGCAACGACGCCGATCCCAACATCAACCCCAGCGCCACCGAAATCCCTTACGACGGCATCGATCAAGACTGCTCGGGCGCCGATCTCAACGACGTAGACCAAGACGGATTTGTGGCCAGCCAAGCCGGAGGCAGCGACTGCAACGACAACGAGCCGCTCATCAACCCCGGTGTGACCGAAGTCCCCTACGATGGCATCGACCAAGACTGCTCGGGAGCCGATCTCGTCGATGTGGATGGTGATACCTACATCGGTGCCACCGCAGGCGGCGATGACTGCAACGATACCACCCCGCTGGTCAATCCAGGTGCCGCCGAGGTGCCCTATGATGGCATCGACCAAGATTGTTCAGGTGCGGATCTCATCGACGTAGACAACGACGGCGTGTCTGGGACTCAAGCAGGCGGCGGCGACTGCAACGATAATAATCCCAACATCAACCCGAATGTGAGCGAAGTCTGCGACGGCATCGACAACAACTGCTCGGGCGCAGCCGATGAAAACGCCACCGATGCCAGCACCTACTACGCCGATGCCGACGGAGACAGCTACGGGAGCAGCACCAGCACCACCCAGAGCTGCACGCAGCCAACCGGTTTTGTCTCGCGCGCGGGAGATTGTAACGACAGTGCGGCAGCCATCAACCCAGCGGCCTCCGAAGTATGTGATGCGGTGGACAACAACTGTAACGGCCAGCTCGACGAGGGCGTCAAGAACACCTATTACCAGGATCTGGATGGTGATAAGTTTGGCAATCCCAACGTCTCCACCCAAGCATGTACCGCTCCGGCTGGATATGTGACCAACAACACCGACTGCAACGACACCTCCGCCGCTGCCAATCCGAGCGCCACCGAGACCTGCGACTTGATCGACAACGACTGCGACAGCCAAGTGGATGAAGGAGTGAAGACCACCTTCTACCAAGACAGCGACGGCGACACCTACGGCAACCCCAGCGCAACCACTCAAGCCTGTACAGCACCATCAGGATATGTGACCAACAACACCGACTGCAACGACACCTCCGCCGCCGCCAACCCGACCGCCTCCGAGACCTGCGACTTGATCGACAACGACTGCGACACTCAAGTCGATGAAGGAGTCCAGAACACCTACTACCAAGATCTGGATGGCGATAAGTTTGGCAATCCCAACGCCTCCACCCAGGCATGTACCGCTCCGGCTGGATATGTGACCAATAACACCGACTGCGCTGACAACAGCGTGACCGTATATCCGGGTGCCACCGAGTTCTGCAACAACATCGACGACGACTGCGACGGCACCGCCGACGAAAACGCCGGGACCGTGTGGTATCGAGACGCCGATGGAGACACCTTCGGCGATGGAAAGTCCACTCTCACCGCCTGCACCAAACCCAGCGGTTATGTCAGCAATGACTTGGACTGCAACGACAGCAACGCCAACATCAAGCCGGGTGCCACCGAGACCTGCAACGGCCTCGACGATGATTGTGATACGCAGCTCGACGAAGGCGTCACCACCACGTTCTATAAAGACGGCGACGGAGACGGTTATGGCGTCTCAACCACCACCCTCCAAGCCTGCTCCAAACCCAGCGGTTATGCCACGGTCGCCGGAGACTGCGACGATACCAAGTCGTCGGTCAGTCCCGGTGCGACCGAAATTTGTGATGGCATCGACAACGACTGTGACAGTAAGATCGATGGAGCGGATGGCCTGACCTGTTCGCTCAAGGCGTTGATCTACTATGACAGCGGCGCGACCTTCGCCGACGATGCCGTGGCATTGTTCTCGGGAAGCACTTCGACCCTGACGACCACCGGCTCCGCCTTTAACACGGCCTATGATGCGGGCGGCTTTAACGTGATCGTCATCGACGCACCGGGGACCAGCCTTGACTCCGGCCTGGTGACGCGCCTGACGAGCTGGATTGCAGCAGGCAAGCCGCTGATCTTCTCCTGGTGGGATCTCGACACCAATCCCACCCTCCAGACCACCCTCGGGGTGAAGACCACCGCCGAGCGGAGCACCTTTGCAGCCATCTATCCGACCTCGGGTGCATCCATCAATCTGTGGACCCTGAGTCAGTCGGTGCCGGTGCCGCTTAATGGCTCCGACCAAGCAGGGGATAACGGCGATACCCTCACCACCCTTGAGACCGATGGGCGGATTTTGGGCTCCTTCGGCTCCTCGACCTCCGGCCAGGGGGCGATTGCACTCACCAAAAACGGCAAGGTGATCGTCAACGGCTTCTTGCCGTGGGATACTCAGACCGTGGACAATGACGGCGATGGACGAGCCGACATGACCGAGATGTACTTCAACCAGCTCAGGCTGCTGGGCTTCTGATGGCGCGTCCTGAATGCTGTGGCGCTCGTATGATACGGGTGTCGGCCCGCCCCATGTTGCCCTGACGTGTCTCCCGCCCTGACGTGACTCCAGCCCTAACGTGTCTCCCGCCCGCTAAAAATCGCTGACATTCTCAAGGCTTGAAGGCATACTGCCTGCCAGGACTGGCCCCGGCGCTCGTGGTGAGCCGTCGAGAGTGGGTCATGCCCGTGCTGCATCCCTGCTGGAGGAATCCCATGCCCTTGTGCTTGTCCACTCGCTTTGTGTGGCCGCCGTCGGCGTTTTCTGCGGGCCTGCTGGCCCTCACCCTCTCCGCGTGTGTGGAAGGATCGGCGCTGGAGCCGGTGGATGTGACCGTCTCGAGTGCTGCGGACGCACACGCACAGGGCTTGAACCCCAGCGGGACGAGCTCTGAGGGGCAGCGCGCTGGGGCTTCCGGCGTCGCGCGTGCATGGGAGGCGCGTTACGAGGCACCGACGGAGGCCGAGTCGCTCATCAGCTCGACCTTACGGCTCAACCAGCTTCAGATGAAGGGCACGCACAACTCGTATCACATCGAGATGCCCGGCCCGAAGTATCCCGACTATTATTACACCCACTTACCACTCGACCAGCAGCTCGAGGAGCAAGGGGTCCGCCAGTTTGAGCTGGACCTGCACTATAACGGCATCTCCGATGAGATGCTGGTGTACCATGCCATTGTCATCGACATGCGCTCGACCTGCCGATATTTTACCGACTGTCTCAAGACCATGAAGGCGTGGTCCGATGCCAACCCGATGCATCATCCGATCACCCTCCTGCTGGAGCCCAAAGAGTGGTCCAGCCCACGACCGACCGAGACCTTTCTCAAGCGGGTGGAAGACGATATTCTCTCGGTGATTCCCAAAGAGCGCTTGGTGACCCCGGCGTTGGTGCAGGGCACCTATCCTGACCTGGCGTCGGCAGTGGAGGCAGGCGCTTGGCCGCTGATCGATGACGTGCGCGGGCGTTTTATGTTCATCCTGCACACCGACGGCGAGCTGGAGCTGGCTTATACCCACAATGACCTGGATCTCAAAGATCGCATCATGTTTGTGGATACGCCTCCTGGGAAGTCCTATTCGGCTGTCACTGTGCTCAACGACCCCATCGGACAGTATAACGAGATTCGGAGTGTGGTCTCACGCGGATACATGGTGCGCACTCGAGCCGATTCCTGCTGCGGAGACACCGACGAACAGTATACCGAGCAGCTCAACGCCGCACTTTCTTCGGGTGCCCATATGATCAGCGGGGATTTTCCTGCTCCAGCCGAAGGCATGACGTATTATACAAACATTCCGGGCGGCACTCCTTCCCGGTGTAATCCGGTCACGGCCCCTTCTGGCTGCACCTCGGAGGCCATCGAGTCCCTGCCCTGAGCAGCTCACGCTGAGCAGCTCACGCGGAGCATCCCACGCGGAGCGGAGCCCTGGCACGGCTCGCCTCCACCCAACGACCACCCGAGAGCATTTTGCGCTGAGACGGCGCGTCACAACAGAGGTCATGGCATGTCATCCTTTACGTCACTTGATCAGATCATCGGGGCCACGCTCCCGGTGAACCCAGAGAAGCCTTATACCGTTCAGACCCGTGAAGTGCGTCTGGGAAGGGGAGGGCTGACTCAGCTCGGCGCGATGGCAGCGCGTCATTTTTCTCCTGGCCATGTGCTCCTGCTGGCCGATCACCACACTTGGCCACTCGCCGGAGAGATCCTCCAACACAGCCTCGAGCACGCCGGTTTTGAAGTGCAGGTGCTGTTGCTGCAAGACGGTCATGACGGCAAAGTGGAAGCGGATGATCACGCCTTGAGTGTGGTGGATGCCGCCTTGAGGGTGTTGCCTCAGCCGCGTGCGGGGGTGGTGGCGTTGGGAGCAGGGACCGTCAACGACTGTGCGAAGCTCCCGGCTTTTCGAGCCTCGTTGCCCTACGGTGTGGTGCCGACGGCAGCCTCGATGAATGGGTATACCTCGGCGATTGCGGCGATTCTCTCGGGAGGGGTCAAGCGCACGATCTCCTGTGCGCCGCCGCGTTTTGTGCTGACCGACCTGGAGCTGGTGGCCACGGCCCCCCTGGAGCTGGCCCGCTCCGGCCTGGGGGATCTCATGAGCAAGCCGGTGTCCAGTGGCGACTGGCGCTTGAGCCATCGACTGCTCGGCGAGCCTTTTTATAGCCTGCCCGTGACGATGGTTCAACACGCCTTTGAGCGGACTCAAGCGGTGGCGGAAGGTATTGGCAAAGGTTCTCCCGAAGCCCTGCGTCCGCTGATGGAGGCCCTGTTGATCTCGGGGGTCTGTATGGCCTCGGCGGGCTCGAGCTCTCCGGCCTCGGGCGGCGAGCATCTGCTCTCACACCTGTGGGACATGACGGCGGGAGCACGAGGGCGCGCGGTGGGGCTGCATGGGGCTCAGGTGGGCGTGGCCACGCTGGTGACGGCGACCCTCTATCAGCAGCTTCGGAAGCTCAAGCCGACGTTGGAGCTGGTGGAGGCGCGGGTGGCAGCCCTTCAGCCGTTTGAGGTGTATGCGGAGCGGCTCTCGAGCCTGCCTGCGGAGCTGCGTCCGGCGGTGGAGGTGGAGTCTCGCAAGAAATATCCGACCCCAGAGCTGTTGCGCACCCGCTTGACCCAGGTGGTGGAGGGCTGGGAGGCGCTGTGGGAAGACCTGGGGCAAAACCTCCAAAGCCCGGCGGAGCTGCGGGCGGTGCTGGAGCAGGCAGGCGCTCCCACCACCGCGCGCGGACTGGGCATCCCAGAAGCGGAGCTGCGAGAAGCCTATCGCATCGCCCGAGACATCCGAGCGCGGTACTCGGTGCTGGACTTGGCGTGGGAGCTGGGTCAGCTCGACGCGCTGGAAGAGACGGTCCTGCATGAGAGTGGTGTCCTGCGCTGAGTGTAGGTGCTCGCGTATGCCTGCTCGCGTGAGCGTGCGGGTGCGAGAGGCCCTTCTACTCCCACACGACAAAGAGAGCGTCTCCGTAGAGTTTATAGCTGCTCGAGCGGTTTTCCCCCACCAGCTTCACCTCCATGCTGCCGTCGGAAGCCAGCACATTACTAGGAGAGGGCACCTCATAGGAGACCGTGCCCTCTGAAGACCCCACCGCCGCCGTACCCAGCGAGAGCCACTGACCCGACGAGGGCACCTTCACATACGCCGTCTGCTGGCGAGGGGTGCTGTAGCGCCCATTAAACACCACCCGCATCGACGAAGGTTTGACCGAGCCCACCGACAGCTTAGCACTCAGCTCCGTGGCATACACGCTGCTCTTGGCGGAGGCCGAGAGGCTGTAGAGGCTGCCATCATCGAGGCTCCAGCTCGACACACTTCCGCTGGGACTGGTGCCGCGTACCACCGCGATGCTGGACGGGGCGACCACGGGCTTGGAGCCATCCGCGCGGGCCGTGAAGCTCAGGCTTGAGCCACCTTGAGAGACGCTCCAGCGTTGGCCATCCGACGACAAGACGGTGATCGTACCCAGCACCTGTTCGGTCAGTGGATCTTCCGTCTGGTAGACCAGCGTGCCTTGTCTTTCGATGCGCTCGAGGGCTTCGGGGGTGGGGTGTCCATACGAGTTATCCCAGCCCACTGAGATCAGCGCCACATCCGGCTGGAGAATGCTGAGCAGGGTATCATTGCTGCTCTCGGCGCTGCCGTGGTGGTTGACGTGGTAGATCTCGACGGGGCCGACTCGAGAAGCCATGCGCCCCTCGACGTCCGCAGCGCCTCCGGTGGCATATCCGGTGAGATCTCCGGCGATGACGGCATCGAGCTCCCCGTAGGTCATCTTGACGCCTACTGAGCAGCTGTTTTCGTCACTGGAGCTGGTGCCGTTGCCGTTTACCGAGACCACTTCCAGCCGGACACTGCCGAGTGAGAGCACTTGTCCCAGCGTGGCGGTCTTACGCACACTGCCGTAGAGCGAAGCGTACTCTCGATAGGTGGCGGAGTCATAACTTCCGCCCCGGTCGATCACCTGTGTTACTGGAATTTGAGGCGACTTGCCCAGCTCGACCAGTCCCGCTAGGTGGTCTTGGTGGTAGTGGCTGAGCACCACCAGATCGAGCTTGGAGACGCCCAATGTGCTTAAGTGGGCGCGGATCACCTGCCCCGAGCCGACATCACCACCATCGATGAGCAGCGTCTTACACTCGGGGGTCTGGATGAAGGTGGCGTCCCCTTGTCCGACGTCGAGCACATCCATGCGAAAGGTGCAGGCGGCCTGTGCGCTCGACGAGGGCATCAGCAGGGAGAGCCAGAGCAGCGAGAAGGCCAAGAGGGGTTTTTTCATGGGCGAAGCTCCTTATAAAATCAGCCGGAAACAGCACGACTGTCTTACTTTACACTCGTCACAGGTGGGGCAGGACTTGAGCCCGGAGGGTGTAAAAGCACTTGGCGAGGGGTCAAGAGCATTGGATTCCTCATCGTTTTTGCCTGCGCTTTCCGGTATGCTCGGGGGAAGGTGGCCTCTGCCTGCTGGAGCGCACCTCACAGAACCCTCTCAAAAGGAGTCAGGGATGAGCGGAGAGAGCACGGAAGGGCGGGAAGTCTCGAAGGGCATGCCGCAGCACACACGGATCATGCTGGGGTTGGTGCTGGGGGCCCTGTTGGGGGGTGTTTTGAATGCGCTTTTGGGGGGCGCGGCGCTCTTGGAGCCGCTGATTCGCAACCTCACCGAGCCGGTGGGGGCGCTTTTTATGCGTCTGCTGATCATGCTGGTCGTGCCGTTGGTGTTTAGCTCCTTGACGCTGGGTGTGGCGGGGATTGGAGACGTGCGGCGGCTGGGCAAGATGGGTGCGCGTGCGTTTGGGTATACCTTTGTGATCTCGGCGATCTCCGTCGCGATTGGGCTGAGTGTGGCGAATGGGCTGGCGCCTGGGAAGCGGCTGGATCCGGGGGTGGCTCAAGCCTTACAAGAAAAGTATGGTGCGGAGGCGAATAAGAAGGTGAGTGCGGCGCCTTCCAAAGAGGTGGCGGAAGAGGCTCCGCTGATGGCGGTGGTGAAGACCCTGGTGCCCTCCAATCCGTTGGCGGCGGCGGCCAAAGATCCGCCGGATATGTTGGGCCTGATGTTTTTTGCGGTGTTGTTTGGCGTGGCCTTGACCCTGGTGGGTTCCAGAGCCGATCCGGTCTTAGCGGTGATGGAGGGGATTTTTGCGGCCACCAGTCAGCTTATTGCCTTGACCATGCGGCTGGCCCCGTATGCGGTATTTTGTTTGTTGTTTACGATGACGGCGCGTTTTGGTTTTGGGCTCTTGCTGAGCCTGGGATATTTTGTGGGGGTGGTATTGCTGGGGTTGGGTCTGCATATGTTTGTGACCTATCCGGTGGCCCTGCGGATTTTTTCGGGGGTGAGTCCGTGGGAATTTTTCCGTCGGATTCGGGTGGTGATGGTGACAGCATTTTCGACCAGCTCATCGAACGCGACCTTACCGACTGCGCTGAAGGTGAGTGAAGAGCAGCTTGGGATTCCGCGAGATATCAACGCCTTTGTATTGACGGTGGGGGCGACGGCCAATCAGAACGGGACGGCGCTGTTTGAGGGGGTGACCGTGCTGTTTTTGGCGCAGCTCGCGGGGGTGGAGCTGAGTTTGGGGCAGCAGGTGATGGTGGCATATTTGGCGATCCTGGGGGGGATTGGTACGGCGGGGGTGCCATCGGGGTCGATTCCATTTATCATTCTGGTCTTGGGGACCGTGGGGGTGAATCCGGCCTTGATTGCCATCATCCTGGGGGTGGATCGGCTCTTGGATATGTGCCGAACGGTGCTCAACGTGGTGGGAGACTTGACGGTGGCGACCTACGTAGCCAAACACGAGGGCGTGAAGCTCCTGCCAGAGCCGACGGCTCCGGTCTCCTGAGCGTGCTTTTGTGCGAGCTTGCGTGTGCTTGCGTGCGTGCGCTTGCGTGCGTGTGCTTGCGTGTGCTTGCGTGCGTGCGCTTGCGTGTGCTTGCGTGCGTGCGCTTGCGTGTGCGCTTGCGTATGCGTGCGCGCGTGAGCTTGTGAGTGACTGGAGCCGCAGAGCGGGGGGGATGGCACCCGCTCTCAACCTGAAAACCGAGGGGAGCTGAGATGCCAAACATCGACTTGCAGCCGGTGCGGGAGTATTCCGCCTTTCGGCGTCTGGCGCTGGGGAGCTGGCGAACTGCTTACGATCCGACCATTTACGGCGCGATGGAAGTTCGGATGGAGAAGAGCCTGGCCTATATAGAAGCCTTTCGGCAGCGCACGGGGATTCGGCTTACCGTGACCCATCTGGTGGCCAAAGCCTTGGCGCAGGGTTTGCGGCAGTGTCCCGAGGCGAACGGTGTCTTGAGGTTTAACCGCATCTACCTGCGGAGAGACGTGGACTTGTCGATCTTGGTGGTGCAGACCGACGAGGGGGCCTCCAAAGTGGACTTGGCGGCGGCCAAGATCAAAAACGTGGATCAAAAGAGTCTCTTGACCCTGGCGCGGGAGATTGAAGGGCAGGTCTCGCGGGTGCGCAAGCGGCAGGATCCGGCGATGGAGCAGGGGAAAAAATCGACGGCGCTGATTCCGTTGTTTCTGATGAGCTGGGCTCTCGATCTGCTGAGTTTTTTGATGTACACCCTGAACCTCGATCTAAGCTGGGCAGGAATTCCGCGTGATCTATTTGGGGGGGCGACGGTGACGAACGTGGGTTCCTTGGGGATTGAGACGGCCTATGTGCCCCTGGTGCCCTATACGCGGGTGCCGATCTTTGTGGCACCGGGAGCGGTGTGTGATGCGGCGGTGGTGGAGAATGGTCAAGTGGTGCCTGGAAAGGTGCTGCGGCTGCATGCCACCTTTGACCATCGGCTGGTGGATGGGTTCCACACAATGGTATTAGCCAAAACAATCCGTGCTTGGCTGGAAGACCCATTTCGGTACTTTGACGACCTGGAGCGCCTACCGGAAGCTGGAGTAGAGGGGGGCGGGTGAATTGGTTCGAGATAACGGTATTTTAGCGTGTCGTGTGTATGCCTCTGGAGGTGTCGAAGTGCTCTGGAGGGGGGTAGAATCTGCGTAAAAAAGCGTCTCTCTGAGGGGATGAAGAGGGGAGACGTGCCTGCCTTAATCTTGCCAACCGCATTCTTTTTGCAAGGTCGTTTTTCACTATTTTTTCGCTTTTCGGACAGATTCTGTCCGGACAATGCCAGGGGTCGGTGGCATACTCTTTCACATGAGGCACCCACACGGCGCTGGTGTTCTTCAGGGGTGAGCCGTTTGGATGCTGACGATGCCTTAGATCCCCATGTCTCCTCGGGTGAGCTAAGAGCAGACGTGTCATGCCCCAGCATCTGAGCTGCTCAAACAGTTCCGTTTTGGTGGGTGCCTCACTATTTTTTGTCATGTCGTTCCTTCGATGTTTTACCGGCTGAGTTTGACCTTGATCCGCAGCTCCAACAATTGGGAGGTGTCATGGTACGCGCACGAGTGATCAGATCCACTCTTTGGCAGGACTCTACGATTTCTGTGTGTAATGTGGTGCCGCTGGTGTGGCTGGTGGCGTGGTTGGTGAGCTGAGAACGTCCAGCTCATGCGTGGAGGGCTGCTGGTGGCGGTGGTCCTCCTTTTTTCAACATTCTGGCAGGCAAGGAGTATCCAAGATGAAAGCAACGGGCAGCTCATGGACGCATAAAGTGATGTGTAGCCGACCTTGGCCGACGGCGGGGGAGCGTGGGACGGAGAGTGGGGTGCATGATCTGGAGGTCACCCATACGTTGGCGTTGGAGGGGCCGGGGCAGCGGCATCAGGGGCTGGCCACGCCTCCGGTCATGCCGGTGCAGCCTCAAAACATGGTGCAGCCTCAAAGCATGGTGCAGCCTCAAAATACGGTGCAGCCTCAAAACATGGTGCAGCCTCAAAGCATGGTGCAGGCGCGTGGGGGGCTTCTGAGCCTGCGGGGGCGCGAGTCGGAGGAGCTTCGTCGGTCTCCTGCCACTCGACCTGGGGGGGAGAAGCCTCCTGAGCCGCCGTTGATGACCCTGGCGTTGGATCGGCTGGCGGTGCCGCATCGCCGAGTGCCCTGGTAAGGGGTGCCGATGACACGCGGGTGGCGCCGCCGACAATTTACAAGAGAAGTGCTCGAAATGCTTAACATATGAGGTACTTCTCTATAGTATCAGAGAGGGGGGGATTCAATGCACAGCACAGCGGGAGGGTTCGCGATGTGGATGCTCGAGCGGCTGCCGAAGTGGTCTGGGTTGGTGCTGGTGTCTCTGAATGTGATTCCCGTGGCGTGGGTCTGGTGGCCTTAAAAGCTGGCCTGATTTCACGGCTTCGTTAACCTGTCTCTGCGAGGCCACCGCATGCCCTCGGTTGTGCGGTGGCCGTCCAGCCTCTTTGTGTTAAGCCTCTTTGTGTTAAGCCGCTTGGAGCATGTGGCGCTGCTCTTGGATGGCGCTTTTCCTGTTCGCCCCGTGGATTGACAGCACTGGAACGCACGCGCATATTCTCCCGGAACGTGTGCGCTTTGAGTCGAAGGGTGAGCTTCGAGCCGATGCGGACACCTACATCACATGGGGAATTGGGCATGAAATATCGACGTCTTGGCAGCGCGGGTCTCAAAGTCAGCGAATTGTCTTACGGAGCATGGCTGACCTTTGGCGGTGAGCTGGATGTGGCAGCGGCGCGGCGCATCATGCTGGCCGCTTTTGAGGCGGGGGTCAACTTCTTCGACAACGCCGAAGCATATGCCAATGGGCAGGCTGAGGTGGTCATGGGTGAGGCCCTCAAGGAGCTCAAGCGTGAGTCTTTGGTGATCTCCACCAAGATCTTCTGGGGAGGTTCGGGCCCCAATGACCGAGGCTTGTCTCGAAAGCATGTGCTCGAGGGCACCCACAAGGCGCTCAAGCGGCTTCAGACCGACTACGTGGATCTGCTCTTTTGCCATCGACCGGACCCCGAGACCCCCATTGAGGAGACGGTAAGGGCGATGGACCACCTCATCCGGCAGGGTAAGGTGCTGTATTGGGGCACCTCAGAGTGGAGTGCCGAGCAGCTCGAGGAAGCCTATCGGCTGGCGCGTGAGCTGGGTTGTTATGCCCCGAGCATGGAGCAGCCCCAATATAATCTCCTGCATCACAAGAAAGTGGAGCAAGAGTATGCGCCCCTGTACGAAAAGTACGGGCTGGGCACCACCATCTGGAGCCCTTTGGCCTCTGGACTCTTGTCCGGCAAGTATAATGACGGCATCCCGAAGGGCACACGGCTGGATCGGGTTGGCTGGTTGCGAAGCATACTCACCCCCGAGCGGTTGGAAGCGGCTCGAGGTGTCACGGCACTGGCGAAGGAGCTGGACTGTACGCCTTCTCAGCTCAGCCTCGCGTGGTGTCTGAAGAATCCCCATGTGTCCACGGTGATCTTGGGGGCCAGTCGGCTGGAGCAGCTCGAAGAGAACTTGGCAGCTCAAGGGGTGGTCGAAAAGCTCGACGAGGGTGTGATGGCGCGGCTGGAGGCCCTCAAAGCACTGGTTCCGCAGGAAGGGTAAGGGCAGAGGGGAGGGCGGGGCCGGCCTGATGCGCTCGGCTCAGCCTTCCACCATAAACGGTGCGGGAGCCTCTACCGGCGTGCCGCTGCAACGGCTTCCCAGGGAGGCTCCCGAACCGTCGGCGGTGAGCACATGGCGCCCGTGTTCCGTATAGTTGGAGAGCTTTTTATCCATGCACTGCTCATGCTCCGGATCGTAGATCACACACGAGTCAAAGGGCTTGGAGTAGATGTGGAAGCTCACCGCGCGCTGGCCAAACGCTGGATCATTAGAGATCTGGTGGATGGTCTCACATTCTGAGACATGGGCGACAAATCCCACCCCGGCGATGGGGATGTCCGATGCCAGCTCGACCTTTGACCAACGGCGCTCTTGGTTGCAAGCCCGCGAGCAGTCTGTGCGCTTGTAGTTGAGGATCGAGAGCATGCCCTGCTGGACCGACATCCAGCCGAGCTGGCCTCGGTGGTTATGTACAGGGGTGTGTTGTCCCACATCCCAACAAAGAATCAGCACCTCGAAGAGTTCGTTTCTAAAGATGAGGTTTCGTGTATAGGCTTGTTCTTTGAAGTGAAGATAAGGCTCTAGGCTGTTGGGTTCAAGGATCAAGCCGGTGAGATAACCGTCGAGCGTCTCTAGGTTGAACTCCGTGGTTGGGATTTCTTTGAGCTCCTCTACAACTTCCAATACGCTCTTGCGCCGAACTGGTCGTTGACACCCCATAGCTGTTCTCTCCCCCTGAATGAGCGCCTGCGCGTGACAAATCCGCAACAATTGCAAGCTAGCATCTTCATTCTTCCATCGCAACAGTGCTGTGGATTTCGAACTCCAACATCTCGGGTTCTTTGCACTCGAGGTATAGAGCGGCGCGGGACATGGCTTCGAGGAGGGTCTCGCGGGCATCTTCACCTTCGACCTCGGCAATGGTGAGACCGGGGACAAAAGCGCGATAGAGGCCCTCGTCGCTGATTTCGACGTAGATCGGAACGTGCATATAAGCTCCTCCACCGGAACAAAACAAAACACGGGTCAAGGGATGGAATCCCTTGCAGGAGAGTCTGAGAGGACAGCGTCCTCTCAGCTCAATAAAAAACAAAACACGGGTCAAGGGATGGAATCCCTTGCAGGAGAGTCTGAGAGGACAGCGTCCTCTCAGCTCAAAAAGGGTGCAGCAAGCTGCACCCTCTCCGAAGCCCT
>JBJTQF010000284.1:0-68373 GCA_046075485.1 Myxococcota bacterium | reverse complement strand
CCCCAGAGTTGGGGGGGCGGAGGGGGGCGGAAGGGGGGACGGAGGGGGGGCACCGAAGCTCGCCCGCCTCACGGGGTCTTGTAGAGGAAGTTGTCAAACCGTGCTTGATCGGCGGTCCAGAGGGCGATGCGCGGTCCACTGGCTGCTTGTTGAGCGCCGGTGACTTGACCGATGAGCTTGCCATCCAGATACACTTTCATCCACCCTGCGGTCTTATTGACCTCAATCTTATACCGATACCACTTCTGATTGGTGATGGTGCCGGTGCTATAGATGGTCTCACCGCTGCTACAGCTCCAGTTTGTGATATGATCACTGTGAGTCCGATAATAAGAATAGTTGGTGTCGCAGGTGGTGGACAGGGCACTCTCCTTGAGACCATACAAGATGCCGTTGTGTCCAAAGTCGCCGCTGGAGGACAGATAGGTATCCACCTCCACGGTATACGTCGTGTGAACATAACAATTGGGAGAGAGAGAAGCGCCCGGAGCCCAGATCGATCCATAGGCCGCCGTCTGATTGGCCACCCCGCCTGAGAAAGTCCACACTTGATTGGCGGAGCCCATGATCTTCCAGCCGCTGGGCAAGCTGGTGCCGCTAAAACTCTCGCTGAAGGTGGTCGGGCATGGTGGGAGTCCGCTGGTGCTGACGTTGTCCACGCTGCCGTCACAGTTGTTGTCCAGTCCATCGAAGGGTTGCTCCTGCTGGCCCGGATTGGCGGAGGTGCTGCTGTCGTTGCAGTCGGTTTTATTGCTCACGTAACCCGTGGGAGCACTGCATGCACTCACGCTGACGGCTGGATTGCCGTAGGTGTCGCCGTCGGCGTCTTGGTAGTAGGTGCGGGTGACTCCTTCATCGGTCTGGCCGTTGCAGTTATCATCCCGGCTGTTACAGCTCTCGCTGGCTCCGGGGTTGACGGCGCTGAGGCTGTCATCACAGTCGCTGCTGTCGCTCACGTATCCGGCGGGAGCAGAGCAGGCGCTGAGGCTGGCGCTGAGGTTGCCAAACCCATCACCATCGCTGTCTTGATAGTAGGTGGTCTGCACTTGTTCGTCGAGCTGGCCATCACAGTCGTTGTCGGCACCGTCACATTGCTCCGCCGCACCGGGGTAGGTCTGGTTGGAGGTGTCGTCGCAGTCGGTGTTGTCTTTGACCAGGGTGGAGGATCCGGAACAGCTCAGGGTGGATGCCGTCGGATTTCCGAAGCCGTCCCGGTCTCCATCGGTATAGTAGGGGGTGCGATCTACGGCATCTGTATCCACCACATTATCGCAGTTGTTGTCGATTTTGTCACACACTTCTGAAACAGCGGGAGAGATCGCTTGGGTGGCGTCGTTGCAATCGGGGCCTCCCACCACGCTGCTGCTGTAACCATCTCCGTCCACGTCGATGAGATCACTGCCAGAGCAGTCTTGGTCGATGCCATCGTAAGGGGTCTCGTTGGCTCCGGGGTTGAGCAGCGGATCTTGGTCGTTGCAGTCGTTGCCGCTGCTGCCGCCGCTGAAGCCATCTTGATCGACGTCGGTGAGATCACTGCCGGAGCAGTCCTGGTCGATGCCATCGTAGGGGATCTCGTTGGCTCCGGGGGCGGAGCTCGGGTCGGTGTCGTCGCAGTCGGTGCCTTCGGAGCCCCCGTTGACACCGTCTTGGTCCACGTCGAGCAGGTCTCCTTCGGCGCAGTCTTGGTCGATGCCGTCGTAGGGGATTTCTTGCGCATCGGGGGAGATGAGGGGGTCGTTGTCGTTGCAGTCTCCGCTCAGCTCGGTAAATCCGTCTCCATCGTCGTCGGTGCTGTTGAGTCCTTCGTCGATCTGTCCATCGCAGTCGTTGTCGATGCCATCGGCGAGCTCGGAGGCACCGGGATAGGTCAAGGGATCGGCGTCGTCACAGTCGAGGCCCTGTGTTTCGTCGCTGGCCACTCCGTCTTGATCGACGTCGATCAGATCGGAACCAGAACAGTCTTGGTCGATGCCATCGTAGGGGAGCTCAGATGCGCCCGCGTAGATCGTGGGATCGCTGTCGTTGCAGTCGGTGCCGTCTGCTTGAACAGAAGCCTGACCATCACCATCTACATCGATCAAGTCGGTGCCGGAGCAGTCTTGGTCGATGCCATCGTAGGGGACTTCCTCTTGGCCGGGGGCGCGACCGGGATCTTGATCGTCACAGTCGGACCCGTTGGGGCCTCCGGCGCTGCCGTCTCCGTCGAGGTCGTTGAGATCGCTGCCGGAGCAGTCTTGGTCGATGCCATCGTAGGGGACTTCGGTTGCACCGGGAAACATGCTGCTTTCGGTATCGTCACAGTCGGACCCGTTGGGGCCTCCGGCGCTGCCGTCTCCGTCTACGTCGGTGAGATCACTGCCGGAGCAGTCTTGGTCGATGCCATCGTAAGGGACTTCTTGGGCGTCGGGATGCTGTTGAGGGGAGGCATCGTTGCAGTCACCATCACTCTCGGCATACCCATCTTGGTCGTCATCGGTGGTGTCGAGGTCTTCATCGGCGCTGCCATCACAGTCGTTGTCGCGGTCGTCGGCGTATTCGGGTGCGCCGGGATAGGTGGTGGGATCGGTATCGTCACAGTCGGAGCCGTTGGCGGCCAGGGCAGGCACACCATCTTGATCGACGTCGATGAGGTCTTCGCCGGAACAATCTTCGTCGATGCCGTTATAAGGGGTCTCAGCAGCGCCGGGATAGAGGGCGGGGTTTGTATCGTCACAGTCGAGGGAGGCAGGACTTCCATCTTGATCTGCGTCCACGGCGGGCGTCTCGGTGAAGGCCGGGGTCTCGGTGAAGGCCGGGGTCTCCGTGGGTGTCTGGGTGGGGCTCTCGGCAACTGGACTTTCTCCGCCGGGAGAAGGGGCTTCGGTGGGGGTGGGGACCGGCTCTTGACAGGCGGTCAGCCCGAGCAGCAGACAAGAGATGAGCTTTGGAACACGAAACGAGGACATAAACACTCCTTTTGCACATGGGTCCGCTTGTTTCATCACCTCCTATAATGCCGGAAATGTTTCCAGCTCGGCAAGCATCGCGAAGGGATGAGACCAGAAAGCTGCGGGTGGATGAGCGGAGGTGGAGACGCGCACCCGTCACGGCTTCCCCCGCAAGGATGATGGGCATGGCCACCCATCACGGGCGCTGTTTTTCGGAGCACTGTATTTTTCCCCTGCATCTACTTGAGGTTATCGCTGAGCCATCCGGGATGGAGACGCGCACCGGTGCTGGCATAAATCCTGCCCCCCTGATCCATAAGCGCAGGAACCTTCAGGCTGGGGTCTCCGGAGCGCATCCATCAATCATGCTGGAGGTGGTTATGCTCGAGCCCATGAGGGAGAGATTGGAACGCACGCACTTGGTGGGTGTGCGCCGTGGGGTCGGTGTCCCCGCTCGAACGGTGGCGGTGGTGGGAGGTGGATACTGTGGCACCCTCACGGTGGTGCAGCTTCTGCGTGCGGCGCAGGGTCCACTCCGCATCCTGTGGTATGACCAGCATGGACGCTTCGCACGGGGATTGGCATACTCAACGCCCAGCTTTCGTCACCTGCTGAATGTCCCGGCGGCTTCGATGAGCGCGCTGGTGGAGGAGCCGGAACACTTCCTGCACTGGCTGCGCCGGCGTCAACCCGGAGCACATGGGCTCAGCTTTGCGCCGCGTGCGCTCTATGGCCGCTATCTCGAGGAGCTGCTGGAGGATACCACCCATCAGGCACAGCTCAAACACGGGGGAGCGGTGTCGGTGGTGCGCATTCAGGATGAGGTCGTGCGGCTCTATGCCCGAGACCCTCAGCGAGGGGTGCTCCTGACCGGACGTGACACGCCCGTGATGCGTGCGGATATGTGTGTGCTGGCGACGGGCAATGCGCCTGCGGCGGATCCGCGTGGCATCTCGCGGGGAGTGGCTCAAGCGCCGGGTTATCATGGCAATCCGTGGCATGCGGCGGGCTGGAGTCAGGTGGAGAAAGAGGATGATGTGCTGATCATCGGCACGGGGCTCACGGCCATCGATCTGATCTTGTCGCTGCAAGAGCTGGGGCATCGCGGGCAGATTGTGGCCCTCTCGCGGCGGGGGAGCTGGCCAGAGGCTCATCGACCTGGGCTCCAAGTGCCCGAGTTTGATCCGGAAGCGTTTCGGGCACGCCTTCCCGTGCGCCTGACGGACGTGATCCAAGAGGTCCGGGAGACCGCACAGCAGGTACGCTCCGTGCAGCCCGATGGCTGGCGGCTGGTGGTGGACGCGCTGAGACCTCGTTTGAGCAGCTTGTGGCAGGGATGGGATGAGCACGAGCAGCGCCAGTTCCTGCGCCACGTTCGCCCTCATTGGGAGGTGGTCCGTCACCGAATGGCACCGGAGATCGAGACACAACTTCAGGGGCTGGAGCGGCTGGGGCAGGTTCGGCGGGTGGCGGGACGGTTGCTGGCTTCGACCGCAGTGCCTGGCGGCATCGCGTTGACGTATCAGCTCCGCCGAGCGCAGGCCGTCGGCGGGGTGAGTGTTAAACACGTCTTCAACTGTACGGGACTGGGGATGCGCTTGAGTGAGCAGCGCACGTCTCTGGTGCAGCAGCTTCTGACCCAAGGACTGGTGACCGAAGATGTGCATGGACTGGGAGCCCGCTGTGATGCTCAGGGCGCACTCATCGACGCAGACGGGCGGATCTCTGAAGTGCTGTTTACGGTGGGGGGGTGGAGACGCGCACAACGTTGGGAGAGTACCGCTGTGCCGGAGCTGCGTGCTCAGACGTATCAACTGGCCCGCGTGCTGCTGACCCGCTTGGCCACTCAGCAGGTGAGTGCTTAAGCACCGAGGCCCTGTTGGACGCGGGAGCTCCTATCATGCCTGCACCTTGTGCGTCTTACTCATACCTCTCCAGATGCAGCATATGAGACTGTGTATCCAGCAGGAACCGGTAGAAATAGAGCACGTCACGCCCAATCAACAGGTGAGGTGTGAACGCCTGAAGTTGCCCTAAGTCCGTCGCATAAAAGTAGCCCTGCTTATTGTTCCCACGCCTAGCGTCCGCAGCGAATCCTACAAAGGTGTCCCCTGCAAAGCCGAGGGTCATACGTTCCACCATCACTCTCTTACCATACCCCAATGAGCCTCGCATCGTGACGGTCTGAGTGGTATCCAACGTTCCAAGACGCTGCTCCAGAATATTAGGGGTGTGGAAAACTGTATTTTGATAGCCAAACTGTAGGCTCCCCAGTCCCTGTACGCCATGTTTCGTGTCGAGGTTCGTCATCCCCACCTCCACCATCCAGCTTGATCCGGACTTGTAGCATTGGAGCTTTGTGGAGTGCTCAGAAAGTTTTGGTGTCGGAAGGGTATGTGGATGGAACTCCAAGCGCTCTGCCTTACGATCTATCAGAAGCGAATAGCCTGCAAGTCGGCCTATCCCAATCGATGCGGTGACCTTAGACGTATACTGCTCATCCAGAACAATGGCGGGTACGTTCTCGAGGACGAGGTCTCCAATCTTAACAGACTTCACGATGACGGTACGGGCAGAGCCCCTGTTCCCATGAGAGTCCATCACTTCCCGCTTTTCTTTCGCGCGTATCAGGGCGAGTCTGACCTGCGCAGGCGCACTCAGGACCAGTCCATCACCCATCATCAAGGTCGTTTTGATGCTCAGATTATTAAACTTGATCGGTATTTCATACGCATCATTGATGGGGACACGGATGACCTGTCCTTCCCCCTGGACGATCTTATCGAGGGTTGGCCGCTCACCCGCTTGGAGCTTGGCAAGGGCTGCCGTTGCCTCGGGATGAGCCGGATGGCGGGCCAAAAAATCCTCGAGCTCCCCCTGCTTTCCGGCAGGAGAGGTATGGGCCGAGACCAGCAGCTCCACCAAGCGCCACTCATCGGGTGCCATCGAGACGGCTTCTGAGAGATATTCCTGCGCTTTCTGTTTAGAGCCTTTCGACAACAGGATCCAGCCAATGCGATAGGCACGCGACGCCGAGAATACCTTTTGATTGGCCGCATAATACGAATCAGCCGCTTGGTTAAAGAGTCTCAAGCCAAAACAGGCTTCCCCGAGCAGCTCCAGTGGGATATCCGAATCTGGCTGAAGCTCACGGAGCCGTTGCGCTTCATCAAAGGCGAGGGTAAAACGTCGGGCCTCCAGTGCCGCTTTTATCACCGCTTCGGTTTTGGCGGGATTTTGAGGATCCGCATCTCGTGCGTTCACCAACGCGACGACGGCTTCAGGCAGTGGCAGTGCTTTGGGTTCGCTGCTCACCGAGGTCTGGAGGGCCGAAGCACAGGCCGTCCATGTCAGGGCCATCACCCACAGCAGCGCCCCTCTCCAGAAGGATGCACCCGCTGAGGTGCGTCTAGCCTGATTTGTCTTACGGTTATAAACCATCCTCATACGTGCATACTCCCGTGATCATGCGGGTGGCGTCCTCACTTGGCTCTCGCGAAGCGCCCCCTCTAAGCCATCGTGTTATACATCTACCTGTCAAAAGCGTTTTTGTGTGATATCAGCTTTCGTTCTTTTCGTCAACTATGATGGTCGTCTCAGGATGTGTGTGGATTACAAATGGTTGTTAAATGGAGAGCTTCATGCCAAACAAGAGGCCCACCCAGCATGGTGAGGAAAACAGGCATCACAGAACGCATATCCATGACTCCACCCGGAAAAGATTTGACTTCTCTTGACACATACGATAGCGTCACACTTGATTGATAGCTCTCTTATATAATTGTCACCTCCAAACTTCAGGAAAGACTCCATCTGGAGGCTCTCATGCACGCGCTTCAGCTTCGGATACTCTCAGGCGACGCTGCTTTTTTAGGCGGCGGAACCTGGAGTTCCTGCCTAGCAGGACGAACGTAACCCACGGATGATGGGTCTTCCTCCCACTTGATGGGGGTACGCACACTCAACGCGCCACGAGAGACCCTACTATAAGTAATGTCAGGCAGGTCGAAGAACTCGGGCTCTGCGAGTGTCTCTCCCTCGTTCGTCTGGTGCTGCGCCGGCTCCGGCCCCTCCTTTACCATGTGGGTCTGAATCCACCGAGCGGATAGCATGGGTGTCATACCAACGTGCTGTTGCAGTTCTAAAAGGGCCTGCTCTACCACCTCCGCATTTTTGTAACGGTCCTCTCGCTCGAGCGCCAGCAGTCCCTTGAGCACCTTCAGCACCGCTCCCCGATAGGGCCAAGCGGGAAGCTGCTCCAGCGCGGGGCCAACGGCTCCATCCATCGCCATCCGAAGCACATGCATATCATTATCGGATTGATACGCCGACCGTCCCATGAGAAGAAAATACAGCACCAATCCCAGCGAATACAGATCCGCTCGACCGTCGATGTCACGATCTCCCAGGGCTTGCTCGGGAGACAGGTAACGCAGGCTTCCCTTGATCACCCCCGTGATGGCAGTCCGATGCACATTTGACTCGGCGCGTGCCACCCCAAAGTCCGCCAGCTTCACTCCACCATGCCGGTCGATTAAGATGTTGGAGGGCTTGATGTCACGGTGCACGATCCGAAGAGCACGCCCTTCGGCATCTTGAGCCATATGGGCATAGGCCAGCCCTCGGCACACCTGAATCAATACCTGAAGATAGATCGGATGATGGTGGCTCGCATGGGGTTGCGGTAGGGCACTCACCAGCTCACTGAGCGTCCAGCCGTCCACATACTCCATACTCATATACCAGCGACCTTCAACCTGACCAAAATCCAGCGTCGCCAAGAGGTTCGGGTGATGAAGCACGCCCCCCAGTCGCGCTTCGCTCACAAAATAATCTTCAAAGTCATCTTGCAAGGCAAGATGCGGGTGGACAATCTTGAGCGCAACCTTCCGCGAGAATCCCTGCTCTCCTCACTGCTCCGCCAAAAAGACAGAGGCCATTCCACCCGCACCCAGCTCTTTGATCAGCTTGTAGCGTCCAAAGATCTGTCCCGAGGACCACGGCTCTGTAGGATTTTTGATCTGGATACGCTCCATAAGAACCTCTCGTGACTGTTCTCTCATTGAGCTTAGACGTATCGATGATGATATCTGCTTACAATCGCATTTTTACAGAAAGATAGCTATGTTACAATTATGTGCAATCACACATAAAACCATTTAAAAAATGGCCATGACAGGTGATTTGCCATCACATCACCTAAGACATCGTGTCGCTGTGACTCAAAACAAAACAGGGTGCAGGAGCCGATGGGCCCTGCTGGGATCGTTTAAAAGGGCAAGGCCCCTGCAAAAAAATAAAGCCGCTCTTTAGACGGCTTTTTGAGCGGATTTTTATGCTGAGAGGACGCTGTCCTCTCAGACGCTCCTGCAAGGGATTCCATCCCTTGACCCGTGGTTTGATTTTATGTCCTTCTATTTTTATGCTGAGAGGACGCTGTCCTCTCAGACGCTCCTGCAAGGGATTCCATCCCTTGACCCGTGGTTTGATTTAGGGCTGCACCAACCCCATAAAGCGCCGCTCCACCCAGCCACGTTTACCCTCCCCCGCCTCCACCTGCACCCACTCCCCCTGCATCCCCCGCGTCCTCACCTCACTGCCTTCCGAAAGCGTAAACAGCACCACACTCTTCACATCCGTACCCGAACGCACCGACACCGAGCTCTCCAGCACCACCCCCACCGGTTGCACCTCCTCCTCCCAGCGTTTCACCCCCCACGAGCTCAGCAGCAGCCCCACCGCCAGGCCACTCACCCACACCGGCAGGCGCAACTCCAGCTCCGGCTTCCACCGCTTCACCCCCAACAGCCCCCAAAACACCACATTCACCCCCCCCACCAATCCCAGCAGCTCCCCCAAGCTCAGCACCTCGTACCAAAACAGCACCCGCTTCCAAGCCGGCACCCCCTCCGGCTCGAGCCTATCCACCCGCCGCTCTCTCACATAACCGAGGTTGGCTTCCACATCCCCGTCACGCGGCAAAAAGAGCTGCGCTCGACGATACGCCAGAATCGCCTCCCCCACCTTCCCCTGACGCTGCCATGCGTTCCCGAGGTTGTAATACACCTCCCCGTTGACCGCCCCTCCCCTCAGCGCCGCCTGATACAGCCGCACCGCACCCGCATAATCCCCCCCTTGATACGCACGAGCTGCCTCTTCCACCAGCCAGGGAAGAGAGCGCCCTTCCAGCGACGCCACACTCGAGCCCAGCTCCATCCGCTCTGGCTGCTGCGCCCCCTGCTGCTCCCCCTGCGCCTCCATCCGCCCGGACGCCTGCCCGAGCGCCTGCCCCTGCGTGAGCCCCAGCCCCACCAGCATCAGCACCAGCACCAGCCCCACTCGGAGCCACTGGCCCAGCCTCTCGCGCTCCCCTTTTTTTCTGCTATTCCAGCCCTTGCCGCTCATCGCAGCCCCCCTTCTCGCTCCAGACGAAGCACCCCTTCACGCGCACGGTTGAGGAGCCCTCCAAAATCCAGCCCCGTCCCTGGTGCATACCGCGCCTCCTCGAGCTTCTGGAGCAGCGCCACCAGCTCCTGCACCACCGGCTCCGCCACCTTTTGCCCCCGGAGTCGCTCTCCAGCCTCCTGCGGTGTCAGCGCCCCTCCTTCGAGCTGGAGCTTATCCCCCAGATACGTCCTCACGATACGGCTGAGCTGATCCAGCTTTGTGCGTCCTTCCTCTTGGGATTTCTCCAGCGCCGTGAACGCTGCCTTCGCCACCCCCAGCGCCTGCTTGCGCCGCTTGAGTGATGGATCCGCATCCGCCCTCGCACGCACCCGCGAGAGCCCCAACACCAGCCCATAACCTCCCACTGGCAGCAGGAACAACCCCCACATCCCCGGAGACTGGAGCCCACCCCGTCGATCCACCGTGAGCAGCTCCCCTTGTTTGAGCGGCAAGATGTCATCGGCACCGGTCTCCGTCACTGCTTTCTGAAGGGGCATCGTGCTCGACGTGGGCGCTTGAGTCGAGACCAGAGACTGTTCTCCGCCTGCACCCGGCAAGACCTCCAGGCGGAGCGGCTCCGAGCGTGCCGTCTGATACTGCTCGAGCTTCGGATCAAAATACGACAGCGTGAGGGGTGGAACCTCCAGCACCCCGGCCACCTGTGGCACCAGCGCACGTTTGAAGACCTTACGGCTGCGCACCCGTCCATCCTCGGTCACCGACACTTCGAGCTCGGGTTTATCATCGTAGACCTTGACCTTCTCGAGCGACAGAGGCGGGAGCTGATAGTCGCGCAGGTTGCCTTCCCCTTGGATCACGATGGTCTGCGTGAGCGAATCCCCCAGCTTGAGCGACGACTGAGGCGACTGGACCATCACCTGAAACTGTCCCACCAGCCGGGTAAAATCCGATGGGGCTGGAGAAGGCAGCGGCAGCACCTGGAGCGTCTGCTCCTCCGTCTGATACAGCCGAGGCCGTGCCGTGACCCCTCCAAACATCGAGTCAAAAAACGGGTCGATGCGCTGACGACGCCGTTGCCGCTCGATGAGGGGCACCGTAAGCTCCATCGACGGCACCACCAGCGGTCCTGCCGTGGTCGGATAAAATAGCCAGCGGGCCTGCTCGACCGTATACGCCATTCCATCGATGAGCTCCCGCGAGCGGTTTTGCACATCATCCCCGAGTGCCTCCTCGATGGTGCCTGCCACGGGCCTCCGTGAGACCTGAATCTGCCCGCCGAGATGCACCGCATACGCGATCTTGACCGTCTGAAGCACCGCTTGACCGACATACACTTTACGGGGCTCGAGCTCTGCCGTCACCCGTACATCGGAGTCTGAGGCGCCTTCGGACGACGAAGCCTCACCGCCCGCATCACCTCCGCCTGGGTTGGCGCTTGGCCCTCCGGTGCCTGGAGCGGCTGCTCCTGCGGGTCGAACGGTCAGCGTGAGGGGCCGTGTGGAGACTTTTTTGCCTTCCACCTCTACGGAGATCGCGGGAATGGTCACCGAGCCTGCCCGCATGGGGATGAGCTGGTAGTTGAAGGTGGTCTGCCGCGTAAAGCTGAAGTTGATCGACTGAAAGGAGGTCTGTGTTCCTGCAAACTGTGCGCGGACGTTGGGGAGGTTGGGCAGCATGGGCATGCGTGCTTCCCCACCTTCCACCGTGAGGGAGAGTGTGACGGGCTCTCCGACCACCGTGGAGCGCGTGTCGAGGCTGGCATCGACCTTCTGGGCCCACGCGGAGCTGGGCAGCAGCCACATCCCGAGCAGGAGCAGTCCGACGTGGATGGCTCTTAAGCCCTTGAACGACCTCTGTTTTTGGGTGGAGCGGGCGAGCGACGACGAGTTTACCACGGCTTACCTCCTGGAATGGCGCGGCGGGTGGCATTTCCGGGGGCTCTCAGTCCGCTTTGCTGAGCGTCTTGTACTTGGTGGAGAATGCGCATGGCTTCCTCTTGGCTCAGCGGTCCTTTCCCTTCGCCTGCCTGAGCGCCGACGGCTTGAGCATCTTGCCCTTGAGCGCCGGGTTGTTGTGGTCCTGCTTGAGCCGCCTGCGCTTGTTGCCCTTGCATTTCCTGCCCTGCCTGCTTCTGTTCCTGCCCTGCCTGCTTCTGTTCCTGCCCTGCCTGCTTCTGTTCCTGCCCTGCTTGCTTCTGGTCCTGCCCTGCTTGCTTCTGGTCCTGCCCTGCCTGCTTCTGTTCCTGCCCTGCCTGCTTCTGTTGCCCTGCTTGCTGTTCCTGGGCTTCTTGTCCTTGTTCGCCTTGTTGTTGTTGCTGTGCCTGTCCTTCCTGGCCTTTTTGCTGTTGGGGGTTGCCCTGAGCGTTTTGTTCTTGGGGATCTCCTTCCCCTCCGCCCTGCTCCCCATTTTGTTGTTGCTGCTGTTGTTGTTGTTTTTGCTGCTGTCGCTGCTGTTGTTGCTGGCGATTTTGCTCGAGCCGTTTGCGGATTTCCTCGCGCACGCGCTCGAGGTTTTGCTGAGCGTCTTTGTCGTTGGGGTTGAGCTTGAGCGCCTCGAGGTAATGTTGCACGGCGTCCTCGAGCTTGCCTTGTCGGTAGGCGGTATTGCCGAGGTTGTACCAGCTCTGTGCTTTGAGCTGGGGGTCTTGCGTTTTGGCCAGCACACTTTGGAAGCTGGCGGCGGCTTCCTCGAAGCGGCGGGTTTTGTAGTAGGTATTGCCGAGGTTATAGTCGAGCAGTGGATCATCGGGGTGCTCGAGCTTGGCATCGGTGAACTTCTGGAGGGCGGTTTCAAAGTCATGGCGTTGGTAGGCTTCGAGACCTTCTTCGATGTTATCTTCGCGGAGCCAGCCTGCCTGTGCGGGCGTGGGCAGGCTACAGAGTCCGGCGAGCAGCAGCAGCAGCCCGACGGTTCCTGCCGAGCGGGGGGTGAGGCGAGGGCTGGTCACGCTGGGCATCTGGCTGGAGCCGGTGTTGAGGGGGCCTTTACCCTCCCGGTGACGTCTTGCTCCGCGCTCTGAGAGGAGTGGCTCGAGCAGGATCAGCAGCACGGCCAGCGTGAGCGGCCACTGGAAGCGTTCTTCCCAGCGTTTTTGTCGAGTGCTGGTCAAGTCTGCGGCCTTCAGCGAGCCACGGATGCCTTGGAGATAGATGCTGTCGAGGTCCATATCGCCGGAGGTGGAGCGCACGTAGGCCCCGCCGGTTTCCACAGCGATCTTTTTGAGGGTTTCTTCATCGAGGCGGGTCATGGCGAGCTGTCCGTTGTCATCGCGCAGGAACCCGGAGCCATCCGGTGCGGGGATGGGGGCACCTTCCTGAGCGCCGATGCCGATGGTATAAATTTGGATCCCTGCTTCTTTGGCTTCTTTGGCGGCGGCCAGTGGATCTCCTTCGTGGTCTTCGCCGTCCGTGATCAGGATCAGGGCTTTGGAGGTGCTCTGAGACTTGAGGAAGCTCTCGCGCGCCAGCTTGATGGCCTGCGTGAGGGACGTGCCCTGTACGGGGATCAGGTCGGGGCTGAGGTAATCCAGAAACATGCCAAACGCCCCATAGTCGAGGGTGAGGGGGCACTGAACAAACGCGGTCCCTGCGAAGGCGATCAGCCCGATCCGGTCTCCCTGGAGTTTGCCCAGCAAGTCCGTCAGTTCACGTCGAGCGGCCACCACTCGGTTGGGTGAGACATCGGTGGCCATCATGGACTGCGAGACATCCACCGCCACCAGAATATCCACCCCTTGCCGGGTGATTTCCTCCCACTTAAAGCCCCACTGGGGTCGAGCCACACTGAGCAGCGCAAACACCACGGCGGTCGTGAGCAGGGCCGCTTTGACCCGTTGGCGTCCGCGCTGCACCTGGGGAATGAGCTTCGCCAGCATCGGGAGGGAGGCAAACTCGGCCATCAGCCGGTCTCGCTCGCGGAAGGCCCACAGGTAGAAGGCCGCCAATGCCGGGACAATCCACAATAATAAGAGGTAGGAGGGCTCAGCCAGCCGCATATCACCTCACGGGAGCTTGCGCAGCCGGGTTTGAGCCAGGATCAGCTCCAGCAGGAGCAGGCCCACACCCGCCAACACAAACGGTCCAAAAAGTTCGTTGTAGTCCATGTGCTCTTTGACTTTGATCTCGGTCTTCTCGAGCTTATCGATGGTATCGTAGATCTCTTGGAGTCCTTCGGTGGTGCGGGCGCGCCAGTATTGGCCTCCGGTGATGCGGGCCAGCTCTTGCAGCGTGGCTTCATCGAACTCCACCTGAACCGGCTCATAGAAGATGCCCAGCGGGGTGACTCGAGGCATGGGTGCGGTGCCTTCGGTGCCGACGCCGATGGTGTAGACCTTAACCCCGAATGTGGCGGCGGCTTTGGCGGCCTCGATGGGTGCCACGGGACCGGCGTTGCTCTTCCCGTCGGTGAGCAGGACGATCACCTTTGACTTGGCCGGAATATCTTTGATGCGCTGAGTCGCCACCGAGAGCGCACTGCCGATGGCGGTCGCATCTCCGGCCATACCGGTCTCCAGCCGCTCCACAAAACTCAGCAGCACCCCATAGTCGAGGGTCAGCGGGGCTTGTGTAAAGGCTTCGGAGCCAAACACCACCAGCCCAACACGATTGCCTACTTGTTTGCGGATGAACTCCTTGACCACATTCTGCACCACCTCCAGCCGATTGGCGGGGCGTCCTTCCAGCGTGAAGTCCATCGCCTCCATCGAGCGGGAGGTATCCAGCGCCAGCACGATGTCCACGCCTTCGCTGGTGACCTCGGTCAGCTTCCGGCCATACTGAGGACGGGCCAGCCCCACGATCAGCAGCACCAGCGCCGTGCCTCGCAGCGCCAGCAGCACCCGCCGAGCCCGCAGGCTCCGCCCGGGTTTCACCCCTTTGAGCAGGTTGAGGCTCGAGTAGCGCACCGTCGCCCCTTGATCGGAGCGCATACGCTGGAGCACCACCAGCACCAGCGGCAGCAGCAGCAGAAAGAGGGGGGTTCCAAAGGTAAAGCTCATGCCTCACCTCCTGCGGTGGATTGGCTCGTCTCTTGCTCAACCGGAGGGGTGGGCAGGGTCTGGCGGACAAACTCCACCGCTTCATCCAGCAGGGTCTCGGCCTCCAGCGGGGAGGGCTGGTGCTGCGCGAACTTCAACTTATCCGCTCCGACAAGAACATGGCGTGAGAGATCCCGCAATCGTCCGGCGGGCATCACCGCTTGCATGGAGCGGCTGAGCAGCTCCTCGGTGGTGGCCTCCAGCGCGGGGATATGATACCGCTCTTCGACGTAGCGCCGGAAGATCTCCGAGAGCTGGAAGCCGAAGCCTCGGGCGTCTCCTGCGGCCACACGCGCTTCAGCGCGCAGGCGCTCGAGGGCTTGCAGGGCCACCTCATGGGGAGGTGGAGGCGGCGGGGGTGGGAGCACCGGACGAGTGCGACGTTTCCACACCAGATATCCGGTGGAGAGCAGGGCCAGCACAGTCAGCGTGCCACCGATCAGCAGGGCCAGACGGCGTTGATCCAGCGGAGGCTCTACCAGCGGCTTTATATCGACAAGCTCGGGCGGCGGTGCATCGGGATCGGCGGGCAGGCTCGTCTTGATCTCCACGAAGAGCTGCGGTGAGCCGGTGACTTGCGCTTGTCCTTGAGCGTCTTTCCAGCGGACCTCGAGGGCGGGCAGCAGGTACGATCCGGCATCCAGCGCCTGGAGCTTAAACCGGTGTACCGTGATCACCCGTCCATCGCGGCTGACCGGGCTCTCCTTGCGGATATCGCTGGTGAGAAACCCTTCGATGCGGCTGAAGACCTCCGGCATCTCGACGGCAATGCCCGGCTGATGGTCGAGGGTGACGGTATACTCGAGCGGCTCTCCCACGGCGGCTTCGGCCTTGCTGATGGTGGCCGAGAGCTGTACCGGTGACAGCGGCGGAGGAGGGGGAGGCACGTCGGTCTCACACCCCAACAGCCCCACCAACAGCCCCATCAAGAGCCCTCCCGAGAACAGCAGGAGCAGCAGCGTGCTGAGGGTTTTGGGCAGCTCGCGGCGTGCGACGCTCATGGCGTGCCTCCTGCGCCTGCGCTCGTGCCTGCGCTCGTGCCTGCGCCTGCGCGTGTGTCGGGGCTCGGCGTGCTGCCTTGCTGGAGCATGGCACCGATGGCTTCGGGAAAGAGCTGAACTTCTTGTGCCGCTTGTGCTTCCTGAAGCATGCGCTGCGAGCGACTCTCGAGCTGCTGCATCTGCCAAGTGGCTTCGACTTGTGACCGGACCTGCTCAAACGGGAGCGCATTTCCATCGGCGCTCTTAAAACGCTCGGCCTGGGCTGTGTACAGGTTCTGGAGATCTTGCTCGGTCGGTTTCACCCCTGCCATATCGGCCTCGAGCAGGCGGGCGATGGTGAGCTGTTTTTCCAGGGCGACGAGCTGTTTTCTCAGCGCGGGGTCTTTTTCGATCCCTCGTTTGAGGGCTTTTTGATAGAGCAGCTCCTGGGCAACAAACTGCTCCAGAAAGCGACGTTTTTGCTCGGGTGCCTTGAGCTGCTCACGCAGGGCGGCTGGGAGTGCTTCGAGGGCATCATCGAGGTCCGCAGTGGTGAGGTTCTGGGTGCCGATCCGGGCGATGGGGGTTCCATTCTGCGACGCGGAGGTGCTGCCTGCCGGTGTTTTCTGGAGGCTGGCTCGAGCGTCGAGGGCGGTTTGTGCTGCTTGTGTTTTGCCCAGTCGTTCCAGGAGCTCGACCACCAGCGGGCTGGCTTCTTTGGCATGGGCGGAGCCGGGAGCCCAACCTTCCACTTGATACAGCCAGCCGAGGGCTTCTTCCAGCCGACCTTCCTCTTTGAGCAGCTTGGCGAGCGCGAGGGCGACCGCCGCGCGTTTTTCCGCAGGCACGGAGGCATCGGCCAGATAACGCTCGTAATACCGTGCGGCTTCTCCTTTGACGCCCGCAGCGGCGAGCTTGGAGGCCACCTCTCGAAAGTGTTCTGGCGGATCCTGGGGCGGTGCGGAGGAGCACGCAACACTCAGCACCAGCAGGCTCCCCCCCAGCGTGGCCAGAAGGTGGCGGAGCGGATGCCAGCGGTACAAATTCCAGCGGTACAAATTCCAGCGATGCGGGGGGCTTTTCGCATCTCCCGTCGGGTGTGAGAACGGTCTCCGCGCGGCGCTTCTCTCGCCGGAACTGGCCTGGCGTCTTAATTCCGTGCTGGCCTTCATAGACGGCGCTCCCTGAGACGGAAATATTTGAGCAGCGGCCCGACTGGATCTTGATCCGACCTGAGCGGAATGTGGTCCACCCGCATGGTGCGGAAGTGGTCCTCGCGTGCGCGGCTGCGTTTGTCGGCCACGGTGATAAAGTTGCGGTTGAAGACCGGATCGGCAGCATCGATGAGCAACGTCTCACCGGTCTCGGCGTCTTCCAGCTCGAGGAAGCCGATGGGTGGCAGACGCTGCTCGCGGGGATCGGCGATGGAGAGGGCGATCACATCGTGCCCTTGCCGGGTGAGCCGGAGAGGACGCTGATAACCCTCATCGAGAAAGTCTGAGATCACAAAACAGATGGAGCGTTTGTGTTGGATGCGGTTAAAAAAGTCCAGCGCGGCCTTCAGATCGGTGCGTCCGTGGCCGGGTTTATGGGTGAGCACTTCACGGATCACCCGCCAGACGTGGCCTCGTCCTTTTCGAGGTGGAATATACAGCTCAACGCGGTCGGTGAAGAGCAATAAGCCGACCTTATCGTTGTTGCGGATGGCGGTGTAGGCCAAGATGGCGGCCAGCTCGGCAGCGACCTCGTGTTTGGTGCGGGTCTGTGTTCCGAAGAGGCCGGATGCCGAGACATCCACCAGGATCATCACGGTCAGCTCACGTTCTTCCCGGAAGGTCTTCACGTAGGGATGGCCCATGCGTGCGGTCACATTCCAGTCGATGGTGCGGATATCATCTCCTGGCTGGTACTCGCGCACTTCTTCAAACTCCATGCCTCGTCCCTTGAAGGCCGAGAGGTACTCACCGCCCATCGCATCGTCCACCAGGTGGCGGGTGCGGAGGTGGATGGCGCGCACGCGGCGCAGCACCTCGGGGGAGAGGGTCTTCTCCTGCTCCGGCTCGGGGTCACGCTCGAGGGAGGTTTCGGGCTCTGTCTGCCAGGGCCAGCGCGGAGGCCACCAGCGGAAGAAGGCCAGCAGTCCCTTTCGCGGGCTGTTCTGTCCGTCTGGATGGGCACTCACGGCACCTCCACCTTTGCCAAAATGCGGCTGATGATGTCGTCGGTGCTGAGGTCTTCTGCCTCCGCTTCGTAGGTGAGGATGATGCGGTGCCGGAGCACATCCGGCGCGATGGTTTTGATGTCGTGGGGGGTGACAAACCCTCGCCCGTTGAGGAACGCAAAGGCTTTTGCAGCGGTCAGCAGGTAGATGCTCGAGCGGGGAGAAGCACCAAACTGGATCATATTGGCCAGGTCCGCCCCATGCTGTTTGGGCTCGCGGGTGGCAAACACCAGCTCGATGATATAGTCCTGCAAGCGGTCGTCGATGTGGATTTCGCGCACCACCTCGCGGGCGGCGATGATCTCGTTGGGATCGACCACAGCTTCTACGGGGGGCATGCCCTGGACCACCCGCTTCATGATTTCTTTTTCTTCGGCTTTGTTGGGATACCCGACCTTGAGCTTGAGCATGAAGCGGTCCACCTGGGCTTCGGGGAGGGGATAGGTGCCCTCCTGCGCAATCGGATTTTGGGTGGCCAGCACCAAAAACGGGTCGGGCAGGGAGAAGGTCTCTTCTCCGATGGTCACTTGATGTTCCTGCATGGCCTCGAGCAGCGCACTCTGGACCTTTGCGGGCGCACGGTTGATCTCATCCGCCAGGACGATGTTGGCAAAGATGGGGCCTTTGCGGATGGTGAAGCTGCCTTTGCCCGGATTATAAATCTGAGTGCCGATCACATCGGCGGGCAGCAGATCGGGGGTAAACTGAATGCGGCGGAAGCTGGTCTGGATGGTGGTGGCGAGGGTCTTCACCGCGGTGGTCTTGGCCAAGCCGGGCACACCTTCCAGCAAGATATGACCGCCGGTGAGCAGGCCCATCAAGAGCCGGTCGCTCATATACTGCTGACCCACCAGCACAGTGGCCATCTGGCTGCGGATCTTGCGGATGAACAGACTGCGACGCTCGACTTCGCGGGCGACATCCTCAATCGAGAGGCTCATGCGAGTTCTTCCTTTCACATCAGACTTTCACATCAGATCGCGTCAGAAAAGGGACTGCCCAGGAGCCGTAAAATCCGAGAGAAAACGGCGGGGGTCTCCCGAGCAACACACGTTTTATGTCAAGTTTTGTGCCTGTCGTTCTCTATGGCGGTGGCCAGGCGCTCCACCGTGTCTACCAGCCGCTCCAGCTCGGGTCGATGTGCGCTCCTGCCGCCGTAACGTGCTTGCAGACGGGCGTTTTCGAGCTGCTCCAGGCTGGGCAGCTCATCCCGCTCCGAAGGCAGCAGGGGCTTGATGCGCAGCAGGAGGCTGTAGATTTCGTCCTCACGTCCCGCTTGGAGAGCGCGGCGAGTTTCCACACTCAGCGCCTGAAGGCTGGGAGGCAGCGGCGCAGGAGGAGGGGGAGACGGTTGATGCAGTCTCCGCCGGAGCAGTCCAAAGAAGAGCCCCAGCAACAAGAGCCCTAAGCCCACCGGTACAAGCTGACTCAGCAGGCCCGCCGCTCCGCCCGGACGCACTTCGAGGGTGGGCAGTGGCTGCTCGAGGGTGCCGCCTCCTTCTTCACCGCCTTGGAGTGGATCTCGATAGCGCAGGCTCAGGGTGCCCAGCTCCAACGAACCCGGTTTCAGCTCGCCACCGGCTGAAGCGGTGAGCTGATAGCGATAGAGAAGGGTCGTCGTTCCGGCTTGAGTCTCAAATGTCTGGGTGAGGGCTCCTTTTTCCAGACCTGAGGGCAAGCTGAGGGTGGGTGGATAGAGCACATATCGCCCGGCTTCTCCTGGCCAAGAGACACGGATTTCAAGCTGAGCAGACTGGCCTACGCGCACCCACTCGGGGCGCACCACTGCCTCGATGCGGGGAGCGGCCAGCACCACCGAGGTCTGAAGCAGCAAACAAAGGAGGAATAATCGCTGGAAGGTCGGACGCATAGGGGCAATCCCTATTTTTTCTTGCCAAAGAAGCTGCTGAAAATGCCACCCTTATTGACCTTATCCCCATCCAGCTCGGCCAGCTTGCGGAAGAGCTCTTCCTGCTCGCTGCTGAGGGTGGTGGGGGTCTTGAGCTGCACATGCACCACCAAATCGCCTCGTCCTGCTCCGCGCAGGTGCGGAACCCCTTTGCCTCTCAGGACAAACTGATCCCCGGACTGAGTCCCCTTCGGAATGTTGAGCGGCTCCACTTCCTCCAGGGTCGGCACTTCGACGTCGGTGCCCAGCGCGGCCTGCGGAAAGCTGATGGAGACCGTCGTGTGCAGATCGGTGTCTTCCCGCTTGAAGCGTTCGTCTTCTTGCACATGAATAAAGACGTAGAGGTCGCCCGGAGGCCCACCTTGACTTCCGGCGTGGCCTTCTCCCGAAACGCGGAGCTGAATGCCTTCCTCCACCCCTTTGGGGATGCTCACCGAGACGTTACGCGGCTTGCGGATGCGTCCGCCTCCTTTGCACTCCCCACACTTATCGGCGATGAGCTGGCCGGTGCCTCGACATTGCGGACAGGTCGTGCGCAGCGAGAAGATCCCTTGCGACTGGGTGATCTCCCCTCGTCCTCGGCAGTAGGAGCAGGTCTGCGGTCCCGTGCCTGCCTTTGCGCCAGAGCCGCTGCATGTATCACAGGTGACCATCGGCTCGACGGTGATGTCTTTTTTGACGCCGAAGGCCGCTTCACGCAACGACAGATTAATATCGTAACGGTAATCTTCGCCCGGACGTCCTCGCCGACCGCCGCCTCGCCGACCGCCGCCTGCAAATCCCCCGAAAAACTCCGAGAACAGATCGCCGAAGTTCATGAAGATCTCGTCGGCATTGGCGAAACCTGGGCCTCCGCCTCCACCGCCACCGCGCAGACCGTCGTGACCAAAGCGGTCGTAGATCTGCCGCTTCTCATCGTTGGAGAGCACCTGATAGGCTTCGGAGATCTCCTTAAACATCTTCTCGGCTTCTGGATTGTCAGGATTCCGGTCTGGGTGGTATTGAAGCGCCAGCTTCCGATAAGCCTTCTTCAGCTCATCGGCGGTGGCCGTCTTAGAAACCCCAAGAAGCTCGTAATAGTCACGCTGAGTCACAACAGACCTCGCACCGCAGGAAAATGAGGGTCTAGTCGGAGCCGTCCGAGGCGGGCGTGTGAGACAATCTCACCCGTGGCCACGCTCACCCTTCGAGGAGGGCGGCGCCATGCCGCTGCCCAATGCCGTCAGACTGCAAAAACAGAAGCACCCCCGACCCGGCTCAAGCTGAGTCAGGCCGGAGGTGAAGGCGTTCAAGCCGGATCGTGGGGATCCGACAGGTCATCCGCAGGCTCTCTTTTCGGAGCGGGCCTGCTGACGACGGGGCTCACTTGGCGTCGTCGAACTCGGCGTCGATGACGTTGTCCTTGTTGCCCTTGGTGTCACCACCGGCGGCGCTGGCGTCTCCACCCTGGCCGCTGGACTTGGCGTACATGATCTCGGCAATCTTGTGTGATGCCTTGATCAGCGCGTCATGAGCCCCCTTGAGGGTCTCCAGTCCGCCCTTCTCGAGGCTCTTCTTGGCTTCCCCGATCTGAGCCTCCAGCTTGGAGACTTCATCGGCGGGAAGCGTGGCGCGGTTGTCGTTGATCAGCTTCTCGGTGTTATAGATCAAGGAGTCGAGCTGATTCCGGGCTTCGATCTCTTCCTTACGGAGGCGATCATCGGCCTCATGCGACTGAGCTTCCCGCACCATCTTCTCCACCTCGTCCTTGTTGAGACCCGAGGCGCTGGTGATCTGAATCTTCTGCTCGCGACCGGTGGCCTTGTCCTTTGCGGTCACGTTGACGATGCCGTTGGCGTCGATGTCAAACTGGACCTCGATCTGCGGCATACCACGCGGTGCCGAAGGAATACCGGTGAGCTGGAACCGACCCAGCGTCTTATTATCGGCGGCCATCGGACGCTCACCCTGGAGCACATGGATCTCCACGGTGGTCTGGTTGTCGGCAGCCGTCGAGAAGGTCTCCGACTTTTTGGTCGGGATGGTGGTATTACGCTGAATCAGGGCGGTCATCACCCCACCGAGGGTCTCAATGCCGAGCGACAGCGGGGTCACGTCGAGCAGGAGCACGTCCTTGACCTCACCGCCGAGCACACCGGCCTGCACCGCTGCGCCGAGGGCGACCACTTCGTCCGGGTTCACGGTCTTGTTGAGCGCCTTCTTAAAGAACTCCTGCACCTTCTGCTGCACCAGGGGCATACGGGTCGAGCCACCCACCAGCACCACCTCGTCGATCTGCGAGGGGCTCAGACCGGCGTCCTTGAGGGCCTGACGGCACGGCTCAATGGAGCGATCCACCAAGTCCATCACCAGACGCTCGAGCTGGCCACGGGAGAGGTTCTTCACCAAGTGCTTCGGCCCGGTGGCGTCGGCGGTGAGGAAGGGCAGATTGACTTCCGTTGCATTGGTGCTGGACAGCTCGATCTTGGCCTTCTCCGCGGCTTCCTTCAGGCGCTGGAGCACCATGCGGTCTCCGCCGACATCGATGCCGGTCTCCTTTTTAAACTCAGCGATCAGCCACTCCATGATGCGCTGGTCGAAGTCATCACCGCCGAGGTGAGTGTCGCCGTTGGTGGCCTTCACTTCCACCACCGAGTCACCGACCTCCAAGATGGAGATGTCGAAGGTTCCACCGCCGAGGTCGTACACGGCGATGACCTCATCTTTCTTCTTGTCGAGGCCATAGGCCAATGCCGCCGCCGTGGGCTCGTTGATGATGCGCTTGACCTCGAGGCCCGCGATCTTGCCCGCATCTTTGGTGGCCTGGCGCTGAGCGTCGTTAAAATAAGCAGGCACCGTAATCACCGCCTCGGTGACGGTCTGGCCCAGATACTCCTCCGCAGCGCGCTTGAGCTTCTGGAGGATCATCGAGGAGATCTCGGGGGGCGAGAACTGCTTATTCTGCGCGCTGATTTCCACGCGGCAATCCCCGTTGGGGCCCCGGAGCACCTTGTAGGGCACGCGCTTGGACTCTCCGCCCACTTCTTCGTGCCGACGGCCCATAAAACGCTTGATCGAATAGACCGTGTTCTGGGGGTTGGTGATGGCCTGACGGCGTGCCACCTGACCGACCAGACGCTCGCCGTCCTTCGTAAAGCCGACCACCGAAGGGGTGGTACGGAAACCTTCTTCGTTTGCAATGACTTTCGGCTCGCTGCCTTCCATCACCGCGACCACCGAGTTGGTGGTGCCCAAGTCGATACCAATGATCTTACCCATGACAAAAACCTCCCATCGAGACAATGCAGATGTCGTCATCTGGAACGGTACGCCGTTGAGGGAAACTGTTCTTGGGCCCTCAGGCGCAGAACATTTGAACTCAGGACTGTAAATCAGGTAAACACGCATTCTCCAGTGGCAAGCCGCATCTGAAGCGGTTTCAAACACTTATTTTATAGAGAGCCTTGTGTATTCCATCATGTCAGTCTCTACAGGGCTTAAAGTAAGCATGACCTTTTAGGCGTCAAGGGCGCTTTTTGAAGCTCTTTGCAGGATGTGCAGTTTTTAAAACGATCCATCGTCAGCCCTTGACGGTCTAAAAGCGGGTGCTTAGGTATGAGGCGCGGAAGCCTCACGCGAGGCTCGAGGGCGCTGGCAAGCCCGAGGCGAAGCCCAAGACGACGGATTGCACCTTCTGCACCGTGTTAACCGCACCGTGTTAACCGCACCGTGTGATGTGTACTCGTCACGGGGTCAGCTCGTCGCGGGGTCTACTCGTCATCGTGTTCGGCGCTGGTCCGGCTGCCCTGAAACCTACGCCCACGTCATGCGCATACGCGCGTGGGTGTCCACACAAGCTCGTGTTGGTTCGTTAGGAGGATGTGTCTCATGAAGTTTAAGCCCCTGCACGATCGCATTCTGGTGAAGCGTGTTGAAGCCGAAGAGCGCAGCAAGGGAGGTCTTTTCCTGCCCGAGAGCGCCAAAGAGAAGCCCATGCAGGCCCTGGTGGTCGCTGCGGGTGAAGGTCGCCGTCTCGCCGATGGCACCATTCGCCCCCTCGATGTGAAGGTCGGAGACCGCTGCCTCTTTGGGAAGTATTCCGGCGATGAGATCAAGGTGGACGGCGAAGAATACCTGATCCTCCGTGAAGAGGATGTGCTCGCCGTTCTGAGTTGATTCGGAGTGGATGAGGGCCCAAGCTGGGGTGGAGACACAAACGTGTCCCGCCCTTTCCCTCACATGCGCATCGGTTCTGGTTTATCGAAGGAGAAGTGAGCAATGGCTGCAAAAGAGATTCTGTTCCATGAGGAAGCCCGTCGTGAAATCCTCCACGGTGTGAACGCCCTGGCCGACGCGGTAAAAGTGACCCTCGGCCCAAAAGGTCGTAACGTGGTGATCGAGAAGTCCTTTGGCTCCCCCGCCATCACCAAAGACGGTGTGACGGTCGCCAAAGAAGTCACCCTCGAAAACAAGTTTGAGAACATGGGCGCTCAGATGGTCAAGGAAGTGGCTTCCAAGACCTCCGACGTCGCCGGTGACGGCACCACCACCGCCACGGTGTTGGCTCAGTCCATCTTCCGCGAAGGCACCAAGCTGGTGGCCGCTGGCGTCAACCCTATGGACATCAAGCGGGGCGTGGACAAGGCTGTGGCCGCCGTCGTCGCCGGGCTGCGTGAGATCTCCAAGCCCATCGCCGATCATCGTGAGATCGAGCAGGTCGGCACCATCTCTGCCAACGGCGACAAGACCATCGGTGATATTCTCGCCGAGGCCATGGACAAGGTGGGCAAAGAGGGTGTGATCACCGTGGAAGAGGCCAAGAGCCTGCACACCTCCCTCGAGTTCGTCGAAGGTATGCAGTTCGACCGTGGCTATCTGTCCTCCTATTTTGTGACCGACACCGAGCGTATGCTGGTGACCCTCGACGAGCCCTTCATCCTGATCTTCGAGAAGAAGATCGCCAACATGAAGGAGCTGCTCCCGGTGCTCGAGAAAGTGGCGCGCTCCAATCGCCCGCTGCTGATCATCGCCGAGGACATTGAAGGTGAGGCCCTGGCCACCCTGGTGATCAACAAGCTGCGTGGCACCTTAAATGTGTGCGCGGTGAAGGCTCCCGGTTTTGGCGACCGTCGTAAGGCCATGCTGGAAGACATTGCCACCCTCACCGGTGGACGCGCCATCATGGAAGACCTGGGCATCAAGCTCGAGACTCTCGGGCTGGAAGATCTGGGCCGTGCCAAGCGGGTGAGCATCGACAAGGACAACACCACCATCGTGGACGGTTACGGCAAGAAGCCCGCCATCGAAGCCCGCGTGCGTCAGATCCGCACCCAGCTCGGTGAGACCACCTCCGACTACGACCGCGAGAAGCTCCAGGAGCGTCTGGCCAAGCTCGTCGGCGGTGTGGCGGTGGTGTATGTCGGAGCCGCCACCGAGATCGAGATGAAAGAGAAGAAGGACCGGGTGGATGACGCACTGCATGCGACCCGCGCCGCTGTGGAAGAGGGCATTGTGACCGGTGGTGGTGTGGCCCTGATCCGCTGCCAGTCTCGCCTGGACTCCCTCCAGGTCATCGGCGACGAGCGTTTCGGCGTTCAGATCGTGCGTCGTGCTCTCGAGGAGCCCCTGCGCACCATCGCCTCCAACGCTGGCCAAGATGCCTCCATTGTGGTGGAGAAGGTCCGCAACGGCTCTGGATCCTTTGGTTTTAACGCGGCGACCGACGAGTACGAAGACCTGGTGGCCGCCGGTGTCATCGACCCCACGAAGGTGGCCCGCAGTGCCTTGCAGAACGCTGCCAGCGTTGCCGCTCTGCTGCTCACCACCGAAGCCATGGTGGCCGAGCGGGTAGAGAAAAAAGGCAAACACGCCAATGCCGAGCAGGAAGAGGACTACTGAGCCCATCGCTCAGCCTTTCCTGAGCACTTGGGAGAAGGTGTAATGCCTCACCCGAGCGCGTCGGATCCATGTGGGAGACCGACATGAGATCCAAAAGAGCCCTTCGAGTTCGCTCGGGGGGCTTTTTTTTGTCTGAATGGCGCAGGGATTGGGAAAAAAAGCATCGCGCCCGAAATATTCTTGACAGCATGGGGCCGGTCGCCAAAAATATGAATGAGTGTTCATTCATTCTTGCAGGAGGCTCTCATGGCACGCAGCTCTTTTATGGCCGACGAACGTGATCTGCATTTCGCCCTCTTTGAGCACCAGAAGTTTGAGGAGCTGCTGAAGCTCCCTTATTTCTCGGAGCTGAGCGTTGAGACCGCTCGGGACATGATCTCCACCACCCTGTCGCTGATCGACAACGTGTTTGGACCTCTCAACACCGTGGGAGATCGGGAAGGCTGTCATTTTAATAAAGAGACCCTCCAGGTATCGACCCCCAGCGGGTTTAAAGAAGCCTACAAGACCTACTGCGAGAACGGCTACATGGCCTTCACCGTGAGCCCGGAGCGGGGAGGTTTGGGCATGCCGGTGACCCTCGGGGTGGTGATTGCCGAGCTTTTTTCGGGCTCCAACCCTGCATTGATGATGTACCCGGGGCTTTCTCGCGCGGGTGCGAACCTGCTGGATGCTTTTGGTGACGACTGGATGCGCAGCATCTGCGTGGCCAAGATCGTCGAGGGCACTTGGTCGGGCACCATGTGTCTTACCGAGCCTGCGGTGGGTTCTGCGGTGGGCGACCTTCAGACCAAAGCCATTCCGCAGCCGGACGGGACTTATTTGATCGACGGTGTGAAGCAGTGGATCTCGGCGGGTGAGCAAGATTTTACGGAGAACATCATTCACTTGGTGCTGGGCCGTATCGAAGGAGCGCCGGTGGGCATGAAGGGCGTTAGCCTCTTTATGGTGCCGAAGGTGCGTTTTAACATTGAGACTGGCGAGCTGGGCGAGTCCAACGACGTCAAGTGTATTGGCATCGAAGAGAAGATGGGCATTCACGGCAACTCGACCTGTCTGATGCGTTTGGGCGATGAGGGCAAGTGCCAGGGTTATCTGATTGGCCAGCCCAACAACGGCATCGCCTATATGTTCCAGATGATGAACGAAGCCCGTATCGGCGTGGGTGTGCAGGGGTTGGCATTGGCCTCCACCTCTTTCCTGAATGCGCAGGAGTACAGCAAGACCCGTATTCAGGGCACCGACGTGGCCGCTTTTAAGAATCCGAATGCTCCCCGCGTGCCCATCATTCAGCACCCGGACGTGCGCCGCATGCTGCTGCGTCAGCGGGCGATTGTGGAAGGTGCGCGTGCGCTGATTTATACGGCGGGATTTTCGGCGGACATGACCGAGCATCACACCGAAGCCGACGTGCGCGAGCTGCATCACGGCTACTTGGAGCTCCTGACCCCGGTGGTGAAGGCGTGGTGTACCGACATGGGGTTTGACGTGACCATCAACGCCGTGCAGACCTACGGCGGATATGGCTATACCCGGGATTATCCGGTGGAGCAGAATATGCGCGACCTCAAGATCAGCTCGATCTATGAGGGCACCAACGGCATTCAGGCCCTTGACCTGCTGGGCCGGAAGATGCGCATGAAGGGTGGCGCCATCTACATGCAGTGGGTGCAGCGCATGAACGATTTTATCTCGGCCAACGAAGAGCACTTCTTCCTCTCCGAAGAGATCCGGCTCTTGGCCGATTCTAAGAACATGCTGACCGACACCGCCATGCACTTGGCCCAGCTTGGCATGACCGGCAGCCAACATGAAGCGGTGCTCAACGCCACCCCCTTCTTGATGCTGTTTGGGCATGTCTCGGTGGCCTACCTGCTCTTGGAGCAGGCCACCATTGCCGCCGAGAAGATGATGGGTGCCGAAGGCAATGACCAAGTGTTCTACCGTAACAAGATCCGCACCGCACGCTTCTTTGTCCACAACGTCCTGCCCGAAGCCCGTGGCTGGTCGGTGGTGGTGAAGGGTGGCGACAAGACCGCCCTCGAGTTTGAGTTTGGCGAAGTCTGAGTGATGTTGTGCGGGCATTGAGGCCCTCCAGAGACGAGCCTGCATGCATATGAGCAGGCCCTGACGGTTGAAGAGGCTCCTTCCGAGATGGAAGGGGCCTTTTTTTATGCTTTTTTGGGCATCTGAGCGGGGAATTGGAGGGTTGAGGACTGACTGGGAAGAATTTTTGTCACAATTCAAGCGGACATGACTATTTGAAACATGGATTCTGGAAATTTTTATTTCCAAGTTTGCAAATATTTCAGTCTTCTTAAAAAAAGTTTGACATGCGATCCCCCTACTTTTATAGTTTTCTTAGATGCGATTACATCATCTTAACTGGATATCCTCTTATTTCTCTTTAACCTCTGCGTGTATGGATAAAGAGACGCCTGAGCGTCACGGGGGCAAAGAGGACCAGCATCCGGTGTCATCGGATGTTACCGCAATGTACTCACCTCTGGGCTGAGTCATCCTCGATGGTGTATGGGGCGGGGTTGAACACTTTCGAGCCTGTTTGGGCTCGATGTCGTCCGGAGCCGAAGTCGGGATCCGGTCAGGTCAGGAGGTTGAGCCTCCAGCAGTGCTGAGCTCACCGGTCGTTCGATGGCAAACGACGGGGGAACAGCCCTCAAAGGCTTAGCTCCTTTACAAATATCGTTGGGTTCTGTGCTTCACCCTCAAGCGAAGACCTGATGGGTTCGAAGGTGATGGTGAGGTGGCGGAAGTCTTCTAAACGGAGGCCACTTCCGCAACAGAATAGTTGGGTATAAGGAGATTTACATGCGACGTAAAGATAATGTCTTTGTTCGCGACATCGCGAACGATGAGCTGAAAAAGCTCAACAAGATCAAAAACTCACGCAATTCAGAGCTGCGTGAGCGCGCCCTGATCATTCTGCATTCTCACTACGGAAAGACCGTGCCTGAGATCCAGAAGGAGCTGCTGCGCGCCCGCAACACCGTCTTGCATTGGATCCGCCGCTTTAATACCTATGGTCTGAGTGGACTGGAAAACCGCAAGCCGCCCGGTGCCAAAGAGAAGTTCACCCTCGAGGTGCGTCAGCGCATCGCCTCCATCGCCAGCCAGGATCCTCAAGAGCTGGGGGTGGATGCAAAAGCCTGGTCCCTCTCCAAGCTGCGGGAATACCTCATCGAAGAAGAGGTCATCGAGTCCATCAGCATCGAGAGTGTGCGCATTTGCCTCCAGAAAGAAGAAGTGGCCCTCAAGCGGGTCATGCGAAAAGTGCGCCCCGCTCGCCGTCCGATGGATGAAGAAGCCCTACGTCAAGCCTCCTGAGCCTGCCTCTGTCTTGCACCCCTCCTGCTTCATCCAGTTGAAGTGCAACTGCTCCACCGGCACCGTCAAATGTCGCCTTTTTACGCAGACGGCTTCCCCCTCGACAGACCGTGTTGACACCTCCTCAGCCTCACGCCTAAATTCCTGCGGCCTCACACCCGTGCGGGCGCGGGCGTGAGCACCAGCTTGAGCGAGCGCGTCCCCGTGCGGGTATCCTCCCGGGTGGGCCAGAGCCAGAGCCGCTGACCCTCCAGATCCACCGTAAAGCGTCCACCTTCTACCGTCCCCACCACCCCGTGCGGATACTGGAGCCGAGGCAAAAAGACCTCCGTGGGTTCTTTCATATCGGACGCTCCTTGCAGGACCAGCTCGAAGCGCCGTGTCTTGCGATCAAACGAGAACGAAATCAGCCGACCTGCGGTGGCCATCGGATAAGGACGTACCAGCGCCTCCAACGCTCGCCCTCCCCGATCTAAGCCTTCTCGGTGTCCACCATCCTCTCGACAGAAGAGCGAGAGATCCTCATCATTCCATTGGTCTCCCCGCGCATGTGAGTTGTCCGCCGTATAGTTCCAGAGGGTGGCGCTCATGCGTGCGTCCTCGAGGGCCACCATGATCCGGTCGAGGGCAGCGGTTTGGCGCGAAAAGTCCCCGGTGATAAAGGATTCTTTCCCACGCATATCAAACGTCACCCCCGTCTCACCCAGCAGGACCGGAATCCGACCCATCCGAGTGAGGGCCTCCGCACGAAAATGCTCGAGCTGCTCTTGATATCGCTTCCGAATGGTCCACGGGAGCAAGATCGGCGCCGCCTTGTGAAAATCGACGCCAATGAAGGGCTGGAAATCCTTAAACATCAGCACATAACCGTCGTACCAATGAGGAGCATACACCGCATGAGGTGCATCCTCCGCCGACCAGGTGGGCGCGGGATGCCGAGGCTCCACCTCCAGCAACACCCGCAGGTCCGCTCGAATGGATTGCACACGCCGCGCCACCCGCCGAGCAAAAGGACGATAGAAGTGCTCAAAGGAGACCTCTTTGCCCTCCACCCGCAAGAAGTAATCCGGCTTTTGTAGGACCGCCCCTTGCTTTTCCAGCGTGTAGACCCCCTCCTCGAGCCACGGGCAAGAGTGATCGGCCTGCCACGCACGCTGCCCCCATGGATTGAGCAAGGCCGAGCCCGAGCGCCTAAAACCCAGCGGCCCTCGGCTCCACTGCTCCACCTCCTGAGCCATTCCCATCCCAAGCGCAAAACTCTGAAGCGCCGAAGGGGTCGGCCCCAGCTTCACCGCTCCCGTGGGCCGATCAAAAACCTTCAAGCCAATATAACCATTCAGCGGCTCGTTGAGCGTATCCAGCCCGATCACGTTTGGCAAGTGTGCCACCCGCTTGACCACCGTCTCGAGCATGTTGAGATACGCATTCTGCAAAAACGTCTGAATCGAGACCCCCTCCACCTTACGGCGAGGCGCAAATGTCTCCCCCGCAAAAAAGAGGGTGAACATCGTCGAAGCGGCCAGCTTCTGCGCGTTGGTGACCCAGCTCATCGGCGGCAGCGGATCCCCATGCATGCAGTGGATAAAGGCCGCCCCAGAGGGATGCAGGTGCTCGAGCTGAAAGCCAGCCAGCTCGAGCGTCCAGCCAGGCGCCCCCGAGCCACCACAAAAACGACTCCACACATCTTGATGAGGGTCCAGAATGACCGAGAGTCCGTGGTCCTTTGATTTTGTCAGAATCGCTTCGAGATAGTCCAGATACGCCGTATCATAAAGTCCCGGCCCGGCGTGCTCCACCGCCTCCCAAGGCACCAGAAAGCGAAGCACCGTCAGACCCCAGTGACGAAGCCGAGCGAAGTGCTCATCCGCCTCCTCAAGCGGAAACGGACGCCCGACGAAACTCACCGTGCGATGCTCAAAGAAGTGTTCACGACGCCAGGAGGGAAGTTCAGGTAACGCCGGAAGTTTGGAGGATCCCCCCAGATTTACCCCTCGTAACAGGAGGGTGCGCCCATGCTCATCCACCCAATCCGCCCCTTCGGTGCGCATCATGCCTCAACTCCTTCACGGGTTTCTCATGGGAGGGCCACCGGGACGCTCTTTTGAGGGTCTCTCAGAAGCGGAGGGAAGTACGTAATCCCAGCTCTGCCTTCGGCAGCAGGCCAGTGTCAACATAGGCTTCAAGCCGGTAGGTACGCACAAAACCGGTCAGCTCCACCCCCTGGAAGGCATTATAGCTGACCTGCGCCGTCAAGATGAGGTCTTCTCGCGGCAAACCGACCAGGGCCACCAGCGCCAGATGGGTCAGCTCATCGAGCGTATATCGCACACTTCCAAACACATTGTGGACATCATAGAGGGGGAGTGAAGGTAAGGCCGCATCCCGATAATAATACTCGCCCTGCACAAAAAGCTGGCCACCCACGCTGTAATCAGCCCCCACCATACCTTCCACGGTGGTCGAGCGCCCACCCGCTTGCCGCCGGAGCAGCAGCTCTCCCTTGACCCCCAGGAACAGATCCCCCTTCACCGCCAAGCCGCCCAAGAGCTCATCGTCCACCACACGATAGAGCGCCAAACCCGACACATCCCAGCCCGCCACAGTCGAAAACAGCCGCACGGAGGTGGTTTGAGCGGTCAAGGCTCCGCTGGTATCGTAGGTGGGCAGGCTCGCCACGGCCTCAAAGCCACTCACCGGGTCGAGCGCCACGCGCACACGAACGGTATCACTCCCGCGTCGTCGGAAATTCAGCTCCAGCAGCTCCACTTCGCTGAAGACATCCACCGGAGAATAGACGGTCCCAGTCCCCATGTTGATGATCTGTCGTCCCAGGCTCAGATCCAGCCGCTCCCACGAGTACGTGGCGGAGAGCTTGCGCAGCTCGGCATATACCGGCACGGCACCGGTTACCAGGGAGCCCTCGGGATTGTATTGCTGATAGAGCGCAGCCGCCCGACCATACAATGAGACCACATCCAGGATGCCTTCCAGCTTGGCCTGCGGCAGTCCCTGGGTACGTACCTGCAAGGAGAGCAGGCTATTTCCCGAGGTGACGGGCACTTTAGCAAGCCATTCATCGGCTTCAGGTGTTGAGAGTACTTGCAGGCTGAGATCGGTCTGAAGATACCCCTTGAGGCTCAGGCCCGTGCGTTCTTCGGCCTTCACAGACCCACTCAGCAGCACACTCAGCAGCACACTCAGCACACTCAGCACACTCAGCAGGGAGGAGCGGACGGCACGCATCGTTACCTCCGCAGTGACTGCATGCTAAAACGATCTTCCGAGAGGTTGACGTTGTATCGAATGTCTTCACTCTCAAAGAGAGTGCGGGTATTCTGCTTGAGCATGTTTCGCATCTCGACCTTGACCGGGACGGTGCGACCTTCAACGTTTTTGGCTTCCAGCACCTGAGAGACCTTCAGCAGCTTTCCACTCTTGGCGTACAGCTCTTCTTTCCAGACGATATAGTGTTTCTGATCGACCCACATCTTCCGCTTCTCGTAGGGCACCTCTTTGACCTTTGCATCGAGGCTGAGCACATAACAAGGCTGCCCATTGATGCTCTCCACACCTTGAACAGAGAGGGCATACTTTTGAGAGAGGGTGTCTCCTTGAAGCGCGTCTTCATAGGACACATCCGAGCCCATCATACCCTCTTTGAGCATGTGGCCGGAGATCTTGACCACGTCGTCTTCTTCGGGGAAATAGATCCACAGGTTATCCCCCATCATCAGATAACGAGTGCCTTTGTCTTCGGGATTCATAAACTCCACCAACGAATAACGTTTGGCGGTGAGTGACTCGATCTTCATCTTCTTGACCCGCTCTTGAGTGCCCACAAAGATGCGCATGGTGGCGGTTGAAGTGGTCGAGGTGAAGTCTCGGTTTTTGTCGATGCGGGCCAGCAGCTCCTCGGCGGAGGGCAGCGCGGTGCTGGAGCTCTTGTCGGCTGCGGCTGCCGCTCCTGGCGCTACGGCAGGCGCTGCGGCAGGCTGCGCATCCACCTCAGCGGAGCACCAACAGCTCAGGCTCAAGAACAATCCCATCCAAGCGTGATGTGTACGCAGATATCGATGATGATGCATAACAGAGTCCTCCAAATCGTAATCCTTAAACACTCTTGATGGCCTCTACGATGCCCATTTTAGCCGCTCGACGAGAGGGCAAGAGGGCAATCACGGTGGCAACACTGGTGCCGATGAGTACCGCCATTCCCCAGTCGGCTCCCGAGACCGTAGAGAAGATCCGACTGTCGATGGGAACGGTATTGGCGGCGGTGGCTTTGCTAAAATCAATGCCATGTGTACTGAGATAGAGGTTGATCAAAAATCCGAGGGTGGCACCGGTTAGACTGCCCACCAGACCTAAGACCGCCCCTTCTATGGTAAAGAGCATCAACACCTCTCGTCCCGAAAATCCCAGGGCGCGCAGGATGCCGATCTCCCGTCGTCGCTCCAGCACCACCATCATCATGATGTTGGCGATGATGATGGCTCCCAAGAGGGCGATGATGGCATAAATCCAGCCGTAGAGCTTCGATGCCATCTGGGTAAGCTGATAGGTCTCGCCGACTTGAGTCCAGGGCAATACAGAGAGCGTTTGAAGGACGGGATCTGCTTGCATCCGGTCCTTGAGGTGAGCCGCCAGGACATCGGCTTGACGGTGATCTTTGAGCATCAAAATGAGCTGTTGAGTGCCTTCTCCCGCCCGTAGGAGCGCGCGTGCGTCCGCGAGGCCAAGCTGAAAGATGCGCTCGTCGAGGGCACCAAGACCGGTCTGGAAGACACCCACCAGCTTAAACTTCCGCAGATGGAGGGCATCATCGGAGCCTCTTGCCATCACTGGCACGGTCTCGCCAACCTTAAAGTGCAGGGCATCCGCCAACTTCTGGCCCATCACCAGCTCACGCTCTCCTGCTAGGTAACGTCCTCCCGGTTGAATGGCTCGAGCGAGCATCAGCAGCTCTTTTTCTACAGCGGGGTCTCCTGCCAATCCCATCGCGGCCTTCTGCTGTCCCTCGTGGGTCAAGAGGGTGCCAAAGGTGATGCGCTCGGCCATCGTCTCCACCTGCGCACTCAGCAGGGGATCCTGTTGAATGAGGGTGCGAATGGTTTGAGGGGTCTGGAGCAGGTGATCCACTGGCATAAAACGCACCCGCTGCTCAAACTCGGGGGTGGCGATGCGGATGTGTCCGGTCTCATTGCGGGTATAGTTGCGCACCATTGAATCCATCACCCCACCCACCAGACCTTGCATAAAGGAGATCAGCAAGATGGAGAGGGTGACGGAGATCACAGCCAGAAGACTCCGCCGCTGATTGCGAAAGAGATTGCGCCATGCCATCATCCAGAGATATCCCATGACGAAGCCTCCTTATGTGAAGCGCAGTGCGCTGGTGACGGTCATTTTGCCCGCCATGCGAGCGGGGATGAGGCCCGCGATGCAGGCCACACTCATGCTAAAGAGAAAGGCGAAGAGCATATGAGAGGGTCGCCACTCTCCATAGAAGGTGCCCCAGATGGGCATGTTGGAGGTGTTTAGGCTATCTCCGCCCCACTGATCCAGGGGGAGCCCTTGAGTGGTCAGCCAGAAGACCACCACGCCGCCGGCCAACAAGCCCAAGACACCACCCGTCACACCCACCAGGGTGCCCTCCATCATGAACAGGGTCATGATATCACGAGGGGTCATGCCATGCGCACGGAGCACACCGATCTCTCGCACGCGCTCATAGACACTCATCATCACGGTGTTAAAAATCCCCACCGCTGCAATCAACAGCAGGACCGCTAAGAGCACCATTCCATTGGCCTGCTTCTGCGCGGAGAGTGCCAAAAAGCTGGCCCCCAGCTCCACAAAGGTATCCACTTGAAGCGTCGGATGGGATTGCTGAAGCTGTTGCTGAAGTGCCAGCATATCATCTCGATAGTCCGAGAAGTTGATGCGTCGCTCGAGGGCCACATTCAGCTCAGTGACCAGTCCTTCGAGCTCCAGGAAGTGCTGAGCAGTATCGTAAGAGATGAACACCGTGCCTCGGTTGAGAGAGGGATCGGTGACGTCGATCAGCCCGGCCACCACAAATTCATCGGCGTTGTTGGACTCATGGCGGGTGAGTGCCGCTAGGGTGATGCTCGAGCCCAGCTCCAGCCCCAGCTCTTTGGCCAGGGTGGCCCCCAGGATGAGCTGGTTGGGCACACTGCCATCCACATAGTTGCCTTTGAGGTGTTCGTGCAGCTTAAACACCTGCTGATCTCGTGTGGGATCGATCACAATGCCGGAAATAGGCAGGCTGTCCATTCCATTGGAGAGCTCTCCTAAGAAGCGAGTACGGGAGGTCACACCTACCACACCGGGCAGCTTCTCCAGCTCTGTTTGCAGGCCCGCGACATCTTCCAGCCCATATTTGAGGGGAAAACTCTCCCGCTCCTGCGCGTAGGTGCGGGTGGAGACCTTTAAGGCGGAGGCACTTAAGTTGATCATGTTATCGATGGCCGCTCGATCCAGTCCTGCATACAATGAATCGAGGGCAATAAAGAGCATGATGCCAAATGCAATGGTCGTCGATGAGAGTACGGTGCGTCGTTTCTGACGCCATGTGTTTCGAATGGCAATTCGCCATAAGATGCCATACATAGGGCCTCCTCAGCCGACGGTCGGCTTGTGCAAATCGCTGCTGATCAGGCCATCTCGCAGCGTAATGATGCGGCGTGCGTGCGCCTCCACCCGGGCGTCGTGGGTCGAGAAGATGAAGGTGGTCTGGCGCTCGCGGTTGAGGGTCTCCATGACGGAGATCACATCTTCGGCGGTGGCGGAATCGAGGTTGGCGGTGGGTTCATCGGCGAGCACCACCAGGGGATTTTTGACCAGGGCTCGAGCGATGGCCACCCGCTGCTCCTGGCCTCCGGAGAGCTGGGCGGGGGTGCGGTCGGCGAAGTTTTGCAGGCCCACCGCTGCGATGGCTTCGAGGGCTCGACGGGCCACCTCCTGCTTGCTGTGGGTGCGCTCGATCACGAGGGGCAGCTCCACATTTTCCTGCACAGTCAGCACCGGAATCAAGTTGTAGGACTGAAAGATGAAGGCGATGTTCAGCTTACGATAGTCGGACAAGGCTTCTTCGCTCAGGGTCGAGAGCTCCGTGCCCGCATATCGCACGGAACCCGCCGAGGGCGTATCCAGGCAGCCCAAGATGTTGAGCAGGGTACTCTTGCCGGAGCCGGAGGGCCCCACGATGGCGAGGAACTCTCCTTTTTCGATGTTCAGGTCCACACCACGCAGGGCGGGAACGGGCTGAGTGCCTCGCAGGTAGTTTTTGGTCACACCATGCATTTCTAAGAGGCTCATGGAATCTTTCCAGGTTGTTGGGGGGGGGCGGGCTCTGGGACAAAAAAGGCGCGCACCACCTCGGGACGGTAAATGTGCAAGGAGCCGGGCGCGGCTCCCAGCAGGCTGTGAAAGGTCTGAGTGGCCACTTCGAGGCGCGCAAGCAACCCCGGCAGTACCGAGAGGTCATGCTCACAGGCCAGGATCTGAGAGGACAGCATGTCTCCCAGGGCACTGGAGAAGTGAACCAGCATCTCGGCGGTGTAGAGGGGGTTGGGGCAATGAAAGACCCCTTCGTGAAGACCTTGCTCGATGAAGCGGGCCATCACCGGTGAGATGAGCTCCACCCGCTTTTGAGCGGCTTTGTGACGCAGACGAAGGTTCTGTTCGTCGTACATCATGCGCATCATGGACATGAGCAGGGCTCGATGTTCGTACTTGTACGCGGCGGAGTCGTCGAAATAACGATTGAACTTGTCGAGGGCCGAGAGGTGCGGGTCGTTGAGCAGGGACTCAGCGACCTTCAGGCTCTGGCGGGTCATGTCTTCGACGATGGCGTCCAGCAGCTCTTCTTTGGACTTAAAGTAGTGATAGAAGGTGCCTTTGGAGATGTCGAGCGCCTCCAGGATGGCCTGGATGGGGGTGGACTCGTATCCTCCGGTCATGAAGAGCTCTCGGCCCTTCTGGAGGATCTGAGCACGGCGCTGCTCGTAAGAGAGAGAGGTACGGGTCACGAGGGCCTCCTGGTGTATGGACCGACTGCCGGTCTAAACCGACCGTCGGTCTAATCATACTGCACGGGCGGAGGGCATCAAGTTTTTTCGCAGGGTGAGGTGTCATTTTCAGGGGGCTAAAAATCTTTCCAGGCTGGAATTTGAGAGGCTTGAGGCGGGCGAAGGTTCAAAAAGAGGGGGGGCGGGTTCAGCCTGACGGCGGGTTCACCTGCCTCTGCTCACCCTCTCCCCAACGCTTCCGGCAGTCCCGCTCGGAGCCAGGACCAGCGCAGGTAGAAGCGCCGGTAACCTTCTCCCATCAGCTCGGTGAGACGCTCGGGCGTGACGTGGTCGGAGCGCAGCACCGGGGTGTACTGGTCCAACAAGCGCCAGTCGCGCGTCAACAGGCGGCTCTCGACGTCTCCAAAAAAGCGGGTGCCTGGATACGGTGTACACGCGGTCACCTGGATAAAAGTGGCAGGAAGGGTCAAGGCATACTCGAGCGAGCTTCGCATGCCCACTTCGGTATCCTCCGGCAGACCCATGATCAGGTAGATGGCGGTTTTGATGCCCAAGCGTCGGCAGACGGCCAGCATCTGCTCTTGATGCGCTTGAGTGGCCGTCTTTCGCTTGCTCGCCTGGAGTGCTTCCGGGTTGGTGGTCTCGATCCCCGTCTGGATGAGCCGACAGCCTGCTGCGGCCATTTTCTCGAGCAGGGGCTCGTCGAGCCGGTCAAGATGGGTCTCACAGCCCCAGCGCACGCCCAACTTGGCCTCGATGAGCGCGTCGAGCAGGTGGAGGGTCCGATTCCGATGGACGGTAAAGATGGGGTCACGAAACTTCACATGCCTCACCCCATGTCGTTGCTGGAGCAGGGTGAGCTCCTCCACCACCGAGGCCGGCGAGCGGAAGCGCATGGCCTTTCCTTCTCCCAGCGGGTACGGACAATAATATCCACAGGGATAGGGGCAGCCACGACTGGTCACCACGGGCAGCACGGTGGCCAGCGGATCCAGGATGGCATATTGAGAGCGCAGGTGGGGAAACACCGTCCAATCCGGAAATGGCAGCCGGTCTAAGGGATCCAAAAACCCGGTCTCGAGCACCTCTCCCGAGGGCTGAGCAGGCAGCCGTGAGGCCCAATCTGGCTGGATAAAAAAACTCTCGGGCTCACCTTTGAGCACCAGGTGGGCGTCGGAGAACTGCTCGGGCGCAGCTCCCGCCAGCGTTCCGGTGACGATGGTGGGCAGTCCACGCTGACGTAAGGTCTTCAGCGCCGCTTGATCGACGTGCAGCGATGGAACCGCCGTCAGCAGCACCACCAGCTCCGCCTCCAGCCCCTCGAGCTGCTGAGCATACGACACCTGATGCCCTTGCTGCTTGAGGATCGCGCCGACATAGGCCACCGAATAGGGCAACAGCTTGATGGCACTGGCTTTGAGTCGGGTGAGCAGGCCCGCAAACACGCCTCCGCCATAACGAGAAGCAGTGCCCATGCCCCCGGCAATGGTCTTATCCACCACCAAGTGGGTGGGGTCTTTTAAGTCCAGCAGGGTGATGCGCATGCTCGCCTCGTGCCAGCCTTCAGGTGCTGGAGCCCTTCCCCGGCGTCTGTTGGCTCCACCAGGGCTGTCGATTATGATACGGATGATAGGAGCGACCGCGTAGACCTCGTGGGGGCGGATGACTTGCCAGGTACTTCAGCCAGCTCAGCACGTAACGACCCGCCACACGCGGCACGTTGATCGTAGACTCTCCCGAGCGACGCGCGGCTTCTCGCGAGGGCACTTCGACCACCCGATAACCCAGCGCCAGGGTCTTGATGATCATCTCCTGCTCGATGGTGGTGATGTCTTCGCGCAGGTCGAGCTGGCGGGCCACATCCGCACGGAGGGCTCGAAATCCGTTCTGACTGTCGGTGAGCGCCACTCCATAGCGGGTGTTGATCCCCAGGGTGATGATGTCGCTGCCCAGACAGCGGACAAACTTCGCAAAGTCGCCGTGCAGCTCTTCACTTCCGCCCAACATCCGAGAGGCGGTCACATGCTCCGCAGTGCCACTTAAGATCGGCTCCACCACTGCCGGAATGTCGTGGGGATTATGGGAACAATCGGCGTCGATGAACACCAACACCTCCCCGGTGGCCGCTCCGATGCCTACCCGGACCGCTTCTCCTTTGCCACGCCGTCCGTCGAGCACCACTCGAGCGCCGAGCTTCTCCGCCAGCGCCCGTGTGCCGTCGGTGGAGTGCCCATCGACCACCAGCAGCTCATCGGCATAGGGTCGCGCATGTTCGATCACAAAAGGCAGGTTCTCAACTTCGTTTCGTGCCGGAATGATCACCGAGATACGGGGGCGTCCCGGCAATGTTGGGGGCTCAAAGGCGGGTGGGCTCGAGTCCAACCTCGAGCTGAGAGAATCGCGCTGCGCTGCCATGCCAATCACTCCGCTGCCGCTGAGCGGGAAGGCTCCGCTCAAGATCTGCGCCTGCATCTGCTGAGACCTGAATTGTAGCACCCTTAAGAGGGGGTGTGGGAGGAATTTACCCAGGGCCTCGAGCCCCATGCTCATCACGCCGGTCTAAACCCAGGCGGGCCCCGTCATCGTGGAGGGCGTTTTGCCTCCGTTTTTCCCTCCGTTTTTCCCTCCGTTTTTGCCTCCCGGCAGGGTATTGGCCAACAAGGTTTGATAGGCTTCACAGGGAGTCCAGCAGTGAGGACACTGTCCTTGCCGGATCTCCGCGCGGAGCTTCTCACGGGCTTGCTGCTGCCACACGGCTTCCAGCGAATACTGATGCTGGCGCACGTTGCCCACCGACTTATTATAAATGATGCACGGAAACAGCTCGCCTCGTGTGCCCAGCACCACCGAGGAGCTCAGGGCTTCACACACCAGCGGGGAGCGTTGGGTCTCCACATACGCACGCGCATGATGCAGGAAGGCGCGCTCGAGCAGGTTGACGGGGTGCAACGAAAACCCTCGAAGGGCATGAATCTGCTGCACACTCTTGAGGATCAGGGCCATCGGGGGGGCAATCAAGCTCCGGTTGTCATAATAGAGGTCGGAGATCTGCGGCAGGTTGACGTGAAAATCTCGATGGCCGATGTCGGGCAACACCCGCTGCACAGCGGCAACCGTAGCCTGATATTGATCGTGGTTGTGCTCGGTGAGGGTCATGCCAAACACCACCGGAACTCGAGCGCGGCGGAGCTCCTGAAAGGTGGTGAGGCAGCGCCGCCACAGTCCCGGAATGCCTCGAATCTGGTTGTGCAGGTCTTCGGGGCCATCCAGGGAGACGGTGACAATAAACTGCGGAATCGGTGAGCGACGAATGACTTGAGCGGCTTCCACCACACGCTCAGGCATCGAGCCATTGGTGGCAAAATGAAACATGAAGAGCTTGGGTAAGGCTTCCGCCACCAGCTTAAACAGATCCAGGATGTCGGGTCGTAAGAAGATCTCGCCGCCGGTGATGTCCATCCAGCGGATAAAATGAGCGCCACTGCGGAGGGTTCGGCTCAGCTCGTCGAGGTTGAGCTCGTGATCGGTGGGCTTTTGCCAGATATTGCACATATTGCAGCGACAGTTGCAGGCGTCGGTGACGTACAAAAATAAGCGATAGGGCAGTTGAAGGTCTTGGTAGTTGGCTCGAAGCGCACTCCAGCCAAAACCGGCCAGTCGTCGAGCACTTGAGCGCACCGTATCCATCAGCATATATCACCCGCAGCAGTCCGCAGCCCATCCGCACGGCCTCGAGCGGCATCGGAGGCAGGCTTCTGCCTTTCTCGAAGTTCGCCTCGAGGTGTCAAAAGAGTGTAACACAACCGGAGGGCGAGCGCTTTACTTCCGGGGGATACAGACTTGTCATGTAGGCTGTAACAGTATTCTGTAATGGAGCCTACGCTGAATATGCTATACAATGAATGGGAAACGAGCAACACGCTCATGGTCGTTGGGTCTATGGTAATCCAGCGCGGACTCAATCGGTGCCTTTTCTGGATGGTAAGGAGTCATACGCTATGACACGGTCTGAGAGCATTGTGAAGCTGCTGAAGGGTCTCTCCACCCTGACGCCGGATATCGAAGCCGCAGCGGTGGTGGATAACGATGGTCTGATGATTGCCTCGTCTCTGCCCCAAGACATCGAGGAGGACGCAGTCGCAGCCATGACAGCGGCGCTCTTGGGTCTCTCGGAGCGGGTGGGCGAAGAGCTCTCTCGGGGTGAGTTTAAGCAGGTGCTGCTCCAAGCAACCAACGGCTTTGCGGTGCTGTCGCGCGCGGGTCAAGATGCGGTCCTGACGGTGCTCACGCGACCCAATGCCAAGCTCGGCCTGATCTTTTTGGATGTGGGACGCGCCTCAAAAGAAATCGGCAAGCTGCTGGCGAGCTGAACCATGTGGCATGCCTCACAAGGCCCAGGAGGAGAGACCGTGGCTGTCGATATCCAGACGTTTGAAGAGATGAAGTCGTTCCTATGTTTTACGGAGGAAGATGCCGCCCGTCTCAAGACGCTCCAGCCCATCTTTGAGAAGTATGGTCCTGGGATCACAGACATCTTTTATGACACACTGGGACGTTTTCCCACCACTTCCAAGCTGATCGAGGGCCGGGTCGAGCACCTCAAGGGGACTCACCGGGTCTGGATGGGCCAGCTCTTCTCAGGAGACTACGGCGAAGATTACTTCACGCACCGCGTTAAGATCGGGCTGGTTCATGCCAAGCTGGGCATCGAACCCCGCTGGGTCGAAGGGGTGATGAGTGTGGTACGCGCCCGCTCGCTCGAGGCACTCCGCGCTGAGATCTCCGATGTCGAGACCGTCAATGCAGCTTTCCAGAGCCTGCTGAAGATCCTCGACCTCGACCTGCTGCTGATCAACTTGGCATACAGTGAGGAGATGTTCGACCGACTGACCTCCGCCACCGGCATGCGCCGTCCGCTGCTGATCAACCTCATTCGACGAGCGGCAAAAGAGCGAGGGTGAGACACCCACAAAACACGACGGGCCTGCTCTTTTCGCTTTTGTTCTCTGCCTGAATCGAAACATCAGGACTCGTAATTCCGGGGCCTGTCATCTCGTCGTCAAAAACATTGAGGCTTAAAACATCACGGCTGGATCGGAGCAAGGCGAGCATGCGCCACACACGGTTCCCCGTATGCAGCGCATCAAACTTCAAACTTCAGACACGAGTGCCCACCCCGCTGACGAGCGTGCTTCACTCCTGCCAGCGCACCACCAGAGTGCCTGTGCTGAAGTTCTTATTGATCACACTGAACTTGTAACACCGGCCTGCCTCCAGCGGAGCCGCCGTGGTATACGTATTACTATGGCGATCCGTGGCGTCTGTGGCATTCTCCGGGAGCACCGAGTACGTCACCGGCGACACAAACCCCAAGTCGAAGTCGATCACCTCCACACCCCAATAGGTCTCACCGTTTTTCACCGTGCTGGTCGGACCCGCAGGCAGGACCGCACTGGGATCCGTCACGTACAGCGAGATCGCATTTGAGCCTTCCCAAGAGATCACCGGCTTTCCGGCCTCTCCAGCGGTGAGGGTGATCACCGGCTTACCGGTCTGACCTTCTTCACACACATCTTCGGCGAGAGGCCGCGTCAAGGTCCAGCTCACATCCGGCAACACGAAACCAGGGCCAGACATGGTGAGCAGACCCGATGCCCGATCCGCCACCCCATCACCGTCCTCATCTTCGAGCGTGCCCTGCATGCCCGTGGAGTCCGAGAAGCTCGGCCCAATCGGAATGGGCAGCGCCGGAGACACCAGCTCGGTGCCGGACACCACATAATAGGTGGGATACGCCAGCCCGTCGAAGTAGTCCATGTCGATGTCCGCGCCTCCAGCGGACGCCTTCGCCTTGAGATTCACCACCGTGACCGTGGGATTTTCGTAGTCCCACGTGCCCTCCGAGAAGTTGAGACTCGGCGCCTGCACCGTCCAGACATAGTCTCCATCGAGGCTCAGCTCGGGCTCCGCCCCGGTCTTGAAGGAGATCTTCTCCAGGGTGGCGGTCTTCTTTTCATCGAAGGACTCAACACCTGCGGCGATCTCGAGGGTATAACTCGAAGCAAACTTGAGATCCTTATCCGGAGTGACCGTCACATGTCGGTTGTTGGCCGTCACCAACGCCGCCACCGTCGCCCCGCTGCTGTCCTTGAGGGTGATGCGCGCGAGGTTGCTGCTGTTGTTGAAGACCGGATACGAAAACGTCAGCGCCAGCGACTGATCCACCGCCACCGTCTGATTTCCGCTCTGAGGCTCACTGACCAGCAAGAAGAAGTCTCGTGCGGTGAGCTCCGAGACATATCGGGTCAGGTCATCCAGCTCGGCATCCGAGAGGCTCTTGCCCAGCCATTCTGCGGCTCGGCGGACACCTCCTCGAAGTGTGGTTTCGCTGCCATCCTTCAGCCACACATTATGGCGATAGCTGCCCACCAGCGAAGGAATATCGGTCAGCCCTTCGGAGATCCCCTGCTCCAGAAGACCTCTGCTGGTGGTCAGCGGCAGTGCATGGCAGGCCGAACAATCAGCCTTGCCTTCGTAGAGCGCCTTGCCTCGAAGTGCTTGTTCGGAAAGCCCACCATCTCGGGTGGTCCAGCCGTTGGCCGCCGGAGGAGGCATCATCGACGCCAAATAAGCATAGAGCGCGTCCGCTTCCGTCGTGGTCGGACGAACACCCACATTGGTGTTCACCGTGAAGGCAAAGTTGCGCACACTGTCCACATAGGCAGACCAACCCAGCGGCTTTGTGCCCTCGAGCCAAAAGAATGAGCGGCTGGCCATATGTGCATCATTCGGGCCTGCATTCCATACCACGGTATCTCCGCGCCCATCAAGGTGGCAGCTATTGCAGCTCCAAGTCTCCGCATAAGAGCGTCCAGCCCCGGTAAAATACCGTTGACCAGCGGCTTGTTCGGGAGTACGCGGATCGTCCTCGAGGTCCACCGAGCCGGTCACACTGCCATCTGACGAAAAGCGGGTGAGCACAAACCCTTGTTGACCGTGGGTAAAGAGGGTCTCTCCGACGGCCAGTACGTGACGAGGACGTCCGGGCGTGGCGACACGCACTTCTTCTGCCAGCGTCTGGCGGTTGAGCCCCAAGGTGACGTCGTTTCCTTCGGCGGGCACCCACAACCGCGAAGTGCTCTCGGCAAGCGTGTGGAGGGAAACCACGGCACCGGTGCTGCTCTCTTGTCGAGACAGATCGGCACCTCCCACACGCGCTCCCGTCATGGGGTCGAGCACGGTCACTTCATGGGTGAAGCTCTTCCCTTCGGCATCCGTCAAGCTCACATCCGTATTATTAATGGTGTTCGTCACGAGGAGCTTGCCATCTTGATTGAGCACGAGCGAGCTGAGGGTGGAACCCACATCGAGGAACGGAGTAACCTCTCCGCTGGCGAGGTCGAGCTTAAAGACGTCTTTTTCTTGGGCGGGGTCAAAGTCAGGAAAGGGATACTGATTGACTTGTCCAGAGCGGTGGGTGGCTGCATAGAGGGTCTTGCCGTCGGCGCTCAGGGTCAGGCCGAGCAGGTCGATCCCGAGGGCATACCGTTGAATGACGGAGCGGGAGGCCAGCTCCACCACCGCCACCACCCCTTCGGTGGCAAGTGTCACGTAGGCACGGCTTCCATCGGGGCTGAGCACCACGTTGGAGGGCTCATCGCCAACCCAAATGGCATCCACGAGACGGCCCGAGGCCACATCGACGAGCCCGAGGGTATCGCTGCCGCGCTGAGCCACCACCACCCATCCTTGAGAGGCGGCATAGGCCAGGGCCACGGGCCAAGCGCCGACGGTGATCTTGCCAGTCACTTTCAGACTCTGAGCATCCACCCGGGTGATGCTGGGCGTAAACACGTTGGCCACCCAGATCTCGCCGTTGACGGCGGTCATCGTGCGGGTGCCATACAGGTTGAGGTTATGAAACGGTGCGTCGGAGGCTTCTATCACGCTGAGCGAGACCTCTTCGCCGGTATCACCGAGGGTAAATCGATACGCACCGGGCACGGAGGGGGAGAAGCGAGCGATGCCATCCGCTCCTTGCACCAGCTCGTTGCGGTTGTTCTCGGGCGCGAGGGTCAGGCTCCAGCGTTGGCTGCTGCACGTCTCCTGGAGGGTGGGCAGATAGAAGGTCGAGCCGGTCAAAAATCGGCTGCGGGGCTGCTGGCTGAGGGGATCCGCCACACAGCTCATCTCGGGCACGGTCGTCGGCGAGGGGGAGGGGCTGGCATCGTCATCGTCTCCGCCTGAGCAGCTTGTGAGCCCCAAGATGGGAAGGGCGAGGATCAAGCGCCAGTGCCGCAGGGCCAAACGATGAGCTTGTTGTGAACGTTGCATGCGTGCTCCTACCATGAGAGAGTGTGCCGGGGTGTTCTCGGAGAAGCGCTTTGCTTCCGAGGTGAGTTTAGGTGCCTCAGGTGGGATGTCTGGTATGGGCGGGCGTTGCAGGTGTGACGACATTTATCTATCGGTGATTGGGCAAGTATGAGCGTGAATAAAACTCAACCTTCGCATGAGCTCGGCATCACACCGGGAGGTCAGCGGCTGGAGACCATTCCGGCCCTGGATGGTTTGCGGGGGCTGGCGATCCTGCTGGTGCTCTGGCATCACGTCCCCTACTTGTTTGACCGGACGTTGCATGCTCATCCATTCTGGCGCTGGAGTAATGGTGGAGGGGTGGGAGTCGATCTTTTTTTTGTGGTGAGTGGTTTTTTGATCACCTCCCTGCTGTGGAAGGTGCGCGAGGAACCGGGTGGGCTGAGGCGTTTCTGGGTGCGGCGCGCGCTGCGGATCTTTCCTTTATACTACGTGGTGCTGATGGTCACCTGTGGGGTGCTTTGGAGTGGGTGGGTGGTGCCGACGGATGGAGGTTATCCGGCGGATGTGTGGGCGTTGTGGCCTTATCTTGTGTATCTGGGAAATCTTCAGATTGGCCTGGAGGGCTATCCGACGGGTGCATTTAACATCCTCTGGAGCCTGTGTATTGAGGAGCAATTTTATCTGCTCTGGCCTTTTTTGGTGCTGCGTCTGCCGGTGAGGAGCTTGGTGGCGCTGTGTCAGCTCATCTTGCTGCTGAGTCCGTTGCTGAGGCTGGGGATTCTCGCCGGGGTGGGACCGGTGGCAGCTCACGTATGGACGCTGGCGCACCTGGATCCGCTGGCGTTGGGGTGTTGGGTGGCGCTCTGGCGGGTCTCCGGCGGGGAGCAGCAGGGCGGAGAGGGCTGGCGTCGCTGGACGTTTTTGCTGGGACTGGCGGGGTTGTTGGGATACTTGGGCGGGCCGCTCTCCGCGCCGGGTGGAGCGTCGTTGGGGTGGCTGCTGGTGGGGTATGGGGTGCTGGGCGGGTGTATGACGGGCTTATTGCTCTCGAGCCTTGAACGGGAGGGCATCTGGGCTCGGGGGCTGAGCTTTAGGCCGTTGGGCTGGTGGGGGCGGCGCTGTTATGGCCTCTACTTGTGGCACTGGTTGATAGGGATGGGTGTGGTAAAGCTCACGCCGGGCTGGACGGTATGGGAGCAGGTCATGCTGTGGAGCGTTCTCTTGATGCTGGGGGTGGAGCTGAGCTGGCGGTGGCTGGAGGCTCCGCTCTTGAGGCTGAAGGCGCGCTGGGGATGAGGAGCTGCGTCGTGGAGCTTGCCGGGTGATGGCGGGTGATGGCGGATGATGGTGCGGTTGGGTGCGCTTTGGCGGGTGATCTTACGGGTTGGTGGATGTTCGATCCTATTTCTTCTTGCTAAACAGGGAGCTGAAGAGCCCTGTTTCTTTCTGTTCTCGTCGATTTTTGAGGGCGGTGAGCTCTCGACCGGCTTCAATATTGGAGCCATTGATCTTGAGGGCGCGCACGAAGTATTTGGCGGCTTGCTCGGGGTTATCTTTGGACAGGTAGATGCGGCCTAAGAAGAGGTTGGCGCGGTCCAGTTTCTGGTTCTGCCGGATGGCATCATGGATCATTTTTTCACCTTCTTCGGCTTTTTCGGCTTGGTTGGGGTAGCTGAGCTTAAACAGGGTGTAGCCGTAGCAGGCGTTGTACTCGGGTTCTTTGGGGTAGAGCTCGCGGGCGCGGGTGAAGGCGCTGTGAGCGCCCATGATATTGCCTGCATTGAGCAGACCGATGCCGGTTTTGTAGTGTTGGTCGGCTTGGAGCACGGTCTGGACTTCTTCGATGGCGGCTTGTTCGTCGTCTTGTTTGCCGTAGAAGGTGGCGGCGATGTATTTATCGCGGGTCTCCTGTTCCGTGAGGGTATCGTAGGCGGTCTGGATGAGGTTAAACATCTCGCGGCCCAGCTTTTGTACGGGCTCGGGCAGGGAGACGAGCTTATCGGTGTGATACTCTTTGGCGAGGTTGAAGTAGGCTTTGCGCACGTCGGCGGTTTTGACGTTGCGGTCTACTCCGAGCATCTCAAAGTAGTTTTGTTTGTGCATGCGCACGAAGTCATCTTTGAACTTATTGGCCAGCTCTCGCTGAGCGGGGGTGAAGTTGCTCATGCTGAAGTCGAGCAGTGGGTTCTGTTCGACCTTGCGGGCCATCATTTGGATGGGCATCTCGACTTCTCCGACTTCCTCGGCGATGAGGTCATGGATGGAGAAGGGGGCGGGCGCGGCTTTGGGCGTGGCCTCGGGGGTGCTGCGAGGCTCGGGAGCGGCCACGGGAGCGCGATTTTCCAGCGTCGGTGATAGGCTGACGGAGCCGGTGGAGCGCACGCCGGAGCTGGGAGGCGTATCCGCTCGGCCTGGCAGTGGGGTGATCACGGGGGTGGGGGCTGGAGGTGCGACCGGAGGTGCGAGCGGCACGGCCATTCCGGGTGTGACGGGAGGTGCAACGGGTGGTGCAGCCGGCGTTATCGTGGCGGTGGCGTTTGAGGTTCCGGCAGTGCTGGCGCGGGCATCATCGATCAACCCGGCGCTGAAGAAGAGCTGGAGGTAGGAGGCGGCTTCTTCGGCGGGGAGACCGGCTCCGGTGAGCAGCTCGGCAACGCTGCGGCTTCCGTCGAGCTTTTCGAGGAGCTGCGCGGCTTCTCCTTGTATTCCGAAGGCGGATGCCGGGAAGGGGGGAGGGCTTATGCGGCGGGGGAACTCGCGTCGTCGGGCCATGAGGGCTCGGACGGGAGACTCGGTGCCGGTTTTGCGTTTGAGTTGCTGGAGGATGGCGGCGGGCACGGGCAGGTCGGGTCCGGCAGAAACCGGCTGCGCACGAATGGTATAGTCTCCCTCGGAGGTCATGAGCAGGGCGACCAAGCGGGTTTGGGAGACGGCGAGGTTGAGCCGGGGCAGATCGGCTTCTTTGAGGATGTTGAGCTCCACGAGCAGGGTTTCAAAGCTCTTATTTTCCTGCCTCGCACGGTCTCTGAGCTGTTGGCTCAGCTCGGGGTTGAGTTTCCCGGCGGACTCCAGCAGCTTGGGCAGGCTCTCGGACAGCGCATTGGAGCTGATGGCGACGGGTCTTCCGCTGGCGAAGGCCACCGTTTTTTTGACTTTTCCCTGAACGATCTCGAGCAAGCCGGTGTGTCGTTGGCGCATCAGGGTCCAGAGCAGGCTTAAAAAGGGGACATCCCCTAGCGTTCCTTCCATTGCCACTTCCATGATACCACTCCCTCATCCACAGCATGGAGAGACCTTGTGTCTCCGCGTCCGCATCTGGTGGGAGTATACCAGCGTCGTGGCGGGGCACGGCATAAGATTTATGCAGAAGGGTGGGAGAGGGGTGAGGGAGTGGATGTTTTTGCTGCCCTCTCCGACCGCGCCGGTTTATGAAGAATAAAACGGGAGTGCATCTCTATCGCTGAGGCGTGCGTGAGCCAGTGTGCGTGCGTGCGTGCGCAAGCGTGTGGGGGCATGTATGAGTGTCACCTAAAGGTGCTATTTTTGAGTAGAGGGCAAAGGCGGCGTGGTGCGGGTGAGTGGCTGCTATTGTCAGCGGAAGGTGACATATATTCAGGGGTTTCTGGGGGAGGCGGGGTGGTTTCCGGGGTCAGTATGTAGGCAAAACGTGACATTTGTTCATCCTGGGCAATGGACTCGCTTTGGGGGACGGTCTGGGAGGGGGTAAATCGAGGGGGGTATAACAGCCCATTTCCGAATGAATATGCAACATATCAATTTTAAATGGAAAATAAAATTTTAATTATTTTCGTGTTACCTTTGCGCTCCTCATCAGATGTACAAGCGAAGGCGAAATGCTGAAAGGCAGTCCTGACGGCTCAGTGGCATGGTCGATGATACCTCCCTGCGCAGGCTCCTTTGGTACTCTCCTCACGGTTTTTGTGGTTATCGGAAGCACCTTTTTGGACCTCTCGGTTTAGTGTCGACGGCTATCTACGGTTCGATTGGAGATCGCTGCGTTTCGCGCGGTGTCACCTCTGGGCGGATCGGTTTTCAGGAGCTTCCGATCTTTACGGGACGCCTCATGTGACGACTTGAGCGCCCCGGTTTCCTTCGGTCAGTATGGCAGAAGGAAGTATGTCGTCAAGGCTTTAGAAGGCCCCTATAAGTCCCTGCGCTTGAGAACGGTCGGTATCGAGCTTGAGCGCACACAGGGATGTCGCAGATTGGGAGGCGGATACACTCGAGCGAGAGGGGACTTCTAAACTATCGGTGATGAAAGCTGAAAAGCTGTCTCTTCAGGCCCAGAGGACTCCACGGCAGGAGCGTCTCACGACGCTTCGGGAGGGCGGCGGGACAGGGTTTTATTTCATCACCTGGTGCGGGGAAAGGCTCGCGAATGTGGCGCGAAACCACCAGCGAGAGCGGATGCAGTGTAGACAGCGACAGTGGATTCAGCAGCAGCGCACCATGCAGAGCGGCGGATGGCCCAAACCAGCGGAGCGGGGCCCGAGCGAACAGCAGCATTGACCGGCTTAGCAGCAATTGCAGCGACTTGAATGCAGCAGCAGTGCTGACGTGATGAGTTCTCTCCCAGAGCACGCAAGGGCCCCGGTTGTGGCGACCGGGGCTTTTGTTTTTGTTCTACGACGTGGCTGCTGTGCTTTTCATCTGGGTGTGACTGTTTGGGCGACTGGGTTTTGGTGTGGGGGTTTTGGTGCTGGGGGTTTTGGTGCTGGGGGCCGTGCTCACGGGCGCTTGGGTTCTGCCTAGCAACTGTTGGGCCAGCCTTCCTATTTTCCTTTCAAACCTGCCTGCTTTTGATCCTTCCTGCGGCTTGATCCGATCTTTCTGGTACAGATAACCCTTCAATTTGCCGATACATGGTATGCAGTGCCCCTCTTCGGAGGGCCTTCATAAATCCCTCACGAGGGTTGATTATATATGAGTACGATGTTTGAGGTGTATCATGGTAACCACGCAGTCCGCTCGACAGTGGGGCCCCCGGGCCCGCCACGGCGCCCCTTCGACTCCGATGATTTCGGAGCTGGCAACCACCGCCGAAGTGGCGGTTGAAGGGGCTCCGATGCTTACGGAAGCCGCGCTTATGCGTCGGCTCCGTCCAGTGGCCCTCCGCAAGCTTCAGCATTTGCTGAAGACGGCGGGGGAGCTGCCCGAAGAGGGCCCCGGAGTGCTCCTCCCTCCATTCTCTCCCCGCTTTTTGGCGGATGAGGTGGGGTGTCGTCCCCAACACATTGCCACCCTGCTGGATCAGCTCCGAGCAGAGGGCATCCTGGCTTGGTCGGATGGTCAGTTTCGAGTGCCCTATCCCCAAGCATTGAGTCATACCCCGCTGCTGTGAGCTCTACGGCACGGTGATGAAGAAAGAACCGCCAGCGCACTGCGTATGGCGGTTTTTTTTTGCCCTTGACTGGGCGGCGTTATGCGCAGAGGAGCGGACATCCTCTGGGTAAATCGTTGTCGCTGTGGCTGTCACGCCTGCCATTATTGGCCTTACCGGAATATTCTTGTCTCATGCGCTTTCTTCGGTCATAGTTTCTCCACTTTTTGAAGCGGAGACCTTCTTCATATGAAAAGTGATAACTTCCTCTTTGAGTTCTTTCAAGCTCATCCCGACCAGCTCATGCGCTTGCTGAAGCTCCAGCGCCCAGGCATCTGGTCTTACCAGAGTGTCAGCCTCAAACAAACCGAGCGCCGACTCGACGGGCTTCTCCTGCGTCAAGACGTCCCGGACGATCCCATCCTCGTCGAGCTTCAGGGCTATCGCGATGAGCGCATTTACTGGAGGCTCACCCAAGAGATCTGCCTGTGGTTTATGGGGCAGGACTGGAAATCCGTTCAAGCTCGCGCCTTTACCGCCTGCGTCATTTTTCTCGACGACGCCTATGATCCTGGCAATCCCCCTTTTGAGGCAAAAGCGCCCCATCGACTCATCAGCACCACCCTCAAGGCACTGCTACAAGATCTCGAGCATCCGGGGCCCCTGGTCGTTCTTGCGCCTCTCACCCTCGACTCTCAAGAAGCACTTCGGGCTCAGCTCCCCCACTACCAAACGGAGCTGGAGCACTTGAATTTGCCCCCCGACCAGCATAAATTGATCCATGAGCTCATGATTCAAGCCATCATCACCCGCTTTAAGGGGATGACCGCCCAGGAGGTCGAAAGCATGATCACCATCTCCCCCCTGCGAGAGACCACCGTTATTCAAGAATGGTTACAGGAAAGTCGCCAGGAAGGTCGCCAGGAAGGTCGCCAGGAAGGTCGCCAGGAAGCACGGCAGGAGTCTACTCAGAAACACTTCTTCCTCTTCTGGGAGTCTCGATTTGGCACACCCGTTGAATGGGTCCGCCGAAGAATCGAAACCTGCACGGACATCCCCACCCTCGAGCTGCTCATGAAAGAGCTCGCCCAAGCCTCCGACGTCTCCCACGTCGAAGCGCAAGTCAAAGCGCAGCTCGGCAACGGCGTTTGAGCGAGCGTCCCACCCATCGCGGAAGTGCCCCCTGCGCGCCCTCGTCCCACTCGCCGCTCAAGCGCCGCCTGCCACGTCCCCTGCCCTCTCCTGCTCAGACGGAGTCTATCAACGTGATGGATGGTTTCCCTCTGGAGCATAACCCATCGTAGCCATACGCTCCCCCATGCCCACATACGCCTGCTCTTCCATCGGCGTGATCGCACGTAAGCCATCCACATAGCGGTTATACATACAAAAAGCAGCCGCAATCAGCACCGTGTCATGGATGTGTGCGTCTCCTGCTCCCAACGCTCGAGCTTGTGCCACCAGCTCATCCGGGACATTTTGACCACCGACACGCACCCGCTCCACGATGTCGAGCAGCACCGACAGCAGCGCCGAGATCCCCCCTCGATTGTTTTGATACACCACCTCATCCACGAGCCCCTGCTCCGCCCCAAAGTGATGGCGAGCCGCCGCCGCATGCGACATCGTACAAAACCGACAACGGTTGCCATGTGAAACAAACGTGGCGATCAGCTCTCGCTCTCCACGCGAGAGTGGACTCTCCCCGTGTAAGAGCGCGTGGGCGAGCCGACGCAGAGGCCCTCCACTCTCGGGTTTGAACTCAAAAAGTCCTCGAATCCCAACACTCTCTGGCGAGACAGGAATATGCGGCATCGACGCCTCCAACATGGGCAGGTTATAGAAAGAAGATGAACTCAGCGCTCCTCACTGCACTCAAGTCACTGCACTGAAGTCACTGCACTGAAGTCACTGCACTCAAGTCACTGCACTCAAGTCACTGCACTCAAGTCACTGCACTCAAGTCACTGCACTCAAGTCACTGCACTCAAGTCACTGCGGAAGCCATATCCAAGAAAGCGTAACACACAAAGTTCAGGGCGAAAAAAGACCCGTGAGTGTCCCCTTCCGAAGCAGCGCCAGCACGTCCATGCTCCACGCCACCGCCAAGTGAATCGCCACCCCGCCAAAAATCGAGCGCGTGCGCAACGCCAGCGTGCCCAGCGCCGTTCCCGCCAGCACCGCCCCCAGCGTCTCCGGCAGCGGCTTGCTGAAGTGAATCATCGTATACGGAATGACCATCACGAAGATGGCCGCCGCCCCCAGCCTTCGCGCCAGCGGAAAGAGCATGAACCCTCGAAAAAAATACTCGAGCGCCAGAAACTGGAACCCATACGAGAGCTCCCAGATCAGGAACTGAGGCCAAGAGCGCCCCGCCGCCTGATAAAATGGATAACGATTCAAAAACGCATCACTGCCCGACGCGACCACCACCGCCGGAAGCACCCCCAAAAACAGCGCCACATACAGCCACGCATACGGACGAGCCCCCTTGAGGCTCAAACCGTAGTCCGCTGGCTTCTCCCGATGCACCCACCACGCAAAGAGCATCGGCGGCACCATATACGTCAACGAGCTGAACCAAGCCCAATAGACATGATGCCACATATCCGGCCAGGGAAGCGCGCGGAGCGTCGCCGCCCCCACCAGCTCCTCCAGCGTCTTCCGACTGCCAAAATATTTCTGAAGCGTGAGCGTCACCGCAACCAGCCCCATCAAGGCAACATCTGAAAGACGAGTGCCTCGCGACGCCTCGAGGTATTCTCGGTCGATGGCAGCCCACTGCTCGAGGGTGAAAAAACGAAGCACCCCCAGCACACCCGCACGCTGCCACGATTCTTTTAAGCCCTGAAAATCATGTGACATTTTTGCATTCGCCTTCAGAAAAACTCAAAAAGTGCCGTAAAGAAGAAGCAAAGAGCAGACCCCTATGCCGACGTCGTCTCGACCACACATGCGGGCTTCAAGGTGTCATCCCGCTCCCGGCTTGTCAAGCCTCGACGGGTGCCGAAATTGATACAAAAAACCGCTTGCCCCTCTGCGTTGACGTGACTAATATGCACACGCCTTCGTCAGAAGGTATGCGGGCCCTCAAGACACCGTGCTCGGACTGAGGGCTTAACCTGAATGGGAGCAGTTGAATGAACGACAGTAGTCAGCCCCGTGAAGGGCAGACGCTGGTCATCCGGTTCTCGCCTTAGTCCCCGCCGCAGGTCTCCTGTGCCGGGGTGGGTACAGGAGGGCCTCTCCATGCGATATACATTCTCTACCGATGTGATTCGTCGCTGCCTGCGTCATGGGGATCTCACCCGCGCAGAAAAGCTGATCGATAAAGTCCATTTTTCGCTCCTAGCGCCGCTGGTGGGCGATCTGACACCGCTCGAAGCACGGGCGTTGTGTGGACTGCTCTTTGCGCCCGCGCGTGTCACCCGCACGCTCGAGGAGCTGCCACGTCCCGAGCTGGGCAAACTGCTCCAGCACCTCGAGGATGACCGACTGGCCAGCTTGATGGCAGAACTCTCCGGCCCTCAAGGGGCTCGCGTGTTGGCACTGGTGTCTCCCGAGCGGCGCCGCACGTTGCGCAAGCTCCAGCAGGCCCAAGCCGAAGCCTTCGCCGAGCAGGTACGTCCGGTCTCCAGCTTGATGGCGACTGGGGTTCCTTCTCTCGAAGGAAATCTGACGGTCGCGGAAGCCCTCGCTCAGCTTGGTAGTCCGCTCCCGGAGCAGGTGTACGTGCTCAACCCTCAGCAGGCCCTGGAAGGGGTGGCGTCGCGTCAAGCCCTCGAGGGTGCCAAGCCGGAGCAGACCCTCGCCGCGCTTGTCACACCCGCCAATGGGCTGATGGCTCGAGCCTTTACCCCGCTGCATGTGGCCATCAAGCAGATGCAGCAGCTTCGGCTGAAGGTCTTGCCGGTGCTCGACAGTCAAGGCCGGCTGCTCGGAGAGCTTCGCTGGGGACAAACCAGCCCTGATGCACCTGGAGAAGCCTCCTCGACCGGGCATGCGCGCACGGTAGCCGGATGGCGGAAGCTCTTTTCGTGGGCAGCCGTCACCCCGCTGATGATGAGCCTCTCGACGGTGGCCCGCTACTGGATGAAGGGTTCCTAAGCGTCGGCCTCAGCCTCCTTCCGCACCTTTCAGCCTCCTCCTGCCTCCTTCTGCGCCCGTCGCGTAGAGAGGGGCGGAGGCGAGTCACCACAAAATGTTCTCGGGTGTTCTACGAGCAGCGTGAGCGTCCTTCGCATCAGTCCTCCCGACCTTCCGCTGGATATTTCAGCTCCCACCAGTAGAGTGCCACCATCACCAGCGCATGCTGAATCTGCCCTGCGCGGGCGAGCGCACGCAAGGTTGAGACCGGCAGCGTGACCACCTCAATTTCTTCGGTCCCTTCGGGGTTGGGTGTTGCGACCTGACGTGCATTTCGAGCGATGAACGTATGGCAGAAGTTCGACTGAATGGCTGGATTGGGGCTGATGACCCCGAGCAGCTCGACCTCCTCGGACGTGTAGCCGGTCTCCTCGAGCAGCTCGCGGATGGCCGACGTGCGGGGGCTCTCTCCGGGGTCCACCAGACCGCCGGGGATCTCGAGCGTGAACTGTTGGAGGCCATGTCGCCACTGTCGAACCAGCACCACCTCCCCTTCGGGCGTGACGGGGATGATGTTGACCCACTCTGCACTGTCCATGACGTAAAAAGGATGCGCCCGTCCGCTCATGGCGGAGACCGAAGGACGCTCAGAGATCTCAAAGATGGGAAACCGAGCAACGACGCGGACTTCTTCGATGCGCCAGCGTTTGAGCGCCACCGGTTCGAGCGGAGATATCGGCTTTGAGCGATCATGTTCAGCCATGAAACACCTTATCAATGAGGGTCTTACAATAAAACTTCTGCCTTGACAGCGTTTTGGAGATCGGTCAGGCTAGAGACCGTGAGAGCTGAGCCAACACTTTACCGGAGATGTCCGCCCTATGCAGCAAACTTTCCGCATCATCCCGCAGCCGAGCACAAAACGCGCCCTTCGTGGCAGCGTTGAGTCGGTTTTCTGCCTCACGATCCCGGGTGGTCGTGTCCAGCGCAGCGAGCGGGTACGCGGTCAGAAGCTGCTCAGCGGTCAGACGTTTGGCGTCCCGGACTTTTTCAGCTCTCAGTCATACGTGCCGCTCTTGCACGAGGAGGTCTGTTTGTCCTGAACATCCCTTGTTCAGCGATATCCGCAGACGAACCCCGGGCAGGACCACCTCCCCGGGGTTTTTTGTTTCTGGCCCTGGGGGCCACTTGAGCACACGACCGCTGAGGTGGATGGCGCGTTTGCTCACCTTTTGAGTAGGCTTTTTGGCCTCCGCTGGGTTTATCCAGATATCCCGACCGAGAGGTCGGCGCTTGTTTTGAAGCAGTTATGCGCGGAGACATTGGGTTTTCGTGCATTCAACCGGGTGCTGAAGCACCCTTCAAGAGATGGAGTATTTATTATGGAAACCAACAAAATCAATGTGCCGTCCCGTGATTCTTCTGTCCCCGTGCGTGGGAGCTCCCTGGCTTCGCTGCTGGGTCTGCTGTGTTTTCTGCGCTCTGGGTGGGGTATTTGGCCCAATGGGTCACCTGGAAGAACGATAAGCTGACTGACAAACAGTCTCTCCCGCATAAAAATGGACGCGGTAGAGAGGCTGCGAGGTCGTCAGAAGGGATCTACCATGCAGCTTCAAGGTCTTTCGTCGCATGATTTGACATGGGGAGGCCGAGTCGTTCAAGTGGGCAAGCTGGCGGCCCCTGCCGCCGCCACGATGATGAGTTATTCGCTGGTTGGGTTGGTGGATACATTGGCGGTTGGGCAGCTTGGGCCCTCCGCGCTGGCAGCGGTGGGATTGGCCAATACCATCTTGATGACCGCTGGAGCGACGGTGACGGGGCTTCTGAGCGCCACCACCGCGTTAACGGCTCAAAACGAAGGAGCAGGCCAAAAAGCGGAGGCAGGACAATATCTGCATCAAGCGACGTGGTTGGGGGTGGTCGGTGGAGGACTGGTGGGCCTGCTGTTGGCCGTCTTCGCCGCCCCTCTGTTTGCGTTGGTGCAGCCTGGAGATGAAGTCACTCGGCTCGGCGTGCCGTATCTTCAGATTCGGGCGCTGGGGTTGCCGTTGTTTTACCTGGTGATGGCTCGAGACCACTTCCTGGAGGGTTTGGGAGACACCCGGACGCCCATGCAGGTGAGTCTCTTGGTCAACGTGGTCAATGCGGTGCTGAACTACACGCTGATCTATGGCCTGCTGGGGATTCCCGCCTTGGGGGTCAATGGTTCGGCGGTGGCAACCGTGCTGGCGCATCTGATCAGCTTTGTGGCCTATCGCCTGCCGCTGGCGAGGCTCCATCGGCGAGCACCTGAGTATCAGATCCTGCCACTTCAGAAGCCTCGTCTGTCCGCGATGCGTCAGATGCTCGCGGTAGGCTGGCCGATGAGTGTGCAATATACCCTGGACTTGGGCGCCTGGCTGTTGATGACCATTCAGATGACGTGGTTGGGCGCACTCGCTCAAGCCGGTCATCAGGTGGCGCTGAGACTGCTGGGGGTCTCGTTCATGACCATTCACGGCGTGTCGGTGGCCGCCACGACGTTGGTGGGACAATACCTCGGGGCGGGAGAAGTCTCTCGTGCTCGACAATATGCGTGGGCAGCCTTGCTGGTGGGGCTGGGCATTACGGGGGTGACCTCGGCCCTGTACCTGCTGATCCCTGAGTGGTTGGCGCACATCTTCACCTCCGATCCCGAGGTGGTGACGTTGGCGGGTCAGCTTCTGATGATGGGGGCGCTGCTCCAGGTGGTGGATACCCTGGCGATGGTGACTTATGGGGCGCTCAAGGGTGCAGGTGATACGCGCTATCCGATGGTGGTGCTGCTGGCCTGTGCTTGGGGTGTGGGGCTCCCGCTGACGTGGCTGCTGGTGGGACCGATGGGGCTTGGGCCTCATGGGATCTACTGGGCGGTGACGGGTCAGCTTGTGGTGGCGGCCACCCTGATGCTCCGGCGTCTGCTCGGAGATCGTTGGTTGTATCAGTCGTTGGTGGCCGTGCGCACGCAGGTGGAGCAGGTCCAGCAACGGCTCAGCGAGGTGGTTCAACCCGAAGCGCCAGCGTCCGAGCGGCTGGGCGCATAAGACCTCTGGTCAACGGCGACAGGGTCCGTCCGCTGAACATATGCATACACAAGAGCCATCCTCCGGGATGGCTCTTCTTTTTTGGGGGAGAAGGGAAAGAAGGGGGAGGAGGGGGTGCGATTAAGACTCGAGCTCGGCACCAAACAACGCATGCGCTTGTTCCCGGTCCCATTGGATGAGCTCTGTCATACGAAGCTCTAAAAATTGCACCAGCTCACCGGACTGGTACGCCTGCATCGCCTGGGGCGAGATGAGGTCATAGGTGGGCTCGAGCTCCTGGAAGCCCAAAGGCAAGCGCCGATTGGCCGGGCTGCCCAGCAGACGCTTTAAGGGATCCTCTGGATTTCGGGGTCGAGGCACAATCCGAGGCAGCGCCTCCGTTCCTTCACTGGCAAGTCCATACTCGAGCTGAGGATCTCCAACCTCTGACCATCATAGCAAACAAACGGTCGTTCGTCAGCCCTCCCCCCTCCCTTTTTCGGTCGGAGTCCCCACGTAGCGGAGGACCAGCTCCGACACACGCTCTGCGCAGCGGATCAGGTCTGAGATCACCCGGTCCTCTGGGTAGAGCTGCGTCGAGTCCGTCAGATACAGCCCTTCCATCGGCGCATGAAAGGGAGGCACCAGCGCCGCGAACCCCGTCCGGCACAGCACCTGCGCATACGGTGCCTTCGAGAGCCGTGCATCCTCGATATCCGACGCGCGAAAGTCGGGGTTCATCCGTCGAAGTGAAGGCAGGTATTCCGTCAAGACTCGATCCAGCTCCCAGGCGTAACGTTCCTCCTGCGCCGAGAGATAGTGTGGCACATACAGCACCGCCCTTCCGCTCAGCGTGGGCAGCGGATTCAGCCGGGTGTACTCGATACAACCCGCAAACGGCACACTCGGATCACTGACATTCGTCCAAAAGTATGGACTAAACGACCGCTTGAGCTTGAGCAGCAGGCAGCTCACCCCGATATAATCCACCCCCTCGAGCTGCGCACGATACCCTTCCGGCAGCCCCGGAGCCAGCCGAGAGAGCAGCCGCAGCGGCACCGTCGAGACCACCGCATCATATCGTTCGACCTTTCCTCCCACCCGGAGCCCGACCGCTCGTCCGTGCTCGAACACCACCTGCTCCACCGCCTGACCGAGCCGGACCCGAGGCCCCAGCCGTTCCGCCAGCGCCGTCAGCAGTGCCTGCGTGCCTCCCTCCAGATACCCCAGCTTCTCCTTTTGGAGCAGCCCCGAGCGAGAGCGCGCCACCCGTGCGATGCGCGACCAAATCCACGCCGCCGAGATCGCGGGATGTTCCGCCCCAAACTTCATCGCGAGCAGCGGCTCCCAGATCACTTGGTAGGCTTCGTCTCCCAGCTCTTGGCGGAGCCAGCGTTCTGCCGTCAGCCCATCCAGCCCGTGCCAGTCCTTGAGCCGTCGTGCCTTGAGCACATGAAGCCCGACCCTCAGCCGATCCAGCGGCTTGAGTGGCGAAAAACGCAGCAGCTCGAGCGGACTTCCAAACGGATGCAGCACCCCACTGTTGAAGAGTGCCATCCGCGTCTCACGCCAGCGAACCTGGAGCCCCAGCGCCTCCGAGAGCCTCAGCAGGTCCACATCTGGCTGACAGATGAAGTGGTAAAACCGCTCGATGGAGACACCTGGTGCCAGCTCCAGCGAGCTGGCCAGCCCTCCGAGCACTGGGGCTGTCTCATACACCACCGGCTCCAGCCCTTGTTGCTGGAGAAAGTAGGCACAGCTCAGTCCTGCCACACCTCCACCGATGATGCCAATCCGCCGCGCACCTGAGATGTTCAAGCCTGCTCCTTCTCCGCACTCGTCTGGGGCGCTGCGTGGAGGTCGTCTCGAAGTGAGAGCGCCAACCCTACCAGCACCAGCCCGACGATATAATAGTAGTAATTAATGTATGCTTGCCGCATGAGCACGGGCACTGCACTCAGCACCGCCGACGCCATCACAAACGACAGCAGCCTTTCCCCTGGAGACTGCGAGGACATCTGCTCGAGTCGTTGGCGTTGATCCCAGAGCAGCAGCCCCCAGACGCTCGCCCCCACCAGTCCCAGCCCCACCAGTGGGAGTGTCCAGCCTGTGAGCAAAAACAGCGTCCACGTCAGCGATGGCGAATGAGGCAGCGGCAGTCCCACATGGTATGCCACGATGTCTTGATAAAAAGCCGTCGGGCTCCAGAGCACAAACGGCAGGATGAGCAGTCCCATCGTGCTTGTGAGCTTGATCCAGCGGGAGAGATGTGGCCTCGGCAGCCGCAACAAAAACGCCGCTGCTGGCCACGCTGTCTGTTTGAGCGAGAACAGCAGCCCTAACGCCCACGGTGCCTTCGAGCGCCAGCCCTCCTGGTGCTGAACACTCAGCCAGGCAAAGAGGGTGATCGCGAAGACCTGCTTAAACTCTACCCACGCCTGCTCTTGAGAAAACAGGCTCTGCGGAAAATAGAGGAGCAGGAGCGCCACCGACTCCGCCGCCAGCCGTCGTCCCTTTTCGGAGGGGTTCGCAGCCCTCTCTGGCGTATCCGTGGGAGCATTTTCGGCCAATCCTTCGGCTTCACCTGCCCTGGTGGCCTTCGTCGAGACACGCTTGCCCCCGCGCACGAGTGCGAAGAGCATGGCTGCCGACGCCAGCTCCAGCAGTACTTGACCGGCCCTCATATCCCCGAGCAGCACTCTGGAGGGCAGATCAAACACGAACTGTCCTGGTAGATAGGCGTAGAGTGTCTCACTGCGGGGATCCACCACCGGATACGCACGGTCGTAGGGGTTGATCCCTGAGAGGATGCCCTCCGCCCCGAGGTTGGTAAAGTACCAGACATCGATGAGCGGCGCGGGAGACATCTGCAACGCTGCGACACGGAGGCCGATGGCCAGCCCGACCAATGCGACAAAGATGCCTCGGCGCGCAGGTCCATAGAGCCAGGGCAGGCGGCTCCCCCTCTCCGGCGAAGGCGGAAGCAGATAAAACGCCAGCAGCGGCACACTGAGCAGTCGCCAGGGGAGCAGCAACCAGGGATCCACCCCGTAGGCAAGATTGCCAAACAGCCCAAAAAAGAGCCCTGAGACCAGCAGCACCCCGCCCAGTCGAGGCTGGAGCCATTGCCAATCCGGTCTGGCGTTCGAAGCTCGATGTGCCAAGAGCAGCGCGACGAGCGCCCCCGTTGCCGGCACGACTTGCCAGAGCACCACCTCGAGGCTCTCAGCTCCTTTGCGGGGACCGTGGGCCAGCACCAGCAGGAGCTGGCTCCAGAGCAGATAAAATGCACAGGTCTTCACCCGCGACGTTCTCCCATGCTTCACAAGAATAGGGCCTTCGATCTTATTCGGCAGCACTTGTACCCTGCCTTGCAAGCAGGATACCACTTTATCTCGAATTGTCTGGACAATCCGCATCCCCCCCTTGACAGCCTACGGGTTGAGGGCCTACAACAGATGAAAAGAAGTACACGCAGGCAACGGCAAGCATTCGAGGAGACCCTTATGCCAGCACGCGGTATTCGTATTCAAAGTGGTGAAGAACGACGTGTCAGCACTCGCGCCAGTGTGGAGCTGGTCATTCAGTATGCGCGCCTGGAGCAGTTCTGTCAGGATTATGCCCGCAACCTGAGCTTAGGGGGCATCTTCGTGGAGACCCGCCAGCCCCTCGAGGTGGGAACAGAGCTTCAGCTCAGCTTTGGTCTGCCGGGATTGCCTCAGCCGGTGGGCACTCGCGCCCGAGTGGTCCGAGTGGTGACACCTGAGCTCGCCGACCAGTTTGGTATGCGTCCGGGCATGGCCATGCAGTTTCGAGATCTCCCCGACGAAGCCAAAGATATCATCGACCGCTTGGTGATGGAGATGTTGGAAGCCAAATAAACCGCCCCCCTGCCCTGCTGCTCCGCTTAGGCTTGAGGTATGGCCCTGGTTGGACTTGAGGCGTGGCTCAGCGTTCGTCTGGGCGTTCATCCGGGAGGGGTGCGGTGGGATTTTTCTCGCGCTCTAGCTTTCCTTTGAGCTCGGTATAGGCTTCGAGGGCTTCTTCTCTCACCAGGGGGTCTTTGTGGCGGCGGGCGAGCGGCTCGAGCAGCGCCAGCCCTTCTACTCGACCGGTCTCTTTGACGGCGATCACACCTGCGACTACAATCATTGCGTTTTCGTGGGTGAGAATCCGACCGAGAGGCCCCATCGCCTCCAGCCCGCCGATGCGTCCGATGGCGCGGGTGGCCTCGATCTGGTTTTCCTCCACATCATCTTTGACCATCGTGGCCAAGCGGGAGATGGCCCCTGTCTCGTGGATGAGCCCGAGCGCCCGTGCCACTTCACGCCGGTTGATGGGGATCAGGTCCGAGAGTGCCTGCGTCAGCGCCGGTCCTGCGCGTCGTTCTCCGAGCGTGCCCAGTGCGCGAGCGGTGAGCCGTCGAGTCTCCGGGTCCGGGTCTTTGAGGTAAGGCAGGAGCGCCTCCACACTGGACTCATCCTTGAGCACCATGAGCGCGCCGAGTGCGGTATAGCGTTCAATGCCCTTCGCACGAGGCAGGAACTCCAGCAACGGCTGGACCGCACGACGATCCTGGAGATCCCCCAGCGCCCGCGCCGCATACCGTCTGACCTCCGCATCGGAGTCCTTGAGCGCCTCAATGAGCGGACGAATCGACCACCAATTGCCACGGGTGTTGAGGGCCTGCGCTGCTTCTCGCCGTCGTGTCACCTCCGGGTCTTTGAGCTGAGCGGTGAGACTCTCGGCATCTTCGGGACGCGCGCCTCCTTGTGAGGTGAGACCTTCGACGGTTTTTTGCGCTTTGCGCCGGAGGCTGGGGCTGGGATCCTTGTTGGCGGCCAGCAGGAGCGGCTTCCAAGCGCGTGGATCCTTGATGCGTCCCAGGGCGTCGATGCTGCGCATGCGTAAGGTCTCATCGGGCGACTGGAGGCACTCCACCAATGCTGGCACGGCATCCACCGCCTGCATCAGCCCGAGTGTGTATGCGGCATAACTCCGGGCCAGTGTCTTCTCTTTTGGGTTTTGCAGCACTTCGAGCAAAAATGCCGTGTTATACCGGAGCTTTTCTAAGCTGGCCAAACCCGCCGCACGGATACGCTCATCGGTGCTGGTATCGAGAAGCTGCACCAGGGGACGAAACGCCTTCACATCCCCGAGCCGTCCCAGAGCGCGCACCGCTTCCAGCACCTGATCCGGCTGGTTGGACTTGAGCTGTGCCAGCCGCTGCTCGAGGGCATCCGTGGTGGCACTCGGCACGGGCTCCGCCGCCTGCACTTGGCTGGAGAACCCCCACGCCGCCGGATCCAGCCCCACCGAATCCAGCCCCATCAGCTCCAGCCCCAAGAGTCCCAGCGTCACGAGCAAGCACCCACTTTTCGCGCGTGATGCGCATACACGCAGAGACCTCCTCCACGGCATCCTACACACCATCTGAAGTGCTCCCATCCAAGAGATGATCAACCCACGGGGACGGTCTGAGCGTACCCCTTCATGGCAGGCAGCATAGCATCGAATCGTGACCCCGCGCGCAGGAATGGACATCCCCCCCCCGTTGTAAAGCGCCTTTCCCCCTTTGACTTTGGGAAAGTCGGGTGCTAGATTTCCTTTCTGTCTGGCCATTGGATGGGCCCACCCGTATGGGCGTGACAGGCCATTTTCTGCGCTTCTTCACCCGTGGAGATCTTCATGCTTCGACCGACCGCTCTGATTTATAGCTCTCACAACCGAGGCGACTATCTGCACCGCAACTTTATTGTCGAGCGGGCACTGGAGCATCCCGAAAACAAGACGATCTTTTTCCTGCCCTTGTCGATGTCCGACCGGCACCAGCAAGAATATAGCTACGGCACCTTCTCCTGGTACTTCCGACGCTTCGAGCACCAGGGCCTGCAACACTGGCCCTTCTTCTTCCACGGCCACCTGCGCCAAGAAGACGTCGAGAAGCTCTTCCACAGCCTGCGCTACAGCCAAGTGGTGATCCTCGGGGGTGGAAACTCCGAGCTGGGCATGGAACGCTATCGCGAGCTCGGCCAGCGATTCTTCGGAGACCGCCACCTCTTTAAGCATGTGCTGCACGAGCGACAGCGTGAAGGGCTGCTCACCGTGGGGTTTTCCGCCGGTGCTGATCAGCTCGCCCATCATCTCACCGCCGCCATCGACGAGCCCCACCACGAAGACCTGCTGGGCTTCTCGCTGGTGCGAAACGTGCTCGTGACCCTGCATCATGAGCGCGGGCGTGAGTGGGATCTCCAAGTGGGAGCCCGTCAGTTCCCTCACAGCATGGTGTTTGGATTGCCCAACGACTCCGGCCTGTTGGTGTCTCAGACCAAGCTGCCCTCGGGAAACACCCTCCAGGTGATCGATTTTGTGCTCGATACGAGCTGGGACGATCCCAAAGACGGCTGGCACATCAAGACCCGGCATGGCATGAAGATCGAGCACTTCTACGCGGACGGTCGGCACTGGTCGTTCAACAACGGAGACCGCATGATTCACGTGATCTCCCCCGATGGTGCCTGGACCGACGCCTGGATTCAGCGACCTCACCAGGGTCTGCTCCACCACGGCACACAGAATCCCTCCTATTTTAAGAGCATCGAGGACATCGCCCGCTCACACTGAGTAGCTCACACGGAGTAGCTCACACGGAGCAGCTCACACGGAGCAGCTCACACGGAGCAGCTCACACGGAGTAGCTCACACGGAGCAGCTCACACGGAGCAGCTCACATCCCCTCTCTCGGCCACTTGAACGCAGAACGTGGCCGTTTCTCCTCACCCCAGCTTGAGCCAGCCCATGAACGAACCCACGGCATCTGATTTCCCAGGCGCATACAGCTCCACCCAGACGCTGATGGGCGTTGATCTCGGCGGGACCAAGCTCGAGGTGGTCCTTCTCGAGGTGCCCTCGGGCGCAGGCGTGTATGTCCCCGCAGGCGCTCCGCCCCTTGATCCGGCCACACTGGTCACGGCTCGAAAGCGAGTACCGACCGACGCCTCCCGAGGATATGCACACATCGTCAAGCTGCTCAAAGACACCATCGAGAGCATGCTGGCACCCCTCCCGGAAGCGCAACGTCGCACCACCCGCATCGGCGTGGGCCTCCCCGGTCACATCTCACGCCGCACCGGAAAGGTCAAAAACAGCAACACGGTGTGTCTCAACGGACAAGATCTCTGGAATGAGCTCCGACGAGCCCTCGGACGTCCCGTCGGCTTTGAGAACGACGCCAACTGTCTCACCCTGGCGGAAGCGACGTGGGGCGCAGCACGCGGAGCCCGCACGGTGTTTGGGGTGATCCTCGGCACCGGTGTAGGCGGAGGGATCGCCCACGAAGGACAGGTGCTCTCGGGTCTGCAAGGCATCGCCGGAGAGTGGGGCCACAATGTGCTCGAGCCCGGACGTCCCTGCTACTGCGGAAAAGATGGCTGCGTCGAAAAATGGCTCTCGGGGCCCGGGCTGGAACGTTCTCTGCTCGAGGCGGTAGGCCCTGATGGTGCCTGCTCCGCTGCGGACTTCAACCAGCGCATCGAGCGTGGAGAACCCCTCTCAGCGGCAGAAATCGGAGTGCTCGACGCTTATCATCGACTTTTTGGCAAGGCGCTGAGTGGGGTGATCAATATTCTCGATCCCGAGGTGGTGGTGATCGGCGGTGGGCTCAGCCAGCTTCGTTCGTTGTATTCGGCAGGTCGAGCGCAGCTCGCGGCGCAGGTGTTTAATGATGAGCTGCTGACAACACTGGTGCCCGCCTCACTGGGCGACGCAGCAGGGGTCTATGGGGCGGCGCTGATCGGGGAGGCATAACAAGATGAAGCCGGAGTCGCAAGAACCTTTCGTGAGACCTCAAGCCCTCGAGCACCTGCTGGCACCGCTGAGGGCAGGCTCGGCGCTGAGTCCGCATCTGCTGCTGGTGGGCAAACATGGGGTGGGGAAGGCGGCGCTGCTCCAAGCGCTGTGTGTGGCGGTGCGGGAAGATCCGCTGCTCGCGGCGGGGCTGTGTCCGCTCTATATTCCGGGGGTCTGTTACCACCTCACCACCCTCGAGGAGCTGTGGGAGGAGCTGTGTACCCAGCTCATCCGGCAAGGTGGGCATGAGGGACTGCTGCGAGTGCTCGAAGGTCTCCACGGTGAGGCCAAGCTGGAGCAGCTCCTGGATCAGCTCGAGCGGCGAGGTCAGCGGCTGCTGCTCGGGCTGGAGCGGCTGGATCTGCTGCTCGAGGAGCAGCTCTCGAGTGACGCGCAGGCGGGGCTGTGGCGGCTGCTCTCTCAGGAGAAGCGGCTGATCTGGGTGGCGACGGCGGAGCGACGGCTGGAGACGCAGGTGGGCGATGAGTCGTTTGCGCCCCTTCTGCGGGTGCATCCGGTGCAGGGGCTGAGCCTGAGTGCGCTGAAACCGTTCTGGCACGAGCTCTCGGGGCAAACACCGACGGAGGGTGCGCTGCGTCCGCTCCAGTTGCTGACGGAGGGAAAGCCGGGGTTGCTCAAGCCACTGGCTCAGGAGGCGAGGCGGGCCGGAGCTCAGGACAGTCACCAGCACCTGCTGACGCTGGCTCAGCTCTTGCGTGACCGGTGCGCATTTGCCCTGGAGACCTTGCCGGGACAGGAGCGAAAGATCTTTCTGGCGCTGGCGCGGCTCTGGCGTCCGGGTTCGACGCGGGACATCGCGGAGCTGACCCGTTTTTCGCTCAACGAAGTAAGTGTCCTGCTGGGAAGGCTGGAGAAGCGTCATCGGGTGGAGGTGGTACGGCTGGAGGGTCGTAAGAAGTGGTATCAGCTCCAGGATCGTCCGCTTCAGCTTGCGCTGCTGGTGCGTCCTCCAGGACCGGAGTTTGCACGGCTCGAGCGGCTCCTGCGCTTCATGGACGCCTTTTACGGCGGAGAGGATGGGCTGACAGAGCCCACCGGTCTCCTGCGTGAGAAGCTGGAGGCTCAAGAAGAAGCACTCAAGCTGGGACTCAAGACGCGCGAAGGAGCGGGGGAGCTGCTGAGGCTGGTGGAGGTACAGCTCCGGCTGGGCAAAGGCAAGGGGGCGCTCAAGCGGCTGTCGCGGCTGTGGGAGCTGCGGGCAGGGCTCTCGAGCGAGCAGGGGCTTCAGCTCCTGCTGTATCTGCTGGGGCTGAGACGCGGACGCGGGCTGCTGAGCTCGGTGCTGGCGGCGGCTCGAGCCGGAAAGTTGGGCCAGCCTGTGGAGACGCTGCGGGCCACGATGCTGGAGCGATTCACACACGCGCGCACGGAGGAGAGCTGCTGGCGTCTCCAGCTTGGCCTGCGACTGCATGCGGGTCTGCATCTCCTGAGTGTGGGCTGGGTGGAGGAATGTCAGACGTTGGTCTGGGGAGACCTCACGCTGGAGCCGCTCGAGGGGATGCTGCGGGAGCTCCAGGGCAGTCTGGGCTGGATACCGCATGAGGTGTTGGAGGTGGCGCGGGATCTCCGCCGAGAGGTGGAGGGATGTCGTCGTCAGCTCTTGCCGGGGCTGCTTTAGGGGGCTCAACCGGTGCGGCGTCGGAGTGCGCCTCGGAGGATCGAACCGGGGGTCTGGTGGAGGATACAGAGTAGGCCCACGCCTTCCAGCCAGGAGGGATTATACTGCTCAAATCGGGAGAAGGCGGCTTTGGCGGCCCGGGTACGAGGCTCACGTCGTCCTTCAGCGGGTAGGGTGCGCATGCGCACGCATTGGGTGATGGGGTCGAAGGAGCTGAGGCAATAGTGTGTTGTGAAGTGCATGAGGGCTTCGCGTTCCCAGCTCAGCAGATCTGGGTCTTGTAGGAAGCGCAAGCTGTCCCGTGGTGGAGCGCATGACGGTGACGTGTGCTCGCTCGCCCTCAAAGAACCGACGAAAGGCCCGATAATCGGCGTCGGGCTCAACGCCGGGCTGGAGATGGATCAAGGATCGGCGCAGGTCACAGAGCTGCCGGAAGGTGGTCTCTTCGAGGCGTGAGGCAAGAAAGGTTTGAAGCCGAACCCTTGGGGTCAAGCGCATGATGGGTGTTCCTCTCAAAGCGAAAGATGAAAGAGAATGTCTGATACTTCCGCTTCCGCCGCTTACCAACGCTCTTCCCGAAGCAGGGTCCGCAGATGTCGTGCATATAAACCCACCGTCAAACGAAAGGTATCTCGTGTCCCCACCCGTCGCTCGAGCACTTGAGGGGCATTCAACTCCAGGTGCTTGAGGGTGTCAAAGAGCTTCTCCACGGGCATTTTGTGCCCCAGCCGCTCCAACATGGCGGCGATGTCGAGGAAGGGTACTGCGGTGTTGCCCCGCTGCACCATCGCGACTGCCCGCACAATTCGATAGTGCTCGGGATCTTTCACGTCATCATTCAAGTAGGAGAAGTGACGACGCTGAGGCACCAGCTCATCCAGCACCTGCTCCACATGTGACCGGGTAATGTGCTCGAGCTGATGCTTCATCGCATAACGAAAGACTTCGGAGCAGACCAACTGAATCAGGTACGGCTGACGCCCGGTCTCTCGGATAATGTGCTGATACGCAAGCTGTAGCACTTCGTAATGGGACCTGACCGGTTCACAGATGAGCTGGATACAGGCTTCTGGTGAAAGGGTCTTACATTCGACCTCTACCGCCAGCTTAAACAGGCGCTCCCCCTTGTGTGTGGTAAATCGACGCAGCACAGGGGTCACACCCGCAAGCACAAAGCTGATCCGCTCCATCTTCTGAAGCACATCTCTCAGAATGGCTACCGTGGTGCGGGAGAGCTCCGATTGACCGGACTCTGGCAAGCTAACGTCACCTGAGCGCGCTTCACGACGTTCAATACACTCGAAAAGTCGCTCAAGCTCGTCGATGATCAAGAGCAGGCGTTTGTC
>JBJTQF010000283.1:0-3929 GCA_046075485.1 Myxococcota bacterium | reverse complement strand
GGTGGCCAGCTTCACCCGCTGCGCTTCACCTCCCGAGAGGGTGGTCGAAGGCTGACCGAGCTTGACATACCCCAGGCCCACTTCCACCATCGTACCCAAGCTCCGCAAGATCCTGGATACGATGGTGGAAGTGGGCCTGGGGTATGTCAAGCTCGGTCAGCCTTCGACCACCCTCTCGGGAGGTGAAGCGCAGCGGGTGAAGCTGGCCACCGAGCTGCATCGTCCGGCAACGGGACGCACCCTCTATATCCTGGATGAGCCGAGCACGGGCCTGCACATGGCCGACGTGCGTAAGCTCCTGGTGGCCCTTCAGCGTCTGGTGGATGCCGGCAATACCGTCCTGCTGATCGAACACAGCCTCGATCTGATCAAGGTGGCCGACTACGTGATCGACCTGGGCCCCGAGGGAGGTGCCGGTGGAGGCCAGCTCTTGGCCGAGGGCACACCGGAGCAGGTGGCGCTCAACAGCAGCAGCTATACCGGAACCTTTTTGCGCACGGTGCTCGACGCCCATGCCCAGGCCGCTCAAACGGGAGCCGGAGTGGTGTTGCCGCCGGTGCATGTGCCTCCGGCGCGTCCGCGTCCGCGTCCGCGCGACCTCACGGTGACGGGAGCGCACAAGAACAACCTCAAGCATGTGGATGTGGTGATCCCGCACAATCAGCTCACGGTGATCACGGGTGTCTCGGGCTCTGGCAAGACCTCCCTGGCCTTTGATACCCTCTTCGCGGAGGGTCAGCGCCGCTATGTGGAGTCCCTCTCCACCTATGCGCGGCGATTTTTGGGGCGTATGGACAAGGCACCGGTGGACACCATCGATGGGATTGCCCCGGCGATCTCGGTGGATCAGAAGGTGGCCCCCCGTAATCCCCGCTCCACGGTGGCCACGAGCACGGAGATCAACGACTATCTGCGCCTGCTCTATGCTCGAGTGGGAGCGCCTCACTGTCCGACCTGTGGTGCGAAGCTGTTGGGTTATACCCCCGAGCTGGCGGTCAAGCGGCTGCTCCAGGACTATCCGGGGGTGCGTGGAGAGGTGCTCGCCCCGCTGGTGGCCCAGCAGAAAAAAGAGGACGAGCCGTTGCAGAGTGATGCCCCGCTCCAGGCGGATCCGGCGCAGCTCCGGCGTAAGAAGACGGAGGCCGCAGAAGAAGGGCTCCAGCCTCGTAAGTTGGATGCTTCGGTGTTGTTGTCGGCGGGTTTTATGCGGGTGCGGGTGGATGACGCCCTGATCCGGCTCGATGCAACCCAGGCGGCACGCACCCTGGAAGGCCATCGTATCGAGCTGGTGCTGGACCGCGCTCAGCTCAAAGAAGAGGACACCTCTCGGCTGGTCGAAGCGTTTGAGAATGCCTTCAAGCAGGGGGATGGGGTGGGGTTCTTCCGCACCGAGGAGGGTCAGCGGCTGGGATTTTCGACGGTGCCGGGCTGTCTGAGCTGCTCGTTCTTCTTGCGAGAGGAGCTCACCCCGCAGCATTTTTCGTTCAACTCGCATGTGGGCGCGTGTGTGCGCTGTGATGGGTTGGGGGTGACTGAGACGTTTGATCCTCGGCGGCTGGTGGCGTATCCGCAGCACGCCTTTCCGGTGTGTCTGTCGCCGATGGCGGCCAAGCTGCTGGAGAAGAAGGGGCAGCGATACGAGAGCTTGATTCCGGCGGTGGCGGCGGCAGAAAAGTTTGACCTGAGCCGTCCGTGGGTGCATCTCCCGGAGCGTGCGCAGCAGTGCCTCTTGATGGGCGGTGGGGATGTCTTCTACGACCTGGGCGTGGTGGGCAAGGGCCGCAAGAAGGAGGGGCTCAAGCTCAAGTGGCGAGGTCTGATCCCCATCTTGGAGGGCTGGCTGGAGGAGCAGGAGCCGGGTTCGCTCAAAGAGGAGATCAAGGCGCTCTTGACGGAGGTGTCGTGTCCGGTCTGTAAGGGGGCGCGGCTGAAGCCTTTGCCTTTGGCGGTTCGGGTGGGAGAGCAGAACATTGCGCAGGTGGCGGCTCGCACGGTCATGCAGGCCCTGACATTTTTCGAGGGGCTCCAGTTTACGGGGGGGATGGCGACAATTGCCGAGCAGATTCTGGCGGAGATCATGGGCCGGCTGGGGTTTCTCCGGGATGTGGGGCTGGAGTATCTGACCCTGGATCGGAGCTCGAGCACCCTCTCGGGGGGAGAGGCGCAGCGGATCCGCTTGGCCAGTCAGCTTGGGTCTCATCTGATGGGGGTGCTGTACGTGCTGGATGAGCCGACGATTGTGCTGCATCCGCGTGACACGGATCGGCTGCTTTCGACCTTGGTGGGGATGCGGGATCGGGGCAACACCGTGGTGGTGGTGGAGCATGACCGAGACACGATGTTGAGGGCCAATCACATCATCGATATGGGTCCGGGAGCGGGCGTGCAGGGGGGGATGGTGGTCGCGCAGGGGTCTCCGGCCCGGCTGATGCAGGACGAGCGTTCGATCACGGGGGCTTTTTTGTCGGGTCGGCGTGCGGTGCCGGTGCCGGTGGAGCGGCGAGTGCCGCAGCCGGGGGTTTGGATTCGAGGCGCGACGGCGAACAATCTCAAGGGGGTGGATGTTCATTTTCCGGCGAAGTGTTTGGTGTGTGTGACGGGGGTCTCGGGTTCGGGGAAGTCTTCGCTGGTGATGGATATTTTGGCGCGGAGCCTGGGGCAGCGTTTTAACGGCTCGACCGAGCTGCCGGGGCGTCATCGGGCGGTGGAGCTGCTGGGGGCTTTTAACCGGGTGGGGGTGATTGACCAGAGTCCGCTAGGGGGTACGCCGCGTTCAAACCCTGCTTCATATGTGGGGGTCTTGGATCCGATCCGGGAGCTTTTTGCATCGACGCCGGAGGCGAAGGCCCGAGGATATCAGAAGGGGCGCTTCAGCTTTAATATGGCGGGCGGACGATGTGAGGCGTGTGAGGGTCGAGGTGCCACCAAAGTGGAGATGCATTTCCTCTCGGATGTGTGGGTGCCTTGTGAGCGATGTCAGGGGCGGCGTTACAATGGGGAGACGCTCAAAGTCACGTATCGGGGGAAAAACATTGCGGACGTCTTGGAGATGGAGATCAGCACGGCGGTGCAATTTTTCCAGCATCACAAGCGCATTCATCGGCTGCTGAAGCCCCTGGAGGCGGTGGGGTTGGGGTATATGCAAGTGGGTCAAGCGGCCAACACGATGTCGGGTGGAGAGGCACAGCGGGTCAAGCTCGCGGCGGCCTTGATGGAGCGATACAAGACGGGGCTCTACATCTTGGATGAGCCGACGACGGGCCTACACTTCGCGGATGTGGAGCGGCTGATCGATGTACTGCAACAGCTCGTGGACCGAGGCAATACGGTGATTGTGATCGAGCATAACCCGGACATGATGAAGGTGGCGGACTGGCTGATCGACATGGGCCCCGAAGGAGGCGCGCGAGGAGGCGAGCTGCTGGCCGAGGGCACACCTGAGCAGGTGGCTCAGATGGAGCGCAGTCATACGGGGCGTTTCTTGCGGGAGGTGCTCCAGTCGGAGATCCGGAGCGGACGTCCGGGAAAGTATGGGCTGGACAACGGGGTGTCTGAAGCGGAGCTTGACGAGGAGGGTTCCGCCGTCTCATCCGACGATGAGGAGGTGGAGGACATGGATGGGTAGTGGGATCGTGAGCCTACTTGAGGGCTGAGCTCAGAGTGCTTCGGTGGATGTCGCTGCGCTCGATGGAGGCAAAGGGGTGCCTCAGCCTCCACCCGCTCGAAATGCCGCGAGCTGCGCTTTTAGGGCCTCCAGCTCCGCAAACGCACGCTCCCGCTCCAGGCGTTCAGACTCCAGACGAGAGGCCAGAGCCTGCGCTTGGTGTTCGGCTGCTTGAGCACGATGTGTTTCGAGCTCGGCTCGCTGCTTCTCGAGCTCCGCCCGCTGCTTCTCGAGCTCCGCCCGCTGCTTTTCAGCCAGGGCCTCC
>JBJTQF010000282.1:0-3368 GCA_046075485.1 Myxococcota bacterium | reverse complement strand
TAAAATCGTGCTCATTCTCTTGGTAGCACATCGCTGGCATGGCACTGGCACGAGCTAACACGGGCTGACACACCGCTGGCACGGCCCTCCGATGAGTGTCTGTGTGAGGTGGCTGGGAGAGCTCGGAGGGTACACAGGACGCTCTTCCGGAGGCCCTCCCGGCTCCATCGTGCTCGGCCGGGGCCTTCGACTACTCCAGATCGCTGCCCAAACCCCACTCCACCTTAATACTCCTAACTCCGAAAATACTTGTGATCGATGATCAGGCCATAAGCCGGGGGCAGGGCTGAGACAGGGCAGGCCAAAGCGGGGCAGGCTCAGGCGGGGCAGGTCAGACGAGGTGGATCGGTTGGGACTGACTATCAGATCTACCTCTTCACTTACAGGTGCCATCACACTGAATCTTGCCGGTGGAGGTTCCACAGCTCAGGCCCTGATTGGGATGGCAGCCTCCCCAGCTCGGTCGGAGCAGAAGCTGCGCATCGTGACAGCCGTGAGTGGTGGCCGACGGATCCGCATCGTGATAGAGGGGCACGTTAACCCAGAGCAGACTGTTTGTATTGTCGATGGACTCCGCGCCGGGCTGCTGCGTGACGGAGCTGCCACTCCGGACCAGGGTGGTCTCTGCCACGGTATTGAGCACATCCTCCCGATTGACCATGCGGGGACCCGGGGCCTGATCGTAGTTCACCGGCTCATCGCCTCCACAGGCCCCGTAAGGTGGCCCATAGTCGGTGGTAGCCTTGTAGCCCACCTGCTCCTCGGAGTGAAAGGTATGATACCAGGCGTCAAATCTCGACCAGCCAGTCCAGGTGTCATCCCCATGAATGGCTGTGTGGTCGCGCACATCAGACTTGCCAGCCCAGGCCCACACTGCCTTCTGGGAGGTGGGATTCTTCACCTCAAACACATAGCTGCGCAGGGATCCGTCTGCCGTGGTGTGACGCAGCCCTCCCAGATCCGTCGCAGCCTCCCGGGTCTGTTTGAACCCATCCATACTCACGATGTTGTTGGTGCCATCGGCATCCAGATCCAGGCGGAAGTAGGCGTAGTGCATGTGCTCACGACTGGTGCCATCGTCATTGGTGGCCTGAATGCCCTTGGCTTGCAGGTAGAGGGAGATGGTGCCATCGTCCTTCAGATCAAAGGTCTCCACGAAGCGATAGTTGCCGCAATTGGCTCCCCCCTGTGCGACCAGCCGAACCGCTCCGGAGGTATTGGACTGCTGGCACACGCTCACACCGCCCGTCGGCGCGTTCCAGGTGGTGGAGTCTGTACACCCAAAATAATTGGGATTGCTCTCACAGCCCCCCGGCGGCAGGGAGCACAGATTCTCGGGCAGAGTCCCATAGTCGGTCGGACAACTGATGTAGAGCTTGGGGCTGTTGAGCTTAAAGTTGTCGCTGTAGGGTCCCGCCGCGTCATCCTGGTAGCGCACCCGGAAGAACTCCAGCGCCATCCACTGAGCCACCTTGGCGCTCTGGCCCGACGGGGAGGTATACCAGACATTGCGGAGCACAATGCCTTCCATACCATCATTGGTATAAGAGAAACTCCAGCGACTGGTCTTCACATATTCTGTGGCCGCCTGCGCTTGGCCCATGGCCATGAGACTCAGAACCAGGAGCAGAAGCTGGCCCATCACCCTGACGGCAAGAGACGCTCGCGGATTCCGATGGCTGGACGCAGCGGGCTGGGCTTGAGACAAGTGAAAACGCATCACTTCAAGCTCACGGCTCAAGTGATTTGTATTGGCAAAATGCATGGTTGAAACTCTTTTGGGATTCGCCTGCTCAGGGGGTTACCAGTCAAAGACCTTGGTGGAAACCACCGCACTCTTCTCCAGACTGACCATCGCATGCACGATGGACGAGACCTCGTGGGTTCCATCCTCCGCGTGACGCTGCCCGAGCATGCGTACATCCACACACCGACCGGTACAGGTCTCGGTCGGCGCCGTCCACATAGCGCCATCGTTGATCGTCCAGCCCGCTCGCAGGGCTTCATCCACCTGCTCTGCCACCGTCGGATTGGCGTGGGCCACCTTCAGGGCCTGCGTCGCCTCCGCATCCAGCAAAGGCATATCGCCACTCAACGGGGAGACCACATAGGAGCTTCGGTCTTTGCCCAGTCGCGCCACATACCCCTGACCGGTCGTCAGATCAATCATGGGGATATTGACCTCCCACTTGACGGGCCCCGGTTTGGTATCCGACTCAACCCCGCGAGGCATCACAGCAATGGGCTCATGCACCACTAAATTGGGCAGCTTTAAGGCTTCGCGCAAGCGGGGCTGAAAGTCGGCCTGCAGGCTGGTGCGCTCGGCGTCGGACAGGCTCTCTACCTGCAACGACTCAAACGTCGGTGGGGGGGAGGACTGGCAGGCAGTCAACAGACCCCACACGGCCAGGATCGGCAGGAGGTGGCGGAAGGCGTTGGCCATCGTCTGGCGGCCCCAGACCGCTACCGCTGGGGTTGGAGTGGGCACGTCCGGTGCGCCGCCCGGCTGTCGCCGTGCCAGCAGCAGTCGGCGCAATGCCATCGGATGAGTGGCGTGTGTCATAGTAACGACTCCTTTCTGTGTGTTTTACTAACCTACGGATGGATTTTAAAACCACAAGCATGCCTGCCCGGGGGAGAGCCCTGCTGCGGTGAAACCCTCAGAATACGCTAGCCGGTGAGCTCTAACGGCGTCAATGGGATTAGATATCAGAAGCCACGAAGGGTCATGCTTGCCAGAAATGACGATGGTGACAAGACTCGAGCCCTTAACGGCGCCACGTCTGCTGAAACCCGGCTGCCTCCACGGGTGGGGTCATTGGCGAAGGCGCGAGCCGAGGTAGACATCACCGCCCGCAACGAGGCAGGCTTTGGGCAGGGCAGCATGCTGAGCTGGGATGGACAGAGCGACGCCCTTCACTTCAGGCTGCAATCTACATATCTGGTTTGTCAGCACAACGTCTATTTAACAGTAGTAGACTGTGACCCTGCCACTGGAACGGCGTGTTTCGACTCCACTTGCCACATAACACCTGCGACTGAGTCGGTTTTGTGTTCTGTACAGGGCCGAGCTTGCCACCGTCACGCATCTCGATGAAACATAGCAGGCACGGACACGCCGCGCCGGATCATGTATGCCCCTGCCCTCTCCCATTTTGCTGGCGATGAAACCCCGCATCGCGTATACACTGCCCCATACGGGCGCGCCTGAGCCCACGGGAGAGGGAGACATTGTATGGAACGATTCTTTAACACCGCCGGTCCTTGCCGAGAAGAGTGGCACTATATGTTGCCCGCCACCGCTCGCGTCGAGTCCTTCAAAGAGCTCATCGCGCAGAAGCTCTATTTTGTCATTCATGCACCTCGCC
>JBJTQF010000281.1:0-57283 GCA_046075485.1 Myxococcota bacterium | reverse complement strand
AGCACCGCCTCCTGGAGATGGAAGGAGCGACCCTCGGTCTGGTCAAACCGCTCGTAGAGCTCCTGGAGGTTGTTGATCTTGTACACGTCGGAGCCACCACCCCCGTCGGTCTTCTTGAGAAAGACCGGGTACTGGTTGCCAAAGTCCTTCTCCATCGTCTCGCGCAGGAAATCCACCGGCGGATAGAAGTCGGCCCGCATCCGCTGTCCCTTCGGCAGATAGCGGTCGTAGTCGGCCATGTCCTTCTTGACCGCCGCCAAGTCCACTTCCTTCCGCTTGGGATCCCAGCCATACTTGGTGTTCTTCATGAGGGAGTTCTGCTCTTCGAGCCAGCGCTCCTTGGCATAATGCTCCCAGGTGACCGGTCCAAAGGAAGGCAGCAACACCGTGGTGGGAAAACGATCCACCGGATGCATGGCGCGCGCCATCACATCGTAGGTGGTGTGTTTGTTGTAGTTGTCGAAGGTATAGGTGCTGTTCACCATCTGGACGCCCGAGTTCATCGCTTGGTAACCCCAGTTGCGATAATACTCACTCCAGTGGGTGGTCCGGTCCACGATCAGATCGGCTTCCACCCGCAGATCCGCCCCCACCCGCACGGGCTTGGACATCACACGGCTCAGCTCAATCTTGTACTCTTCCCCCTGATACTTGATCACAGGGTCGAGAAAATCCATAAACTCCGCCATCGCATGACGCATGGACCAGTCATACGAAGCAAAAAGGGCAATGCGCTTGGTCTTCATCGGTGCTCTCCAGGGCTGGCGGCGACGACAGCGCCGCACAGCTTGCAGGGGTTTCCGCTCTCACTCTGTCAGCTAAAGGCTAACATCGAGTCACCAGTCAGCCACAACAAGAAAAAATCTTCCACCCGAGGGGCGTCTGCCACACATACCGAGCGGGCGAAAAAAAATAGAGAAGGCCCCAGCCGTGAGGCGGGGCCTCTGGAGGTCGTCACCACAAGCTCAGGTCATACCTCTGCTTGTGGCTTTACGCTGAGCTTCAATCAGGCTTCAATCAGGCTTCAATCGGGAGGGCGACGCTGGCCACGCAGGAGCGCCGCGCTCCCACTCGCTCAGAACTGATCAATGGCGCTGAAGAAGTAGGCGGTCTCAATGGCAGCATTCTCGGCAGAGTCCGAGCCATGCACGGCATTGGCCTCGATGCTGTCGGCGTAGAGCTTACGCAAGGTGCCTTCCGCCGCATTGGCCGGATTGGTAGCACCCATGAGCTCGCGGTTTTTGGCCACCGCGTTCTCACCTTCGAGGATCATCACCACCACCGGGCCGGACGTCATAAACTCGACCAAGGAGGCAAAAAACGGACGGGCCTTGTGAACGGCATAAAAGCCTTCGGCCTGGGGCTTGGACAGATGCATCATCCGCAGGGCGGCAATGCGCAGGCCCTCAGACTCGAACCGGGCCACAATGTTACCAATCACGCCCTTTTTGACGGCGTCGGGCTTGATAATCGACAGGGTACGCTGAACCATGAAGGGTTCTCCTCACTCATACAAAAAAGGGGGAGGCGCAAAGTTGACCTCCCCTTCGGGGACACAGAGCACGCCCGAGCTCATGCCTGAGCGCGGCGCTCCAAGACAGACTTCATCACCTCGCCCATTTCGGCGGGGCTGACCGAGACGTGGATGCCAGCAGCACGCATGGCAGCCATCTTCTCGATGGCGGTTCCTTTTCCACCGGAAATAATCGCACCGGCATGGCCCATGCGCTTTCCGGGAGGGGCCGTCTGGCCAGCAATAAAGCCAACCACCGGCTTGGTCATGTGATGCGCCACGTATTCCGCAGCGATCTCTTCGTTGTTGCCACCGATCTCACCGATCATAATGACGGCGTCGGTGTCGGGATCGGCCTGGAAGAGCTGGAGGGCATCCAGGTGGGTGGTGCCCACAATGGGGTCTCCGCCAATGCCGATACAGGTGGATTGACCCATGCCGAGGTGGGTGAGCTGGCCCACCGCTTCATAGGTCAGGGTTCCCGAGCGGGAGAGCACGCCAATCCGCCCCGGGGTATGGATATGACCAGGCATGATGCCGATCTTACACTGTCCTGGGGTGATGATGCCCGGACAGTTGGGACCAATCAGGCGGGTCTTGGAGCCTTGCATATAACGCCACGCCTTGACCATGTCCAGCACAGGCACGCCTTCGGTGATGGCCACCACCAGCGGAAGCTCGGCATCGACGGCTTCCATGATGGCATCCGCCGCAAACGGAGGCGGCACAAACACCACGGAGGCATTGGCACCGGTCGCGGCCAGCGCATCGGCCAGGGTGTCAAATACCGGAATGCCCTCGTGGGTCGAGCCGCCTCGACCTGGAGTCACGCCGCCGACAATCTGAGTGCCGTACTCACGCATGAGCCGGGTGTGAAAGGCACCGGACGAGCCGGTAATGCCCTGCACAATCAACTTGGTATCGGAATTGACCAGCACGCTCATGCTGCACCTCCTGCCGCTGCTACCACTTTGCGGGCTGCATCGGTCATGCCGTCTGCCGAAATCACCGCGAGACCGGACTCGTTGAGGATCTTCTTGCCCAGCTCGACGTTGGTGCCTTCCAGACGCACCACCAAGGGCACTTGAAGGCCCACATCCCGCACCGCCGCAATCACGCCATTGGCGATCACGTCGCAGCGCATGATGCCACCAAAGATGTTCACCAGGATGGCTTTGACGTTGGGATCGCGGGTGATGATCTTAAAGGCAGCGGTCACCTTTTCAGTGGTGGCACCCCCTCCCACGTCCAAGAAGTTGGCAGGCTCCGCGCCGTGGTGCTTGATGATGTCCATCGTGGCCATCGCCAAACCCGCGCCATTGACCATACAGCCAATGGTGCCGTTGAGCTTGATGTAGCTGAGATCGAACTTGCTGGCTTCGATCTCGGCGGGATCTTCTTCTTCGAGATCTCGCAGCTCCGCATACTCCGGGTGACGGAAGTGTGCGTTGTCGTCGAAGGTTACTTTGGCGTCGAGCACGAGCAGATCCTGAGCTTCGGTCAGCACCAGGGGGTTGATCTCGAGCAGCGAGCAGTCGAGCCCGAGGAACGCCTGATAGAGCTTGTCGAAGAGGGCAACCGCTTTCTGGATGGTCTTGCCGGAAAAACCCAGCTTAAAGGCCAATCGACGGGACTGGAAGCCGGTGAGCCCCACCGCCGGATCGACCACTTCACGCAGGATCTTCTCTGGGGTGTGAGCGGCGACTTCTTCGATGTCCATGCCGCCTTCGGTGGAGGCCATGACCACCACCCGACCACAACCACGGTCCACCAAGATGGCAAAATAATACTCTTTGGCGATCTTGCAGCCGTCTTCGATGAGCAGGCGACGCACCACCCGACCTTCGGGGCCCGTTTGATGAGTCACCAGGGTCATGCCGTAGATGGCTTCGGAGTACTTACGCACCTCTTCAAGAGAGCGGGCGATCTTCACACCGCCACCCTTACCTCGGCCTCCGGCGTGGATCTGGGCTTTGACCACCCAGACAGGACCGGAAAGACGAGAGGCTACTTCGACGGCTTCATCGGGCGAAAACGCCGGATAACTCAGGGGCACCGGCACGCCAAAACGCCGCAGCAGGACTTTGGCCTGATACTCATGGATCTTCATGCAGCACCTCCGCGATCAGCTCTGCTGTCCCGAGAACACCAGCTCTTTGGTCCGCTCGGTCAGCTCTTTCACCGCGTTGGCGGAGTACTCAAGCTGCTTCTGCTCTTCTTCGTTCAGCTCCACCTCGATGATTTCCTCAACACCGTTGGCACCCAGCTTGACCGGGACGCCGACAAACAGATCCTTGAGACCATACTGACCGGTACAATAAGCGGCGCAGGGCAGGATCTTCTTCTTGTCGCGCAGGATGGCTTCCACCATCTCCACGCTGGCGGCGGACGGTGCATAATAAGCACTGCCGGTCTTGAGCAGCTTCACGATCTCGGCGCCACCGTCGCGGGTGCGCTGCACGATCTGCTGAAGCCGATCATGGGGGATGAGCTTGGTGATGGGAATGCCCGCCACGTTGGTATAGGAGAGCACGGGCACCATCGTGTCGCCGTGGCCACCCAACACGAAGGCGTTGATGTTCTCCACGCTGACATTCAGCTCCATCGCCAGGAAGGTGCGGAAGCGGGCGGAGTCCAAAACACCGGCCATGCCCATCACACGGTGAGCGGGGAACTTGCTGGCCGTCCAAGCCACCCAAGTCATGGCGTCGAGGGGGTTCGAGACCACAATGAGGATGGCGTTGGGGGATGCGGCCACCACCTGCTCGGTCACACTCTTCACGATGCCCGCGTTGGTGCGCAGGAGGTCGTCACGGCTCATGCCGGGCTTCCGAGGAATACCGGAGGTGATCACCACGATATCGGAGCCAGCGGTCTCTTCGTAGCCATTGGTCCCGGTGAGGCGCGTATCATATCCGAAGATCGGTCCCGACTGCATCAGGTCCAGGCACTTGCCTTGGGGCATGCCTTCGACGATGTCCACCAACACCACATCTCCAAGCTGAAGCTCCGCAAGCCGGTGAGCGGTCGTTGCGCCCACGTTTCCACCGCCGATGACTGTGATCTTCTTACGAGACATACTTCTTTCTCCCTTTGGCCTGCCCCCCGCCGTGGTGGGGCGACCTGGTTATTTGCTGGGTACAGAACGGACAGGTCCAACGGCTCACATATGATCGATGATGGCCGTCGCAAACTCAGAGCACTTGACTTCTTTGGCCCCTTCCATCATCCGGGCGAAGTCATAGGTGACGGTCTTGGCGTCGATGGCCTTCTCCAGCCCGCTGATGATCAAGTTGGCCGCTTCTTGCCACCCCATGAACTCGAGCATCATCACCCCAGAAAGGATCACGGAGCCGGGGTTCACTTTGTCCAAGTTGGCGTACTTGGGCGCGGTGCCGTGGGTGGCTTCAAAGATGGCATGGCCGGTGACGTCGTTGATGTTGGCACCCGGGGCAATGCCAATGCCTCCCACTTGAGCGGCCAGGGCGTCAGACAGGTAGTCACCGTTGAGGTTGAGGGTGGCGACCACATCAAACTCGCGCGGGCGGGTCAAGACCTGCTGGAGGGTGATGTCGGCGATGGAGTCCTTGATCAAGAGCTTGGACTTCCACTTGCCTGCGCCGTGGGTATCCCAGAGGGCGAGGGCGGCTTCCACTTCCTGACAGATCTTGGCTTTCTGGCCGCTGGTCATCATGTCGAAGCCGGGATCCACCTGGCGGGCGTTGTCTTCCACGCTGATGTAGGGGTTCTTTTCTTTGTTGCCCAGAATCCAAGACTCACGCTCAGTCACGATGTCGGCGCGGAAGTCCTTCTGAGCCACCCCGTAGCCCCAGTCACGGAAGGCGCCTTCGGTGAACTTCATGATGTTGCCCTTGTGGACCAGGGTCAGGCTCTTTCGCTTATGCTTGAGGGCGTAACGAATGGCGCTCTGCACCAGGCGCTCGGTGCCCAAAAAGCTCACCGGCTTGATGCCCAAGCCCACTTGCACGTCCACCGAACGGGACTCACCGCCCACGCCCTCGAGGGTTTGCTGCCACGCATCGGCAGCACTTTGAGCGCCAAAGCGGATCTTTGCAAAGTCTTTGGGGAAGTTCTGGGCCAAGAAGTCGAGCAGCTTCTGAGCGTCGGTGGAGCCGGCCAAGTACTCGATGCCCGCGTAGATGTCTTCGGTGTTCTCGCGGAAGATCACCATATCACAATCTTGAGGACGCTTGATGGGGCTGGGCACGCCGGTAAACCAACGCACGGGACGCAAGCAGACGTAGAGGTCAAGCTGCTGGCGCAGGGCCACGTTGAGGGAGCGAATGCCACCGCCCACCGGGGTGGTCAAGGGGCCTTTGATGCCCACTTTGTAGTGACGGAAGGCTTTGAGGGTGTCCTCGGGCAACCAGCTCCCGGTACGGTTGAAGGCTTTTTCTCCGGCCAACACCTCAAACCAGTGAATCTTACGCTGTCCACCATAGGCTTTTTCCACGGCTGCATCAAAAACACGCACCGAGGCGCGCCAAATGTCAGGACCAGTGCCGTCACCTTCCACAAAAGGGATGACGGGCTGATCGGGCACCTGAAGCACACCACCCGCACCCATGACAATGGCTTCGCCTTGAGTCGGGGCTGTCAACTGATCGAACTGCATAGCTCCTCCAAATCGGGGATGGATAGACGTCCATTCCAAAAGCAGACCTATGGGTTAATAAAACGCAGGGAGGAGCGGAGAGAATAAGCCGGGGAGGAGCCTCTGCATGCAAAGGCTCCAGACTCGCAGGAAAAAATGGTCAGCGGTCACACTGAAGGTCAACGCAGAGCCGACTTCAGCTTCTCCACCATGTCCGTGCGCTCCCAGGTAAAGAACCCATCGTGCGCCTCGCGTCCGAAGTGGCCGTAAGCGGCAGTCGGACGATAAATGGGACGCAGCAGCTCCAGGTGCTTGATGATGCCAGCAGGCTTGAGGGGGAAAATCTCCCGCACGACCGCTGAGATCGTCTCTTCCGCAATCTTCCCTGTGCCAAAGGTGTCCACCATGACCGAGACGGGCTCGGCCACACCAATGGCATATGCAATCTGCACGAGGCAACGGTCGGCCAAACCCGCCGCGACCACGTTCTTGGCGATATAGCGCGCCATGTACGCTGCACTGCGATCCACTTTGGACGGATCTTTGCCGGAGAAGGCGCCACCGCCATGTCCGCCATGTCCGCCATAGGTGTCCACAATGATCTTACGACCGGTCAGACCACAGTCTCCGTGAGGTCCGCCGATCACAAATCGCCCCGTGGGGTTGATAAAATAGCGGGTGTTTTCGTCGAGCAGCTCCGCCGGAATGGCCGTCTTGATGATCTGCTCTCGGATGGTGTGGGTGATCTCGTCCTGCTCCACTTCCGGATGATGCTGCGTAGAAACCACCACGGTATGCACGCGCTGCGGCTTTCCATCGGCATATTCGACGGTGACTTGGGCCTTTCCATCAGGACGAAGCCAGGGCACACTGCCACTGTGACGGGCCGATGCCAGGGTGCGGGTCAGCCGATGAGAGAAGGCCAATGACATCGGCATCAGCTCTGGGGTCTCGTTGATGGCATACCCAAACATCATGCCCTGATCACCAGCGCCTTGCTCGCGCTCTTCGGTGGCGGTCACGCCCATCGAGATGTCCGGCGATTGACGCCCCAGGGTCACCATCACGGCGCAAGACTCGGCATCAAATCCCCAGCGCGCGTCGGTATATCCCACGCGACGCACGGTCTTTCTCACCACATCTGCGACGTCCACTTGTGCGCGTGTCGTCACTTCCCCCGCGACCACTGCCACACCGGTCGTCACCAGACACTCACAGGCCACACGACTGGTCGGATCTTGCTCCAACATGGCATCCAGAATCGAGTCGGAAAGCTGATCCGCAAGTTTATCAGGATGCCCCTCTGTCACCGATTCGGAGGTGAAGAGATAGTTGCGCATATTCATACCGTGTTCTCCATGCAAAAGCAGGGGGCCCAAAAGGGCACCCAATTTTACCGCTCAACTCGTCGCTGTCAACAACATTTCATGCGACTGTCCAGTCATGGCAGCAGCGGACGCTGCTGTTCTAAAAGCCACTCTTGAAGTGCAGTCCCCGTCCCCTGTTGGAGGGCGGCGGCACTCAATGCTTTCGCGTGAGGGCTCGAAATCTTACGAATCAGGTTCTTCACAGCCGGGATCAGCATGGGACTCATGCTAAAGGAGCGCAGGCCCAACCCCAACAGGAGCTGAGTATAAAGCGGCTCTCCGGCCATTTCTCCACACATGCTCACAGGAATGCCCGCCCGCTCTCCACAGGCGATCACGTCCCGAAGCAATCTCACCACCGCCGGATGCACCGGCTGATACAAATATGAGAGCCGCTCATCCAGACGATCCACCGCCAGGGTGTAATGGATGAGATCGTTGGTGCCAATGCTGAAAAAATCCACCAAGGGAGCCAACAGATCGGCCACCACCGCTGCCGCCGGGGTCTCAATCATAATCCCCAGCGGAACGTGGGGCGGAAGCTCCAGTCCTCGGGCTTGAAGCTGAGCGCGCACCTGCATGACGGCCTGCTTCACTTGGAGCACTTCTTCTACGCCCGAAATCATGGGCACCATGATGCGCACGTCGCCGTAACAGGCCACGCGCAGGATCGCACGAAGCTGAGGCTCCATCAGCTCCGGATGGCGCAACCAATACCGCACGCCTCTCAAGCCCAGGGCCGGAGACAAATGTTTGTCTTTGTCGGAGCGCGGCTCACCCAGGAGCCCTTTGTCGGCGCCCAAGTCCAGGGTCCGAATGATCACGGGCTGTCCTGCGGCACGCCGAACCAGCTCAAAATAAGCCTGGAATTGCTCTTCTTCGTCGGGAAGGGCACGCCGATTCAAAAACAAAAACTCGGTGCGATACAGCCCAACACCTTCGGCTCCATACTCTTTGAGGGCATCCAGCTCGTCGAGTTTTTCGACGTTGGCCAGCAGGCTCACTTTGACACCATCGCGGGTAATGGCGGGAAGGGCCCGATTGCCCGCCAGTTGCCGCTGATGTTTGAGGAACCGACGCCGCCGGAGCTTATAGCTCTGCAAGAGGGCGTCTTCGGGGCGGATGATGACCACCCCTCGCTCGCCATCGACGATCATGGTGTCGCCGGTGCAGACGTTCTGAACCACCCCTTCGACCCCCACCAGGGCGGGGACTTCCATGGATCGGGCAAGGATGGCAATGTGTGAAGTACGTCCGCCCAGCTCGGTCACAAAACCGGCAAGACGCCCCTTGAGCATGGGGATGGTGTCGGCTGGGCTCAGCTCTTGACTGACAACAATGCTGTTGGGAGGCACGTTCCGAACGGTTTGATCTCGATATCCGAGCAGATTTCTCAGGATGCGCTCACCCACTTGGTCGATGTCGCTGCCACGCTCTTGGAAATACTCGTTGTCAATGTTCAGAAAGGTCTCTTTGAGACTCTTGAGGCAATCTTTGAGGGCCCACTCGGCGTTGATGTGCCGCTCCAGGATACGCTGACGCACCCCTTCGACCAGCTCGGGGTCTTGCAGCATGAGAATGTGGGCTTCAAGAATATAGGTATGCTCGGTGCCTGCGCCTTTGGCAACCAGCCGCTGAAGCAGCTTCTGGAGCTGGGTCTGAGAGAGTGCCAGGGCTCGCTTGAGGCGTCGGAGCTCTTGGGGCACTTCGTCGGCTGGAATGTGGTGCTGGGTGCTGATCAGGCGTGCCCGATCCAGAACAAAAGCACGGCCAATGACAACCCCTGGGGAAGCAGGGATGCCATTCATTTCTAGCTGAAACTGCTCGAGGCTGGGACTCACTCTTCTCCAAAGCTATCGTTAAAGAGGGCCGTGATGGCTTCCATGGCAGCGGCCTCATCTTTTCCTCGAGTGGTCACGCTCACACGGGTGCCCTTGGAGGCTGCTAGGCCCATAACACCCAGCAGGCTCTTGGCGTTGACCGTGGCGTTGCCCCGAGCGACCGAGACCTCACAGTCAAAACGGCTCGCAGTTTTCATCAGGAGAGCAGCGGCACGCATGTGCAGGCCCTTCTGGTTTCGGATGACGAACTCTCGCTCCAATGCTTGTACCCATCCTCCGTTGAAGATCCGTGCATTCTCATTGCTTCCATGCTCGCAGAAACGGACGCGGGAAGCAAGGATCAAAGCGCAGTGGTCTACGGTGAAGACGCGACTCAGCCCCCCACGTCTCGATGGCGAACTTCTACGGCCATGCCGGCCTCCACCACCTTTTGCCGAAGGGCTTCCACCAGGGCCACGGAGCGGTGTTTTCCCCCCGTACAGCCAATTCCAATGGTCAGGAAGGCTTTGCCTTCTCGCTGATAATGCGGCAACAGAAACAAAACGAACTGCTCCAGCCGCTCTAAGAACGCATGGCTGATGGCATGCTCAAAAATATACCCACTCACCCGCGCGTCACGCCCGTCGAAGGGTCGGAGCTCGGCAACAAAATGAGGGTTGGGCAAAAACCGCACGTCAAAGACCAAGTCGGCTTCAAATGGGATGCCATATCGATACCCAAATGACACCAAGTTGATCTGCATCTGGCCTGCCACCGCGCCGGGGGCAAAGTGCTGCACCAGCCGCCGCCTCAGCTCGTGGATGCTCAGATGGGAGGTGTCCACGATCCAGTCGGCACTCTCACGCAGGGTCCGCAGTGCTTGTCGCTCAAGCCGGATCAGCTCCGAGATCACCCCGGTGGTGTCAAGGGGATGAGGTCGGCGGTTCTCTCGAAAGCGCGTAAAGAGGGTCTTGTCGTCGGCTTCCAGAAAGAGCAGCTCGAGCGGATACCCCTGCTCCCGAAAGTTCTGTAGGGCTCCCGGCAGGTCTTCGAGCTTGCCTGCGCGCACGTCCATTCCGATGGCCACGCGGTCGGCGGTGTTATCTTGCGCACGCGCGTACTCCAAAAAGCCACGCAAGAGCGGAAGGGGAAGGTTATCGATGCAAAAGAAGCCCAAGTCTTCTAACACCTTCAAGGCTTGGCTCTTCCCGGCACCCGACAAACCACTGACCACCACCATCCGCTCCAGCCGTCGGCCTGCGGCTTCGGAGGTGGCGTTTTCCGCCCCCTCCAGCCCCTTTTCTACACCCGCCAGGGTTGCTGCTCCTACTTTCGCATCAGACGAAGTCATCGTCGTCTCCCCCTCGCCCCTGAATCCCCACCGACTGTTCCGCTTCCATCGCCCAAGAGAGGCGTTTGTGAAGCTCCTCAACTGTGTGGGTGCCTTGCCGCTTCAAGAGCCGATTGCGCGCGGCCACTTCGATGATGGTGGTGAGGTTACGACCCGGGCTGACCGGAATTTGGAGGTGGGGAACCTTCAGGTCCAGGATGGTATAGTATTTTTCATCCAGCCCCAGCCGGTCGTATTCTCGGCGCTGATCCCAGTCTACCAGCTCGACCATCAGGTCAATGGCAATCCGGTCACGAATGGCGGCAATACCAAACAGGTCACGGATGTTGATGATGCCCAGCCCTCGCACTTCCATGTGGTGTTTGATCAGGTTGGAGCCCGCCCCCATGACGGTGCGCTCGTCCAAGACGGTGACTTCCACCAAGTCGTCGGCCACCAGGCGATGGCCACGGGTGATGAGGTCGAGGGCCACTTCGGACTTTCCGACGCCACTGGCACCGGTGATCAAAATGCCCAAGCCAAACACATCCACCAACACGCCATGCAAGGTGCCAAATCGGCTAAACGCCTCCTGAAAGTAGAGGGAGAGCGAATGGATCAGCTCGCCACTCTCCAGGCGGGTGCGAAAAAGGGGGGTCTGAGTGCGATCTGCGACCTCCAGCAAGAGCGGTGAGGCTTCGCGGTTGCGGGTGATGATCACACAGGGCACCTGGGCCACCATGATGCTGGAGAGACGCAGGACCAGCTCGTCTTCGCCCAAGCTGTTGAGGTAGAGCATCTCTTTTTCGCCCAGGATCTGCACGCGGGTGTCGTCCAGGGGTGCCAAACCCGTCAGGGCCAGCCCCGGCTTCTGAATCCGCGAGGTCTGGATCACCCGCTGAAGCCCTTGTCGCCCCCCCACGAGCTTCAAGGCCAACCGGGTCGAGGCGGCTTTGTAAAACTTCTCCACGGTTAAGGTCGTCATGGCCGCTCTCCTTAAAGGCGTGCGTCTTCGGCCACGATGGCGTCGTAGAGGGCATCAAGCTCGTCGAGCTGGATCAAGCTGGCTCGGAACTCCGGTCGGCGCATCAGCTTGGAAACCCGCGCCAGTGCTTTAAGGCCGGTGTTGTTGTCGGGGGTCAGGAGCACAAAAAAGAGATGGGTCGGCTTGCCGTCAATGGCGTCAAACTCCACCCCCTGCTTGGAGCGGGCAAAAAGACTGACGAGCTTTGGCAAGAGGGCGAGGCTGCCATGCGGGATGGCCACGCCGTCGCCGATTCCGGTTGAACCAAGTTTTTCACGCTCCTCCAAGACCCGCAGGATCTCCGCGCGGGAGACGCCATCCACCTCCGCAATCCGGGTGGCCAGCTCCGCCAGAACGTCGGCGCGGCTACGTCCCTGTAGATCAACGATGATGGAGCCCTTTTTCAAGAACTCTTGCACTTTCATGGACCTGGCTCTCCTGGTTCGGCGCTTGAGGCCGGGGGGTTGGGATTTCGCATCGGTGGTGGGGAGTCTAACACATTCAGCGGCCCGCCGCACCTGTCTATCGGTGGCTTTACAGGCTCGACAGGATGCCTGGCGACTTGGCTCCCGGGGTGGCATAGGCTCTGAGCAGTGCTCTCAGGCACCCTCACCCCCCCAAATAAAGCTGATGGGCCAACGGATCGCTCAAGAGACGCTCGGGAGGCCCCTCCAGAACCAGCCTCCCCCCCACCAAGAGCAGGAGCCGATCACACAATCGCTGACATACCTCAGCGCGATGATCGGTCAACAAAACCGGCAAGCGCGCCTCCCGAAGCTGGCGCAACACCTGCTCCAGGGCCTGCACGCCCAGCGGATCCAGGGCCGCAAATGGCTCATCCAACATCAACACCCGTGGAGCGCCCAGGAGCACTCGAGCCAGCTCCAGCCGCCGCTTCTCTCCTCCCGAGAGCACTCCAGCAGGTCGATCCGCTGCCGCCAGAAGCCCAAAACGCTCCAGCCAGCGGTCCAGGACAGGCCGCTCCGCCCGCTCAGGCTCCAATAACTCCGCCGCAAGCTGCACGTTCTCTCGCACTGTCAGCTCGGCAAAAAGGGCCGAGGTCTGGGTCAGGTATCGCAGTCCACACCGCACACGCTGATAATACGGAAGCCCGCACAATGAGGTGTCTCCCAGCCAAATCTCTCCCGCTTGAAGCGGCTCCAAACCCGCCAGCAACGAGAAGGTGGTGGTCTTTCCCGCTCCGTTTGGACCCAAGAGCCCCACGATCTCCCCCGGCTGCACTTCAAAACTCAGCGCACTCAACAAAGAGCGGCCTCGAATGTGATGGCTCAGGCCCTCCACTCGTAAGGCAAGCGGCTGGATCGACATGGGAGTTCTCCAGATGGTTGAGGCTCACAGGTACGCGCAGGTATGCGCAGGTACGCGCAGGTACGCGCAGGTATGCGCAGGTACGAGGGCGCTGGTTAAGGGCTCTCGCCGGGCAACCGCACGATACAGCCTTCGCAGGTTAAGGTGGCCCTCGCCAGATCCCATCGAAGCACCCGGCCCTTCACCTCCTGAGCCCCCGCTGTCAGGATCGCTTGCCCTTCCAGGGTCAAGAGGGCTTCTTTTTCCAGCCAGCTCAGCCGGTCGGCCTGGCCTCGCTGCTCGCCCCAGCGGAACTGAACCGCTCCGCGTGCCTCCAGCCGCTCCAGCTTGCCTTCCACGCTCCAGGTGACTTGGGCTGCACCCGCTTCCAAGACAAATGTACCCCGCTCAGCCTTCACGCGCCCTTCGAGCTTGAGGGCGCCCGTCTTGAGATCTCCCTCCAGGCGAGCGGCACTCAGCTCCAGGGGCTGACGCTGAAGGGCCTGCCACGCCGCAGCCGTCGGGAACGGAAACAACACGGGAGCCCCCAGCCCCGCCGGATTTGGTCCCGCCGGATTTGGTCCCGCTGCCAGGTCGGGTGGACCCGCTCTTTCAGAGGATGCAGACTCAGTGGTAGCAGCAGAAACAGCGCCTGCGGATGTCACTCCGGTGGATGTCACTCCGGTGGACTCTCGCTCCGCCTGGGCAAAGGAGGGCCTCGGCTGCACACCCTGCCCCTCCAGCTTCAGCCGAGGCTCAGACGCCGAGAGGCGCTCAAGCGGAGTCTGCCAGCCCCGAACGGAGAGCTGCTGCACGCGCTCCGGCGAACCCAGGGCGCTGAGCTCTACGGCCTCCAATGTCATCGGAAAAGCCCCCAGGCGTTCAACCCGAATGCCCGTGGCATGCAGCTCCGGTGTGAGCGGCTCAAAACGAGGGGGAGGCTCGCAGGCCACCAGCCACAGCAGGCCCAGGAGCATACAGCCAGCATGCATCCGCCAGCTCTCACGCGCGCGCAGGCGGAGCGAGCGTCGGGCTCTCTCAATGGCAGGACTTAACACAGCGCGGAATCGGCTGAGAAGCGGCATGGCGGAACTCCGGCAGGAAGGCGCGGACGTGGCTCAACCTTCCGAGACGGGCGTGGAGGAAGCAGAGGTCGCCTCCTTTTTGGCGCTGCGGGAGGTGCTGCGGGCTTTGGGAGCCGCTGGTGCGCTTGGCTCCGGGCTGGCTGGAGCGGATTCAACCGGTCGGCTCTCTTTTTTGCCGTGGCCTTTGGCGCGGCTGGCGAGTGTGCCCCGTTTATGCTCCAGGGCGGCCCGCACAAACCCCGAAAAGACCGGGTGTGGCTGGAGCGGCTTGGACTTAAACTCAGGATGGGCCTGAAGTCCGAGGAACCAGGGATGGCTCTTGAGCTCCACCATCTCCACCAGATCACCATGCTCGAGCACGCCAGAGACGACCAGACCTTTGGATTCGAGCCGCTTCCGATACTTGGAGTTCACCTCGTAGCGGTGACGATGGCGCTCGTGAACCACAAGCTGATCGCCGTAGACCTGCGCAGCCAACGAACGAGGCTGGAGGGCACAGTTAAAGTTGCCAAGCCGCATGGTGCCGCCGAGCTTCAGCACGGCCTTCTGCTCTTCCATCAGATCGATCACCGGATGGGTACACTGCTGATCGAACTCTCGGGAGGAAGCATCTTCCAAGCCCACCACATGGCGGGCATACTCGATGACGGCAAGCTGCATGCCCAAACAAATCCCCAGAAATGGGATCTGATGCTCACGAGCGTACTGAATGGCGCGGATCTTTCCCTCGATGCCTCGGTCTCCAAAACCGCCCGGGACGAGGATGGCGTGCATGTCTTTGAGGGTTTCCTGGACCTTTTTGTCTCCCAGCTCACCTTCAAAGTCTTCGGAGTTCAGATAGTGCAGCTTCACGCGGGCACGATGGGCAATACCACCGTGGATGAGGGCTTCGTTGAGGCTCTTGTATGACTCGACCAGATGGACGTATTTGCCCACGATGCCGATGTTGACTTCTTCAGCGGGATGTTTAAACCGCTCGATGACCTCTTCCCAACGACGCATATCCGCCGGACGAGTATAAATGCCCAGCTTTTCGACGATCTTGGTGTCAAGCTCTTCGCGCAGGAAGGTTAAGGGCACTTCGTAGACGGTGGGAACGTCGGGTGCCGAGATCACATCTTTCGGCTGAAGGTTGCAGTAGAGGGCGATCTTGGCCTTAATGTCTTCGGGCAGCTCGCGATCACACCGGCAGAGTAAGATGTCGGGCTGAATGCCAATCTCTCGCAGCTCCTTGACGGAGTGCTGAGTGGGTTTGGTCTTGAGCTCTCCCGCCGTTCCGACGTAAGGCACCAGGGTCACGTGCAGGTAGAGCACATTCTGGGGGCCCACATCGGAGCGAAGCTGACGAATGGCCTCTAAGAAGGGCAAACTCTCGATGTCGCCCACGGTCCCGCCGACTTCGACGATGACCACTTCGACGTCGGTGGCCAGACGTTTGATGACATCTTTGATTTCGTTGGTGACGTGAGGGATGACTTGAACGGTGCGGCCCAAATAGTTGCCGGCCCGCTCTTTGTTGATGACGGTCTCGTAGATTTTCCCGGCGGAGATGGAGTTGAGACGGGTCATGGTGGCGTTGGTGAAACGCTCGTAGTGGCCCAAGTCCAGATCGGTCTCAGCGCCGTCGTCGGTGACAAAGACCTCACCATGCTGGTAAGGGCTCATGGTGCCGGGATCGACGTTGAGATAGGGATCCATTTTGAGAAGGGTGACGCGGAGACCACGGGACTCAAGGAGGGCTCCGATAGAAGCAGCAGCCAGACCTTTTCCGAGAGAGGAGAGGACGCCGCCGGTGATGAAGATAAACTTCTTATGGGGCATGACGACACCTACAGCACAAAAAAGAAAAGGAAGGCCGAAGCTGGCCTTCCTTCCCTGGTGACACTCTGAGAAAAAATCTCAACGCTTGGAGTACTGGAAGCGGCGACGAGCGCCGGATTGTCCGTACTTCTTACGCTCAACCATACGAGCGTCACGGGTCAGGTAGCCAGCGCGCTTGAGCGTGCCACGCAGACCTGAGTCGAAGATCTGGAGCGCCCGAGCGATGCCCTGGCGGATAGCACCAGCTTGACCGGAGAGGCCACCGCCAGCGACGTTGCAGTAGATATCAAAGGACTGCTCGGTATTGGTGACCGCGAGGGGCTGACGCAAAATCATGCGGGAGGTTGCACGCCCGAAATAGGCGTCGGCATCCCGATGGTTCACGTTGATCTTGCCCGTGCCAGGCCGCAGAAAAATGCGGGCGACAGCGGTCTTACGGCGTCCGATTGCGTGATAGACCTTTTCTGCCATGAAATTCCTCACCTGCGCTAAATCGCCGAACGACCACTCAAGCGAGTGGCTGCGGTTGCTGGGCTGAATGGGGGTGATGAGGACCGGCATAGACCTTCAGCTTTGTGATGAGCTGACGGCCCAGACGGTTCTTGGGCAACATGCCCCACACGGCCCGGCGGAAAACTTCCTCGGGACGGGTGGCCAGCATCTCACGGGCGCTCCGGGTGCTGAGACCCCCGGGGTACTCGCTGTGCCAGTGATACTGCTTGTCATCCATCTTATTACCGGTCAGAACGACCTTATCCGCATTGATGACGACCACGAAGTCACCGACATCGGCATGCGGAGTAAACGAAACCTTGTTCTTGCCACGAATGGCGCTGGCAATCTTGCTGGCGAGGCGGCCCAGGGTCAAGCCCGTCGCATCCACCACCAACCAATCCCGACCGCCTTCACCCGTCTTGGCGCTGCGTGTCATCTTCTCAGAGATCATCATCGTCGTCAATCCTCTCAAGGATAATAGGGCGTCTGTCAAAGCACCATCTTTTAGCCAATCTGAGGGGCATTCGTCAAGATCTTTTTCATGTTTTGGATCCAGGTTCCGATTCTTCCCCAGCGAGAGGAAGAACCCTCCCCGCATTTTGCTGGGCTTTTTTGTTGAACCGGCTGCGGTCTGTGATAATAATAGCGGCGTCGTCCGACCCGGGCCAATCAGCTATCCAGTGGTGAGGAGAATCTACCTCAATGAGCCTCGGCAAGAAATATACCTGCTACAAGTGCAAGACGAAGTTCTATGATCTCGGCAAAGCCGAGCCCATCTGCCCCAAGTGCGGCGCGGATCAACGTAATGATCCTCACCCCAACGGGCCCGACGCCGTCGTCGCCAAGCTTAAGTCCAGCGGCTCCTCCAAGAGCAGCAAACGCGCCGTCAAAGAAGAGGATGAGCCAGAGCTGGAGGAAGAGTTCCCCGAAGAGGCAGAAGACGCCTTCGAGGAAGAAGAAGATGACTTCGGCGACTATGATGAGGGCGAAGAAGAAGCCGACGACGAAGACTACGAATAAGTCTTCGCACGAGGTCTCTCCGCTTGTTGCCCCACCCTCACAGACGTAGGGGTTCCTTCTCGAACCCCTGCGAATGCTCGCACTGCGTCTCACCCCCCTTTGCACACGCACACACCTTCCGCTGAGCTCAGCGCATCGCATACGCGCACCCACGCACGCATACGCGCAAGCGCGCACCCACGCATACGCGCACCCATGCACGGGAGAGGTCTAAAAGGACTCGGGCTCGACGGGTGCCACGACCTCCGCCCCCTCCTGCTCAGCAGCATATGCCACCCACTCCAGGCACAGCCCATGTGCCGGAGCCGTCTTGCCCGCGCGGGTCCGATCTCGCCCCCGAAAGACCTCCACAAAGGCGTCATGGGTACGCCTGCCCTGCCCCACCTCCACCACGGTGCCCACAATGTTACGCACCATGTGCTTCAGAAAACCATTGCCCTCCAGCTCGATGCGCACCAGTCCCGGCTCGGTCGTCGTCACCACCCGCGCTGCGTACAAGGTACGCACGGCATGCGGGGCGACACAATCGGCTGCTCGAAAGGCTCCAAAATCGTGAGTCCCCTCCAGCTCCGTCAAGGCACGCTGCATGGCCCCCAGCTCCAAGCCTCGCGGATGATGCCACGCATACCGCGCGTAAAATGGACTGCGCTCCGGCCTCAGCCAGAGCTGATAGGCATACTGCTTATGATGCGCCTGAAATCGCGCGTGGAAGGTCGAGGGCACTTCCTCCAGCACCTTCACCACCAGGGTCGGGGGCAAGAGGGCGTTTAATGCCTTCTTCATGGCATCCACGGTCATCCGATGTTCGGTCTGAAAATGCGCCACCTGCCCCCGCGCATGCACCCCCGCATCGGTTCTCCCAGAGCCATGCACCCGATGAGGACCGCCCAAGATCCGCTCCAGCCGCGCTTCCAGCTCCCCCTGAATGGTGGGCACACGAGGCTGAAGCTGCCAGCCCATATAGTCGGTGCCATCGTACTCCAAGACCAGCTTGAGGGTGCGCTTGCAGGCCAAAACCAGCACCGGATGGCCCGCTCCTTCCACGGAAGAAATAGGCGCTGAGACGGGCACTGGAGCAGGCACGGAATCAGGCACGGAATCAGGCACGGAGACCGGCACTCCGGCAGGATACGTCATGGAAAGGGATGAGGTCTCATCAGGAACATCGGTCGGAACGTCGGTCGGAACGTCGGCAGAAGCAGCAGGGGGAAGGGGCTCCCCCCCGAGGATGGCAGGCGCAATGACATCAGAAGTCAAACTTCAAACCCCCCGTCACCTGCCAGCCATAAAAAGCCAAGACGGATGTGGTGTTCATGGCGCCCGACTCCAGATAGCGGTCCTTCCACACATACCGGGCGTCGAGCACAAAATAAGAGTCATTGATGCCCGAGGATAACTCTAAGTCTGCCGCACGCGCTGGACCAAAGGTGTCCAACAACACCTCGAGACCTCCTCCCGCATACACACCCAGGCGATGCCCCAGGGCCGTCTCGGTTAAGGTCTCGTCCACGTAAGCGGTGTCTGTCAGGGCGATCAGGTCTCCCGAGAGCCCCGCCGTCAGATAGGGCACCAGCGGCTGCTCGTCAAAATAATCCAGCCGATAGGCCAAGCCCAAAGACAGATCAAACAAGCTCAGATCCACCACCTCACCCGAAGATTCCTCCTCTTCGTCGGTGGTATCACTCCCCGTTGTCTCCACATCACTGGCAGCACAGGCATAAAACGCATCTTTGCTCACACCCACGTCGAGCTGAAGCTGAAGCTGGCTAAACCAAGTCCGCCCAAACTGCGCCCGAAATCCCGGCGAGGAAGGACTCAGCTTACCCACCACCCCACAGGTCGAGGTGTCCAGGGTGCCGTCAAAAAACGCCGGGCCTCCACTCAAGGTCAAGGTGTATGCCTTCGGATCAGCCGGAGCGTCGTCGTCTTGCAACATCAGCTTCTTGCGGGAGCCATAGGTGATCGGGGCCTCCGCCGTTCCCCCACTGGGCTTAGGCTGAGCCCCAGAGCTCACTCCCGTAGCGCCAGAAGCGCCAGAAGCGCCGGCTGCTCCCGCTTGAGGAGCCGATGCGCCACTCGAGAGGGTACTAGCCCCCCCCGATGAACTCGCACTCTCCGCTGAAGTGGCCGGGGAAACCTGCGCCAGCCGCTGAGTCTTCAGCGTCGGCGAAGGTTGAGTCAAGGTCGTCGGTTCAGTCACAGGGCGAGTCGGCTCTAGGGGCGTCTCCGCAACCGCCAGGGCAGGTAACAGCACGCCACAAGCAGGCACAAGCGCCACACGATGCAGGAGGGAGGAACGGATCTTCATGATGCTCTCCAAGTCGAGGGAACGCCCAAACGCTCCTATTAAACAGGAAGGTGTGGGTGAATATCTCAAGTCGATCTCTCAGCGACGCCGACGCAGGCGCATCCGCAAGGCCGCCGCACCCGCCAACAACCACATGGGCCAAGCGCTCCCCTGCGCTTCAGGGCGCACGGTGGCCACGCTGCAAAAACCACCGGCATCGTCCGCAATACACACCGCACCACAGGTCTCTTCAGGCATCTGGCTCAACACCTCGGACCATGACCCACCCACGCCCGAGGATACCGCACGAATCGCCACATAATAGGTGGTGTCGTTGTTGAGCGGCGAGAGGTTGTACATGAGCTTGCCGTCACTCTCGCTCCACACGGCGGTGTCAGTGGTCTCCTCGAGGGCCAGAGGCCAGCCATCCGTGCCCGGATAGGCGGTGCCACTCACGGTAAAGTTGGGGGAGGAGGACGTCCAGCCCGTCGGAAGGGTGGCAGAGGTCTCCACGGTAAAGCTCCCGTCGGCGGTGTCGCTGGGCGCTCCTATCAGGAGCTCGTAACCCGTGATGGTGTCGTCCGCCGGATCGGTGAAGGAGATGAAGAGCTTGCCATCTCCAAACAGAAGCTCCACATTCTCCAATGAAGCAGGAGGCTCCACCAAGTTGACCTTCAGGGCCAACCAGCCAATATTACCGTCCACGTCCTGCGCGTACACGTAAAGGAGGTTGAGGCCCTCACTCAACCCGTCGGTCAGGCTCGAGGTGTCCAGCTCTTGAGAAGACTCCGCGATCTCCAGCTCGGGGGTGCTGCTGATGGAGCTCTTCCCCGGTGCAGCGGTGTCAAACCAGATGCGCTCGATCTCCGTGAGGGACTCGTCAATACTCAAGGTCAGGTTAAAGGTACCATCGCTGGTGGTCACCACCACAGGTTCCGTCAAGGCGCTGGAGACGGTCAGGGACGGCCCAGCGTTCAGCTCCGTTAAGGCCGCACTGCCTCCCAAAAAGAGGCGACCATACGGATCCGCGACCATCACGTCGTTGCTGGTCGGGCTGGAGACCGTGCCAGGAGAAACGGACTCAGGGGAAACCGTGGCTGGATTGCTCAGGATGGCATCCACCTGGAATGCCGCCAGGTTCCCCGTCGTGGTATTGCCTCGCACCATCAGGTAGGTCTCTGACGGACCCGTTAAGGTGGTCATGGCATAGGATTTGCTCGCCAATCCCCAATCATAGGCCGTACAGCTCACCAAGAGCTCAGATGCGATGCTCACCACGTAGATGTCTTCGGTCTCACCGCCCAATAAGATGGCCGTGCTGGTGCTCAAGGGCAACAAGGCCCTCGGGGTGGTCACGCCGTCACACTTGGCCGTCAATCCCACGGCTGTCGAGGTGGTCACGGTGCTGTTTCGACCCACCCGATAGACCATGCCCGAAGCGTCGGTGAGCAACATCAAGCTGCTGCTGACATACGATAACAAGGTCGGGGTCAAAGAGGTCAAGACCGCAAAGTCGGTGATGGTCGGATCTTCAGTGGCACTCGAGACGTCGATGCCCAAAACCGCACCGGCACTGCTTCCCGTGGCCGCCACATATAAGGTCTCGTTGGTGGCGTCGTAGGTGCTGGCCCCCACACTGGTTAAGGTGCTGTCAATGGCGGTGGTAACCGGCGTGGTCTCCAGGCTGAAATGCTGAGCGACCTCCGTATCGCTGGAAGATGCCACCACATACTGGTTGAGCACCAATCCAGAGTCGCTGTCGGCACACACGACGTTGACGATGTACTGGCTCGAGCTGCCCGAGACATACAGGTCGGTAGGGGTGCAGTCCGAGACCGTCACCGCACTGCTGTAGGTGTCTCCTTCGGCGTCGGCCAGGCTTCGGGCACTGTGGGCATCCATCACCACCAGGGAGGTGCCGCTGAGGGCCGCCAAAACCCGTCCATCCGCCGAGATCCCCAGGGCTGTCACGCCAGCCGTCCAGGGATGGTCATATGCCTTGTCTGGAAGCGCATTCAGCCCCGCTGCCTGCCCGTACCCACTCAGCAGGAGAGGCAGTGCCAGCACCGTTTTGGAGTACCACCCCTTAGAAGATCGCGCAGAAGATCGCGTAGAAGATCGCATAGACAACCCGAGTAGATAAATCCAGAGTGGCCCCAACACTGGTCAGGGCCTCTTCAGCACTTGCAAGTTTAATTCCAGCCGCTGATCCGCGTCATTTTCCGCAGCAAAAGGCCGTCTGGGAGGCATTTTGCCTGCTGCGCTGAGCACTCCGCCCCCATTTGACGGCTTTCTGACGAGGTTCGGAGAGCCGGGAGCGCCCCTTTGGGCAGAAGTCAAAGCTGCTCAGGCTCCGGTATGGCGCTGGTCTTGACACTTTGTCAAAGCCTCGACATGCCTCCCGCGCGCACGCTGACAAAGTGTCTTCGCTCAGAGGTCCATTTTCAGCCAGTGCTCCAGGATCTGCACGGCGTTGAGGGCCGCTCCTTTGCGCAGGTTGTCGGCCACAATCCACATGTTAAAGGCGTTCGGTGCAGAAGGATCGACCCGGAGACGGCCCACGTACACGTCATCGCTGCCCGCCAGGGGGAAAGGCATCGGATAGTGGCTCTCAGAGGGCTCGTCTTGAACCACCACGCCCGGGAAATTCTCGAGCAGGCTCCGCACTTCGGCCAGGGTCAAGGACTTCTGAAGGGTCACGTTCACCGATAAGGCATGGCAGGCAAACCAGGGCACCCGCACGCAGGTGGCCGAGACCTTCAGGTCGGCTTGATCCAGGATCTTTCGAGACTCCAGCACCATTTTGCGCTCTTCGGTGGTCGAGCCGTCGGGCAAAAAGTCTCCGATCTGCGGAATGGCGTTAAAGGCAATGGGATGAGGATAAGGGCTGGCTTCGTCTTCTTGCTCGGCCTGCTCCAGCTCTTCTTCGCTGGTGGCCAAGTGGCTCTGCTTGTAGAGCCGGAGAACTTCGCGCGAGAGGGCTTCCATTCCCTTCTGACCGGTGCCAGAGGTGGACTGATAGCTCGAGACCACCACCCGATCCAACCCCGCCGCCTGCTGGAGCGGCCTCAACGCCACCACCATCTGAATGGTCGAGCAGTTCGGATTGGCCACAATCCCCGACTTGGCACGCGGAATCTGATCGGCATTCACCTCCGGGACCACCAGGGGGATCTTCGGATCCATCCGAAAGGCAGAGGAGTTGTCGATGACGAGGGCTCCTTCGGACACCGCTTGAGGCACATATGCCCGGGCAATGCTCGCGCTGGTGGCACCCAGCACCACATCCACCCCCTTAAAACAACCCGGCTCGACGGTCTGCACCACCAGCTCACGGCTCCGAAAGGGAATGCTCACGCCCAGGGAGGAAGGGGATGCAAAAACCCGCACCTCTCCCACCGGAAGCTCCAGGCTCTCGAGGGTTGAGAGCATCTCACGGCCCACCGCTCCGGTGGCACCCACAATGGCAACGTTGATCTGACGGGACATCAAGACTCCTTGTTATGCCCCTCTCGCGGAGTGGGCAGCGGCTTTGGTCTCCGCTTCTGAGGCGCGCAGGTAGAGCGGTGTGGTTTCGGTCAGAAGCTCCAACCCTCCTGCTCGCTGTCGCCGGGTGATTTCACACGCCAACACGCTGGCTCGAGGCAAGGCGGTGCTGGCGCTGAGGAAGCTAAATCCAGGGTTGTTCGGGTCCATCGGGTGATCGGAAGCAGCTTGAGAGGACTCGGGGAGCAGTACCGCCTTCAAAACCGCCGCGCCATCACCGGTAATGACGGAATTTTTTGGTAAACAAGCCGCCCAGCTCGCCGGAGACAGGGCCGCCGGTGCCTCGAGGCACACGAGCTGATCGCGCTCCCACTGGTACAGGCCGGTGTAGATCTCCCCTTTGCGGGCATCCAGGACCGGACAGATCGGACGGGTCATGGCAGGCAGACCTCTCGCCAAGAGCTCCAGAGAAATCATGGCGTAGAGCGGACGACGATGGGCAAAAGAGAGCCCCTTCATGGTAGCCAAACCAATGCGCAGGCCCATAAAGGAGCCCGGACCTCTCACCACACCAAAAGCGTCGAGCTCTTCCAGTCGCCAGCCGGTCTGTTTGAGCAAGTGGTCGATCAGGGGCAGCACATGTTCGTTGCGGTTGAGTCCGCCCAGGGTGGTCAGCTCGGCCAGCACGCGGTCGTCTTCCACCAGGGCGGCACTTCCGTAAAGGCTGGAGGTGTCGAGGGCCAATACTCTCATCGAAGTCTCATCGAAGTCTCATCGAAGCCAGTTCATCCGTACATCGTTGGCCAGGGCAAAGGCCATCAGCATGAAGAGGAAAATTAACCCCACCTGCTGGGCAATCTCGCGGAAGCGCATGCTCACCGGACGCCCCCGCAACATCTCCAGCAGGTGGAAGAGGATATGTCCTCCGTCCAAGAGTGGAATGGGCAGCAGGTTCACCAGGGCCAAGTTGACACTCAGCAAGGCCATCATGCGCACATACTGAAAGATCGAGATCCACGCGGACTCGGCGGCTAAGGTCACCATCGAGATCGGACCTCCCAGGGAGTCGGCCAGGGGGATTTCACCGGTCACCACGCGCCACAGGATTCGACCTCCCGCCAGGGTAATGGCCACGGTCTCTTTGACCCCTCGCCCGAGGGCCTCGGCCACGCTGAGCTGAAGGGGGGCTTCGTCTCGCTCGTAAGACTCCGCCGGACGAATGCCGATCTGACCTTCCTGGCGAGAGTGTCCCGCAGGCAGTCGAATGGTCACGGTCTCGGGCACCATCTCAAAGACACGAATTTTACCTTCGCGCAGCACCTGAAGCTGCTTCTTCTCACCCAGAGGGGCTTCGATGGACTTCTTGAGATCCGGCCAGCGCGCAATCGGTCGCCCGTTGACGGACACCAACATATCGCCCGCTCGCAAGCCTGCTTTGGCTGCCGGACGCCCCACCACGGCTTCTTTGATGAAGAGCTCCTGGGCAAAAAGGCCCCAAGGGGCACCGGGCTGCTGAAGGGCGAGGGTCTCCATCGCCAGGCTCGTCTCGGCGGCTCCCTCCACAGGAATCGGCTCCATACGCCGGGTAACGCTGAACTTCAAGGGCTCTTTGCCACGTAAGACCTCCAGCTCGAGGGTCTGAAGGTCCGGGTTCTGAAGCAGGGTACGCAGCTCAAACTGCCATGCCACCGGCTGGCCGTTGAGCTTCACCACACGGTCTCCCGAGCGCAGACCGGCTTGATAGGCGGGTGAGCTGGGGCTGGCATCCACGCCGATGATCGGTCGGGCTGCGGTCGGGCTCACTCCCAAGACGTTACGCTGCATCGGCTCGCCCCACTCGTTGTAGACCGTGTCCACTTTGAGGGTGACGGGCAGCTCAAGGCGCTCTTGGCCGCGCTGAACGGTGACGGGTACGGTGCCTCCCGGCTCCACTTGGCTGAGACGGTCGGAGAGCTCCGAAAAATAGGTCACGTCTTTGCCGTTGACGGCCAGGAGCTTGTCACCTTCGCGAATTCCCGCTCGAGCAGCGGCGGAGTCGTCGGAGACAATTCCCACCAGGGTGGTGGGCTCGGGGGCTCCAGCCAAGTAGAGGCCCGAAAACAAGGCGATGGGCAGGAGCAGGTTAAAAAGAGGGCCCGCAAAGGCAATCAGCAGACGCTTCCAGGCCGCCTTCTGCATGAGGGAATCGCCGTTGGGGGTGGTGGGCTGCTCTTCAAAAGGATCGTCTCCCACCATGCGCACGTAACCGCCGAGGGGAAACCAGGCCAATCGGTACTCGGTGCCTCTGAAGGTGACGCTGAAGATACGGGGGCCAAACCCGACCGAAAATCGCTCAACACCCACGCCAAAGATCTTGGCAAAGAGGAAATGGCCAAACTCATGGATAACAATGAGAACACCCAGCAGCCCGATGGCCGCCACGGCCCCCACTACGGCCTTTGAGCCCAGCAGGGCTGAGATCAGGTCCATCGTAAGTCCTCCCTCTCAGAATGCCAACCAACCGATCTGGATGCGCTCGCTCCGCTGCTCTGCTGATGTCGATTGGCTTGTACCGCTTAAACTGCTTTTTTCACGTCACACGCATGCGCGCGGACATGTGCGTGCGTGGTCGTGCGCGCGGATGTCACTTTTGCTGTCACTTTTGATGTCACATCCCCAGCCAGTGTTCCACTTTCAGCCACAGCAGCACGGTCGGGGCGGTAAAGAGCAGGCTGTCAAGCCGGTCCAACATCCCGCCATGTCCCGGAAAGATGGTGCCGGAGTCTTTGACGCCCGCGCTTCGCTTATACAGAGACTCTACCAGATCTCCCACGACACCCGCCAGATCGGTCAGGGGGGCGAGCACCAGACAATGGAGCCAGGTCAGCTCGGGAAAAACCGTGAGCTTCATGCCGATGATCAAGGTGGTCACGGCGAGGGCGCCACCGATCACCCCTTCGACGGACTTTCCGGGACTGACGGAGGGGGCGAGCTTTCGCTTGCCAAACCTGCGACCGGCAAAATAAGCACCTGTATCGCCGCCCCAGGTGCAGATCATCATAAAAAAGAGCCAGTAGAGGCCGTGGTCCATCATACGAATGTGAGGGACCGTGCTAAAAAGTAATGGCGGATAAATCAGGGATGTCAAGCTGCCCATGAGCTGAGGGCCCGCTTGTTCGATCTCGGTGAAGCTCACCAGATGGACCAAACAGATGAGCATCACACTCACGCCGGCCACCAAATAAGCATGCTCGGGCATGAGCAACACCGCCCAGTAGAGGGCTAGGCCGGTGAGCATCTCCAGGGCGAGGATGCCATGCCGAGGGGTCTTGCGCAGCAAGCCCGCAAACTCATACTGACACAGGAGCATGACCGGAATCATGAGGAGGCTGATGCCCCAAAATCCACCGTACAAGACGGGGGGGAGGACAATCGCCAGGGCCACCAGAGCAGAGACAATGCGGGTCAGCATGGTGAAGACTCCTGGCTTCAGGGGCAGCTTTGGGCGCAGGGGAGCGCGTAGGGACAAAAACAAAACGGAGCAGGTATTATACCCACTCCGCAGCGTGAGGCTCAGACTTCGGTGATCTCTTTTTCTTTGACGGCGAGGGCTTCGTCCAGCTTGCCGATGGCTTTATCGGTCACTTCCTGGACTTTGGCCTGAAGGCGCCGAGACTCGTCTTCAGAAATCTCTTTGTCCTTCTCCATCTCTTTGACCAGCTCGTTGTACTCACGACGGATGGTGCGGATGGCCACTTTGCCGGTCTCACCCTCTTTGTGGACGGTGCGGACCAGCTCTTTGCGACGGTCGCCGGTGAGCTCCGGGACGGCCAGACGGATGAGCTTGCCGTCGTTTTGGGGGTTAAGGCCCAAGTCACTCTTCTGGATGGCCTTTTCGATGGGCCCCAGCATAGACTTTTCCCACGGGCTGATGGTCAACAGTCGAGGCTCCGGGGCCGCAACGGTGGCCACTTGGTTGAGGGGGGTGAAACTTCCATAATAGTCTACCCGAATACCATCCAACAAGGAGACGTTGGCGCGTCCCGTGCGGATGTGGGCCAGCCGAGCTTTAAACCCGGTGATGGCTTTTTCAATGTCTGCATTCATGGATGCAATCAGTTCATCCTGCGCCATGCTCGCTCCCTCCACCCTTTACCCAGGTGCCCACCGGCTCTCCCATGACCACACGCTTGATGTTGCCATGCTCGTTGAGGTTGAAGACGATGATGGGCAGATTATTTTCCATGCAGAGGCTGATGGCGGTTGAGTCCATCACCCGCAGGTTGCGTTTGAGAACGTCCATATAGGTCAGCTCGTGAAACTTCACGGCGTCGGCGTTGCGGGTGGGGTCTGCGTCGTAGATCCCATCCACTTTGGTGGCCTTGAGGATGACCTCGGCGTGAGTTTCCATGGCCCGCAGTGCTGCGGCGGTGTCGGTCGAAAAGTAGGGGTTGCCGGTGCCTCCGGCAAAGATCACCAAGCGGCGCTTCTCCATGTGACGGATGGCGCGACGACGGATATAGGGCTCGGCCACTTGCTGCATGCCGATGGAGGACATGACGCGGGTGTAACAGCCTTCTTTCTCCAAGGCGTCCTGAAGGGCGAGGCTGTTCATGACGGTGGCGATCATGCCCATATAGTCGGCGTTGGCGCGATCCATTCCTTCTGCACTGGCGGCAACCCCACGGAAGATGTTCCCACCTCCCAGCACAATGGCGACTTCTACTCCCAGCTCATGGACTTCGCGCACTTCGCGGGCGATGCGCTGAATCACGGCGGCGTTGATGCCAAAACGTTCGTTTCCAGCCAATGCTTCTCCGCTCAGCTTGAGCAGGATGCGGCGAAAGGCCGGGCGTTGACCACTGTTGCTCTGAGACAAGGAACACCTCCAAGCGTGTCGAAGAGGAAAACGTCTCGCTTACTTGAGGCCGGCGGTACGAGCCACTTCGTCTGCGAAGTTTTCTTCTTTCTTCTGCAAGCCTTCACCCAACACGTAGCGGGTGAACCGGCGCACGCTGATGTTCTCGCCGATCTTGGCAATCAGGGCGGTCAGCACGTCGCTGATGGACTTGTCCTGATCCTTGATGAACTTCTGCTCCATGAGGCAGTTTTCGGCAAAAAACTTGTCCACACGCCCATCGACGATCTTCTGGATCACGGGGGCGGGTTTGCCGGTGGCTTTGGCCTGCTCTTCGAAGATGGCACGCTCGCGGGCGACGATGTCAGCCGGAACTTCTTCACGACGCACGCAGATGGGGTTTGAAGCGGCGATGTGCATGGCGATGTCGCGGTTAAACTGAATGAAGTCCGGGTTGCGGGCGACAAAGTCGGTCTCGCAGTTGACTTCCAGAAGCACGCCGATCTTACCAGCGCCATGAATATAGGATGACACCAGACCTTCGGAGGCCACACGAGAAGCCTTCTTGCCTGCATCCATCAGGCCCTTCTTACGCAGTGCGTCGGTGGCCTTCTCCATATCACCGCCGGTCTCGGTCAGTGCCTTCTTACAATCCATCATGCCCGCTCCGGTCTTCTCCCGAAGCTCTTTCACCATTGCTGCGGTGATCTCCGCCATGACAAACTCCTTATGATATTTTCGGGGCGCTCATACTCTGATGAGGGCCAGCACTCACACACGCGCAGGAGGTCAAAACCCGAACCATTTAAGGGCTGCTTAACCCCGCGCTTTTGTCTACGTTCACGTAAATCAACGGGATGAGAACCCATGGTCCTCACCCCGATAGACGCCCTTCTCAGAAGGAATCGTCGCCGTCTCCGCCAAAGTCGGAGGCATCCACCGACTTACGAGAGACAATTTCCACGCGGCCAGTGGGATCGTCACCCTTGTCGGCGGCATGCGCGTCGCGGCTGGCATGCTGGCCTTCCAAGCACGCATCGGCAATGCGGGTGGTGAAGAGCTGAATGGCCTTCAGCGCATCGTCGTTGCCCGGCACCACGTACTGAATGCCTTCGGGATCACAGTTGGTATCCACCACGGCCACAATGGGAATCCCCAAGCGGCGTGCTTCGTGGATGGCAATGTGCTCCTTCTTGACGTCGATCACGAAGATCACGTCCGGCAGGTCTTTCAGGGTCTTGATGCCGCCCAAAGAACGGTTGAGCTTCTCCACGTCACGCTCAAGGTCCAAGACCTCTTTTTTGGTGAGATGGCTCCACTTGCCTTCCTGCTCGAGCTTTTCGAGCTCCAGAAGACGCTCGACGCTGCCCCGGATGGTCTTAAAGTTGGTGAGCATACCACCCAACCAACGATTGTTGACGTAGGGCATTCCACACCGCTCCGCCTCACGACGGATGATCTCTTGGGACTGCTTCTTGGTGCCGATGAAGAGCACCCGGCCACCCTGTGCCACCTTGCGGGTCACAAAACGGTAGGCTTCGTCGAAGAGACGCACCGTCTTGCCCAGGTCGATGATGTAGATGCCGTTGCGGGCCCCAAAGATATAGGGCTTCATGCGGGGATTCCAACGCTTGGTCTGGTGTCCAAAATGAACGCCAGCTTCAAGAAGCTCACGAATGCTGATCGCTGCCATTGTCTTAACTCCTGGTTTTGCGCCGCCGTCTAACCTTCGTCACGATCCAACCTCCCACGCGGGAGACACCAGGGATCGTCAGTCAGACGTGTGAATTAAAGGAAGGAAACCTTCCGGCCTTACTGGTCCTCATGGCACCCAAAAGGCCGCCTTCAATTAGCACAGAGGCAAAGTTTTTGCAAGCACTTTATGATCCGGCTCGGGGCTTCTGAAGCGGTGGGTGAGGATTCAAGCAAGACTGGTCGGTGAGGCTGGAGGCATGTCCACCCTCCAAAGCATAACGCTGAGGGACTCTGAGGGACTGCGCGGAGGGACTCTGAAAGGAGCTGAGGGGCTCCGCTGAGGGCTTTTGTCCGCTTCAGGCCCGTGTGCCCACCCGCTCCACGCGGGCCAGCACCACCGTAATATTATCGTCTCCGCCACGCTCGTTGGCAGCTTCGATCAGCCGATTGGCCGCTTCCTGGAAATGATAGCGGGTCACCAGCTCGAGCATCTCATGCTCTTCCACCATGTTGGAGAGGCCGTCGGAGCACAACAAGAAGGTGTCGCCTTCTTCCAGCACTTCGATGCGGGTGTCCACTTCAACTTCTTCTTGATACCCCAACGAGCGGGTGATGATGTTCTTCAGGCGGTGAGTCTTGGCCATCTCGGGGGAGAGAATCCCCGCTTTGATCTGCTCGTTAACCAAGGAGTGATCTTCGGTAAGCTGCTCAATGCTGTTCTTGCGGATACGATAGCCGCGTGAGTCACCGACGTGGGAGATGAACATCCGGTCCTGCGACATATAGATGCCCAGGGCGGTGGTGCCCATGCCGCGATATTCCGGATCTTCGAGGGCCTTTTCGTAAATACGGCGGCCCGCCAAACGAATGGCGTACTCGATCTTTTCCTGGATCATGGCGTCTTGGGTCAGTTCTCCCGAGGCGGGGCCCTGGGGAATCACGCTGTCGAGGTTGGTAAAGACCTCTTCGACGGTGTTGACCGCGATCTGGCTGGCAAACTCCCCTCCCGCGTGGCCTCCCATGCCGTCGGCCACAATGTAGAGGTTCAGCTCGTCGTTGATGAGGTAGTTGTCCTCATTGTTCTGACGCTTGCGCCCCAGATCTGTAATGCCACAAGATGTCACTTTCAACTTGGCCATACCGCCTCCTCACGCCGGTTTGTATGCGGCGCAGCGTTCGATCATCTCCCGTGCATGCTCGCGGGTGCGCTCCGTGATCTCGAGGCCGCCCAACATGCGTGCAATCTCTTCTACTCTGGCAGTGGGGTCGAGCGGACGGACTTGGCTCACGGTTCGCTCGCCGATGACTTCTTTTTTCACAATGAAGTGGGTGTCGGCATAGGCGGCAATCTGAGCCAAGTGGGTAATACACAGAAGCTGCCGCTGCGCTGCAATCTCCTTGAGCTTTCGCCCCACCACCTCCGCCACACCACCACCGATGCCGGTGTCCACTTCGTCAAAGATAAAGGTGCCCACTTCACCCGCACCCGCCAAGGACCGCTTGAGGGCCAACAAGACCCGGCTGAGCTCTCCACCCGATGCCACTTTGGCCAACGGACGAATGGACTCACCGGCATTGGCGGAAAAGCGGAACTCCACCCGGTCGTTTCCAGCGTCACCGGGCGCTTCGTCGGGCTTTACGTCGTCACTCAGCTCCGCGCGCGGCTGCACGTCGATCACAAAACGCGCTCGAGGCATGCTCAGACTGCGCAGCTCTCCTTCGGTGGCCTGCTCGAGCTTCCGTGCCGCACTCAACCGGGCGACACTGACTTCGGCGGCCACTTTGGCAGCCACTCGCCAGCGTTTGCTGACCTCTCCGGTGAGGGCTTCAAGCCGCTCTTCAGCCCCTTCCAGGGTGGTGAGCTCCCGCTTCATCTCTTTGAGACGTGCGGCGATGCCTTCAAGGTCAAGGCGGAACTTACGCTTGAGAGAAGCCAGCTCCGCGAGGCGGCTGTTGATTTCCTCCAGGCGTGCCGGATTAAAACGAATCTTGCGGGTGTAACCGCTCATGCTGCGGGCCACGTCTTCGACCACAAAGAGGGCCCCTTCTAAGCTCTGCACCTGCCCCGCCATACTCGGATCGATCTGGGCAATCTCCTGAAGCCGCTTGAGGGCATCTCCCAAAGCATCGACCGCCGCGCTGCGTCCCGAATAGAGGCTCTGCTCAATGGCTTGCGCGTTGGCGTAGAGCTTCTCGGCATGGCTGAGGAGCTTCCGCTCTTCTTCAAGGGCCTGATCTTCACCGGGCGAGGGGGCCACACGCTCCAGCTCGGTGACTTGAAAACGCAAGAAGTCTTCGCGCTCGGTGCGGGACCGCTGACGCTCGAGCAGCTCGCGTTGTTCGTCCAAGACCGCTCGAAGGGCTGAGGCGGCTTCACGCATGCGCTGACGCAGGCGCGGGTCCACGCCATAGGCGTCTAGGATATCAAGGTGTGTATCGGGATTCAAGAGCACTTGGTGCTCGTTCTGGCTGGAAAAGTCCACCAAGCCCCGCCCGAGGGCCCTCAAGGTCGAGAGCACAATGGGTCCACCGTTGAGATACACGCGGCCTCGACCCGCACGGGTTAGGGTACGCTTGATCCACAGCTCGTCACAAGGCTCCAGGCCAAGCGATTCGATGAGGGAGGCCACCCAGGGCTCGTCGGCCACCACAAAGAGGGCCTCCACGGTGGCTTCGTCGGCACCGTCGCGGATCAGCTCGGGGGAGCCCTTGCCACCCAAGAGCAGGTTGAGGGCATCTAAGATGATGGACTTGCCGGCTCCGGTTTCTCCGGAGAGCATGTTGAGACCGGCACTGAAGGTCAGCGAGAGCTGGTCAATCAGCACAAAGTTTTTAATGCGAAGCTCCGCGAGCATGGCTGGCCTGAAACCTGGGGGGCATGATGACGGATTCTGGATCGCTTGAGGACTCCAGAAGCCACTCCAAAAGGTGGCGAAAAGCTAGCATGAAGGGACCAGAAGTGTCCACCCAAAAAGCGGAAACCAGCAGGCTCAGTGATAAATCGGGCCGTCATGCTTTCGTCCACCCGGGATGACTTCAAAGCGACGCTGCTGCTTGAGCAGGGCCTTGTGTTTGCGACGCAGACGCCAGAGCTCCGGGTCCACATGAATATCGTAACGAAAGATGGCCCAGGTCAAAGCCGCTGAGATAAGCTGATGGCCAAAAAGGGGATTGGCTTGGGCCACAAAATATAAGGCTTGCATGCCAATCATCAGATAGATCAGGTACACCATCTTGATGGGGATGATGAACATGTAATTGCCCACACCATCGCGGTTGAGCATGTAGGCGGCGATGATCAGGCAGTTGAGCATCACGGAAAAGCCAGTAAATGGAGCCTGAAACATCGGCAGGAGGGTTAAGGGCATCGCCAGTAGGCCGGTCAGGAACGGCACACCCAACAAGATCAGCAGAAACCGCGCTCGTCCCAGCTCCAGCTCCATGCGCCAAGCCATCAGCCAAAACACCAGCATGGAGAGGGCAAAATTAAAGACTTGGGAGGCGTCGGCAAACGTCACCAAGAGCTGCGTCACGGGTTGCCACCAGCCGAAAAGAGGCGAAGGCAAGGGCATCAACATCCCCAGGGTGAACATGCCACTCCAGGGTGGGGGGAACCAGTTGCCCACAATCAGGCCCAGCACAAAAACCACGGCGTAATAAATGGCCACCACGCGCCCCAGCCGCGTAAACCGACCCTGCCCCAGCAACGGATTTCCACCCAGCTCATCCATGCGTGCCATGCGCGCCTCCTATGGCTGACTGCTCGACTCTGTGCTCTGCTTGACGGACTGCGCCGCGTACAGGCTCCGACTTAAGTGACAAAACTCGGACAAGGAGAGGGTCTCACCCCGTCGCTGCCCATCCAGGGCCGCTTCGACAAGGGCTCGCTCCACGGTCTCTTTGGGAAAGAGGGCCTTTAATGCGTTGCGTAAGGTCTTACGGCGCTCACCAAAGGCAGCTTTTACGGTGCGCTCAAAGACCTTCAGGCTGCCCGTCTCAAACCGTGGGCCAGTCAATGGGGTCACCCGCACCACACTGGAGGTCACTTTTGGGGGCGGATAAAAGGCATCCGGTGGCACCTCCAGCACGGTCTCGACGTCCGCCAGGAGCTGAAGGTTCACACTCAAGGCGCCATATTCATCGGTATCGGGTGCGGCGGCCATTCGTTCGGCCACTTCTTTTTGCACCATCAGATGCAGGTCGGCAAATCGCTCTTTGTGCTGAAGCAGGTAAAAGAGAATCGGGATTGCCACGTTATAAGGCAAGTTGGCCACCACTTGACCTTTCCCTTCGGGGAGCCCCTGAGGATCCCACTCCAGGGCGTCGGTCTGCACAATGGTGACGTTCGGATGCTGCCCAAAAAAGTGGGTGAGATGCTCGGCAAGGCCCCGATCTTTCTCCAGGGCGATCACTTGGGCACCGGTGGCAGCCAAATAACCGGTTAAGGCTCCCAGCCCCGGTCCCACTTCCAACACCCACCGCTCCGTACTCACTCCGGCTCGAGCCACAATTTGCTTTAGGATGTCCACCGAGGTCAAAAAGTTCTGGCCCATCGAACGACGAGGGCTCAAACCCAGATGGTTCATCAACAGCCGAGGATGAAATGGCGCATCCGGATCAATGGTACTGGCCAAACCCGGCGTTCGGGAAGGTGCAGAAGAACGGTGCTTCAACGGTTGCCTCATGGGAGAAAATTTCAAGGTCGCTCGTCAGCGCAGGCGCAAGCGCGCATCGGTGGTCAATTTTAGATCGTGCGACTGGCCCGCCAGCAGTCGCCAGCGGCCCGCATAGGCAATCATGGCCGCGTTGTCGGTACACAGCTTCCGCGATGGAAGGGAAAGCCGGAGCTTACGGGCTCGACAAGCCGCTTCAAAGCGCAGCCGCAGCTCACTGTTGGCCGCCACGCCTCCCGAAACCACCACATGGGAGACCTTATGATGGGCCGCAGCGGCCAGGGTCTTCTTGACCAAGATGTCCACCACCGCACGCTGAAAGGATGCCGCCACGTCCGGCTGGGCACCCTCCAGGTGATGTTTTTTCATCCAGGTTAAAACAGCAGTCTTCAGCCCACTGAAGGAGAAGTCAAAATTTCCCTTACGATCCAGCCCTCGTGGGAATGGAATGGCCTCGGGGTTGCCCTGCTTGGCCAGCGCATCGATGAGGGCTCCACCCGGATATCCCAGGCCCATCAGCTTGGCCACCTTGTCGAAGGCTTCGCCTGCCGCATCGTCGAGGGTACTTCCCAGGCTCTCGTAGTCTCCCAACGTGCGCGCCAGATAAATGCTGGTATGGCCTCCCGAGACCAATAACCCCACCAACGGAAAGGTCGGAGGCTCACCTTCCACAAAAGGGGCCAGCAGATGACCTTCGAGATGGTTCACGCCAATCAAGGGCACTTGATGAGCATACGCCAGGGCTTTGGCAAAACAGACGCCCACCAGCAGGGAACCAATCAGCCCCGGTCCATGCGTCACAGCCACCCCTCCAAGCTGAGCGGGGGTGATTTCAGCACGCTCAAACGCACTGGCCACGATCTCTTCCACTTTGACAAGATGCTCCCGCGAGGCCAGCTCCGGCACCACCCCTCCAAAGCGGGCATGCAGGGTGTCTTGAGAAAATACCTCGCTGGCACGCAAGACCCCTTCGGGATCAATCAGTGCGGCGGCGGTCTCATCGCAGGAGCTTTCGATGCCTAAGGTCCACATATCTCATTCCAGAGGTCAGGTCAGAGGGTCCATCACAGCGGATACCATACGAAGGCTCAGGACGTGCGGCTGGCGGATCCACCGCTGTGTCCGGTTGAGCAGGACTTCAGGGGTGAGCGGCAGGGGCTGTCGTGAGGGCATGCACCACTTTGGGCAGATACTCGCTGTATACAAATCGTCCACCGGTCTGCTCCTTCGTGTGACACTGGAGGCAGAGGGTCTCTGGCACCTGAGCGGGCAGCTTATGGGCCGCTGGATTGCTCAGATGATTTTTGCCCGGCATGTGGCAAGACTCACAGCCCACGTTCTGAAGCTCCGCCGTGACTTGACGGGGATCGATGGGGCCTCCCGGCAGGAAGGAGCCGGTCACATGGCACGAGAAACATTGATAGTCGTTGTTGCGGTTCAACTTCTCCAGGGTCGCATAGGCGCGCGCATGAGGGGTGGTTTTCCACTGCTCATACTCTTTTGCGTGACAGCCTGCACAGGCTTGAGAGCCCACCACGTCTCCGTTGAGAGCGGGAAGGGGCTGGAGGGCGGCCAGCTCCTGCCCTTCAGGGGGCGGGGCGTTGAGCTTGGTGAGCGCCCGATCCACCCGCTCTTTCATCGCCGGCTCGTCTTCGACCGTGCGAGACAAGGGCTCTTGCACGTTCTGGAAGAGGTTCTTTCGGGCCACCTGGCCTGGCTCGGTCGGTGCATTCATCTGGGAGAGCTCGCTGTTATAGTGCGCGAGCTGCCCAATCAAACGCCGCCGCTCGGCATCGTCGCTGGAGCTCTGAAGTCGCTTTTGGAGCAGGTCCACCCGCGTCACAAGCTGACTCCGTCGCGAGGCTTGCTCACTCTGTGGGCCGGTATTTTGCCAGCCCAGGGTGTCTTGCAGACGGGTGGCCTCAAAGAAGCCCTGATGTTTGCCTCGGTTGCCAGCCTCCAGGAGGACAGCGTTGCCCACCACTTTGGGCACGTCGAGCTTCTGTTTGGTGCCACCGGAGACGATCACCTCAAGCTCGGGGACCGCTTCTGCCAGCTTCTCGTTGACCCCAAATCCCTGGTTGGAGAGGGCCACAATCACATCGACTTGCTGGGCTTTGAGCTCTTGGACAGCCGCTTGTAAGGCAGGCAGTGCAGGGGTGCCCTTCAGTCCTTCGGTGTCGAGGGTTTCCGGTACGAGTCCGACCACACCGACCTTGAGCTTGCCCAGGGTCTTCACGGTGTAGGCGGGAAAGACGGCTTTGCCGGATGCCGCATCCTGGAGGTTGGCTCCCAGATAGGGCAAGTTGTGTTTACGCGCCTGCGCGAGCAGGAAGTCTTTGCCAAAGACCAGATCGGCATTGCCGATGGTCATGGCATCAAACTGGAGTGCGCCCGCCCCTTCGAGCAAAAGCTCCGCCTTCACCAGCCGCTGCCACTTCTCGGCAGGGTTGATGTAAGCGCCCGGGGCCAACATATCCCCCGCTTCGAGGTTGAGAAGCGGAAGACCTCGGTTGTTTTGGGCATACTGCTTTAGGACCGTTGAACGCTTGGCCAGACCGCCAAGTGGGTTCTTGGGTCAACCACAGGGCTCAATTTCGCCGTCTACGTTGCTGATGTAGGCAACAGCGTATCGATCTGATGAAACCGGTCCTGCGGTTTCCTCGATGCGCCGACAGGCAACAAAGAGGGTCAGCAGACCCAGAAGGGTCAGGGCACCACGCAGCACGGACTGTTTCATAAACACCTCATGGTGATGGGAGCTCACACATAACCGCTTAGGCCGACAGGCTCACGGAGGCAAGGTCTTCACCAAGGTACGGGCGGCTTCCGCATCGGTGGACTTGGGCCACGCTTTGATCAGCTCGTTCAAAAAGAGCTTGGCGGATTCTTGATCGTTGAGGGCTAAGAAGGCTTCACCTTGCCGCAACATCACGGTGGAGAGGCGGGAACTCTTGGGGTAGGTATCCACCAACACCTGATATTCCTGCAAAGCACCTCTCAGGTCTCCATCCAGGCGGAGACTGTCGGCGAGCAGCATCTGGGCTTCTTCGGTGCCCGGATCGTTGGGAAACCGCTTCTTAAAGCTGCGCAGGAAGGCAAGGGCAATCTTGTAGTTGCCTGCTTCATAATACGAACGTGCTTTTTTGAGGGTCTCTTCACCGGTGAGCTTTTCGCCCGACTCCGAGGCATCCACCAGCTCGGCGGAGGTGGTTTCGCCTTGTGCAGCGGCCAAGAGCATGGCAGCTTGTGCCTTCTCAAGCGCCACCAAACGTTTTTCGATCTCTTGAAGCCGGAATTCGAGGTCTTCCTGCAACCGCTCGGAACGCTGATCACTCTGGCTGAGCTTATTACTCACCTGCTCGAAGGTGCCCCGTAAGCTCTGCATCTCCGATACCATCGTGTCGAGCAAAGCACCGGAGTCGGCCAAGTTGCGACGGTTGAGGGCGGCATTTTCCTCCATCTCAACCAGGCGTGCGGAGGTCCGGTTGAGCTGGTCGTCCACCTGACGCTGGAGCCCTTGCACCTGGGAGTGGGTCTGAGCCAGATCCTGCTGCAATGACAGGGTCCGGCTCTGACCGGTGCGATCCACGATGCAGCCGGTGGTGCTCAATAAACAGAGCACACTGAGCAGGAGCCCGCGAGAGGTCGAGGCTCCTTTGAGATGTAGGGGTTGCATGTTCAGTGGCATTTTACTCGCGGCGTCCAGGGATTGACGTCAGGCGGCATAACTGCGGCGACACACCGGCATCGTCGAGGTCTTACTGAGGCACCACCACCGCGCGGCGGTTTTTGGCCCAGATACCCTCATCGCTGCCCTGTTCCGCAGGCCGCTCTTCACCATAGCTGATGGTGGAGACGTTGGCAATGCCGAGGGTGCTCAGATATCGCTTGACCTCATCGGCCCGGCGCTGACCGAGGGCGAGGTTATAATCGGTGCTGCCACGCTCGTCGGCATGGCCTTCGACTTGGACGCGCCCGATCTTCTTGGCCTTGAGGCAGGTGGCATTTTCCTGGAGAATGCCTCGAGCTTCGTCGTTGAGGCTGGAGGCATCAAAATCGAAGAAGATGTCCTTGAGGGAACAATCAGCGGGTTTTGGCTCATTGTTGCCGACCGGCGCAGGCTCCTTGATGGTGAACCCACGCTGGAGCACGGCTTCTTTTCCGTCCGGATTCCGCACGGTCACGTTATAAGTACCTGCTGGGAGGCCACCCGGAACGGTTCCACGCAGGGTCTCACCACTGGCGCGGGAAGTACCGATCACCTGGACATCGCCGATGAAGGCTTTGGCCCCCTCGTTGATGCCGGTTCCTGTGAGGGTGATGGCCGTCACCTTGTCGGTGGGGCCCTCGGTGGGGGAGACCCGATAGAGGGTCAGCTCGACCGGCTTGGGCGCATCCACCGAGTCTGTTACAGGGGGCTTCTTGGGACAGGCCGTCATTCCCAGAGCCGCCGTCATTGCCAGGGCACTTACCAGGGTCCAACGCACCGCAAACTTCCGATTCATACATACTCCCGATGAGATAAAATGAGCAGCCTTTTACAAACCGTGGCATCAACGAAACTATCTGATTTCGATCTAAGCTCTGCTTTTGGAAGTTTCGTTAGAAGCTGAATCTAGGACGCTAGACATATAATGATAGGGTATCAAAAGTCAATATTTATCGCAGCAACGAGTCTCCAAGTGCGGTACGTTTCGGTCGGCCTTACACTCAGTCTGGGCAGCGTGCTGCTGCTGGCGGGGGTGGACCCACGTCAGCACCCGGAGTTGGCGGTGACGGGCTTGATCGTGGGTGCGCTCGGGGCCTGGATGAGTGCCAATGCCCTCGCGCGGCGACACGGTGGCGGAGGGCTGGTGTTGGCCATCGCGCTCTGTCTCCGGCTGTTGGCGCTGTACATGCCTGTCGGTTTCTCTGACGATCTTTACCGCTATATCTGGGAAGGTTGGGTCGGTCTTCACGGGATCAATCCGCTGCGGGTGCCCCCCGCTTCGCCCATGCTGGACCCATTTGAGCTCCCCCTTCGGGCGCTGGTGAACCACCCGGAGATTCCGAGTGTCTACCCTCCCCTTGCGCAGCTCGGATTTCAGACGTTGGCGTGGCTGGACCCCTCGGTGCGCTGCTTTCGTGCAGGCGCGTTGCTCATCGAGCTGACCCTGCTGGCTTGCTTATGGCTCACGGTGACGCGGGAGAAGTTGCCGCGAGAGGGCCTCTACTTGTACGCCCTGCATCCCCTGCCGGTGATCGAGCTGATCGGCAGTGCGCATGTGGATGGTGCAGCGTTGATGTTAACGGTGGCGGCCCTTTCTCTGGGGCACTCGACACGCGCCCGCGCACGAGGCTGTGGTCTGCTGCTGCTGGCGGGGGGGGCGGTGAAAGTGCTGCCCTGGGTGTTGCTTCCGGCATTACTGGTAAAGAATCTCCGGGCGCACGGACGCCAATTTGCGCTGACCGAGCTGGGACTGTGGGTGGGCGTGATGAGCTTGTTATGCCTGCCTTTTGTCGCACCACCAGCGGAGCTGCTGCGCGGACTCTCCACCTACGCAGCGCACTGGGAGTTTAACCCCAGCGTGTTTCGCCTGCTGCGCTGGGGGCTGGAGCCCGATGCCGCGCGGCGAGTGGTGCAGCTCCTCTTTGTTGGGCTGGTGTTGTGGGGATCACGCCCAGAGGTTCCCTTGCGGAGGCTGGCACAGGGGGCTTTTCTGGCCTTCTTCCTGCTCTCGCCGACGGCTCATCCGTGGTATCTGGTGTGGTCCTTGGGGTTGATGCCGCTCCTGCCGAGTCTTTCGGTGAAGGTGCTGAGTGTGAGTGTGGGGGCCTCGTACTTGGTATTTTCCGGTCCAAACGGTTGGGGAGAGCCTCCGTGGTTGTGGAGTGTGGTCTATGGACCGGCTCTGCTGGCGATGCTGTGGGAGGGTTGGCAGGTGCGACGTTCAGGCCGCACTTCGCCTCCAGAGGGGGTTGTGGATGCCTGTGGATAACCTGTGGATAACCTTGTGGGGAAGGGGGATAAACATAGGCATGTTGAGGTCTTTTGCCGGATTTCGAGCGGTACACACTTAGACCCATAAACTTATTATCTCAATATAATCAAATGCTTACAGATCAACACTTGAGAAACGTCGATTTTTGGCGGAGTTCGGGCCGTTTTTTCGGCCTGTGGATAACTTGGGGATTGCGGCTGGGGATAACGTGGGATGCACACGCATCAGGAGGTCGCCGAGCAAGGGGAACAACACCAAAAAAAAGGCGAAGCAGGCTCCGTTTTGTCCTTGCTCCGCCTTCTGACCCCGGCTATGATGAACTCAGCCTTTCGGACGCTGAGGCGACCGGCAGAGTAGGTCTATTCCCTTGACATTCATTTCGGGATTTGTCCCTTGTCGTGGTGTGCACGCCCTTATGACAGGGAAGCCTAAAGCGGCAACATGAAACCCACCTGTCAATTGCGTGGGTTTAGGCTTTAGAGCTGTGTCGTCTCAGGTCTGAAAGGCCCCCTTCTTGCCCTGCCGCTCGTTCACCCGCCCTGCCGCTCATTCACCCGCCCTGCACAGCTCAACCGGCGCTTCTCGCTCGTGGCTCAGCCTCGCTCATAACGAATGGTCACTTTTGAGCCTCGCGGTGGCACGTAGTCACCCGGGAACTCAATGGCCGGATACTCGCTGTCGCCGTTGTACTGCCAGCCCGCGTCCGCTCCCAGCAGCTCATCGTCCACAGACACTTCCAGCGTGCTGATATCCGGCACGTACTCCAGCGGAAAGCTCCGCATGATGCCCGCTGCCGCCAAGCCCATGTCCTGCAAGATCCCTGAGAAGTCCGACAGCTTGATGTTGCCCACCACCCCATTAAAGGACTGCGCCGTCTCAATATAACGGCACCCCTCGCTGTCGCTGGGATTACAACGCTCGTCGTTGGGGATGTTCACAATCGCAGACACCACAATATCACTCGCACGCGCCTTTAAGCTCTGATAGTCATTGACATACTCATACACCGAGCGCAGATCGTAGTACATGGCGTAACAGTCAGTGGGCTGCTCCATCGGGAGCGCGTTGTCGTCGGAGCAATCGTCTTCGTCGCCCACAAATACAATGGCGAGCTTGGCATCGTCACGCAAAAATCCGGCGTTGTAGCCACTACTGCCCCCCTGCCCTCCGCGAGACTGCGGAAACAGCGCCGTCTTGGCCGCGTAGAGCCCCTTCTCGTATCCACTGCCCCGCGTCAGACTCACCGCGTCGATCATGGCTTCAAAGGTGGACTGGTACTGTGACTCCTGCATCTCGTAGGTGACATAACGCACCCCTTTGGCCTCCACCAGCCGCCCTTGAGTGCCCGGATTGGAGGCACTCTCGGCGCTCATGTCGGTGGTGGTCACGCCAATGTGAAACTCAATATTGGCTTCGGAGAGGTTGGCAATAAAGGAGTCAAACCCGGCGACCACGCGGTCGAGCTCACCGCCGTCTTCCCGCATCGAGTCCGAGTTATCCACCACAAAAAGAACATCCACCGGACTGGCTGGAGGCTGAACGTACTCATCCACATAGGTACGCTCCCCCAGCGGCGTATCGTTGCAGCCCATACCACCCACCAGGGCCACCATTGTCAAGAGACCAGCCGTCCCCAGCCGAGTGAAGTTCGCATACCGTGGACTATCTGTTGAGAGGGTCGGGCGTATCTGCATACGCTGTCCTTTATCATTGAAGGTTTGTAGAACTCCGCTAGGATATCAGCGTCACCTCACCGGGAGAGGCGTTCAGCATGTGTCAACTTTTCCATTCCGTCAAGGCCGGTCATGAGGCACGCGCCTCTGACCTGGAGACCCTCCAGGCGCTCGCGGCTCCACACACCCGCGCGCATGTGTACCCGCATGAGGGCCGACGCCTGCTGCTGCTGCTGCTGCTCTTGAGCCTCACCTCCGCTTGCACCTCTTCCGGTACACTGCGTCAGGAAAACCGTGTCCAGAAGCTCGAGAAAGACGTGGCCACCCTCACCGCTCAGCTCGAGGCCCTCACCCTGCGCACGGACTCGGTCTCCGTGGGCCTGGAACGTTTAACCGGGCGAGTGGATGGCCTGTTGCCCCCCAGCGCACAGTGGCTCAAGCTCGAGAAAGGAGCGGTGCTCCGCTGGTACATCGATGAGCAGGTCCAGCACGTTTATGTCCAGTTTATGGACTTTGAGCCCGAGGCGTTGAAGCTCCAGGTGGCGCTGATGTCTCGCTCCAGCGCCGTCACCCGCTCCCTCCAGATGGGCGAAGGTCTGGAGGTCCGGCTCCAAGCGGATGAACAACGACGCGCCTTTTCCATCCGCCTGCATGCGTATCATCAGCAACCAGATGGAACCCGCTATGCCCTGCTCTCGTTTGTGGAGGGCACGCTGACCCTCCCCTAATTTGAACCGGTTGGAGCACACCCCATACGGCTCGAGGCTCAGCCTCCTGCCGGGACAAGCTGAAGCTCTGCAATACAGGTATCGTTAAAAGAAGTGCCGGCAGCGGCTTCGATCACCGTGAGCTTGACCGTGCTGGCTTTTGCGCCCTCCAGCCCTACCGCGCTCCAGGTATTGAAGGTGTCGGTTAAGGTGCCTTCGACGGAGGTTTTGCCGTCGAGCTCGACCTTGAGCTTGGTGGGCCGTCCGTTTTTGGCGTAAGTATCCGACGTAACCGGAACTCCGGGCAAGACCCGCAGCTCTTTGAGCGCCGTGGGTGCCGGAAGGGTGAGGGTGATCGACTCTCCTACCCCGCTGTCTTTTTTGCCTTCACACCAGACGGTATCGGTGATGCCATCCAGGGCCCGCTCGGGAGTATAAGAAGCGTCCGCGTCGGCAGGCAAGCTGGAGGTGGCTTTGGGTTTGAGCTGGGTGAGGACTCCGCCCGGCTCTTCGTTAAAGAACAGGATTTCCGACAGATACGTATCATTATAGGTGTTGCCGGGGAAGATCTCCTTGAGGACCAAGCGCACGGAGCGGGTCTTCACCGGGGTTTTGAGCACCAGGACTTGCTTTTCGAGCTTATCCACCAGCTCCCACTTCTCGGGGGTGCCTGTGCTGAACTTCACCTGGATCATCTTGGCGCGGTTGTGGCGGTCATAATACTCGCGGCTGTACCAGTTGCCGTTGTACAGCTCGATGCGAGAGAGGGTCACTTCTCCGTCGAAGCGGAACTCGATCCACTCACCCAGTCCGGCGGAGGCTTCACCTTCGCCCCAGAAGGTGCCCACTTTGCCGTCCACCATGAAGGTGGGGGAGAAGCTGACGCCCATGCTCTCGGGGGCGGTGGAAGAGGCTTTGACATCCTTCACTGTGAGCTGGCCTGCATAAACCGGGGCCACACTCAAGCTGAACAGGAATAACGACACACAGGAGAGGGACCACACAGACTTCATGCACAAAACTCCTCTTTGGACGGACGAAGGAACCACACAAGCGGTCTACGAAGGGACACGGTCTTCAGCAGGCTCCGCGATGCCTATTTGCCTGCCTTGCCGGAAGACTTCGGGGGTAGGGCTTTGAGCAACGTGCGCAGCTCCTGCTCTACCACCACTTCATCACCCGGATTATACCCCGAATGCACATGGCGGATCTTCCCTTGATGGTCAATGATCACCGTGAAGGGAATGATGCCATCTTCATTATATTTCGAGACAACCGCTGCGTCCGTATCCAGAAGGATGGGAAACTCAAATTTTTTCTCTGTCACGAATGGCTTGACTTTGGAGACGGTCTCCGCGTCGTCCACTGAGACCACAAAGAAGGTGACATTTTCCGCCTTGAGCTTGCTGTAGATCTCCTGAAGTTTGGGGAGCTCATACCGGCAAGGACCGCACCAAGTCGTCCAAAAATTGACCAAGACCACCTTCCCCTGCTCGGCCTTGAGGCTGCGAGACTTGCCCTTCAGATCCTTGAGGGTAAACAGAGGGGCGGTTTTGGCTTCAGGCGTAGGGGTCGCTTGTGTCGCAGGCTCCGCCCTGAGGGGGCCCGATAAGCCGAGGCTGGCCAGCAGCAGCCCTCCCATCATCCAACGTCCCAGTGCCATTCGGGGCCTCCTTCTGATTGAACGTCCAATAAGCACGAGAACGTTCGGATTATTGCACTTTTTCCAGTGCATCTAATAAAGACCGGTCTTCCACAAATCTATGAAAGGTCGGATTCTGCATGATCTGCCACAGCGCCCGCTCTCGCAGGGCCACCCCGAGGGCTTGATCGGCCACCAGCGCCTTAAAGGTCTCGTTGGAGGCGATGGTCTTGGGGGGTTTGACCGGTGGTTGAGCAGAGCCGGTAAATTCCTTCGGCAGATAAGGTCTCACCCGCGCCAGCAGGAGCAGGTTACAAGGGTTATACGGACCCACCCAGGCCGCAACACGCGAGCCGTTGAGCTGAGCCGCCAAGTCTCCATCAGTTCGGAGGGTGGCCCCCGCAAAAAACAGGAGCAACCACAAGGCAATCAGCACCCCTCCGGTGCCCTTGAGCGCCCCGAGCACCGCACCCAACATACGATTGCCCACCGAGATGAGCTGAAAACGCTCGACCACCAGCTTTTCGACCCCAAAACCCACCATCAGGAGCAGGATATAGAGCGCCAAGCCCACCACCAGGCGCAAAATCCACTCTCCCAAGAGCGAGTCATCCGCACCACTTTGAATTTGAGCCCGCACCAGCTCCAGAGCTGGGGTCGCACCCCAATAACTCCCCACCAGCGACGCCACCGACCAAGCCTGCGAAAACAGTCCTCGAGAGTACCCCAGCAGCGCAAACAGAAAAACACTCACCAGGGCAATGATGTCGATCCACATAGACGCTCGAGGGCTCCTCCCCATTTGAATTAGAGGTGTTACCAGGGATGGTTTTTCAGTATAATCCCTCTTACTGTGAAAGCTGAGATCCGTCAAGTGTGACGCATACTCAATTCCGCTCGGGAGTGCCTACTTCTTATGTTATCGTCCTCCACCACGCACGAGGCCAAACACCGGATTCTGCTGGCCGAAGATGAGCAGAACGTGCGCAAGGTGATTGCCGCACATCTCAGGCGCTCCGGGTTTGAGGTGGTCGAAGCGCATAATGCCCCCACTGCACGCGAGGTCTTCAAACAAAATCCGGTGGATCTGGTGCTCACCGATCTGAAGATGCCCGACTCAGAACAGGATGGGTTTGAAGTGCTGCGGTATGTCTGCGAGCAGACGCCCAAAGATCAGCCTCAGATTCCGGTGCTGATTTTGACGGCACACGGCACCGCCGAAAAAGCCCTCGAAGCCCTCTCTCAAGGTGCTTATACCCTCATCTCCAAACCCTGTGACATGCGGGAGCTGCTCGCTCAAGTCCGCATCGCCATTCAGCAGCGCACCGACGCCCTCGAGACCCTACGCGCCAAACAAGCCGCCGATGGCCGCTTCGGTGTCATCGGTAAGACGCCCGTCCTCCAGAGTATATTCGATACCATTGGTCGCGTGGCAGATACCCCCGCCACCGTCTTGATCTCCGGAGAATCCGGCACCGGAAAAGAGCTGATCGCCCGCGCGTTGCACTTTAACTCATCCCGGGCCAACAATCCTTTTATCCGCCTCAACTGCGCAGCCATTCCCGAAAATCTGGTGGAGAGTGAGCTGTTTGGACATGAGCGAGGGGCGTTTACTGGCGCCGTGGCCAACAAACCGGGACGCTTCGAACAAGCCCATACCGGCACCCTCTTTTTGGACGAGCTGGGTGAGCTCAAACCCGATGTGCAGGTAAAGCTCCTTCGCGCCCTGGCTGAGCAAGAATTTGAGCGCGTCGGAGGCGTCCGCACCCTCAAGGTGGATGTCCGGGTGATCGCCGCCACCAACCGCGACTTGGCCGCCCAAGTCAAAAATGGGCAGTTTCGCGAAGACCTCTTCTATCGGCTGAATGTGGTCTCCATCCGCCTGCCGCCGTTGCGCGAGCGTGTGGAGGATATTCCGCTCCTCGTGGAACATTTTCTGGGCAAATTTAATAAACGCCTGGGCAAGTCCGTCTCCGGGGTGGATCGCACCTTACAAGAGCTGCTCCGCCGCTACTCTTGGCCGGGCAATATCCGCGAGCTGGAGAACGTGGTGGAGCGGATGGTGCTCTTCAGCGACTCCAACTTGTTGAGCGTGCGCCATATGCCCGCGGAGGTGCTCAACCGTCTGCGAGAAGACGATCATGGGAAGGTGTTGCCGCCGGTGTCGCTCTCGCCCCATGTGTTGGGGGCTGCGCCGATGGGAGGCGTACCGGTGGGGACATCCACCAGCGCCTCGGGGACTTTTCCGCCAGTTTCGGTGGCCACTTTTGGGAGCGCGGCTCCAACTTCAGCGCCTGCGGCTGCGGCTTCAGCGACTCTGGCTTCAGGTGCTTCGGCTTCAGCGGCTTCGGCTTCAGTGGCTGCGGCTTCAGCTTCAGTATCTCAGGGTCATTCCGCTTTGACCGGTGCGCATCTGGGCGGTGCCGTTCCTTCAGCGGCGCATCCCGAGCCTTCATCCAACCGGGGGGGCTCGCCCGTTTTGGCTCCTGGAGCTGTTTTTGCACCCACTTCGGAGCCTTCCCGAAACACACCCGTCGATAAAGACCCTGCCGGGGCCCTCTCGCTCAAGGATCTGGTTCGTGAGCGCACGCTGGCCCTCGAGCGGGATCTGATCTTACAAGCATTCGAGAGCTGTAGCTGGAATGTGACACGCACCGCTGAGCGGCTGGGCTTGTCTCGTAAGGGACTTCAAGTCAAAATGAAAGAGCTTGATATCCGCAAACCAGGGAGCTGAAATCCATGAAATACGGTGTCCGCCTCACCCTCGCCACGTTATTGCTCTGGACGCTGAGTGAGGTTCAGCCCGCTTTTGCCGCCCACGAGACGGAAGTGGTCCCCTATCTGCATGGACAGGTGGGGCTTCAGTATCACAACAAAATTGATCGGTCTAAACTCTTCCAATACGGAGTCGAGGTTGGCACGGTCCAAGAGGGGGAAGCGGGGCCTGCCTTCGAGGTGCGTTTTGGCGTCTTTCCCGGTGTGGAGCTCTTTTCGAGCATTCCCATCGTGAGTGGGAGCCGTTCCTCTCAGGTCTCCGCCATGTGTGGAGACACCACCCATACGGCCAGCGGCAAGACCGAGTACGGCTCGACCGGACAAGAAGACGGCTGCACCCTCGGAGATATGGTCTACGTCTACTCCCGCGCCTACGTCCCCAACGGTGAAGTGGCGGACCCCATCGAGTATGCCTGGAGCGGGATGGATGATGTGCTGCTCGGGGTGCGTTTTGCACCGTTTTCCGAGTCGAATATGGGCAGCTTGCAGAGCAAACGTGAGAAAGCACCGATGCCCTTCCCTCCGATGGCCACTTGGCGGGTCGAGCTCGGATACCGTATTAATACGGGTCAAAACTTCTATCTGGGAGGACCGGGGGCAGGCTCGGGAGGGCTCCGGCTGGGCACTTCCTTCTCCAAGCGCATCGGAGAAGTGGCTGAGCCCTATTTTTCTCTCGTGCATGACCGGTACAGCCCTTACAGCTTCGTGGGCACCTCGCCGATGTCGGGACAGAGCATCGGCGGCGACGGTGTGCTGCTCTCCAGCCCCAATATGACCCAGATCTTCTTCGGCGTCGAGCTGAGCCCTTATCGTGATGCGACAACGGAGGCGCGTTTTTCGGTGGATTTTGCGGGGGGAACTTGGCTGACGTCGGAATCTTCGGTGCTCTCGGGCAGTCGTCTGGCGGTGATCGTGACCGATCCCAACGCGGGCGAGGCCAATACTCAGGATGATGTGGTGGTCGAGCAGGGTCAAGCGGCGTTTGTGGGTCGGCTTCGGCTGACTTATCAGCTCATCAAGTGGATCACGGTGCAGGGGTCTGGCACGTTGGGTTATACCCTCTCTCACCGCCTCGAGGATCCGTATTCGGTGGAGATGGGCGCGCATTTGGTGGGTGCGTTGAAGCTCTCGATGAACGCCAACTTCTGATCGTGCCTGCCTGCCTGCCTTCTTTCGTGCCTGCCTTCTTTCGTGCCTGCCTGCCTTTGGTGTTTGCCTTCGGTGTTTGCCCGCTTGCCCCTCGTGGTTTTGTGCTTGCCCCCGGTGCTTGTGGCCTATTCCGGTGTCGCTTCACCCCGGAGCGCCAGCAGTGCCTGATATGCTTCGCGTTTGGTCACCCCTAACGTCTGAGCCACCACCCCCGCGAGTGCTTTGATGCCTGCGCCTGCCTCGAGCTGGGGTGGCGGGGTGACATGTTTGGCACCTTTCCTTGCCCCTTCGATCAACAAGGTCATCTCACCGCGTCGTTTTTCTTCGTTGTGGGCTTCGAGCTGTGTGCGCACCTCGGCGGGCGAGCCCCGGAGCAGCTCCTCATACCGTTTGGTCAGCTCGCGTCCGAGGGCCACTTGCCGACCGGGCAGAACCTCTTCGATGCTCTGGAGGGTCTCGAGAATCCGATGGGGGCTCTCATAGAGGGCGAGGGTGCCGGGTTCGTGTTTGACGTCTTCGAGCCAGCGGCGGCGAGCGCCCGCTTTGGAAGGAGGAAACCCAAGAAACAGGAAGCGGTCGGTGGGAAGGCCCGCAATGCTCAAGGCGGTCACCACAGCGCAGGGTCCGGGAATGCCCACCACGGGGACTCCGGCCTCTTGTGCCTCGCGGGTGAGGCGAAATCCTGGATCGGAGATCCCCGGCATCCCAGCATCGGAGACCAGCGCAATGTTCTCACCTGCCAGCAGACGGGGGATGAGCTGCTCAGCGCGCTCCGTCTCATTATGATCTTGGCAGGAGAGCAGCGGCACTTGAACGCCAAAGTGTTCCAGGAGCTGCCGGGTGGTGCGGGTATCTTCGGCTGCCACGAGCTGCACTTCGCGCAAGATCCGCAGCGCACGGGGGCTGAGATCCTCCAGATTGCCAATCGGCGTTCCCACGACATACAAGGTTCCGGGCATGGCCCACACTCCCCCTCAAAATGGACGCTCAAAATGGACGCTCAAAATGGTCGCTCAACAAGGAATTACGGCGGCACACTCAGAAGGTGCTCTCAGAAGGTGTTCTCAGAAGGTGCTCTCAAAGGCGTGTTCGATAAAGGTGACCTCGGGAGGCTCCACCCCAAAGGCCACCACCGCCAGGGTGAAGGAGATATGCTGCACCGGCGTCTGAAGGCGGGTGAGGTATTGATAAGCCATACGCATGATCCGACGTTGTTGGAAAACGGAGATGGTCACGCCCTCGGAACGTTTGCGCGTGTGGGCCTTGACCTCGACGATCCACAGGGTGGTATCTCGCACGGCGATGAGATCCAGCTCTCCGCCTCGGTCGCGTAGGTTGCGCTCGAGGATCTGGAAACCTTGCGCTTGGAGTGCCTCCGCCACCATTTGCTCGCCCTGTTTTCCCAGGGACTTGCGCTGCGTGCGGGGGGTGGGGGACTTTTGAGCAGGGGACATGCACACCTCCGAGATGGGCTCAGCGCACACGCGGGCGCACGGGTAGGTCGGCAAATAAGAGAGGCTGAGGCTCCGGTGCCTGCCGCGCGGCCTTCTGGGACTCCCAACCGGGAACCCCTCGAAAGGTCAGGCGATGGATGGGACTGGGCCCGAGCTCGATCAGCGCGGCTTTGTGGGAAGGGGTAGGATAACCCTTGTGCAGGGCCAGTCCATATCCCGGATGGAGCTCCGCCAGCTCGGTCATCAGACGATCCCGCTCCACTTTGGCAAGAATAGATGCCGCCGCGATGGAGAAACAGAGGCTATCACCCTTGATGATGGGACGCTGCGCCCGCAGTCCCGGGATCTTCTGGTTGCCGTCGATCAGCACAAAGTCGGGTTTGAGGGCCAGACGTTCGAGGGCTCGCCGCATGGCCAACAAAGAAGCCGCCAAGATGTTGAGCGCATCGATCTCAGCGGCAGATGCCTCGGCCACCGCCCACGCCAGCGCATGAGCACGGATGAGTGGGGCCAGGCGCTCCCGGGTGGGCTCGTCGAGCTGCTTGGAGTCGTTGACACCCTCGAGGTGAAGGTCGGGAGGCAGGACCACCGCAGCGGCCACCACAGGACCCGCCAAGCATCCTCTCCCGGCTTCATCGGCCCCGGCCACCACAGCATATCCTTGAAGGCGTAGCTCGGCCTCAAAAGGCAAGAAACCAGAGACCTCGAGAGAAGCGTGGGGAGGATTCAACAACGAGGGGCTGTTCTGAGGGGGGCGGGTGCGAGGACGTGCCATGCGTGGGGCAGCTCACTTGATGAAGCGGAGCTTGGCGGCCTTGCCAAACCGGCTGCGCAGGTAATACAGCTTGGCACGACGCACGCGGCTGCGGCCCACCAGCTCCACACTCTCGATGGTCGGAGAGTAGAGGGGGAAGATACGCTCCACACCCACGCTGTGCGAGATCTTGCGCACGGTGAAGCTGGTGCGATTGTTGCCGCGATGAATGCTGATGACCACGCCCTCGAAAGGCTGGACGCGCTCTTTGTCGCCTTCACGGACCTTCACGTTGACGCGCACGGTGTCGCCGCTGCGGAAGTTGAGGCTGGCGCCAGTGTTCATCTTGGCCCGCTCGAGTTCATGAATCAAGGCGTTCATATCGTAGTCTCCATCAGAAAAGAGCTCAGAGCAAAAGTTAAACCATTACTGCTGCGAGGAGGCGTGCTCTCGTCGCAGTGCTTCCAAAACTTTTCGATCATCCTGGCTCAGCCGGGCCTGTTCGAGCAGGTCAGGCCGTTGCAGCAGGGTGCGCCGAAGCGCCTCACGACGTCGCCAGCGGGCCACATGGGCATGGTCTCCCGAGAGCAACACATCGGGGACGGCCATGCCTTCGAACTCACGCGGGCGCGTATACTGCGGATGGTCCAAGAGACCGTCCGAGAAAGAATCCTGCTCCACCGAAGCGGAGGTTTTGACGACACCGGGCAGGAGGCGGGCCACGGCTTCTGTGACCACCATCGCGGCCAGCTCGCCCCCGGTCAGCACGTAGTCTCCAATCGACAGGGCTTCGTCGATCAAGTGGGTGCTGACGCGCTCATCGACCCCTTCATAATGACCACACAACAAGACGAGCTGCTCGTATGTGGCGAGCCGCTGAGCCTCTCGCTGGGAGAAGGGGATGCCCCCCGGAGACATGAGCAGCACCCGGCTGCGCTTTTCAGGCGCACGCAGGGCTTGCAGCGCACGCGCGATGGGCTCTACTTTGAGCACCATGCCCTCCCCTCCGCCGAAGGGATAGTCGTCACAGACCCGATGACGCCCGGTGGCGTAGTCTCGCAGGTCGTGGACCTTCAAGGAGAAGAGTCCTTTTTCCTGCGCTTTGGCCATCAGGCTGTACTCAAAGGGCGTCTTCACCATGCCGGGAAAGAGGGTGAGGATGTCAAATTGCATCGCCCGCCCCCTCTCTCATCGGCTCAGGCAGAAGGCTCATCACCCAGCAGGTCGGACAGACACTGAAGGCGAAGGGTTCCAGCCTGAAGGTCAATGGTTCCCACATGGGTGCCGGTGGCAGGGACCAGCAGCTCTCCCACATGAGCGCCGCGCACGACATAGACATCGTGCGCCACTCCTTCGAGCACTTCCTCGAGCTTTCCGACGGGAGCGCCCTGCTCATCCAACACGGTGAGGCCCACCAGCTCCAGATGATAATACTCATCGGGGCCCAAGGGAGGGAGCTGGGACCGCTCCACCCACAGGCTGGCACCCACCAAGGCATCGGACTGTTCTTTGCTCTGAACGCCTTCGAGGGAGATCAGACGTTCTCCTCCGCCAGCGGCTCGAACCGAACGAACAGCACGACGCTCTAAGCTGAGCTGATCTCGACGGCGCACCCACACATGGTTGAGGTCTTCGAGCAAGGCGGAGCCTTCGTTGTAAAGTTTTACACGAAGGTCACCTCGCACGCCATGCGCACGTCGGACATATCCCAGCTCGAGATGTTCGGGACGCTCCATGCGGCTCAGTCCACCAGCTCAACTTCGACTTCGTAGCCCGCTTTGGACGCCGCAGCGGAAGCCAGGGTGCGAATGGCCGCGACGGTACGACCGCGACGCCCAATGACGGTGCCCAAGTCTTCTTGGTCCACAGTCACGACCAAGAGGCGCTTGCCATCCTGCTCTCGCTCTTCTACGGAGACGCTGTCGGGCTGAGCCACCATTGCTTTGGTGACAAATTCGACGAGATCTTTCACGGGGATCCTCAACTCTGTGGCCACGCGCGGACGCGCACGCATCACCACGCGCGCGCTTGCGACGTCTCAGGCTTAGGCAGCCGCAGCAGCGGCCTTCTTCGAGCGACGGAGCAGGGACGCCACGGTGTCAGACATCTGAGCACCATGATTGACCCACCAGTCCAGGCGCTCGGACTTGATGTGGAACACTTCGGGAGACTTCTGGGGATCGTAATAACCCAGGAGCTCGATAAAACGACCGTCACGGGGGCTCCGCGAGTCAGTCGCAATGATACGGTAAAACGGACTCTTCTTCGCGCCCATACGGGTCATGCGGACCTTGACCATGCCAGCTAACCTCTCATCCCCAATCATTTAGCCCAATCATTTAGGTAGGACAATTCGGGATCATGCAGGAGTTCAGACGCACTGCCCTTCTTCCGAATGAACGGAGGATAAGGGCCCTTCAAAGCGCCTCAATATAGAGAGAAAGGTCCATGCATGTCAAGAGAATTCATTGCTGCACCCTGGATTGCTTGGCGACCGGCTTGACACCCCCTCACTTGCCCCCTATGATGCGCCTCGTCTGGCACGCGATCCACTCGCGTGCTCTTGTATCTGGGAGTCTCTATGCCAAAACCGACGTTTTTTAACCTGCCTGCGGCCAAACGCCAGCGCATCACCGAGCTGGCCGTCGAGGAATTTGCCACTCACCCATACCGGCAGGCTTCTCTCTCCAATATTGTCGCCCGTGCAGGCATTGCAAAAGGCAGTATCTACCAATATTTTGACGACAAACAAGATCTCTATCGCTGGCTGGTCATGGATGTGGCGTATGAGCAGCAGGTGGCTCATATCCGGGCTTATGTCCAGGCCACTCCGGCGGACTTCTATGTGTATCTTCAGCAGGTGACGCTGGCGGGTCTGCGCTTTTATTCTCAGTTCCCGCGCCTCGGTCGCCTGCTTGCCGGGGTCTTGGAGCTGAGTGCTGACCCCGAGCTGGCTCCCCTCTGCAAGCAGATCCGTCAGCAGTCGTATCAGTGGTGCTGCTCGGTGCTCGAGCAGGCGATCCAACATGGACATGTTCGCTCGGATCTCAAGATCGATGTGGCGGCACACTTGGTCACCGCCGCGCTGGGAGAAGGCACGACGTATCTGCTGCTCGACCGTCTCAACACCGACTTGGGCACCGCACTCCACCATCCCGAGCGGCTGGAGCCCATCGAGGATGAGGTGCTCGAGGCGCTGGTGGAGGATATCGTCTCGATCTTGCGGCGTGGTCTGCATCCTTAGGCGGTTGACGGGCGGACTCTTATTCCTGTGTGGCTCAACCCAAAAAGCGCGTGCAGAGCTCGTCGCACGCTGGAGGCTCTCTCATGCACGACGTTATCTATAAGATCTGTCCCGCTCAGGCATGGGCTCGGGCGGAAGAGACGGGCCTGTTTTTGGGCTCTGCGGTGGACCTTCAGGACGGGTTTATTCACTTCTCTTCGCCTGATCAGGTCGAGGAGACCGCCGCACGACACTTTCGAGGCCAAACCGACCTGCTGCTGCTGGCCTTCCGTCCTCAACATCTGGGGGAGGCGCTGCGTTGGGAGCCCTCTCGGGGAGGCGCCCTCTTTCCTCATCTTTACGGGCCGCTTGCGGTGAGGCTGTGTGAGGGCCGCTGGGCGCTGGGCTCCGGTCCTGACGGTGAAGTGCTCTTTCCGCCCCATTACCGGCAGGGTTAACCCCCCTCCTCCACGGCTCAACGCCTCTCACGCGCGCTTGCGAGGGCTGCGACGGCTTTTGGGGGGTGTTGAGGCGGACGCTGCACTCGGCGCTGCTTCTTGAGCCTCTCCTGCTCCTGCCTCTCCTGCTCCTGCCTCTCCTGCTCCTGCCTCTCCTGCCTCTCCTGCTCCTGCCCCTGTGACCCCCGAGGCTGCTTCCGTGACCGCCTCGGCTCTTTCGAGCGCGAGCTCAACGCCCGCTTCGGTGATCGCTTCGTTCATGCTCGACGCAGCCTGTTGATTCGCCGTGGCGTTTTGCTCTGCAATCGAGCTGCCTTCGTCCCCCAAAGCCATCGCAGCTGCTCCGGTGGGCGCGGTGGCCTCCGGTGTGGAAGCCTCTGCGAGCTGCTCGACCGGCTCTTCTGCTGCGGGCGCTGCGCCGATCACCGCATCAAAATCCAGTGCAGCGGGAATGCGCCGCTTTAAGATCAGCAGTCCCAGCGGTGGCAGGTTCAGCAGCAGGGAGTTCCGGCGATTGTGGAAGGGGGTTGAGGTCGCCTCCACCTGCCCATAGTTGCCCACGTTGGAGCCCCCATACACCTCGGCATCGCTGTTGAACAGCTCTTCCCACACCCCTGATTCATCCACGCCCACCCGATATTGATAGCGGGGCACCGGGGTAAAGTTATACACCAGCAGCAGGGTCTCTCGGCGAGGGTCGTTTCCTTTGCGCAGGAAGACAATGATGGAGCGGGTGGAGTCTGCAAAATCCACCCACTCGAAGCCCTCAGAGCTGCCATCGAGCTGCCACAAGGCGGGCTGAGCACGGTACACGGCGTTGAGCTCCGCCACATATCGCTGGAGCCCTTGATGCAGGGGTGCGTTGAGCACAAACCAATCCAGCCCTCGGTCGTGGTTCCACTCGCGCCATTGTCCCAGCTCGCCGCCCATGAAGAGCAGCTTTTTTCCGGGATGACCAAACTGATACCCCAGCAGCAGCCTCAGATTGGCCGCCTGCAACACCTGATTGCCCGGCATCTTCGAGATCAGCGCACGCTTGAGGTGTACCACTTCGTCATGGCTCAGGGGCAGGATAAAGTGCTCGCTGAAGGCATACCAGATGGAGAAAGTGAGCTTCTGGTGTTGAAACTTACGATGGATGGGATCGGTGGACATGTAGGCGAGGGTGTCATTCATCCAGCCCATATTCCACTTGAAGTCAAACCCGAGTCCTCCCAGGTGTTCGGGGCGGGTCACACCGGGCCATGAGGTCGATTCTTCCGCAATGACCATCCGGCCAGGGTGTTGCTTCTGTACCAGCTCCGTCAGCTCTTTGATGAACTCGACCGCCTCCAGGTTTTCGGGGCCACCAAACTTGTTGGGCACCCACTCTCCTTGCCGTCGTCCGTAGCTCAGATAGAGCATCGAGGTGATGGCATCCACCCGCAGACCGTCGGCGTGGTAGTTCTCCAGCCAAAACAGGGCGGAGCCCAGCAGGAAGTTGCGCACCTCATTTCGTCCGTAGTTAAAGATGTAGGTGCCCCATTCAGGGTGTTCCCCTTTTCGTGGGTCGAGATGCTCAAAAACCGCTGTCCCGTCAAAACGTCCCAGGGCATGGGCGTCTTTGGGAAAGTGGGCGGGCACCCAGTCGAGGATCACCCCGATGCCCTCCTGGTGGAAGGCATCGATGAGCGCCATCAGCTCCTCGGGCCGCCCCAGCCGAGAGTTCGGGGCATAAAAACCCGTCACCTGATAGCCCCAGGAGCCCCCAAAAGGATGCTCCATCACGGGCAGGAACTCCACATGGGTAAACCCCATCGACTTCACGTAGGGCACCAGGGTGGTGATCAGATCGCGATAGCTCAGCGGGCGCTCTTCTTTTAACATCGGATCCCACTGACGACGCCAGGAGCCCAGATGCACCTCGTAGATGCTCATGGCCTCCGCTCGGGGGTTCTGCTGCGCTCGAGTGGCCATCCAGTCATCGTCATTCCAGCGATAACGGCCCAGGGCATGCACAATCGACGCGGTCTTGGGCGCCGTCTGGGAGCGGGTGGCATACGGATCGGCCTTGTCCAGCAGCGTGTCCTGATGGGTGCGGAGCTGATACTGATAGACCGTGCCCTCCTCGAGCCCCGGCACAAAGATCTCCCACACCCCACAGGTCATGCGGCGCATGGGGTGTTTACGCCGATCCCAGCCGTTGAAGTTCCCCACCACACTCACCGAGCGGGCCGCCGGAGCCCACACTGCAAACCGAATGCCTCCCACCCCCTGGAGCGTGGCTTTGTGGGCCCCCAGCTTCTCAAAGATGCGCAGATTCCGACCTTGCCCAAAAAGATGGAGGTCAAACTCGGTGGTATCCGGCGGAAAGGCAAAGCTGTCCTGAAACTTCGCACGGTGTCCAAACTCATCCACCCGCTCGAGCCAGTATTGGAAACCTTCTCTCGACCGGTCTGGCAGGAGTAGCTCAAAAAACCCATAGGGATGCACCATCGTCATGCGATGGCGAAGCTCTCCCTCGGGACGCTGCTCGAGCACAAAAACCTCGCTGTCGTCCGGCATAAAAGCACGCACGGCCAAACGTGGACCTTCGGGCGTCTGCACCTCGTGAGCCCCCAGCACCGAAAAGGGATCGGGATGATCGGTATAGATGATGCGATAGAGATCATGCTGCTCGACGGTCACATACATACAAGAGCCCTCCAGATGGATGGGCAGGAGGATACCACAGGCAGGCAGCGGATTGAAGTCTCTGCTCAGCACGGAGTGGAGCGGCGAATGGGCACACACGCCAGCCTATCCGAGACGCCGCTGAGGGCAAAACCCGCCACGACTCTCAGCACGACATACGACAACCGTTTGAGCGTTTGTTTCCGCCTCAATTCCTGCTATAAAAAGCGTCCGGGCGCGCATACCGCGTGGCCCCAGCCGGAGAGTGCCCATGAAATCTGCCCCGAAACCCGCCTTGAAATCTGCCCTGAAATCCACCCTGAAACCCGCCCGGAAATCTGCCCGCCGCCCGCTGCTGTCGTGGCTGCTGGGGCTCAGTTTGAGCTTCGGTGCCTGCGCCCACTCCGACACCCCTGCCTCAGCACCGGTCTCGAGT
>JBJTQF010000280.1:0-11555 GCA_046075485.1 Myxococcota bacterium | reverse complement strand
GAGAGGACGCTGTCCTCTCAGACTCACCAGCAAGGGATTCCATCCCTTGACCCGTGTATTGTTTTTTGTTTTTTGCGCTTCTGTTTTAAGCTGAGAGGACGCTGTCCTCTCAGACTCACCAGCAAGGGATTCCATCCCTTGACCCGTGTATTGTTTTTACAGGTCCGAGAGGCGAGCGGAACGCAGCAACTTTCCCATCCCAAAAAACGCAGCCCCCTTATAACTCTGCCGAGCCAGCTCTCGTTTGATCGGATCCGCATCCACCAACGTCGAGAGGCTCCCCCTGCTGAGATAATACTTCGACAGCTCCCACAGATACCGTCGTTGAATCTCCTTCGGATCCTTCCCATCCTGATACGTATAGTGATAATACGTCACATCCAGCGGTGAATCCTCCCGGATCTTCCCTTCCTTCAGCAGCTTCTTAAACGACGCCGAGCCCGGCAACGGAGAAGCCATCGTCATCCGAAAAAAATCCGAATACTGAGGGCCATACTCCACCGTCGCCGCCAAGTCCTCTTCCGTCTGCGACGGAGCCCCATACACATGCGAACCCCAGATCAACACCCCCACACCCCGCAGCACCTCCGAAGCCCGCCGGTTGATCTCCAGGGAGTTCTCACCCTTCCCCAACGCCTGAAGCCCATTACGGGTATACGACTCAAACCCCATATTCACCAGCCGCAAGCCCGCTCGAGCCGCCAGCTTCACCAGCTCAGGAAAACGGGCCGCCGTATCCGCACGCATGCACGCCCCCAAGATCAACCGGAGCTTTGCCCGAATCAACATCTCAAAGAGCGCCGCCGTCTCCTCTGGAAATCGATGGGCATCCCCAAAATCAACCCCCACCGTATCATCCGTAAAACAGACCTCCGTGTAACCCTGACGCGCCAAGAACTGGAGCTCCTCAAAGATGGCCTCATTGCTACGACGCCGATATCGCCCCCACATCCCAGGCTGAGAACAGAACCCACAATGGAAAGGACATCCGCGTGAGAGCTCCGCCAATGCCGCCTTGCCCTCACTCATCAGCCCACGCCGAGGCACCAGCAGCTCTCGACGCGCCAACGGGAGGGTGTCTAAGTCCGCCACCATCCGACGCGCAGGCGCTCGCGTGGGGCCTTCCGGCCCTCCAAAAGCCACCCCCTCCAGATGAGAGGCATCCATCCCCGGACGTCCTCCCGCCTCAAGCCAGTCGAGCAAGGCTCGGAAGGTGACCTCCCCTTCACCGTGGACCACAAAATCAAACCCCTGCGCCAGATGATGCGCCCACATCGCCGACGCTGCTTGACCCCCCGCGATCAAGATCACCTCAGGAAAAGCCGCCTTGACCTGCTGCGCCAGCTCTCCCAGCGCACGGGTATAGCCCGAAAACGGATTGGACATCGCCACCACCTGCGGCTCAAACCCTCGAATGTCTGAGCGCAACGTGTTGGAGTGCAGCCGAAGCAGCGTATAGTCCGCAATCCGCACCTCGTGGCGATCCATGAGGTTTCCCGCCAGCTTCGCCAAGTTGTAAGGACCAAAGTTACGAAATACCACCCCCGATACATTAAAGTGTTGCATCGGGGGCGTGGTCAGAAGCACCCGCATAGAGCCTCCGCGAACCGCCCGCATCCGCCGCATGAATGTTGAAACGCCAGACTTTATAGGTCATCTTAACCGATACCATCTGGATTATGCTGAAATTGTATCGCCACGTCGAAGATGGAACAGGCCACCTCTGCCGACGCACTCACGGCGATGACCTCGACCCTACCTCTGCGGAGAGACCCATGATCAGCGCGTGCTCAACCCTTCCGTCGGTCAGCTCAGCCTTCTTGGAGGCCCATCTGGACTACCTCTGCGAAGCACCCTATGACCTGCTCCGAGCCCTCCCCGAGAGCCGACGCCAGCTCCTCGATCCCGACCAAGACCGCATCCAAGCCCTGCTCTGGAAAGATGAGCTCGACAACGGAGAGCTCCTGCTCGTGTTACAATCCCTCGCGGGCGGCGCCTGTGGCGGTGGCTCCATCCAAGCCGTGGGACGGATCGTCTGCCCCGACGGAAAAATTCGACCCGCCTCCGAGCACCAGCTCGCAGAGTTCCGCATGTCCTGAGTGAAGGCATCCCCGAAGTCGTTCTTGCACCACCTGTATAGAGCCCCCTTCCTAACCTCCGTCTGAAGGAATCCCCTTGCCAAAATCAGCGCGGATTGGTTACCGTCTCCTTTGTAACGCATCCCCCAAAACAGGAGCATACCATGCACCCAAGCCGCTCGTTTTTCCTCCTTTGTGCCACCCTGAGCATTTCCTCCAGCCTGCTGCTCAGCGCCTGTGGAGCCCCCGATGACCCGCTCACCCCTTCCTTAACCCCCGAAGCAAGCCCCAGCTCAACCGTCGAGCCGACCCCGATTCAGACACCCACGGCGACGCCGATTCAGACGCCCTCGGCGACCCCGCAGGCGACCGCCACACCCACGGCGACCCCAACTCCGACGCCCGCGCCTCCTCTACTCGACGACCAGCTCCCCAATGCACCGGTGGAGATCCTCATCGACGATGCAGGCATCGCACACCTCTATGCCCAGACCGACGAAGACCTGTTTTTTGCCGCCGGATATCAGCTCGCGGTGGACCGCCTCTATCAAATGGAGATGCTCCGCCGCTTTGCCTTCGGACGCCTGGCCGAAGTGCTGGGAGAAGAAGCCCTCCAGAGCGACTTAGAAGCACGCACCTTCGACTTCCCACGCTGGGGAGCACTCGACATGAGCGCCACCGAAGCCGCCGATCCCGAACGAGTCCAGCTCCTGCGCGCATGGGTGCGAGGCATCAACCGCCGCGTCGATGAGATCCAGCTCGGTGATGTCCCCCTTCCCTTTGGTTTCCGCCCCGAAGACCGTGACTTCCTCCCCGAGTATTGGCGCGACGAAGATCCCTATATCGTGCTCAAAGGAGCCGGATTTGCGCTCGACCTCACCCTGAGCTTTGAGTATGCCGTCTCGTTGATCTACTCGCTCTATCCAGAGCCGATGGCGGCGGTGGAGCTGCTCCGCCCTGCTCATGAGACCTACTCGTTACCGCCGGAGGAACGACCGACGTCTGGAAATGCCTCTCGCGTGGGTGATGCGCGTGAGCGTGTTGCGCGTGAGCGTGATGCGCGTGAGCGTGAGGCAGGCTCAAAAGCACCGCTCCCCTTTCAGGGGTTGCTCTCGACCTTTCGCAGGGCATCGGGCTCCAACAACTGGGCGGTGGAGGGTCGATTTACGAGCACGGGTTATCCGCTCTTGGCGGGCGATCCACATCTGAGCTTCGATTTTTTTGGAGCGCCTTATCCGTTGCATCTCAACAGTGCGGATGCGGAGGGGAGCTTCAACGTGATCGGGTTTGCTTATCCGGGCACACCGGGGATTGCCATTGGCCACAACGAGCGGGTGAGCTGGACACCCACCTCTGCTTTTGCGGATGTGATGGACATCTGGGCGCTCGAGACGCGGCGAGACGAAGCCAATCTCGGCGGGGTGTGGAAGCCTATCCTGACTCGAGAAGAAGAGATCGTGGTGCGTGCGGAGGGGGCTCCGGTGGGTGTGGGGCGGGTGGTGCGTCAGACCTACGAGGAGATCGACGGCTACGGCATGATTGTCCCGGCGGAGGTCTTGGGCTTACCGACGCTCAAGCCCTTGCTCTGTCAGTGGACTGGATTTACGGGGCGGCCTGCCCGCTGGTTTATGGAGCTCAACCGGGTGGCCTCACGCGACGAGCTGGATCAGGCCATCGAGCGGATGCGGGAGATGAACTACAACTTCATCGGAGCGGATGCGGAGGGCATTGCCCTCAAGGTGGGGGTCGAGGTGCCACGTCGTCAGGATGTCACGGGTGAACGGACGCCCTGGAAGACCCTGGATGGAAGTGATCCGCTCTCCCTGTGGACCGAGGAGCGACTGACCTTTGACGAGACACCTTCCAGTCGAGGAGGCTCTCGTGGCTGGCTGGTGACGGCCAACAACGATCCGTATGGTTTTACCGGAGATGGGCGGATTGACAATGACCCCTGGTTTTACGGTGCGTTTTTTGATCCGGGTTATCGGGCGCATCGGGCGGAGCAGCAGCTCTCCGCGTGGGTGGCGCGTGGAGGCATCACTCTGGAGGACATGCAGCAGCTCCAGCTCGACACCCACTCGACCCTGGCGGACGACCTCATTCCGATTCTGTTGGATGCCTGGGGGCTGGCTCAGGAGGATCCGCAGCTCGAGGTCTATGCTCAGAATCCAGCGTTGGGACAGCTCATCACCCTGCTGGAGGGCTGGGATCGGCGGATGGATCCCGAATCACCGGAAGCGCTGATCTTTCAAGACTGGCTCCATCGGGTGACGGATGCCACGTTACGGGATGATATCCCCACCGCTTACGACTTCGCGATGGCGCTTCAGACCATTTATGTGCTCAAGGTGGCGGCTCTGGCGCTCCAGGGGGTCTATCCCGACTCGGAGGCGGTGCTTCAAGAAGGGCGTGAGGTGATCGTGCTGGACTCCGCAGCGCAGACCGCCGCGTGGCTGGAGGAACGATTTGGGGCGGTCTCACCTCCGAGTTATACCTACGGAACCTTAAAACACACCAACTTCGACGATGCCTTTGGTCTGGGGATGCCGCTCTTCACACGTCCTTCCCCGGGTGGAGAGGATAGCATCTGTGTCTCTCAAAACATTGCGTATGACGAGACCGCCAGCCGCTGGGACTCCACCTACGTCTCGGTGGAGCGGATGATCAGCACTTTTACCGCCGAAGGGGTGCCGGAAGCCTGGGTCAACTATCCAGTAGGACCTGCGGCGGATCCGGCCAGCACCGACACGCTCCAGGCAAACGCCGATTATCTGGCGGGACGCTACAGCCGCCTGCGCTTCAAACGGGCCGAGATCGAAGCCACGCTGAGAACCTCAGAAGTGCTGACACGACGGGCTCCATAGGCCCCTCTTTACGTCCTCCTTTACGCCCCCTTCAGCTTCTTCACCTTGAGGGTTTTTCCATCAAACGCGATGATCCAGCGATGCAGCGGTGAGGCACCGGACGCCTCCAGCTCAGCGGCATAGAGCCGCTTCTTGAGCTGCCGCTCCCCCTGCCGGATGAGGGTCTGGAGGCTCACACCTTCGCGGGTTGATTTCAGCTCCAGAATCGCCCCTGCTTTCCCTGGCTGTTTCGGCAGGATCAGCAGATCGGCGCGGCCCAAGCCGGTCTCTCGGTTCGAGCGCACTTTGTAGGAGCCCTCGAGCCAGGCGCACAGCCCCAGCATCAGCCCTTGATAGAACGCTTCCGGGTCGTTGGGGTCTCCGTCTAAATACGAGATCAGATGCAATGCCAGATGAGAAAGTGTCACCTGCAAGAGCTTGTCATGGCCCGTGAGGATGGCCTCCGTGAGGTTCTTGACCTTCAAGCCGGAGCCTGCCACCGAGTGACTTAAGGGCTCGCGGAAGCTCTCCTGAAAGAGCATGCGCACCTCACGGTTGGGGATCGTCAGGGCATACAGGGCTTCTCCACTGTCCATCACCCCACAAACATCGGCGCGCAGATAACCCGACCAGAACAGCAGGTTGAACAGCCCCTGTGCATCCCGGGCCAGGTCGCCCAGACTCAACGCATCTCGGATGGGCTGGCGCACGTCTCCGCCCAGCAAGAGGCGCTCAAACTCCTCCGCTGTATCCCGGGTCGCCCTTCTCAAGAGCTGCTTGATGAGCGCATTTTCACTCGTGTTGAGCCAATACGGTTTGGGAAACTGCGGCTTAAACTCGAGAAAGTTGGTGATCGACCAGGGGTTATACATGATGTGGGAGCCAAACCGATAGCCGTCATACCAAATACGGGCCTCCTCCAGCCGTCCGAGCTGTTCTTGCCTCACAAATAGAGCGTACACTTCCTCCTCGGTAAAGCCGAAGGCGTCTGAATACGGCTCCTCCATCATGGTACAGATCTTCACGTTGTTGAACCCGCTGAAGAGGCTCTCTTTGGCCACCCGTAGAATCCCGGTGAGAATCCCTTTGTATAAGCTGTCGTTGGTCTTCAGCCCGTTCCCCAAAAACACTCGGAAGAAGCCAATCACCTCGTCGTAGAGCAGCCGTGCAGCACGTTGCTCCCGGCGCGCCTCAAGCTTCTCTGTTTCGGTCGGCAGCCGCGCGATCACCTCATCGGTGAGCTCGTTGGCTCGCACCCAAGCATCCTGGATGGGGGCGTCGTATTCGTCGATGAGCACCAGCACCTTCTCCCCGGTGGCGCGGTACAACCACTGGGTTATGAGGCGCAGGGAATCCGAGAGTGTCTCTCTTTGAGCCTTACGGTCCAAGATGGATTGGAATACATCCTGCTCTCGTGGGGCAAGGTGAGTGAGAAGCGGCTCCAGTCCTTCAAAGGCGTAGCTGAGGCGCTGGGCGATGACCCGCCACCACTCCTCCGTGTTGGTAAACCGCATCCCCTTAAAGTTGAGGTTGAGGGTCGGATACCGCTGAAAATGCGGCTCCACCTTCTCCCAGACGGAGTCCAGATATAGCCCTCGAAAGAGCTCTCGTGCGGGAGGCTCGGGGAGTTTTCCCGTCGGCTCAGGCACGGGAATGGAGAAAAACTCCCGGATCATGCTCAACGCAACCGTCTTTCCAAACCGACGTGGGCGAGGAAAAAGCAGCACCTTTGCGGAGTCCTCACAGAGCTGCTCGAGCATGCGGGTCTTATCCACCAGCTCTACTTGTTCGACCCGGATGTCTCGAAAAGACTCATTGCCGATGCTGATCTGACGAACCATGAACGTCTCCTCTGACCTGAAGGGGTGTCGGCGCTGCTGAGGAGTATAACACGGGCCAGCTTGAACGTCGCGGGTGGGCGCGCGCACGAGGGGGGGCGCATGCGGGGGCAGGTGGGTACACGCCGACGGATCCGTACGCTCAGACGCGAGCGGAGCACCCTCCAGACTTATGCAGGTGTTACGTGGTTGATGCTGCCAACCTGCTTTTTCAAAAGGATCTTAAGCCACTCCATAAACAGCATAAATAAGATTGACAAGAAGTTATAATCCTTTGTATACCCTTTCTGTAGCCCTATATAGCATCGCCTGCCCTCTTATTGGCAAGCATGCTGTGTGCCCCTTCCTCCCGCGATTTTCAGGAGCGGATATGGAGCTGAAGCAGCGCGAAGTGACCAGTGCCGAGTCGGAGCGTCCCGCCAAGTCCTTGCCCCCCGTCACCGCCCGTCGGTTTGAGACCCGCGCCGTGACCCTGGACGAGCACGAAGCAGAGCCCCTCGAGCCAAGCCGTCATGGTGTCCGTCAGCTCAAAGCGCGACAAGACGGTCAGACCCAGTCCGTGGAGCCTCCTCCTTCGCTCAACGGGCTCAAGCAGCGGATTCAGGCCAAGATGCATCCTGGCAGCCTCTCCGGTTCCCTCGACGAGCAGACAGAGCAGTCGCTCCCCGAGCTGCTCTCGGATGCGGTGGTTCAGCAAAAAGCCACCGTGGAAGCACCCCACAGCGAACCTGCCAGCGCCGCCACACGCCACCAGGACAGCCGCTCCAGCGGGAACCCCCTGCAAGACAGCGTGCGCGATAAGATGGAAGGCGCCTTCGGAGCCGACTTCTCGAGCGTGCGTGTCCACACAGACGGACAAGCCGACGCCATCGGAGCCCAAGCCTTCACCCAGGGCGACGACATCCACTTCGGGCAAGGTCAATACGCCCCCGAGAACAGCAGCGGACAGGAGCTGTTGGGCCATGAGCTCACCCACGTCTTGCAACAGCGCGCCGGACGAGTCTCCACCACCACCCAAGCCCGAGGTCTCGAGCTCAACGACGATGCGGGCCTGGAGAAAGAAGCAGACCTCTTGGGCGCTCAAGCCGCTCAAGGGCAAGTGATCCAGGTGCCCGGACACAGCCGTCAAGAAACGCTCGCCGCGCCCGTGGTGCAGGCCAAGTTCCTCCCGGGCCAGGGGCCGATCCAGCTTAAAGGAAAACCCGTCACCCCAGCGGTGCTCAAGAAGGTGGAAGCACTCCTGCAAGAGCGGGCCAAACAAGCACCCAATGGCGTCATCGCCAAGTTCTTTAAGGCCGTGAAAGACGAGTCTCAGCGCCAACAAGCCTATGGTGAGCTGATCCAAAAAGACTGCGTCTATGATAACGGCGGCACACGAGAGCCTTTTGTCCCCCGAATTCATCCCAACAACATGACTCAGCTTCGTGAGGTTCTCCGAGCATATACCAGCACCGCTCTGGAAAACAGCAAGGGCAGCGCAGATTTGAACACCCCCCAAAAGGAAAAGGCAGATTCGGAAATCCAGCAGCCCATCGATGATACACAAGAGGAGAAGAAAACAGACAGCGATCAGAAATCTACTCAGGATGAGAACGTTAAGAAAACAGACGATCCGCAAAAACCCGCCCAGGATGAGGAACCCCTCAAAACAGACGGCGACAAAAAGATCACAAACACAGAGGATGAGAATAAGACTGTAGACGAAAAAAAGTCCACAGACGAACAGAAGGCGCAGGAGCCCTCCAACGACCTAAAACCCGTCGAAGAGAAAAAAGCCGACGACGAAAAAAAGAAGAACAAACGACAGAAGCAGAACAGGAAGAAGCCCTCGAGACCAACCTCAAAAACCCCGATCCCGGCACCCTGCTCGAAGATATGCACGGCAGTAAGACCGAGAAAAAATTCGGCGGCGAGGAAGAAGAAGAAGAGCCCAAAAGCGCCATCAAAAATGACATCAAAGGCAAGATCGGCCTCTTTGAAGCAGGGTTCTCCAAGACCGCCCTCACAGGCAACTACAAAAAAGAAGGAGCCCTCGGCTCCGTGGAAGCCGAAGGGCGCTTGATGGGCGTCGAAGGCAAAGCCGAAGGAGCCATCGAAGCCACTCCCGAAGGCGTAGCTGCCAAACTCGGCCTGACCGGAAATATCACCTTTGCCGCCGGGAAGATCATCCTCAAACCCCCCGTGCTCACCCTCAACATCATGGGGGAGAAGCTCTACTTTGAAGCAGGTGTGGCGCTGGAAGCCGCCGTCATCGCCTCCGCCCGCGCCGAAGCGAGCTTAGCCGCTGGCATCACCAAAGGAGGCAAAAAAGCCGACGGAGCAGGCGGCGAAGACGAAAATAAACCCACAGGCTCCGGCGGTGTCGGAGTCAAACAAGAAGGAAACGGGGTCAAGCTCGAGTTTGAGGGCGGACTCGACGCCTTCGCCGGCGTCAAAGGAGCCGCCACCGTCTTCGGAAAGCTCCAGTGGTCACCCAAAGCATTCTCCAACGGTCCCAAAAAAGCAGACGGTGCCCCCCTCGACCTCAGCGATGACAACAAGCTGGACGTGCTCGGGGCGAGCTTCGGTGCAGAAGGATGGGCAGGTGCCGCTGCGGTCTGCCAGATCAAAGCCAGCCTGCTGCCTTCCCTCTCGTTTTCGGCCAACGTCGGCGTGGGCGTGGGCATCGGTGGCGGCCTCAAGCTCGAGATCGAGCTCAACCTGGTCAACGGCGCACTGCTCGCCTTCACCCTGGCTGCCCGTGGGCTCCAAGCCATGTTTGATGCGGTGGGTGCCACCTATGTGGCCAAAGTCATCGACCTCTTCACCACCTCCCTCTACGAAGATGATATGGCGCGGGCCATCGTCGCCAAGGGCTTGCATAAGACCCTCACCGTGCCACAACGAGCCACCCTCATCAACAACATGCTCGACGGGGTCTGCGGAGACGAAGACGAACAGGCCATCATCCAAATCTTCAAAGACGCCACCGCTCCCGACGCCAACGCCATCTTGCTGGGCATTCCCGATGGCACCAGCCGCCTCTACGATAAAGTAGATGGGGCGGAGCTCGGCGAGCTCTTCGCCACCCTCTTCGAGAAAAAAGTTCAGGGCCTCGAGATCTCCGACAAGATCGCACGCGCCATCGTGCTCCACGATCAGCATAAATCACTGGTGCCCCAAGATGGCGCTCGTCTCGTCAACGCCCTGCTCGAAGGCTGGACCGGCGGAGCCGATGAACAAGCCATCATCAAGATCCTCTCGGTTCACGACGCAAGTGGCATTCGCACCATCCTCAACGAGGTCAAGGGCGGCGAGCAGCGGGTCTTCAGCAGCGTGGATGGCGACAATTATAAGGCGCTCAGGACCCTGCTCAAGGTCAAAGGGGTGCCACAACAGCAGTCCGAGGAAGACGCCAAGAGCGGCAAAACCGCCGATCCACTCGTCAACGAGGAGCTCACCGACGACGGTGCCCAAACGCTCGCGGAGCTCGCGCCCGAAGCCATCCCCGATGACAAAATCGAAGAGGTCATCGATGCGATGGCCAACAGCACCATCGTCGGGGACGGCGAAGAGCTGGCCATCCTCACCCTCCTGGGCAAACTCTCCGCCAGCCGCTTTAAAGCCGTGGTGTCTGGAGATCGCCTCACCCGGCTCCACAAAGTAATCGATGGTGCCGAGTATACCCAGTTTAAAGCCCTACTGCTCAAACACGGCATGCTCAAGGATGAAGACCGCGACGATGCCACGATCCGCGCTTGGGTCGCCCTCGGTCAAGAAAAGGGTGAAACCGAAGAAGGTCAAGAGCTCACCGAAGAAGCCAAACAGAAAAAAGCCGCTGAGACGCTCGAGGAAAAGAGCAAAATGCTCAAGTCTCTGCTCTCCGGCTTCACCGGCGACGACGATGAGCTCGCCATTCTCGGCATCCTGGAGCAAGCCAGCCCCTCTGAGCTGACCTCGCTGCTGGAGACCCACGGCACAGCACTCCAGAAGAGTGTGGACGGCGAAGAGTATGATCGACTGCTCGCACTCCTGCTCGAGAAGAAACAGCTCAACCCTCCCTTTAAGCTCACCGATGACGCAGCAGTCTACTTCATCACTCAGGACAAACACACTCAAAGTGATGAACCGCAAGTCCGTAAGCTCCTCGACGCCATCCTCAACAGTCGCGTGGGAGGGGCGCATGAGGCCGCCCTGCTCAAGCTGCTCAGCGCCCACGCCGACAAGCTCAAGATCCTCCACGCGGACTTCCATAAGCGGCTCGAGAGCGCCATCGACGGAGATAACTATACGACCTACCTCCAGCTCCTGTACCGCCAAGGTTTGACCAAAGGTCAGAAGGTGAGCGGAAAACTCGCGGAGGCCATCAACCGCGAAGAGCAGGCCCGCAAAGAAGGCGGCGCAGATAAGGCAGGAGCCGATGCCGCTCAAAATACAGAGCTGACTCCAGAGCAGCAGAAAGAACAGAGCGATAATAAAGTGGCGCTCATCCAAGACCTGGTCGCCAGCGCGCGGGTGGACGGCGAAAAAGAGACCGCTCTGCTCAACCTGCTCGAAGGCTGTGATGCTGCGGAATGGGGACAGCTCGAGGCAAAACCCGGCCAGGAGACCTTCCACAAGGCCATCGACGGCGAAAACAATGACCTGTTCCACGCACTGCTCTTCCGCAAGGGCTGGGGAGTCCCCAAGGTCGATGATGATGTAGCCCGCCATGTGGTCAACCATGCCACCTTTGAGGCCCTCAACCTGCCCGAGCCGAAACTTCAGACGCTCATGGATGAGCTGCTCAGCGGTGCCGTCGGAGACGATGACGAAGC
>JBJTQF010000279.1:0-15368 GCA_046075485.1 Myxococcota bacterium | reverse complement strand
CTTGACCCGTGTTTGGTTTTTTATTTTGCCTCGGTTAAGGGGTGTTTTTCTTTCGAAGTCCCTCGAGCCAATGTTCCAAGCTGGCCACCTGCGTATTCTCCGGCAGCTCCAGCCGAAACAACGTTTGCTCCAGCGGCACATTTAAGCTCAGCTCCTCCCGAATCAGCCGCAGCTCCAACGCAACCCCTTCACTCTCCAAAATCCACCGAGCTGGCACCGGCATCTCCCCCGACCGTCCTTCAAACCGCACCCGAAACGGCGTCATGGCCGGATAAGCCCCTGCCCCTCCCGCCTCCAGTCCCGCGAGCTTCAACGGCTCTGGGCTCAGCATCAAGCTCAGCGTCGGCTCTCCTGCCTGGATCGCCTCACACGGCACCAGAAACCGGTCATCCGTCGCTCGAAACGTCACGGGCTCCTTCGGCACACACGGCGGCATCCCGCCCAACATCGCCCCCAACACATCCGCCAGCCCCAGCCGTCCTCCACTCTCTCGTCTCAGCAGCTTTTCTGGCTCTGGAGAATACAGCACCGCCTTTGAATACGGCAGGTACAACGACACCTCATCCGGCGTCATCACCGCATATGCCAGCGGTGGACCCAGCGGCGAATACAGCTCCAGCCGCATCCTCGGGCCATCGGGCGCGCGCATCAGCGCCAGCGCTCCTTGCACCCGGTCCTTTTTCTGATCCTGCTGCACCACCAGCTCAAACGAAGCCGAGAGACTCTCGAGCGCCTCCTGCGTCTCCAGGGCTTGCCGCACCTCCTCCAACGAAGGAGGCACACGAACCGGCAGCGGAGCCACCACCGGCGCCTTCGCATGACACCCCATCAGCATCACACTCAGCAGAAGCCCTCGCAGCATCACACTCAGCATCACACTCAGCACCCGTCCTGTCCGTACCCGGCCCCGTTCTTCAGACCGTGGAGGTATCCGCCCTCGCGCCTTCATTCGCTTGCCTTTCGAGGCTCGATGGGACGTCCCAGCTCCTTACCCAGCGCCTCATATTTGCGGCGCACCGTGGCCTCGAGCTCGGGCTCGACCTTTTCATCTCCTTCTGCTTCTCGCGTGGCCCGCTCGAACATCTTAAAGGCTTTTTCTTTGTCCCCCACCTTCAGATACGCATCACCCAGGTGATCCACAATCACGGGCTCCTGCGTGGTCAGCTCCACCGCCCGCTCGAGCAGCTTGACCGCATCGGGGTATCGCCCGGCCTTGTAGTACACCCAGCCCAAACTATCCGTAATATATCCATTATTTGGATCCAGCTCCAGCGCCCGTTTGATGTACGTCTCCGCCTCGGGCAGTCGGATGCCCAGCTCCGCCCAGGTATAGCCGATGAAGTTCATCGCCTCCGAGCTGTTGCGGTTGTTTTCTAAGATCTTAAACATCTCAGCGATGGCCTCATCATGCATCTTAAGCTGGTCATAATAGGTGCCGAGGGCAAAACGGAGCGACTCACTCTCCGGCTGAACCAGAAGCGCTTGTTTTAACACCTCCACCGCTTCTTTGGGGCGTCCGAGCTCGCCGAGGATCAGGGACTGCGCTTCATACAGCCGCACCTGCCCTGGCTGGTCCACGATGGCCTTTCGCAGCCCCGCCAACGCCTCATCATCCCGTTTCATGTCGTGCAAGATGAAGGCACGCTGGCTGAGCGCGTCCACATCCGACGGATTCCGTTTGAGCAGCTCCTCCACCCCTTCGAGCGCGCGCTTAAAGTTGCGGGTATTGGCATAGATCGTCACCAGGGTGGAGCGGATTTCGTCGGCATCGGGCTCCTCCTGGAGATAGCTGGTCAAGAGCACCACCGCCTCATCACTGCGGAGCGCCGCCTGGAGCACTCGGGCCCGCTGATCGAGCGCACGCGGATAAAGCAGCGAGCCTTTGGGGATTTTGCCGTAGAACTCGAGGGCCTTATTAAAATCCTTCTGGCGAGCATAGAGATACCCTGCAAAAAACCATGCGCGCTCATTATCGGTATTGGCCTTGAGCATGGGCTCGATCACCTGGACGGCCTTGGGGAACTCACGTCGGCTGGCGAGCTCCTCCACCGCCTCGAGGCGGAGACGGTCGCCTTCTTCCTGGTCTGACTCGGTGGCATCGAGGAGCTGACGGTTGATGCCATCGACATCCCCGAGCCGAGCATAGAGCTGCACCAGCGTATCGCGGATCCAGGTTTGCCAGGGGCGTTCCTGAAAGAGCTTCTCCAGCCGGGCTGCGACATCCTTGAGCCCTCCCTCGGCAAAATAGAGGTCCAGCAGGGCCCGCTGAGCCTGCGGAAAGTCTGGATACTGATCCAGCACCTCGAGCACTTCTTTCTGAGCGGTCTCGAGATCCCCAGCATCCTTGTGGAGGGCCGCCATGAGCATGAGCATTTGCACCCCGGCCTCACCGCCTCGTTTTTGGTATCCTTCGAGCAGCGCCAGCCCTTCGCGCGCTTGATCGCGGGTGCGATACAGGTTTGCGAGCTCGATGTGTGCGCGCTCGTGCGTGGGTGCGAGGCTGATGACCTTTTTCCACGCGGCCTCTGCGTCATCCGGGCGATTGCTGAGCTGGAGCAGCGTGGCGAGCTGAATCTGCGCCTCGACGTGCGAAGGCTGGAGCTGGATGGCTCGGCGGGTCAGCTCAATGGACTCGGGGAGCTGTCGCTGCTGCGCTCGTATTTTGGCCAGTTGAACGGTGAGCGTGGCAGAGTTGGGATCGAGGTCAATGGCGCGGCGGATGAGCTTCTCGGCTTCCTCGAGGTTGCCCAGTCGTTCTGCCTCGAGCGCGCGCAGGTAGATGCTGTAGACCGAGGCATTTGAAGGGCCCTCTCCTGGGCGGAGCGGGGTGGAGGGCGGACTCTCTTTCACCGCAGCGTCCAGCAAAGAGAAGCAGCCATTGAGACTGACCAACAACGTCAGGGGAAAGACAAATCGCAGCAAGCGGAGGGACACGGGAGACTCCTTCACAAGCACTCACGGGGCGCATAGGCGGTCATCAAGAGACGACACGATCATATGATAACCGTAGGCGTGCGGGAATGAAAGTCTTGGGGGTGAAAGGTGGAGATTTTCTAAAGCAAATAAAAAGCGAATCTTCGTCCATTTTTCGCTTGTGGATCCCTCTGGGATTGGATAGCTTCTGCCTGGCAATCAAGCCGACCATCGCCCCAGAGGAGCCTCCGATGACTCAAGATCGTCATGTGACCCTGCATTTTGCCCCCCATTCGCGCGCGTCCACCATTCGCCTGCTGCTGGAAGAGCTGAAGGCCGATTATGACTTGCACATCATCAACCTGCAAAAGCAGGAGCAATATCGTCCGGAGTACCTGGCGATCAACCCGATGGGAAAGGTGCCTGCCCTTCAGCATGGAGACGCTCTGGTGACAGAACAGGGCGCCATCGTACTTTATCTCAGTGATTTGTATGCAGATCGGGGCTTGACCCCTACCATCGGCGACCCGCAGCGTGGCGAATTCCTGCGCTGGTTGTTCTTCTACGGCTCCTGTTTTGAGCCTGCCGTGATGGATCGATACCTGAAGCATGAGCCTGCCCCTCGTGGCACCTCTCCTTATGGTTCCTTTGAGCTGGTGATGGAGCGGTTGGAAGAGCGGCTCTCTCGTGGCCCTTATATGTTGGGTGAACGTTTTACCAGCCTGGATATCCTGTGGGGAGCTGCTTTCCGTTGGACCGTCGGCTTTGGACTGGTGCCCCCTACCCCGAACATCTCGGCCTATCTTGAGCGGCATAATGCCCGTCCCCTTGTCGTTGAGCTGGCCGCCAAAGACGCAGCCCTGGCAGCGGAGCAGAATCCGCCTGCTTGAGCCGCCTGTCTGAGCCGCCTGTCTGAGCCCATCCGCTTGAGCCCATCCGAAGCGCCCCGCTCGTACTCCGACTGAGCTGAGGTGAGCAAGTCTGCCCGCTATCCATTTAACCTGACGTATCATTCTGATGTCAGAAGTGACATCCTTTCAGTGAAAAAGATCAACTTGACGAGACCCTTTAAACGACTCATTTTAGAGGGTATGATCTTAACTGTCGCATGTGTCAGCTCTTGCTGGTCGATGCGGTCTTTCGGCGCTTTCCTGAGCCCTCAAGTTCTCGGCGTCTTAACCGATGCCGTCTTAACCGAAGCAACAAAAACGCAGCATCCTCCCGTCTCAACCAAAGGAGCCCCTATGCAGAAGCGAATGATGCTCTCTCTTGCCCTCTTGGGTGTGTGGACCGCCCCCCTTCAAGCCGAAGAGCTGAGCTGGGTCATCGATGGTGCTCAAATCCAGACCCCTGAGCGGCTCCCACCCGCCAGCTCGCGCGTACCCGTCTGGCGCACCACCTTACACAACCCCGATGCACAGGCCCTCAGTGTGTATGTACGAGCTCTCGAGCTTGGCCCTCAAGATTATCTGGTGGTGAGAGGTTCACAGGGAGACGAATATCTGTATACCCCTGCCGACGGTGCCGATTTCTGGAGCGAACCCGTAAAAGGAGACACCCTCGAGCTGCTGCTCTACGCCGCACGCGGGAGCCGCGCCCCATACGTTTATATTAATGCCACCCGCGCTTATGTCTCAACAGGGGACACAAACGCGGAGTCCTATTACGGACGCGATGACACGGTGGCCATCGCCAAAGCCCCCGACAATGTCTACGCGGAGCGGGGACCGGTCGCGCGGCTGGACCTGGGCTCTGGGCTGTGTACCGCCTTCCTGATCAGTGAAGACCTGATGATGACCAACCATCACTGTATGTCGTCTCAGTCAGGATGTACACAATCTAAAGCCCAGTTTAACTATGAGCTGGATACCAACGGCAACCCTCTCCCCACCGACGAGTACCGCTGCACCGAGCTGCTCACCGCCAACGAACCCCTCGATTATGCGGTCTTTCGAGTCGCCAACAGCCCGGGACTCACCTACGGCTGGTTCAGCTTAGATGCGCGTGTGCCCACCGGCGAGCAGGGCAGCATCATTCAACATCCCAACGGACGACGTAAGCGCGCCGCCGTTGCCCCCAACTGCCGCTTGCTCGACATCGCCGACGGGAACGACAACAACACCGACTTCCGCCATCAGTGTGATACCGAAGGAGGCTCATCGGGAAGCCCCGTGTTGGATGCCAACTTCAACGTGGTCGGATTGCACCACTTCGGAGGCGCTACTCGAGCAGGCGGCAACAGCGCCAACCAAGCGGTACGAATGGATCTGATTGTTCAAGACTGTTCGGTTTGCCCCACCCGTTGATCCTACGACTTCTCTTGTGCGTATTCTTCCCTTTTCATACGATACGAAATGTAGGCAACTCCGCCTCTTCAGCGGGATTTCCCCTCACCGCCAACACTGTAGATTTGACGCAATCACTGTTTTCGTGGCATATCACACCCCGAATCGATTGCACGTCCTGCATGTGAGCCCATGTGTGTGGTGCTCATCCCTGCGGCGCTGCACCCATGTTGCTCCGAATCATTGAGCTTTCGCCGGTCTCCTGACCTGCCGGAAGCTCTCATACCAGATGCCAATCAGGGGATGATCTATGACCTTACTCTCTTCACGCCTGTGGATATCCTTAAGCCTGGCCAGCACCCTCTGGGTGACAGGCTGTGGTGGCGAACCCGACGACGACACCACCTCCCCCACAGACACCACCATCCCGGGAAACACCCCGACCGCAACCCCCGGAAGCCTCACCCCCACCGTGACCCCGGGCACCCTCACCCCCACCATCACCCCCACGGAGCCTCCCGGCTCTCCTTCCCCCACCCTCTCACCCACACCCACCGGAACCCCCAACGGGACCGCCACCCCCAGCAGCACCCCTGAAGTCGATCTCGACGGGGACGGCTTTACCGCATCCGAAGGTGACTGCAACGACCAAGATGCCAGCATCAACCCCGACGCCGCCGAAATCTCCGACGGCAAGGACAACAACTGCAACGGGCAGACCGATGAGCTGGCCAGCGAGCTCGACGACGACGGCGACGGCTTCTCCGAAGCCCAGGGCGACTGCAACGACACCGATCCCGACATCTACCCCGGCGCCACCGAAGAACCCTACGACGGCATCGATCAAGACTGTCTCGAAGGGGATCTCACCGACGTAGACGAAGACGGCTTTAACGGCATCGAAGTGGTCTCCGGTGAGACCCTCGACTGCACCGATACCGACGACACGATCTATCCCGGTGCCACCGAGACCTGCAACGGCAAAGACGACAACTGCGACGGCTCCATCGACGAAGGATTACAGCTCACCGTCTACCTGGACGCCGACAGCGACGGTTACGGCAGCAGCACCTCCCTCAAGAGCTGCTCCGTTCCCACCGGATACGTCACCGTCTCCGGCGACTGTAACGACTCCGAGCAGAACATCAACCCCGCTGCCACCGAGACCTGCAACGGCAAAGACGATAACTGCAACAGCTCCACCGACGAAGGGGTGAGCCAGACCTACTATCAAGACCTCGACGGGGATGGTTTTGGCAGCACCGTGACCTCTTCTGGTTGCACCGTGCCCGCCGGCTACGTCACCAAGTCCGGCGACTGCAACGACGCCGATAAAACGATCAGCCCCAACGCCACCGAAGTCTGCAACAGCAAAGACGATGACTGCGACGGCAAAACCGATGACGCCGACACCTCCATCACCGGCCAGTCCACCTGGTATCAAGACAACGACAAAGATGGATACGGCAACAGCACCTCCACCAAAGCCTGCACACAGCCTGCGGGATACGTTGCCACCAGCGGCGACTGTAACGACGCCGACAACAAGATCTCCCCGGCTGGTGTGGAGAGCTGCAACGGCAAAGACGACGACTGCGACACCCTCATCGACGACGCCGACAGCTCCGTGACCGACCGCAAGACCTGGTATCGAGACGCCGATGGGGACGGATACGGAAACAGCGCCGTCTCCACCGTCGCATGCAGCGCCCCCACCGGTTATGTCGCCACCTCCGGCGACTTCAATGACGGCTCCAAGAGCATTTATCCCGGTGCCACCGAGCTGTGCAACGGCATCGACGACAACTGCAACGGCACCAAAGACGAAGGCGTGTCCTCCACCACCTACTACGCAGACGCCGACGGCGACGGATTCGGAAACAAAAACGTCTCCACCACCACCTGCAATCCTCCCGCTGGTTATGTCACCAGCAACACCGACTGCGACGACACCAGCAACACCATCTATCCCGGCGCCACCGAGACCTGCAACGGCAAGGACGACGACTGCGACCTGACCTCCGACGAAGAAGGGGCCGCCAATAGCTGCTCAGGCGAAGATACCGAGTGTGCAGTGCGTACCTGTGTGGGCGGAAAATGCGCGCAAGCCTTCACCGCTTCAGGCACCCCGGTCAGCACTCAGACCCAGGGAGACTGCAAAAACAACGTCTGCGACGGCACCGGAGGCACCACCACCCTCAACGTGGACAGCGACATTCCGCCGAGCACCAATGCATGCAGTGTGGGATCTTGCTCTGCGGGAACACCTTCTCAGAGCACTGCGGCGGCTGGCACGACTTGTTCTAGCAACGGCGGCGCGGCCTGCAACAGCACTGGGGTATGCCTCCCCATCTTTGCGGCCCTGCGGGTGGGGACGGGCTCAGGCTCGCTCTCCAATGCTGCCACCGCCGGATTTTTGGAGTATCGACTCACCGATGGCACCTTGATGCCCTACACGGTGAATCCGCTGCCCCTTCCGACGGCTGCGGTGGGAGACGATCAGCCTTTGACGTTCTCGGGCTCCGCGACCTCCGAGGGAGGTCTGACCCGCTCCGCTGACGGACGTTATCTGGTGGTGGGAGGATATGCGACGGCTCCCGGAACGGCCAGTGTTGCAGGCACCACAGCGGCCACCGTCAACCGGGTGGTGGCACGCATCGATGCCAGCCGGAGCATCAACAGCAAAACGCGCCTCAACAATGCGTATGACAAGAGTAATATCCGCTCGGCCTTTACCGTGGATGGGACGGGTTTCTGGACGGCAGGCACCAGCAGCCCCAACACCTCTATGGGAGAAGTTCCAAGCGGCGGCGTGCAGTACGTGGCGCTGGCGGGCACCTCCGCCACTCAAGTGCTGGCCACCCCGGATAACACCCGTTATGCCTATGTGTATGGCAATCAGCTCTATGCGTCTTCGGCCTCTGGGACGAGCCGAGGGGTGACGGCGGTGGGCACGGGCACGCCCACTACTTCTGGTCAAACTGGAACACTCTTGCCGGGATTTGATCCTGCTGCCACGTTGGGCAGCATCTACGCCTTTGCGATGTTTGACCTCGACCCGGCAGTTCCAGGTGTGGATACCCTCTACGCCGCCGACGATACCACCGTCTCCACCGTCGGAGGACTCATCAAGTACAGCTTCGACGGCACTACGTGGACCAAAAAGACCACCTTCATCACCGGGTTGAGCGCCGGTCTGCGGGGGCTGGCTGCCAAGCAGATGCCGGATGGCATCTTGATCGTGGCCACCACGGCGGATAGTACCAGCTCCACCTCGGGCAACAAGATCGTGACCTTGCTCGACAATGGCATCTCCACCCCGTCCTTTAAGATCATCACCACGGCACCGGGTAATACCGCTTATCGGGGTGTGGCCTTCGCGCCCTGATGCCCGTCTGAGCCTGCCCGTCTGAGCCTGCCTTCTGCCCGCTCTTGTTTCCCGCTCTTGTTTCCCGCTTTTTTTTCCCATCCCTGCCCTGCGCTTCGCCAGAAACCTTTTGAGTCCCTCCAACGTCCAAAGTACAGAGAAGCACACTTCTCCTTTTAATATCCGCCATCTGGAGGTTTTATGCGTCATCTACTGCCCAATGCCTTTCTGCTGCTGAGCACCTCCGCGCTGATGATCGTGCGTCGGATCCTGCCCTAAGCCTTGCGTATTTCCTCGGTGCTTCGGGTGCTTGGATGGAGCATGCTGGCGTATCGCTCCGGCTCGACAAAGGATCTCCCCTCGGTTATGCTCTCAGCGGTGATTCGGATGGGTTCTTGCGTCGAGCTGAGTGGCCATGCAGGGGCCCGTGTGTATCCTCATCCTCTGCTTTTGAGGCGACCGATGGATCTTCTCTCTGAGCTGCGTCGATACGGAAAGCAGGCGTTTCGTTGGCAATCGGGCCGACAAGGTTCCGGTTATGACAAGATGCTCCTGCTGACAGCGCCCTGGCCTTTGCCTTTTGACAGCTACTTGATCCGCTATCCCGAAGGCTCGAGCATTCCTCCTCATACAGATCCCGTGCAGCGAGGCCGGCATTATCGGCTCAACGTGATCCTCAAGTCTCCGCAGTCGGGGGGGGAGTTCATCTGTGCTGAGCCTATTTTTGCCACGCCGCGCATCAAGCTCTTTCGTCCAGATCGGTGTGAGCACAGCGTCACGGAGGTCAAAGGGGGGAGTCGTTATGTGCTCTCGGTAGGCTGGGTGCTGGGGCGAGAAGCGGATAAGGCAGGCGAAACGCCCGCGTGAGTCCTTCTCAGGGGCCGGTGTAGACCGCTTGCCCATCCAGGGAGAGCATGGCAGCATTGGCCGCATCGGGCTTGAGGGTGATCGAGGTGATGCTCAGCGGCACATCCAGATAACTCAGGGTGAGTGACTCCAGATAGGTCTCGAGCTCGAGCAGGAGCTGATCCAGCAGGTTGGCGATGGCCACTTCGGTACTGGACACCAGCTCTTCGGGAATGGCTCCGCCTTGTGGATCGTAGCGGATCTCGGGGGTCGAGAAGGTCACATCAAAGCGGAGGGTGCTGCCTTCTACCACGGGCGTCAGCGTCACCCCCACACTCGCAGACACCAGCACATCCATCGAGAGCCCAAAGACGCCATAATCCGGCGCGGAGACTTCCAGCACCACATCCCCCAGTCCAAGCTGGAGATGTTGCGGCGCGCTGCCCGGCATGGCCACCGGCGGCAGGGTCAGCCGAGCACTGCCGTCGAGGGCGTAGTCCGTCTCTGGACCGGTGAGGGTTCCGCTGTAGTTGAGACTGCCTCCTTCCCAGAGCGCATGCAGCGCCGCGTTAAAGAAGTCGAGCCCAAAACGGAAGCCCAGGGTCGGGGCGGTGTTGATGGTGGCCGCCGTCGAGTACCCCAACGCGCCTGGATTGACGGGGGTCTCGGGATCCACCGGATAACTCAAGCCCATGCCAAAACCGAGCACCACCCCACCGTCTGGCACGGTTAACGTATCGTAGGTAAACTTCACCTGATACGGAGTGCCTTCAACATCCAGGGTATAACTCAGGTCGAGGGTGTTGAGCTCGGAGGCCAGCAGCGGTCCCAGGTCGGCGCTGATAAACGAGCGTAGCTCATCTTCGACGAAGGTTTCCAGCTCATTGGCCAGATCGTCTTCAAAGATATCGATCAGCCAGTCATAGACGCTGCCATCGGCATCCACGCTGAGGGTTTGTCCGCTGGCGTTGACCACCACATTGGTAAAGCTCACCACCACATTTTTGTTGGCGTCGAGGCTCAAGACGCCATCGGCGGTGGCGGCCACTTCTGAGAACGAGGCGTAAGCGTTCATGTTGACGCGGTCGGACCAGCCGCCGCAGTACCAGTCGAGGTCGTAGTAGGCCCAGCCGCTGGCCCAGATCTCGGGCTTAACAATCCGAGCGGTGGCGCGGACCTTCCCGCCGGAGATGCGGAAGGAGATCTCGGTGTCGATGTGTTTGTAGTCGGTGGCGTTGGCGAAGATCTCCCAGCCTTCCAGACAATCGGCGTCCCCTTTTTCGGAGACCAGCGGATTGGAGGCCAGCAGCTCTGCTTTGATGGTGGCGGCGTCGTAGGCTCCTTCGGCCCAGTCTCCCAGGATATTCCAGGAGCCTTGATTGAGCAGGCTCAGCAGCGAGCCTCGCACCGTCGCTCCTTGTACCTGCATATAACGGTCGGAGTAGATCGCCGAGGTCAGGGCCCGATCTTGCAAGCCGTTGCCATCTTGAGCGGTGATGGCCAGGGTCTTGAGCCCCCGGGTGAGGGGCACACTGCCCGAAAAACGCAGCCCACCGTCTGCACTACAGGCTTGAGTGCTCAGCGATTGCCCATCCACCAGCACCGACTGTACCGGGCTGAGGTCACGGGAAGGCAGCACCCATCCACTCAGGCTCATGCTATTGGTTTTAGAAAATGTGCCACCGATGGCCTTGTCGAGCAGGACTTCTGGCAGTGCCTGCCCGCTGTCGCCATCACAGTCGATGTCTACGAACCCATCGCAGTCGTTGTCCACGCCGTCGGTGGTGGAGTCGGGCGCGGAGGGCCCTTCGAGGGCTCCGGGATTCACCTGGAGGTTGGTGTCATTGCAGTCGCCGCCTTTACGCGCGTAGGTGCAGGCGGGAGGGGTCTGGCTCCAGTTCGGATTCTTGCACGACTGAATCGCGCCCGTCTCGGTGCCATATCCGTCGGCGTCGCAGTCGGGATACCAGGTTCGACAGGTCGGCGTCGGGAGCTCCGCAGCCACCCGGGGGGCGGCCTCCAGGGGCTGGCTGCTCAGCACTCCTGCCGAGAGCATCCCGCCTGAGAGCATCAAGAGGGTCAGGGATGACCAGGAGACAGGTCGGCGAGCCTGAGATAAGACATGGGGCATGGTGGCCTCACCAAGTAGAAGGTTAGGGGCTTTTCAGAGGAGCCTCTTGAGCTTAGCAGAAGTTGTCACCGGATAAAAGCAAAGGCTTTGAAAGATCAGGGGAAAGTAGGCTCGACGTGCAGGCTATTTCAATCGGCTGGGAGGTGAGACGGACTCAGGAATGTCTCAAGAGAGGCAGGAGGGATGGGCTGGCTCATTCTCCGTCGTCGTCGGCACGTCTGACCGGGCGCATGTTGCAGGGCAGGATCCGCTTCCGAATACGCAGGAAGCCAGGGGTCACTTCCACCAGCTCATCTTCTTTGATGAACTCCAGGCACTGCTCGAGGCCCATCAGCGCGGGTGGCACGAGCCGCACGTTTTCGTCTTTACCAGAAGCGCGGATGTTGGTCAGCTTCTTCTCGCGGCAGACGTTGACGTTGAGGTCGGTGTCTTTGGCGTTTTCGCCGAGCACCATGCCTTCATAGACCTGCACACCAGCGCCCACGAAAAACTTCCCGCGAGACTGGAGATGGAAGATCGCATAGGGGGTGGTGACTCCGGCGCGGTCGGACACCAGGGAGCCGGTCTCGCGATAGGTGATATTGCCTTGCCAGGGTGCCCAGCCGTCGAAGATCGTGTTCATCACGCCCATGCCGCGTGTATCGTTGAGGAACTCGTTTCGGAAGCCGATGAGTCCTCGGGAGGGCACGCTGAACTCGAGGCGCACGCGCCCGGAGCCCATGTGTTTCATCTCCATCATCCGGCCACGGCGGAGACCGACTTTCTGAGTGACCACGCCGACGTAATCTTCGGGCAGGTCTACCACCAAGCGCTCCATAGGCTCGTGGCGCACGCCGTTGAGGGTGCGCACCACCACTTCGGGCTTGGAGACGGCCAGCTCATACCCTTCACGACGCATCATCTCGATGAGGATGGCAAGCTGGAGCTCACCGCGTCCGACCACTTTGATGGCGTCGGGGCTGTCGGTGTCTTCCACACGAATGGAGACGTTATTCCGCAGCTCTTTGTAGAGGCGATCTCGCAGGTGGCGGCTGGTGACGTATTTGCCGTCTCGACCGCACAGGGGGGAGGTGTTCACCTGGAAGATCATCGAGATGGTGGGCTCATCGACGGCCACGCGGGGGAGTGCAATGGGCTGCTCACCGGAGGAGAGGGTATCCCCAATGGCGATCTCTTCGATGCCTGCGATGGCGACGATGTCTCCGGCGATGGCTTCGGGCACCGCTTCGCGCTTGAGGCCGACGTTGGTGTAGACGTGAGAGACCTTCATGCGCTGGTCTTTTTCGGCACCCATCACGATCACATGCTCGTTGGAGCGGATGGAGCCATTAAAGATGCGTCCGATGGCGAGACGTCCCACATACTCGTTATAGTCGAGGTTGGTCACCAAGAGCTGGAGGGGCATCTTGGGATCGACCATCGGGGGCGGCATATACTCGACGACCAGATCAAAGAGCGGCTGGAGGTTTTTGCCGGGGACTTTGAGGTCGAGGGTGGCGGTGCCATCGCGGGCCACACAATACACCACGGGGAACTCGATCTGGTTTTCATCGGCACCCAGGTCGATGAACAGATCGTAGACCTCGTTGAGCACTTCAGAGATGCGCGCGTCGGGCCGGTCGATCTTATTGATGACCACAATGGGCTTGAGGTGTGCTTCGAGGGCTTTCCGCAATACAAAGCGGGTCTGAGGCAGTGGGCCTTCGGAGGCATCCACCAAGAGCAACACGCCATCGACGAGCTTGAGGGTGCGCTCCACTTCGCCACCGAAGTCGGCGTGGCCCGGCGTGTCCACGATGTTGATCTTCACCCCTTTGTGGGTCACGGCGGTATTTTTGGCCATGATGGTGATCCCGCGCTCGCGCTCGAGATCGATGTTATCCATCACACGGTCGGCCACCACTTCGTTGGTGCGGAAGGTGCCCGACTGGCGGAGAAGGGCATCCACCAGGGTGGTCTTGCCGTGGTCAACGTGGGCAATGATGGCAATATTACGAAACTGAGTCTGAGGCGTCTTCATGAGGCTGTCCAATCAAGAGCACGCGGCGCGCGCGCAGGCGAGGAGCGCGTATATCGCCCTCCTATTTTCGGGTGGCGCAGTATACCGGGATCGTGGGGTCTTGTAAACCATTTTGAACAGAAGCCTTTTGGCCATCCGAGGCTGAAACGACCCTCCACGGAGGCACGAGCGCTTCTAAACGCGGCCCCACAGGGTCCAGTGGCGGTCGGAGGTCTGGCGGAGCTGAAGGTGGCTCCACCCGAGATCTTTGAGCATGAGCTTCAGCTCGCGGAGGGTGAGGGCTGCGTGCAGGCTATCGGAGAAGAGCTTCCGCTGAATCGGATCGGCGTCGGCGGCGTATCGTTCGACGAGCTGCTCGAGGGTGGTCAGCTCGGCGGGGCGCACCAGATCGCGGATGAAGAGGGCACCGTTGGGAAGCAGCAGCTCTTTCAGGCAGGACAGGAGCTCTCGGGGCTCATCGATGTGATGGACCACGCTGTTGCTGATGATGGCGGGAAAACGTCCGAGTGTTGAGAGTTTCTGTAATCCGGCCTCCACGAGGGTGATGCGGTGGCCGAGGTGCTGGCGATGGATGTTTGCCTGTCCAACGGCGAGCATATGGGGTGAGATATCGACGCCTGTGATGTGGAGTTGGGGGCTCTTGAGGGCCAGTCGCATCGGAATTTGTGCGGTCCCGGTGCCCACATCCAACACACTCTGTTCATGCGCGGGGGTTTGGATGGGATTAAAACACCAGTAGTCATCGACGAAGGCTTGATTGACGGTTTGGTGGTTCATCTCGTCGTAGGCGCTGGCGGCTTCGGGGGTATCCATGCTCTCGGGCTCGAGCACGCGGGGGAGCCGGCTGGTGGTGCGACGGGTGACGAGAGGTGGTTGATAGGGGCTCATGGGTACTCCTCAGCTCTGTTCGCGGGCCAGCAGTCCTTCGCGGAGCAGCTTTCGGAGGGCGCTCTGGACTTTGCGCTGGAAGGCGAGCAGCTCTTCTTCGTTGTCGAGGTCGAGCTCCGAGGTGGGAATGGGCTCACCGATGATGAAGGTGAGGGGGACGGGGCTGGGGATGGGGCCGATGCCGGTGATGGGGGGCATGCCACGGTAGCGGCGTCCGATGACGTCTTCGAGCCAGCGGGCGAGTGGGCTCATCTCGAAGGTATCCCAGCCGGGCATATTGCGGTAGATCTCTTCGACGCCGATGCCTGCGACGGGGTAGATGGGGCTGCCGGTGGATGCGGCGACTTTCACAAACCCCACCCGATCTCCCCAGGAGAGCTGATAGGCTTCGTAGGAGGGCTTCATGACTTCGTCGTTGCCGCCGGGGTAGACCACCACCAGCTCATCTTGGTTGAGCAGGTTGACGGCGTTGTCACGGGTGCCGGGGACTCCGCCGAGCAGGGCGATATAGTCTCGCACTTTGGGCAGGCGAAAGAAGAGCTTATCGGTGAGGGGTCTGACGGGGCGTTTGAAGTATTCGGCGGCGATGGTGCCAAAAATAAAAGCGTCGATGCCGGTGCGTCCGTGGTTGCCGACCAGGAGTCCACGTCCGCCGTCGGGGATGTGTTCGACGCCGAGCACTTTGACTTGAAAGTAGGCGTCTACCAGGCTGCGGATGTGGGCCAGGGAGTCAAACTGGTCCATATTAAACCGCTCGGTGCCGGGGTCGTGAACGGTGAATGCCTTCAGGGGCGGCACATACTGGGAGAGGGCGTCGATCAGCTCTTCCGGGTTGAGGAGAATATTCTTGCGTGGCATGCGTGTATTTCCCAGGTCATGAGAGAAAGGGGGGTCACCATACTCAAAGCATAACATAGG
>JBJTQF010000278.1:0-41628 GCA_046075485.1 Myxococcota bacterium | reverse complement strand
GTTTGAAAGGGCAAAGCCCTTTCAATAAAAAAGAAAAGCCGCTTTCTAAGCGGCTTTTAAGCTGAGAGGACGCTGTCCTCTCAGACGCTCCAGCAAGGGATTCCATCCCTTGACCCGTGTTTTGTTTAAGCTGAGAGGACGCTGTCCTCTCAGACTCACCTGCAAAGGGGTGGGTCTCACCCCTTTGAACCCCTTTTGTTGAGGGCGTTTAGACGGTGCGCAGTGCTTCGGACGGCTCGAGCTTACTGGCGCGCAGTGCCGGATAGATGGCCGCAACAATGCCCGCAATAATGGCGATCAGCACCACCATTGCGATATAGAAAAAGCTCACCTCGGGCACCACGAACACCGGTTTATTGAACGCGGCGGGTGTGAAGGCGATGCCTCCCTTGATCACCGTGATGCCGAGGATCACCGCATATCCGATGGAGCCACCGGTTACGGACCCGATGATGCCCAGTGCCATCGCCTCACAGATAAACAGGGTGACGATCTTATTACGTCGGACTCCGACGGCCATCATCGTCCCGATCTCGCGCACGCGCTCGAGCACGGCCATGAGCATGGTATTGACGATGCCGGTGACCATCACGGCGAAGAGCACCCCGATCACGATCCAGAGCACGCGGTCTTGCATGTCCAAGATATCGACAAAAAACTTGGAGGTGGACAGCTCAGACCAATCATCCACACTGACTTTGAGCTCCGGGGCTTGGGACTGGAAGCGGGCGTGGAGGTCATCGGCCACCCGTGCGAGCTCTTTGGACTGGGGCACATTCACGATGATCTCGGTCACTTCTCCGGGCATATAGAGCAAGTCCTGAGCGGTCTTGAGGGGGATATCGACGATCATGCCTTCGGTCCCGGAGAGTGCGGCCATCGACTTCCGAATGCCGACCACCGTGGCGTCCATCGTATTAAGCGCGCCGTCTTTGGTGGAGGCGGTGAGCACAATGGAGTCCCCGAGCTTGAGCTTCATGGCTTTGGCGAGCTTATCCGCCACGACCACGCCGGAGGGCTCTGCATTGGAGATGCCCTTGCCCTCCGCCAAGTCAGTCTGCATCTGCGGTGTGACCTTATACTCATTGTCGGGGTCGAGCGCATTGCCGATAAACAGGGAGGTGGTGAGTCCGTTGGACAACATTCCGGTGAAGCGGAGCCGTCCAGACCACGCATCGACCCGGCTCTCTTCTTTGAGCAGGCCCTCGACCTTCTCGTCGAGCTTGATCGAGAGGTTGAGCGGTAAGGCGTCGGTGGCCTTCAAGTAGTCCTGCTGATGAAGCTGGACGTCACCGGTCATGGTCTCGGTGATGCCATCGATCATGCTGGAATGCAGACCGTTGATGAAACCACGGGCGAACACAATGGCCGCACACCCGATGATCACCGCTGCCATCGTGATGAGGGAGCGTTTGGTGTTGCGGGTGACGTTTCGGAAGGCGATGCGGAAGAGGCTCAACAGCATGTCTGATATCACTCCTGGATGGTGGCATACGAACAGCGCACAGGCAGGGCTTCATTCCCGCAATACCCCTATATTCTGAGGGGAAAGCGACGTCCTGCATGGCGGCGGAGCTGAATATGGTGCTCAACCTATCTCGAAATCTAAGCACTGTCAAAGGGTTTTCTGCTCGACATGACCGGCGCACGGGTCTAGGTCATAACGGAAAGGGTTGTGTGTGGATGGCAGTGCCGGTGCCGACGTCTGCCCATGCGCGTGGGGGCCGGAGCTGAGGCTCACCCGCCTCTTTCCTGAAGAAGATTTTATTTCGGCGCTCCCCTGCCCGTGTTATCATGCGCTCCACTTACGCTCTCCCCGGAAAAGAGGCTCATGGATCTGCCACGCTATATCGTTGTTGAAGGCCCCATCGGAGTGGGCAAGACCACCCTCGTGGAGCGGCTGGCGGCGCGTCGCAACGCTCGTAAGCTGCTCGAGTCGTTTGAGGAAAACCCGTTCCTGCCTCATTTTTATCAGGACCGGCCTCGTTACGCCTTTCAGACGGAGATGTTTTTCTTGCTGGATCGCTACCGGCAACAGTCGGAGCTGCGGCAGCAGGATCTCTTCGTGCGTCATACCTTTGCGGATTACTTGTTCGTGAAAACCCGGCTTTTTGCCTCCCTGACCCTCAGCGACGATGAGCTGACACTGTATGATCGGGTCTACTCGCTGCTGGAAGTGCAGGTGCCCAAACCGGATCTGGTGATCTACCTGCATGCGGAAGTCCCTGTCCTGCTTGAGCGCATCCGTCGGCGAGGCCGTGCGATGGAAGCCCCCATCGACGAGGCGTATCTCACCGCGCTCTCGGGGGTCTACGCGGACTATTTCCGAGACTACACGGAGACTCCACTGCTCACGGTAGATGCGGGTGCTTTTGACTTTTCCCGAGACGAATCGGCGCTCGACCGGCTCTTGCAGAAGGTGGCGGAGATGCGCAGTCCCCGCGCCTATCTCGGCGGCCCGGTCTTTGAAGCCTCCTGGATTTAGCGCCTCCTGGATTTAGCGCCTCCCTGCCGGAACCCTGCACGACTCCTTGACCTTAAGATTGCCTCTGTATATCCCTCGGCGTATACTCCTCTGAACCTGCCTGCGAACCCATGAGGAGCTGAAGATGGCCAAAACCACCGTTGCCGCACTCAAAGAGCGCCTGATCGACGCCTTTTCCGACGTCACCAGCCTGACCATCACCACATCCGTCGGAGACATCACCACTCAAGGCAAGATCCAGGACAATTCCGAGCAGCATTCCCAAGACATGCAGCTCAACGTCTCCAGTGCTCCGACCTTACGCACTCGTATTGACCTGCTGGACGGAGACATCACCACCTTGATCTCGGAGCAGCTCCTCGCCGAGAAGTATGCCAGCGTCATCCAGCTTCACAAAGAGAACGAGCAGCGTGGCATGGCCATCATTCGCGAGAACATCGAGACCCTCAAGGCCCTCTATCATTTTGTGAGCAAAGAGCTGGAGCCCTCCAGCCCTCGGAGCTAAAACATGAGGCCCCTCGAGAGTGCGATCCGTCGAATGGCCCAGGATCTGTTTGTCCTGGAAGTGAATGTGATCCTCAAAGAGACCATCACCGCACGGCCCATCTCGAACTTGGCTCATTGCCTGCTCGACTTGGTGGAGCAGTATGAGCGTAAGCTCGCCACCATCGCCCCTCAGCTTGCGGAAGCACGCACACGAGCCCTTGCCTCCGCCCTTGACCCCGCACTTAACCCTAAGAGCGAGACCTCACCCGCCACCCTGGAGCAGCAGCATCGCCTGGCCCTCCAGAGTCTGTTGGAGCAGCAGCCAAACGCCTTGTGGAGTCGATTTTATCGACTGCGTGTCGAAGCCCATGCTTTGCTTCAGCTCCCGGAGAGTACTCAGCTTTCTTCCGTTGATCAGATGGCCTTAACCCGGATTCGCGGGTGCTCCGACGAGCTCAAAGGGGTGTTGGAGCGGCTGGCCCCTGACGAGAGCCCCCTGCGTCCTGCTGGGCAGGATAACTTGCCCCCTTCCTCTGCCTTGATCGTGCTGGAGCGGAGCCGAGCGCAGCAGCTTGACCAGACCCTTCGCCAGCAGCTCGAGCCCAGCGACCAGAGCTTGATCCGCAAGCTGCGCGACATCATGTTTGAAGAAGTGGTGCTTCAGACCCGCATCCACCTCAACGGAGACATCAGCACTCGAGTCGATCCGCGCTTGATGGAGAGCGGACGTGCCAACACCTTGCTGATGTTGCATGACAAGGGTGTGATGCATGCCGTCTCTTTTTGGTCCAAGCTGGTGGAGATTGGGCAGCAGCTCATCGGAGTGCTGTTTAAATGATCCGGCTACCGGGGCTCCAGTACCTGCATGAAGGGGTGAGCATTCATACACCTGCGCCTCCTCCGGGCTGGCAGCTTTTGGGAGACAAAGCACCCTCACCGCCTCGACCGGTGCTCTTGAGCACCACCCTCCTACCCAACGGCACGCAGGTATGGCATGTCTTTGCGCAGCCGGAGCAAATTCCCGACGACGTCTGGCAGCAGCATCTTCAAGCCCTCGACTTGGTGCTGAGACCTCTGGAGCGGTACGTGCTCCTGCTGAGGCTGCTGCGTCCGTTCCTGGCCATCGGGTTGAGCATCAGTGCGGCTTTGAGCGCCTTGAGCGCCGATGAGCAGCGTATCCCGTGGTTGATCTCCACCCTGATCTTTCTGGCCAGTGTGCTGATGAAGGAGACGCGACAGCGCCTGATCCGAGTGGTGATCCGCTGGCAGCTCCAGAAGATCCTTCGAGAGAGTCCTGGATAAGCGCGTCTGAAGGCGACAAGCGCACCGTTTTCTGCTCGCAGGCGTAAGGTCCACAACCCCTCAACTCGAAACGTCTATTCTTCAGGAGAAACCGGATGTCGGCTGCTCGTCCCTCCGCTTTATCGGTGCCGAGTATGGATGTGTTGCTCAACGCCGAGATTGCCCGTCATTTGGGGGCATTCTTCAGCCTGCGAGTGTCCATGCTGCCGGTGGTGGCCATCATATTGGGGGGGCTGGCCCAGCTGGATCCGCGTCCGCTGAGGCTCATCGTGCTGAGTGTTTGTGGTGTGTTGGCCTTGACCTTAGCGATTCAGGAGCAGCACCGTTTTGAGGAGCATGGGCTGATTCCTCGGCTGGTATTTACCAACGCGCTCAAGACCCAGCTCTTGCATGGCCTGCTTCTGCTGACCACGGGAGGGCTCTTTAGCCCGCTGTTGCCGATGACGGTGTTGGTGACCTTAACGGCCAGCACCCTGATGGGGCGACATCCGCTGCGGTTTGCTTTATTGCCGGTGATTGCGCTGGGGTTGCTGCTGACGACGGGGCTTCATCTCAGCGGGTGGGTGACGGCGGTGAGCCCTGACTGGATGTTGCCTTCGGAGCCACATCTGACGCTGCGTGTCTGGTCGTTGTATGCCGTTGTTTTATTTTTTGTGGTGATCGCCTCCTTTGTGGGGGTCAAAGTGCGGGAGATGCTGGAGCGCATCTTGTCTCAAGCGGTGGCGGCTCGAGAAGACATGTTGCGCAGCTTGGAGGAGCAGGCACGGGATCTGACCGCACTTTCCGGCGAGCTGGCGCACGAGCTGAAGAATCCGCTCACGAGCATCAAGGGCTTGGCGGGGCTGCTGGCCCTGGATCTGAAGAGTGGCAAGCCGGCGGAGCGACTGAGCACCCTTCGTCGAGAAGTGGAGCGTATGCAGGGCATCTTGGAGGAGTTTTTGACCTTCTCGCGTCCGCTGGTGCCCCTTTCTCTGGAGCCTGTGGCGCTGCATGTGTTGTGTCAGGACGTGGCGGCGTTGCACGAGGGCACCCTTCAGAGCGGTGGCCTGCATGTGAAGGTGGAGGGGACGGCTCAAGTGCAGGGAGATCCACGGAAGCTGCGTCAGATCCTGATCAACCTGGTGCAAAATGCGGTGGAAGCCAGCCCTGCCGGTGCGCTCATCCTGTTGAGGGTCTCTGAGACGGGTACTCAAGGTGAAGTCCAGGTCGAAGATCAGGGCCCTGGCATTCGTCCGGGCTGGGAGGAGCGTATATTTGAAGCGGGTGTCACCACCAAGACGCGCGGATCTGGTTTAGGGTTGACCATTGCGCGTGCGCTCGCGCGTCAGCATGGGGGAGAGCTGGCCCTCGAGAATGCACCGGGAGCGGGCTGTCGTGCGCGCATCCAGCTCCCGCGCGTGAGTGCGGCGATGGAGATCTCATCGGAGCGGAGCTCCTGAGCATGCGGGATGAGCTTTGATCAGGGCACGGTCCTTTTGAACAAGCACATGCTGAGGCTGGACGAGGGACGCTATCCCGAAAAATATCAGCGCCTGCTTCGGCGGCGGAATCGAGCGGTAGAACAAGACGAGGTGCGGAAGCGGATGGACATCGAAGATCGATACGTGCTGGAGCCTGAGCACCTTATCTCTGCGACCCTTGCAATCTCCGGTGTGATCGGCTACGATGCGATCCTACCTGGAAGGTGTGCCCACCTGCGGGCCTGCCTCATTCTGCACGTTGCCGTTTCATCTCTGGAGGAGACCCATGCCCGGTCCACTCACCACACGTTCTGCCGCTTCCTTTTTGCGCTCGAGCCTCGGTCTGGGGCTGGGTGTTCTGCTTCTCACCGCCTCCGCTTGCAGTGACAAGAAGCCTGAGCAAGCTGCTCAGCCTGCCGCTGGAAGCCAGAGCATGAAGAACGTGCTCGACCAGAAGGGCGGACCACTCCCGGCGCCTCCCAGCGAAAACGCAGCCCCTCCAGCCGGTGGCCCTCCCGGCGGTGGAGCCGATCCCAACGCCTTCACCAGCCCCGAGTGTAAGGGTTTTGAAGAAGAGCAGAAGACCATTCGCGCCGAAGTAGACCGTATTAATACGGAGCAGGTCGCCCCTGCATCCGACAAGGCCGAAGCTGCCTCCGACGACTTCCAAGCCTGTCAAGACGACGCAGGCTGTCTGAGTGACCTCGCACGCTTCCAGGCCAAACAGAGCGCACTTGCCTCCGCCCGGCGAGCGCAAGAAGCGGCTGAAAAACAAGTCGAAGACCTCGAGACCAAGCTGCATGACATCAGCCAGAAGATGGCCGCCAAGTGCAACAACGATCCCCTCTGAGCGGCTGATCCTTCCATGTCATCTCTCCTGCCTCGGCGAAGGGTTTACCACGCCCGCGCCTCCAAACCGGCTGCTCCCAAAAAGACCAGCAAACCTGACAAAAAAAAGAGTCCTGCTAAGAAGAAGTCCGGCACCCCCTTCTCCTGGCGTTCGTTTTTTATCAAGCTGGTCCTCTGGAGCCTCCTGCTCGCCACCGTGACCTTCTTGGGTGGCTATTTCTATTTTGCCTCGCGTATGGACGAGCGCATGAGCGCCCGCACCTGGGATCTGCCCTCCAGACTGTACGCCAGCCCCTTGGAGCTACAGAGCGGTGTCAACTTGCCACCGGGCCCCCTAGAACCTCAGCTCGAAGCCCTGGGATATCTCAAAGCCCCCCGAGTTCAGAACCCCGGAGAATACCGCCAGGGGGAGCAGGGACAATATCTTGTCTTTGCTCGTCCGGGCTGGCCGGGACTTCAGAGTGTGCTCAGCGCCCCCCTGGAGCTGCGCACCTCGGGCGATCAGCTCAAGAGCCTTCGACCCGTGAGAGGCGAAGCCCAGCGTCGATACGTCCTGCCCTCCGTCCCGTTTGCCGAGATGCGCCAGCAAGATCAAGAGACTCGTAAAGTGGTGACTTACCAGCAGCTCCCCAAGAGCCTGCTGCAAGCGGTCGTCGCCGTGGAAGACCATCGTTTTTATCGTCATTTTGGCGTGGACCCGATTGGGCTCACCCGGGCCGTGACGGTCAACCTCATGCGCGGCGGTCGAGCCCAGGGAGGCTCCACCATCACCCAGCAGCTTGCCAAGAACTATTTTTTGACCCACGAGAAGACTTATCTCCGCAAAATAAAAGAGATTTTTTACGCATTGGCCCTTGAGCGGAAGTATACCAAACAGGAGATTCTCACCCTTTATCTCAACGAGATCTACCTGGGCCAGCGAGGTGCCGTGCCTATTTCTGGTATGGCCCAAGCTGCTTACGCCTTCTTCAGCAAAGAGATCGGACAGCTTAAGCTCGAAGAGTCTGCGCTCCTGGCGGGCTTGATACAGTCACCGAACGCCTACGCACCCGACCGACACCCCGAGCGAGCCCGTGCGCGCCGTAATATTGTGCTCCGCAAGATGATGGAACAGGGCATGATCTCCGAAGCCGACGCCCGTGCTGCCAGCGAGAAGCCGATAGCCCTGCGCGAAGGCAAATACATGGGTCGAACCGCCCCCTATTTTGTCGATTTTGTCACCGAAGAGCTGCTCGAGCGCCTGCCTGACGCATCCTTCAGCGCCGAAGGATACGCCATTGAGACCACCATCGACCTGCGCGCCCAAGCCATTGCCGAGCGGAGCCTGCGCGAGCATCTTGACACCCTGCAACGAGAGAGCAAAGTCCCCCTCCAGGGTGCCGTGGTGATGATGGAGCCTCGCTCCGGGCGTATCCTGGCCCTGGTGGGAGGTCGAGACTATGGCATCAGCCAGTTTAACCGCGCCACGCAAGCGCGACGCCAGCCGGGTTCTGTGCTCAAGCCTCTGGTGATTTTGGCGGCCCTGCAAGAGAAGAAGTCGGCGCTGGGCCCGACCACCCTGCTCAAAGACGAGCCCTTGACCTTAACCGTCGATGGCACAAGCTGGAGTCCTCAGAACAACGACAAGCAGTTTCATGGCGACGTGACCTTACGCGAAGTGCTGGAGCAGTCCTTGAACGTGCCCACCGTGCGGCTGGCGCAGGATATTGGCTTGCCTCGTGTGATTGAGCTGCTCAAGACCCTGGGCATCAAGGGCCAGCTTAAGCCGCATCCGTCCTTGGCCCTGGGCTCCTACGAAGTGACGCCGTTGGAAGTGGCCGGTGCTTTTGCCGCCGTGGCCAACGGAGGCCGATTTCATCCACCTTTTGCCGTCAAGCGTGTGCGAGATCGAGAAGGAGCCGTGCTTTTTGAAGCCGATCCGCCCGAGACCAAGCTGGGGCAAGCCGCCGAGCTCTGGCTGGTGCGCGACATGATGCGGGGTGTGGTGGAGCGAGGGACGGGCAAAGCCGCCCGCAGTATGGGGTACAAGTACGCCGTCTCAGGCAAGACGGGAACCACGACCGCTGCTCGAGACACCTGGTTTGTGGGATTTGACCCTGAGCTGGTGACCGTCGTGTGGGTGGGCACCGATCAGAACCAGGCCACCAACCTGACGGGCTCCAAAGCCGCCCTGCCCGTGTGGGTGAAGATCATGAAGGAGCTTCGACGAGGCGATCCGCCTCCGAGTGATCCGATGCCCGAAGGGCTCGAGCGTCATACCCTGTGTGCGGAGACCCTCCAGCGGGTGGGAGAGACGTGTCCAGTGAGGCTCGAAGAAGTGTTCTGGCGAGCCAATCCGCCGACCGAGAGCTGTGCCTTACATCCGGCCCCGACCTTGCTGGACCGGTTGGGTGAGGGCTTGAAGGGTCGGCCAGCAGCGGACGGCTCTCCACCTGTCTCGGAGCTGGGTCGTGAGAGACCCGTGCGCCGCTTCTTGCAGCGGCTCTTTCAAGGCAACCGTGACTGATGCGTGAGCCTCCAGAGCCGATTCTGGGCATCTGGCACTTCACAGTTTCATTATTTTGAACATCTTCCCATCACCCTACCGGAGCACGGCGAGCTTACCGGAGCAAGACATCCCCAAAACAGCTTAAAAATTAAGAATTTACATGAGATCGCTGCTTATTTGGATGCCGCGATTGCGGAATCCGCAGCACAGGGTATGCGGAATTCACAAATCTTGAACGGGGAAACATTCCAAAAATTTGAACACCCCTTCCTAATTGGATCAATTCTTCCGATCCCCTCTCAACCCTGCGATTAAAATTTCGATGTGATCATAGGTAGATAGGGGCATTTTTAGAGAAGCCCACCTCTTCCGACAGGTCTGGCACAAGCATTGCTATTTAATGTGGTGTCTAGCGCGAATGTTCCGAGAGTCGATGAGCACCTCCGCTTCGGCGGCTCTCTCAAATAGCTCCACTGCCCCAGGTGGCCGAGACGAAACGCAACTGTTATCACGCAGGAGATCAACTATGAAGGCACTCGGTTCTTGCAATGAGGCGAAGGCTCATGAGTGGAAGCGTACCCGTACCATCTTGGCACGGAGCTTTTACAACGATCTGAAGTCCCACGGCTACTCTGCCAACCAGATCATTGAACTGTCCTCTGAGCTGCTGGGGCTTGTGACTTCTGACCTGCGTGAGCCTGTTCAGCAGGTCCGCGCCTCGGCTCGCTGAGCCTGTTCTCTTCCAGAGAGAGCAGCAGACAGGCGGTCTGGCATCTTTACCCATCGATGGGCTCCATCGGTGGGTTTTTTATTGCCCAGTGTCTGTTTTCTATTGCGACTCTGCCCCCCGTGGATGCGTGAATCCTCCAAACTTTTTCATTTTTGGTGGCTTCGGCCCCTTACAGACTTGTGCCGGGGCTTGCCTCATCCGCACACCTGCATTAGAATGACCCTCGTGAGAAGCAAAGGGGTTTTCCTCCAGATTTAACTGTCCGAGGAGTTTTTATGTCGAAGTCGTTGGATGAACAGGCGCTCGTCATTCCCTCTGGTCTTCAGATTGTCGCCGAGGGTGAAGCGTTTAACATTGGCAACAAGGGAGACGTCGTCTTGCGAGGTCAAGTAGGCTTCAGCCTGCGTCGCCTCTTCTCGGAGGAGGGCTCTGTCACCCTCGAGAGCACCGAGCCGCTGACCCTCAGCCGCGTGGAGGCCCCACACGGCGACATCCGCATCAAGGGAGCCTTGACCATTCAGACCTTGGTGGCCAAGCGTGTGGCGCTCTTGGGTGGCAACCTCCACGTGCGTCAGCTCGTGGCCTCCGAAGAAGTGTATCTCAGCGGCGAGAGCCTTCAGGCCGACATGATTATGGCACCGCGTGTGGAGATCGACGCCCGCCTGAAGGGTCGCGCCACCGTGTTGGAGTCTAAAAACGACATCGGCCCCAACATGCTCAAGGGTGGATTCCGACTCGACGAGTATCTGGAGATCTTTCCCACCGGTCAGGCCCTCTTGGATCAGTATCCCGAGGTCAAAGCGCATCTGGAAGGGTGGGCGGAGGTGGTGGCACCTGCCGAGTCCAGCCTGCTCAAGGAGCTGACCCCCCCGGCACCCGCGCCTGCTCCGACTCCTGCACCACGTCCGGTTGAGTCTGCCCGCGCCCGTCGTGCGGAGCAGAACGCTCAGCCCATTGAGATTTCCTCGGCGGAGCTTGCGGGTGATTCGATCTCGATTGTGCCCAACAGTCCTGTGACCTACGACGAAGACGAGCGCACCGATGCTCGCCGAGAGCTCCCGGAGTCTCGTCGTCTCGAGGGTGAAGCGCTTTATCAGCGTCTCTCGGACAGCTTCTTGAAGATCATCTCGCACTATTCGGATGTGCGCTTGCCGCCGCCGCTCAGCACGCTGGAGGGGCTCATCGAAGAGCGCCGTTTTGACACCCTCAAGAAGGATCTGACCAAACTTTGGACCGAGCTCCTCCAGTTCCACAAGCGTGAAGGGGTGCATGTGGCCAACGCGGTCACACAGAACATCCAGGAGATGCGGAAGCTCGTCTCCGATCTCTGAGGGTGTCTGAAGCCTGCCTCCTGCCCTGCCCTGCCTGATCCTCCCCCTTCAACTTCAGGTGTATATCGAAGCGGAACAGCCCCTACCTGGGTGCGCGTGTGCGTGAGCGTGCGTGCGCGTGTGAGCGTGCGCGTGTGAGCGTGAGCGTGCGCGTGAGCGTGCGCGTGAGCGTGCGCGTGAGCGTGTGCGTGTGTGAGCGTGCGCGTGTGAGCGTGCGCGTGCGCGTGTGCGTGCGTGAGCGTGAACATCTCAATGCTGTTTGGGGAGGAGCTCGATGGGCAACAGGCTGACCCGCAGCGGGGTGTGTTCGCCGCTGTTTCCGAGCTGGAGCTCGACCCGAGCCTGTGGGGTGCTCCAGACGCAGGCCCGGCTGGACTCCAGATATTGCCGTGCGGTGGCGAGGGCCAACGACGTGCGTTCGACTTCCAGCTCATAGGTCTTGAGCTCATCCATCGCGAGGGCGTCCCAGGCGAAGCGGTCGGCTTGTTCGGCGAAGCGGTGCCAGCGTTGGGCTTGCTCCAGCCCTTGCTGAGCGCAGAGTCGTTGTTCGGTGGAGAGCATGGACAGGCGTTGTTTCAGCTCACCCTCGAGCTGGGAGAGGCTGCGCTCGAGCTTATGGGACTGTTGGCCGTGCTCGGTGAGGACTTCGATGCCCTGGAGTCGGACCATCGCCAGGGAGAGGGGCAATGCGCGTGCTTCTTCGTGAGAGACACCGCGTGCGAAGCCGACGGAGGGACTCCAGGAGCAGAGCCATGTCACGAGCAGGACCAGGGCTGCCGCCGTGCGTCTACGATTCAGAGATATGGCAACGTGTTTCATAACACCTCCTGCGAATTGAGAGCGCCCAGCGGAGTGGGCTTCAGCATATGTTGAGGGACTTACAATGATGGACGTTCCGGCTGGACAGACCTTACAGGGGCGAAGGGAAAAAATGTGGGGGGTGTGGCGGATGGGAGAAAGACCCTACGGCGGGAGATGGAGACGGCTCTGGAGCAGGCTGCTCAGCCATCTACGTCTTCCGCTCAGCGGCGAGTTCATGCATCTTGAGAGGAATGCTGCGCGAAGCAAGGCAGCACGGGTATGGGAGGTGGTTGATTTGCGGGGCGAGAGAGACGTGCCGATAAGTCCGATGTCATGCCACAAAACCTGTGATACAGTGAAATTCTGCATGAGGTGAGCTGAGAGGATGAAGCATCGTATACACTGGTTTGCCCTACTCCGGGAGGATGTCGGCTTTGAACGCTCGACGGCCAGCCTCCACAGCGCAACAGGGAACAGAAATGGCTACCGCCACTCACATTAAGGCACTCCTCGAGCCCGGCTCATCTCATTGCCAAAGGATCTAACGGATCTCCTCTCCATCAGCCAACCAGACCTGCGTCTTTCAGATATCGTGCTTACCGAGGACGTGCGCTTTCGTCTACAGCGGATCCTGCACGAGAATCGACAGCGAGACAAGTTGGCAAGGCATGGACTGACCCCTCGTCGTAAGCTCCTATTGATGGGGCCTCCTGGCACTGGAAAGACACTTACGGCCTCAGTCCTAGCTGGCGAGCTGCATCTTCCCCTCATGCGCGTGGTTTTCGAGGGACTGATGTCTCGGTATCTCGGTGAAACGGCGGCCAAGCTGCGCATCATTTTCGATTCCATGGAGAAAATACCCGGAGTCTACCTCTTTGATGAGTTTGATGCCATTGGAAGCCAGCGGGCGCTTCAAGGGGATGTTGGCGAGATTCGACGCGTGCTGGCTTCATTTCTACAGCTACTCGAGCAGGATAGTTCTACTTCTCTCATTGTTGCCGCTACTAATAATCCGCAGCTCCTGGATCCCGCTCTGTTCCGCCGGTTTGACGATGCTGTGGAGTACAGTTTCCCGGCTGACATACAGATTCGGGATCTGATTGAGAACCGACTTTCACCTTATACCACAGAACTACAAGACATAACATCTCTAGTAGACAAATCTCGTGGTTTGAGCTATGCTGAGCTCGCATCGGTGTGTGATGACGCTGCCAAAGAAATGGTTCTGTCTGACGCCCTGTGTATTACAGACCAACACATGTTGAAGGCCCTTGCAGAACGCCAGTAACGCCCGTTTCGCCATTGGTCGCAATTGGGCTGGATGAGGCGGACTGCTTAACCTGTGACCCATCTTGGGGAAGATTCGATACCCGACAAGACCCGGACAAATTTGGCCTCCGTCGTCCCTTTCACACGTTTGGAGATACTTCGGCAGCGACCGCCATTGCATCCAGAATGACCGGAACACTGGCGGCATCCTACCCTGACTTCTGGCCTGAGACCCTTCGAGGGTTGATGGTACATTCGGCTGAGTGGACACCGGTCATGCTGGATCGATATCTCATGCAGCAACCTTCCCTGCTCCCTCTTAATCGACCTCTCACACGTACTCAGTACCTCACCGAGCTCAGAACGTTTGAGAGAAAATCGATAAAAGGCAAACGAGGGCGCCTCCAGCACTTGCTTCGCTGTTGTGGATGGGGTGTTCCCGACTTAGACCGAGCGTGCTACAGTGCCTCCAATGCACTCACACTTGTGGCCCAAGAAATGCTGACTCCCTTTGAGCAGCGGTCTACGAACGGCAACACCAGCATGCGCGACATGCACCTCATTGAGCTTCCCTGGCCAAAAGAGGTCTTGGAATCGCTCGAGGAAACACCCGTCACACTTCGCGTGACGTTGTCCTATTTTGTGGAGCCGAGCCCAGGCGAGCGCGGATGGAAGTACCGGTTTCGCTATGCGTCGCACGGGCTTCGGTTCGCGCTCAAGAACGCTGAGGAGTCAGGCGACCATTTCAGAAAGCGAATCAATGTGGCAGCGCGAGAAGAAGAGGAAAAGAAGGCACCATTTCCAGGCAACAACGAAGGCTGGCTCCTGGGTCCTCATTTTCTGAAGGAGAACTGTGGTTCAATTCAATCTGATATCTGGTTTGGGACCGCTCGAGACCTTGCTGCCCGCGGCATGATTGGCATCTACCCTGTGATCGGGTGGTGGAGGGAGCGCCCAGAGCTACGGCGTGCAGACTCAAGCGCATTTTACTCCTTAATCATCTCCATTGAGACACCTTCTTCAGACGTTGATCTATACACCCCTGTCTACAACCAAGTGGAAAACCTTGTTCTGGTGTAACGATGTGCGCGGAAGCTGTTAAGGCGCACGGAGCAGACCAGGAGGCGCAACGCCCACGCCAGACGGCGGACGTCACGCCCGCCCAACCGGCAACCACGCCACAGAAACCTTCCCGCTGCACGTGTTGAGCTGCATATTCCGTATAACGTCTACATATTAACTTACTTATATCAGAACAGCCTGCCAGATATTATCCTCACATAGGGGGCTAATCCCCCTCCGCTCCGCTCTCCGTCCTGCGCTGTATCCTCTCGTTGTCGGCGTACCAGTAGCGTGCTGCCGCATCTTCAACGAAGCCGTAACACTTGTTATCGATGCCATCACACACTCCGGGTTGAGCAGGAGAGAGCCGCAGTTCGCTGTCATCGCAGTCGCCGCCGAACGTGGTGATGCCTAGAATTTGTACGCAGTCGTCTGCCTCCTGCACGCCATCATCTTCTACACTATCCTCTCTCGGGATGAATGGTGGGCGCTTCACTTTTCATACGTCACGGTCATCGGATCGTCCAAGGCAATCATGATAGGCTCGAGGTCCGGCGGGCCGGGCGCGGTATAAACCACACCTTCTGTAGGATCATTGCCAGGGCCTCCCGGGTTGTAGAGGGGATCGTACTCGCCCGATGCCGGAATCTCGAGGTGGGTGAGCGAACGCATCGCCGCCTCGTCGCCGCTGAGGACCACGTCGATATAATTGTCGTGGTCCTCAAAATAGCAGTCATCGTAATAGACGCCCTCCTCCACCGAGGCTTTGCGTCCCAGGTCTGCCAGTCCGAGCACCCTAATCATGCCTCCTTCGACGGCATAATCGATGTCGGTTTGGGTAAGGTGGACAGTCTCACCGTCAGTACCTCGAGCATGCACCCGAAAAAAGCGCTCGTATTCGGTGGGCAGGATGCTGCGCACCCCGTCCGGAGAGAAGCCGCCGTTGGTGTACATGCGGAGACGGTACTATGCCTCTGTGCCGTAGAGTGAGACCCCGTCGTTTGGCTGACTTTCGCCCAGGAATGCTGGGGCCCCCTCCCCTTCCGTGGACATTCTCGAGAGCTTTGCACCCACCAGAAAGGGGCCGGTTGAATAACCGCTGAGGGCATTGTCGATCCACAATCCCACGGCGCTGACCGGGCCTTTGGGGCCCAAGAGCATCAGGGGCGTGCCGTCATCAACAATTTCCGTGCGCGTAGCGTATCTCGAGCCCTCTTCCCCCGGTGGAATCCGGTTTCCGAAATCTGCAAAGAGGACCACGACGCTGCGTTCGTTGTATTCGAAGTTGGGGAAGATGCCAGCAGCAGCGGGGGTAAGCTGTTCGCCGGTATTGAGTGTGACGCGGAAGTCGGTATGATCGAGGGTGCTGGGTAGGACGGGCCACGTGAAGACCACGGGGATGGCGTCGGCATATTCGGCGGTGTGGTCGAAGGATGCTTCCACCTGGTCGGTGGTCGAGGAGGAGGTCAGGACTCGGCGTTCCAGCGTGCCATCGTGGGTGCATTCTACTGCGTTCCAGGCACCCCCGGCGGCCCGTACTTCGGCTTCGTCTCCATCCACGCCGATGATGTTATCGAAAGCAAAATACGCGGACAGGATGCGCGGTTCGTCGGCCCACAGGTCAGCGTTGACGATTTTATCCTGGTGGAGCTGGCGATAGGACCAAGTGCCCTCGCATCCCGTGAGGAGTGTGATCAGTGTGAGGAGGGCCAGGGTGCGAGTCATGAGGGGCTCCCATGAAGCGGGGGTGATGGCGTTGGAGGTCTCTCTTCGTCCTCAGGTGTCCCCGAGCAGGTGCTTTCGGGTGGGACGACTCGGGCTACGGGTCTGCTTCGCTTTAAGCGGCCTGCGCGAAGTGCAACAGGCTGGCATCATCGCGCCCGGCGACGGGGACGTCAAAGGCATTTGCTCCAAGGAGCATAAAGTCCCCTTTCGCGGGGATGAAGGGAAGAACTTCACGGTGACTGGAGGTTCCCGGGCGACTCGCGGAGTAGCTTTCGCTCCAGAACCCGTCAAGGCGCATTCGCGCCTCCGCCGCTAAGGCTTCGGCCTTGCAGGTGACTGGCCCTCCGCTTCAGCTCATGGGCTTATACCGGGTGACCAGCCTGGCTGTCCACCCGTCGTTGCATGGGGTGTACTATCAGACTCCACTTTCATCTGAGGCAGGACATCATCTCCTCATCTCTTCATCTCTTCAATCCGGGTTTCATCCGCATTTCATCCGTGGCCAAGTACTCTTTTTACCAGTGTCTTCAGCCAGATATCTCTTCACATGTGCCTCCCCTCGCTCCTTCAAAATCACCCGGCTGGCCGCTGCACATGTTGAGCTGCATATTCCCCTTCACGTCCAAACATCAACATTATTACGACAAAACAGTCTTCGAGATCCTATCCTCGAGCAGGGGACCAATTCCCCTCCGCTCAGAAGCTCGCCTCGATGCCAGCATGCGTGCTGAGCAGGCTGGGCAAGCTGTAGCGCAGGTTGACCTTATATCCACACGAGCAGCCGGGACATTCTTTCCGGAACATCTGCTTATGTTTTTCGATGTACTCGGGAGACCCCATGATCTGGAGCAACGATTGATCACGCACCGAGCCAAAAGAGCCCATCGACCAGCAGCCTCCGAACACACGACCATGCGCATCGATGCACAGCCGGAGCAGCGCCACCGTACACGGCAGCGCCTTCTGAAGTGGGTCTCGAAAGTAACGTGGGATATACTCCAGCGCTGCGCGAGAGTCCAGCAGTGCCTCCGGCGCTCGTTTTTTGTACAGCAGGAGCTGTTCCACCAAGTGGTCGAGCTGCACCAGCTCTGCCCCATCGATCCACGCATTCGTCTCATTTCCGACCCCACGAAAGACGTAAGGCGTCGTGTCCACCAAGTTAAAGCCCAGCGGCAACCCCAGCCCTCGGCTGAGCGCCAAGACCTCCCACACATGGGGCAGCGTAAGCCTCGAGAGCGTGCAGCTCAGCGCCACCTGCACTTGTTTTTGGCGGTGCGCTTCCGCCAGGAGCTGAGCCGCCCGTAATACCTTCTCAAACGACATGCCCCGGATCTGGCGGTACGCCTCCCCCACCGCGTCCATCGAGAGACTCACCGAGCCCAGACCCGCATCCAGCAGGCTCTTGAGCCGTCGTTCGGTGAGCAGTCCTCCGTTGGTATTGAGCCCGATGTGCATGCCGAGCCGATGCGCCTCCACGATCATGGGCTCCAGGTCTTTTCTCAAGAGGGGCTCGCCGCCGGAGAGGATCACCGTGGAGCAGCCAACCGCGTGGAGCTCCTGGAGCACCTCTTTCCATTCCTCCAGGACCAGCTCATGCGTCGAACGTTCCTGCCAGACATTGCAGGTGACGCACCGCGAGTTACAATTATCCGTCACATTGAGCGTGGCCAGATGAGGCCGAAAAGGGAGCTGAGCCGCTTCCGCCAGCCATGTGGGAGAGCGACGAGCCCGCTCATTTTTGAGCCACACCTCCACAAACTGACGAACTCGCAGCCAGTTTTGCTGCTGCTCACGTTGAAGCTGCGTCAGACGTCGGGCAAGACGAGGTCGAATGTGCATGATGCATGCTCCTACAAGCTGCCTGTTGATCCGCTGTGGTACTGGCACATCAGTCGCAGCGGGATCACAAAACCTTACGAAGAAAATGCATCTCGCTGCTGTGATCGGCTCTCAGAGAACCCTGTGACCACGCTGATTTTCGGCCATTCCGTGACCGGACAAGACCTCGGAGGGGTGGTACATTCCATCATCAGCGCCGGTGCGGCTGAACACTTTTAGAACGAACCTTTTGGAGTGGGAGCGGATCATGTCCAGATCAGTGCATGTCAACGATGCGTCCATTCGGCAGCTCACCTATCTGCTTCGGCTCACGCCGGGAGAAGTGCAGTCGGTGGTGGCGGCTCGTCCTTTTGAGCGGCTGGAGCAGCTTCAAGCGGTGCTGCCGGAGCAGGCACGGGCGGGTTGTATCTCCTTGCGGCTGATCAAGCGTAACCTGAACTTGGCCACCGCATCGGAGCTGATGTGTCTGGTGCCTCTACGTCCGGCTCAGGTGGCTCGACTGCGGGCCTCTCGACCCATCAAGAGCCCCGATGTCCTAAGACGTCTCCCATGTTTTGAGGATGAGACCCTGCAACGCCTGCTGGAGCTGTATGCGGTCGAAGAAGATGAACGGGAAGGTATGACGGCGACGGGACGAAGAGCCCTGGAGCTGGCCGATGCCTGAGCCTCCCCCTTAGAGCAGCTCAATATCGGCCTGGAGCGCCCCCGCGTTCCGAATCGCTTGCAGAATGATGATCAGATCTCTCGGCGAGACACCCAGCGCATTGAGCGCACCCACCACATCCCCGATGGTGGCACCCTCCACCACCTGGAGCGAGGGTTTATCCTTTTTGTCCTCACCCACCTTAATTTTGGTTTCTTCGGTGGCCACCGTCTGTCCCACATTTGAAAACTGACCCGGTTGAGAGATGACCGGCGTGGTCTCGATCTGTAAGGTGAGGTTGCCATGCGCCACCGCCACCCGCGAGATGCGCACATGCTCCCCCATGATCACCGTGCCGGTGCGCTCGTTGAGCACCACCCGCGCCACCTGATCCACCGGGACTTCGATGTCTTCGATCAGCGAGATCATCTCCGCCACCCGGTCGCGGTAGTTATCGGGCACCTGGAGCACCAACGTGCCCCCATCCCGGGTGGATGCCACCTGGCCCGCCATGCGCTCGTTGATCGCCGCCTCCATACGATTGGCGGTGGTGAAGTCGGGACTGCGCAGCACCAGCTCCAAGCGCGTGCGACCATTCAGCTCAAAAGGCACCTCTCGCTCCACCAGCGCCCCGCCGGGGATGCGTCCCACCGTCAGATGATTGACCGTGGTGGAAGCCCCTCCGCCGGAGCCTCCGAAGCCACCAATCGCCAGCGGCCCCTGCGAGACCGCATAGATCTCCCCGTTTGGAGCCCGAAGAGGCGTCAGCAGCAGCGTGCCACCGGCCAAGCTCTTTGCGTCACCCGTCGAGGACACCAGCACATCGATCTTGGAGCCGACCCGTGCAAAGCTGGGCAGGTTGGCCGTCACCATCACCGCCGCCACGTTTTTGACCTTGAGCTGCGTCGAATCCAGGGTGATGCCCATGCCCGACAAGAGCGCGGTCAGCGACTGGACCGTCACTGTGCTCGACGGACCATCTCCTGTGCCTGCCAGACCCACCACCAGACCGTAGCCGATGAGCTGGTTGGAGCGCACCCCCTTCACAAACGCCATATCCTTGAGTCGAGCGGCCTCTGCCGAGCCTGCCAGCAAGCTCAGCATCAGTCCTGCTGTCAGGGTCCAACGCCGCATCCACCGTGCGCTGCTTGATTTCATGGCTACATGCCTCCGCCTCAGAAGGGCCACACCTTGTCCACCGCCCGCGAGAACCAGCCGGGCTTCTGTTTGTCGTTGATGACCCCGACCCCGGTATATTCGATCTTCGACTCCGCGATGTACGTAGAGAGAATCTGATTGTTGATCTGAATGTCTTGCGGACGCACAATCCCACGCAGACTCAAGATCTGAAGCTCATTGTTGATCTTCACTTCCTGCTGGCCAAAGATCACCATATTGCCGTTTGGCAGCACCTCGAGCACCCGTGCAGTGATGGTGGCGGTGAGAGTGCCGCTCCGAGTGGTCTGCCCATCCCCCTCAAAGGAGTTTCCGGTGGAAGCGCCCAAGAGCGCCGAAGGGCTGAGCTCGGGACGTAGGACCGGGATGGTGGTCTCGAGTCCTCCCAGCGCGCTGATCCCCGCCTCAACCGACGAGGTGCGGTCCAAGCTGGTGGAGGCCGAGCGACTGGCTTGGCTGGCTTCGACGATCTTCACCGTTACCAGATCCCCGACCGCTTTGGCCTTCTGATCGTAGTAGAGGAACTTTCGATAGCCCTCATCCGACCAGAGTGAGCCGGTCTGCTGCACTGGGTTGGGTGGCATATCCTCCTCCGCCTGGAGCGTCACCGGCGCGAGCCACATGCTCAGCAGGACCAGTGAGCTGCGCCAGCCTTGACGACCTGGGCCAGTACCCGTGATGTTCTTCATGCGCTTCATACCTGCCTCATCCGTTGTCCGCCGAGTCCAAGAGACCGAGCTTCCCGAGACACCCGGCTGCTCAGTTGCTGTTGAGATACTGAGAAGGAGGGCGATAGTCGATCCGCACCTCTCCAGTCGCCGTGACCTTTCCTCGGAGCTGCTTTCGAGTGCCGGTGTTGAGCACTGAGATGGTCTCCCCCGAGCGCCCATCCTGCAAGGCTTCCCCCTGCGCCGTCAGGAGCAGCCCCCCCGAGCGGAGGATGATGGTCACCGCATCCCCTTTGCGCAGGACTGGTTTATCCTCAACATCCTCCAGCCCGATCACACGGTTTGCGTTGAGCGCCCGTCGCGCCTGTCGCCCCACCACCTCATCTCGGCGAAGGGCCGGCTGTCCCGTCAACGTGGCCACGGGCCGCAGCTCCTCCTGGACATCGGAGGCCATCACCTCTTGGCCCAGTCGCACCGGACGGAGCAGCGCCAGCACGCGGAGCTGGCCATCCACCCGAATCCGCACAGGAACCCGCTCGGTCAGCACCCCATCCACCCACACCAGCAGGTTGAGGCTGGTGGGCCCCAAGAGGTCTTCACCCGGTGCGGGCTCAAAGTCTAACGTGACCGCCCCCGCTGGCACCAGCAGCGGAGCCCGAACCTGCAACCCGCTGAGCTGGAGCTGCTCCACCGGCACCGCTTGATTGGCATCCATCCAGATCCGCAGACTCTCCAGCACCTGAGCCGCTTCGATGCGAGAAGCTGCCCGCTCCACCTGCACCGTCGGAGGCACTTGCCATTGAAGGGCGCTCGCACCGGGCGCGCTCGAGCGGATGCGCGTGAGCACCGTTGAGCCCGGCAACGAGACCACCTCCCCCGGACGCGGAGACGGCCCCAGCTCCACCTGACTCAGCTCTGCTTGTAACGTGGGAGGCAAGGTCGAGAGCTTGATCAGCTCCGAGAGTCGGATCTGAGGACCGTAGACCAGCACACGGGCGGGAATATTAAAGGAACGGGCGGCCTGCGCCACTCGAGCGCCGGTGTTTTCTGCCTGTGCCTCTCCTGCCAGAGCGGAGAGCAGGAGCATAAGCCCCAGGCTCCACCCGCAGGCCCGCTGCGTGTGCTCGGTTTTCATCAGCGCACCATATTATTGGTGTATTGCATGAGCTGATCAGAGACCGACATCACCTTCGAGTTGGTCTCAAAGCTGCGCTGAGCAATGATCATCTGCACCATCTCCTCGGCGATGTCCACGTTGGAGCTCTCGACAAACCCCTGAGCGAGTGTGCCGATGCCCTGCTGTCCCGGCGTGCCCACGATGGGCTGTCCCGAGTTATCCGTCACCCGGAAGACGTTTCGGCCCAACGGCTCCAACCCCGCAGGATTGATAAAACGCACCAGCTCGATGGTGCCGAGCTGAGCCGGTGCCGACTGTCCCGCCTGCGTCACACTCACCACACCATCCTGACTGACCGCGATGCTCACCGCGTCTTGAGGAATGGCAAATCCAGGCTTGAGCTTGTAACCATCCACACTGACCATCTCACCCAACGAGTTGCGCTTGAAGTTACCCGCGCGGGTGTACACCGTCTCACCGGTGGGGGTCTCGAGCTGATAGAAGCCGTGACCCTCGATGGCAATGTCCAGCTCATTCTGGGTGGTGGTGAAGGTGCCTTGTGTGAACATCTTCTCGACGGCGGCGGTGCGCACACCGTGCCCGACCTCCACCCCGACGGGTGCCGTGCCGCCTGCGGTGGAGGAGACCCCCGCCGTGCGAATCCGCTGATAAAACAGGTCTTGGAAGTCTTCTCGACCTCGCTTAAACGCCACCGTGTTCACGTTGGCGATGTTGTTGGCGATGTTATCAATCTTGAGCTGCTGAGCCGACATGCCGGTGGCAGCGGTAAAAAGTGCGCGCATTTTTGCCTCCTATCTTGCAAAGCAGGGTTAGACCTTGACCCGAGCGTTGGTTTTGGACTCAATCTCGTCCATATTGGCCACCACCTTCGAGAAGGCTTCATAATTACGCTGGACCGTGATCAGCTCCAGCATGCCTCTGACGGGCTCAACGTTGGCCCGCTCGAGCGAGCCCTGGATCACTTCCCCTTCAAAGGTGCCGGTGGGCGTGGCACCCTGGGCCGAAAATGAGGTATTGCCGACCTTCGCGAGCTGGGCATCCGGCGCGAACCGCTCGACCCGGAGCTTGTCTATCGTCTGACCATCGACCACCACCGAGCCATCCGGGTTGATGCGGACGTTGGGAGAGCTGATCTGGATCGGCCCTTTTTCGCCGAGCACTGGCAAGTTCTCGTGGGTGACGAGCGTGCCTTCTTTGTTGACCTTAAACTGACCCGCGCGGGTGTAGAGCACCTCATCCTTGCCCTGGATGGCAAAAAAGCCTTCCCCCTCGAGGGCCATATCAAAGGTGTCACCGGTGACCTGGATGGCCCCGCCCGAGAGATCCACATAACTCTGCGCTGCCGCTGCATACGAGTGCGCCAGATACCAGGGCGGCGTATTCTGAGGGGGCAGATCCCGAGCTTGTTTCTCGAACTCGGGACGCGCCACCGAGAACACCGTTCGGTCGGCCTTAAACCCCGCCGTCGAGAGGTTTGCCACGTTATTGGACACCACCTCGAGCTGTCGCTGATAGGCCAGCCCTCCCGAGAGGGCAATGAAGATCTCTTTGCTCATACTCACCTCCACAACCGGATGCGGCTAGTCTGGTCCACCGGTCATTTTTTCCAGCCGAGCGCGGAGCCGCACCAGGGCCTCTGAGTGTAGCTGGCAGATGCGGGACTCACTCAGCTCCAGCACCTTGCCAATCTCTTTGAAGTTCAGCTCTTTGAAGTAGTAGAGCATCACCACTTGTCGCAGTCGCTCTGGCATGCCCTTGATGGACTCCGCCAGGGCTTTGCGCACATCTTGATCCGCCAGCAGTGTGTGAGGGTCGTTGCCCGACGTATCCGCCAGCGTATCTGCCAGGGTTTTGCCTTTTTCGCCCTCCCGCTCCGTGGGCGTGTCCAGGCTCCACAGGGTGACCGCCTTTACCTCCTCGAGCAGAGCAAAATAGTCGTCCAGGGAGATGCCCAGCTCTTTGGCAACTTCCTGCTGCTCGGGCTCTCGCCCCAGTCGGCGCTGGAGACCTTTGACGGTCTTCTTGAGGGTATTGGCCTTCTCGCGCGCCGTGCGGGTGAGCAGATCCATGCCTCTCAAGCTATCAAGAATTGCGCCACGAATGCGAAATTCGGCGTATGTCGTGAATTTATTGTTTCGAGCCGGATCAAACTTATCGATGGCATCGAGCAGGCCCACCAGACCTGCGTTCATGAGGTCATCAAACTCGATATTGGCTGCCAATTTGGCCGCAATCATGTTGGCGATCAGACGGACCTTCGGCGTAAACTCATCGATCAGCTCATCGCGAGTCTTGCCTTCAATCAGTCGGACGCTGAGGGCACTGCCCTGGTAATGGTTTCCGCGCATCATGGGCGGTATACTCCTGAGCCGTTCTGCATGGAGATCGTCAAGCATTTGCCACCTGTCATGCCATACTGTCATTCTGCCGTCTGCACGCGGGTGTCAAAACGTGGTCATTGAGCGTGCGCGGAGCTCCCGGGCCGTCGAGAGGCTTCGAGCTCAGGGCATGGGGCTCAACGCCTTAGCTGGCGCTGTTTTTGCCACTTTCTTCGGGCCCCAGCAGCTTGTTGAGCCAGATCTGGAGGCTTGTCTTGGGAATCGAAGCCGCCGGGAACTTCTCAATGCGCTCGGCGAGCTGACGAAAGCGCATCGCGGTGGGGCTGCTGGGGAAGGCATCCACCAGCGGACGACACATCAGCGTGGCTTTGTTGACCATCGGATCATGGGGCAGGCAGCCCACATAATCGACGGACACATTTAAGAAGTTATGGGTCACACCCGTGAGCTTTCGATAGAATGCCAGTCCATCCGCATCGGAGCGTACATTGTTCACCAGCAGGTGAAAGTGTTGCTCACCATATTGGGTGTTCATCACCTTGATCAGCGCATAGGCATCGGTCATGGAGGTCGGATCGGGTGTCATGATCACCACGATGTGATTGGCCACCATGTTGAAGAACATCACATTGGAGGAGATGCCCGCGCCTGTATCCAGCAGGATCAGGTCAAACTCTTCATCCATGTGCTCCAGGATGGTCAGCAGGTTGAGCTTCTGCTCGCGGGTGAGTGCGGTGATGTCTTGCAATCCAAAGGGTGCCGGGAGGATGCGCACCCCTGCTGGACCTGTCACCAACACATCCCGGAGCTTCATCTCTCCATTGAGCGCATGGATCAGGTTATAAGGTGGATTGAGTCCCATCAACACATCGATGTTGGAGAGACCCAAATCACAGTCGATGATGAGCACCCGCTTGCCTCGGAGGGCGCTGGCAATCGAGAGATTGGCGACCACATTGGTCTTCCCCACTCCACCTTTGCCAGAGGTGATGGAGATGGCACGCGGAATGGTGCTGAGCACCGCATGATTAAATCCGGTGATGGGCTTGCCCGATGTCTGGTTGAGGTTCTCATCCGCCATCATGTGGTCACTTCCCTTAAGAAACGGAGGTTTGATCGGTGTCAACACGTAAACAGGTCGTCCTGGCCTGTGGACATCGCGGGCTTATCAGCTCGCGGTCATAAACTCGTTCTGAGTCGAGAGATCCAGCAGCAGGTCCAGCACCCGCTCCCGACTGGCCTGCTCGAGATCGGTCGGAATCTCCTTGCCAAAACTAAAGTAAGAGAGCGGAAGCCTTGAGCTGTCCACGGTATTTAACAATGCACCATAACAGCATGCCTCGTCCAGCCGCGCAAACGCCAGCGCCTTGAGCTGGAGGTTTCCAAAAACTTCCACCGTCTTCAGAATGTCCACATCTCGATGGTTGGCGTTGAGCACCAAGTGCAGCTCCGCGCCCGGTGCGGCTTGGAGATACCCCTTGAGCTGCTCCAGCCCTCGCTCATCAAAGGGGCTCACCCCTTGGACATCCAAGAAGATCTGGTCGTATCCCACCAGCTCGTTGAGCACTTGGCTCAAGGCCGCTGGCGTCTCCACTTCTCGCAGGGGACACTCGATCACCCCCGAGGCCATCCGCAGGGCTTCCCGATTGCCCCCGCGACGTCCCAGACCGATGAAGGCCACCCGATGCCGCTCCCGCAGCGCCGCTGTCACCCCGAGTTTGGCCAGCATGGTGGTCTTCCCGGTGCCAGCCAGCCCCACCAGACAGGTCACACGCGCATATCCGCGTGCTTTTTCTTCGCTGAGCACCTCGATGCGCTCCATCAGCTCCATCAAGAGAAAGTCGAGGGCCCGCGAGATCCCCCGTGGACCCAGGGCCAGCACCCGGCGCGTCACCCCGTCGAGCACTTGACTGACCAGGCGCTCGCGCACTTCCTCTTCGAGCAGGCGACGACGAAAAGGCTTGAGCATATCGGCTTCTGCCGTGCGCCGTAAGCTCTCGAGGGGTTCATGCCGGGTGCGGGTGCGCGCCGCTCGGGGTGCCTGAGACATGATGGAGGTGGCCACATCTCCAGAAGCGGCGGTGAGCTCCACGAGCTGTCGTCGGTCTTCGTCTGCCAGCTCGGGGTCGATCAGCCGATTGGCCAAGATGACGGCGTCCGCTCCCAGCTCCTCTTTGACTTGCCGGAGGGCTTCTGAGTACGACCGAGCCATAAATTTACGGACTCTTGCCTGGTCCAGCATGCGTATGCTCCTACTTTCCGTCGGCTCGGACACTTACAACACCCAGCCGGACCAGCTTGATGCCGCTTGAGATTTCGTTATGAGACAGCACCGGCACGTTGGGCAGGAAACGCTCAACCAGTCGCCGCACATGTCCGCGCACGTTCGGAGAGCAGAGCAGCACCGGGGCAACATCGGCCCGGGTATGGTTCTCCACTTCTTTTCCGATGGAGCGCACAATATTCTGAGCGGTGATGGGGTCGAGCACGAGCTGACTGCCCAGCTCGGTGTGGGTGATGCCTTTGGAGATGGAGTCTTCGACCATCTGAGGCAGGCCCAGATATTTGATGGTATCTTCCATGTCGCAGTACGACTTGCTGATCTGTCGGGCCATGCGCTGCCGGACCAGCTCGGTGAGCACATCGGGATCTTTGACACGGGGGGCAAAGTCCGCCATCGCCTCGAGAATGGTCAGCATGTCGCGGATGGAGATCTGCTCTCGCAGCAGGTTCTGCAACACCTTGAGCACAGTGCCGAAGGGCAGCAGGTTGGGGATCAGCTCATCCACCACTTTGGGGTGAGACTTGGCCACCCCATCCAGGATCACCTGAAGCTCTTGACGACCGAGGAACTCGTGGGCGTGTGCTTTGACCACCTCCGAGACGTGGGTGGAGAGCACGGTGGGCAGGTCCACCACGGTATATCCGGCTTGAGCGGCCAGCTCTTTATCCCGCTCGGGAATCCAGAGGGCCGGGAGTCCAAACGCAGGCTCTCGGGTGGGCAGGCCGTTGATGCGCTTGGTGACGTTGCCGGGGTTGATGGCCAGCAGATAGCGCATCTTGAGGGCACCTTTGGCAATCTCGGTGCCTTTGAGCAGGATGGCATAGTCTCCGGGGGCCAAGCGCAGGTTATCCTTGATGTGGATGGGGGGCACCACAATGCCCAGGTTGAGGGCAAATTGTTTGCGCAGGCGCAGGATGCGCTCGAGTAGCTCACCGGATTTGCGCTCATCGACCAAGCTGATGAGATCGTAGCCCACTTCCAGCTCCAGGATGTCTACGGCCAGGAGGCTCTCGATCTTCTCGGGTTCTTTGTTTTTGGCGGCAGCGGCGGCAGCGGCAGCGGCGGCAGAAGGAGCTTTGGCAGCGCGGGCCAGCTCTTCGTCGCGGGTACGTTTCTCGAGGCTCCAGAGGTAGTAGGCAAAACCGCCCAGACTTGCGGCAACCACAAAGAAGGGGATGCGCAGGCCGGGCACCAGCACAAACAGGCCCAGCATCACCGCCACCATCGCCAGAATTCGGTACGAGCTGAAGAGCTGTGACGTCAATTCTTTGTCGAGCTGGGTCTCCGAGTTGACGCGGGTCACCAGAATACCGGCGGCGGTCGAGACGATCAGGGAGGGCACTTGGGACACCAAGCCGTCTCCGATGGTCAGCACGGTATAGTTCTCGAGGGCTTGCAGGGCGGGCATGCCTTTCTGGATCACACCGATGAAGAGGCCACCCACCACGTTGGTGATCATGATGAAGATGCCAGCCACCGCATCTCCTCGGATGAACTTCGATGCACCGTCCATCGCGCCATAGAAGTCGGCTTCCAGCGAGACACGCTTACGGCGGCTGCGGGCGGTATCTTCGCCGATCAGGCCCGCGTTGAGGTCGGCGTCGATGGACATCTGCTTACCGGGGAGTGCATCCAGGGTAAAACGTGCGGCGACTTCGGCGATACGACCTGAACCTTTGGTGATGACCACAAAGTTGATCAAGGTCAAAATCACGAAGACCACAAACCCGACGGCGTAGTTGCCTCCCACGACAAACGTTCCGAAGGTGCCGATCACCCCACCAGCGGCGGAGATGCCTTGGTCTCCGTGGGTGAGGATCAGGCGGGTGGAGGCAATATTCAAGGAGAGTCGAAACAGGGTGCTGATCAGCAGCAAGCTGGGAAAAACGGTGAACTCGAGGGGATCCTTCATAAAGAAGGTCACCATCAAGATGATGAGGGAGAGGGTGATGCTCAGCACCAGCATGAGGTCTAACACGATGGGGGCCAGAGGCACCACCATCAGGAAGAGCACGCCGAGCATGAGGAGGGCCGCGATCATATCCCGGTTCGCCAGGATCTGCATCAGGCCATCATTCACCATATGGGTGTTATCGGTTTTGGCACCTGCCATTTTTTTGACCGCTCCTACGTCATCCCGCCAGGTGGTTCTGCTTCAGCCGGTACACAAAAGCCAGCACTTCCGCCACCGCTGCATAGAGTTCCGGTGGAATCTCGTCCCCCACACGGGAGATCTTATACAAGGTTCGTGCCAGGAGCCGATTTTCGATGCGCGGAATTCCATATCTTCGCGCTTCGGCTTTGATCACCTCGGCCACACGGTCTTGCCCACGGGCGATGACCACGGGGGCCTTCATTTTGCCGGGGGTATATTGTAGGGCGATGGCGTAGTGGTCAGGGTTGGTGACCACCACATCGGCTTTGCGCACGTTGCCCACGCCGGTCTTCTGGAGGCGTTGCCGTGCGGCTCGACGCATGGCGGACTTCACCTGCGGGTTGCCTTCTCGGTCTTTTGCCTCATCTTTGACCTCTTGCATGCTCATCTTCATCTTTTCCCACATCTGATATCGCTGATAGATCAGATCGAGAATGGCCAGCACACTCAGCCACATCAGGCTCTTGAGGGTAAATCGATAGAGCAGCTCTCCCAGCAGGCTCATGGCGGTGTTCATGTCGCTGATGGGCATCTCCAGCACCCGCTCGAGCTCGTCGGAGAGCAGGTCGTAGCCGATATAACCCACGATGAAGAGCTTAATACTGGACTTGGCCAGCTCGAAGAGGGCTTCGGGGCTCACCATGCGCTGGAGTCCGGGCAGCGGATTGAGGCGCTCGAGGTTGAGGGTGAGGGCGTCTTCAGCCGGAGTCCAGCCGGTCTGAATAACGGCGACCACAAACGCCACCACCAGGATCAAAAACAGCATGCCCAAGCTGATCCAGCCCACCGTGTTGAGGGCGTTGAGGCTCGCTTCTCCCAGGATATGCCGGTTGATGGGCTTGTCGAGGGTGCGAAAGGTCTGGATCATCAGCTCTTTGAGGCCGCCCAGCAGGTAGGTCATCCCGAAATAGATGAAATACAAGCCCGTAAACAGGAGGGCCATGCTGGCGACCTCCTGGCTCTTGGGGATCATGCCTTTTTTGCGCATCTCTTCGATGCGCTTGGGTGTGGGGTCTTCGGTTTTTTCTTGTCCGTCGTCTTCAGCGGCCATCAGAGGCTCCTCTCAAACTCCGGCAAAGGACGAATTTCTGACAGGTGTCATGGGATTGGCACCCCTCTGGAGGCGCTCGAGTGGCAGCGTCGCGAAGGGTGTCACGGGTCTGAGTGCATCACACGGGGCTTGGGCAGCCTGCTCCACTCGCAAACGGGCGTCAGCAAGGCGCGCGTGATGACACAGGCGCTCGAGCGTGCATACAAGGTGCCAGGGGCAGGAAGACCGGAGGGACTCAACAGAAGGCAATCAAACACTCACATCAAACACACACCTGAAGAAAAAGTTGAGATGCGGTGGAGACGATGCGGTGGAGACGATGCGGTGGGGACGATGCGGTGGGGACGGCGTTGAGAAGACGGCGTTGAGAAGACGGCGTTGAGAAGACGGCGTTGAGAAGACGGCGTCACCAGCCGGAGGGCGGCTCATCCCGTACACGGATAGGGCCAGCCTTCCACCTCCGTGGGATTTAGCCCAAAACTCTCCAGCACCGCCTGCTCCAGCGCCTGGGAGGTCTGGCCATCCCGCAGGGCCTGCTCCACCAGTGCCTCGAGCTGCTGATGCTGAGCCGTCGTCAGGAGCGGAAACGGAAGACGTTCGAGATCTTGCCGCAATACTTTGTGGGTCGCAAATGCCTGCTCAAAGACGCGCTGAAAGAGCCAGGCGTTCAGATACCCCAACACCACCTTCACGCTCATGCCGGGCAGTGCCGGGATCAGCACGTTGGCACTGTTTAAGGTCAGCCGCTGCTGATCGTCATACGCAAAACACAGTCGCTTGGAGATAAAGCGATAGATGAGCTTCGGCGCGGCCCGATACAAATGTTCGGGAGCCCGCTGCTGAACGGCACCCGTTCCTCCGCGCAGGTACACACGGGCAGGCGCGAGCCGATACGGAAACACCTCACGCCCTCTCCAGAGGGGCTCGAGGCCCTCCTCTTTTGCCTCGGTCAGCCAGCGGCGATTGTCACCGGTCACAATGCCCAGGGCCCACAAAGCCCGGCCCTCCAGGGTCTGATGAGGACGCTGTAAGAGCTGCTCCAACAAGGTCCGCCCTCCTCCCCGCGTCCCCAGCAGAGACCAGCGGAGCTCTGGAGCCCTCCCCCACTGCGCCTGAGACACCCACCCTCGGCCCGCGTGAGCCGAGACCAGCTCCACCTTCCAGTCCGGAGGTGCTGCGCCTTTCTCCAGCTCCAGCCGAATGACCGACGAGAGCACCCGACTGAAGGGCCTGCCGGTCTCCACCACCCGCACGATCCGGGTTCGCTGGAGAAGCTCACGGCGAATTCCCGCATGTTTCCGTATATTTAGGATCGACGCGGGCAACAAAAAGGAGAGCTGACCCCCTTCCCGAAGCAGCTCCAGTCCTCGCCGCAGAAAGCGGGTAAAGGGCTCCTGCCCTCGTTCATCCCTCGGGGAGAGCTCCGGCTGCGTTCCGCCCCAGGGTGGATTGCCCACCACCACATCAAACGAATTTGGCAAGAGCACCTCTTCCGGCAGGCGCTCGAGCGCATCGCGGCACCAGAGCTGAGGCACCAGCTCCCGGCCAGGAAAGGCCATCAGCAGGTTGAGCCGGGCCAGCTCCACCATCACCGGATCACGATCCCAGCCGAAGAGCTGCTCCGGGGCCAGTTGAAGGTGGCGTGCCGCTCCCACCAAGTACTGGCCCGTGCCCACACACGGATCCAACAGCTTGCCCACCGGTGGATTTAGGGTCGCCAGGGCCGCCTCCACCTGCTCCACCGGTGTAAACCAAACCCCATGCGCGATTCGCTCGCCCACCCGCTGCAAGCCCAGATAGAGCAGCCCCAGGGGATCATCTCCCTCAAGCTGCTCACACAGACGCAGCAGCGGCTCATAAGGCTCCAGCCTTGCCGGGAGCTCCAGCCGCTTCTGCCACCCCACGAGGGCATCCGCCACACACGGACGCTTCACGCTCCAGGCATGAGAGCCCTCCAGTCGGAGCTCTCCCACCTTTGCCAGCCAGCGCAACGCCACCAGGTACAGCAGGACTTCGAGGGGAAGTGCCAGACGCCGATGCAGCGCCGCCACCCGTCGAAGCAGCCGCTGCTGCTCAGGGCTCAACCCGTACTCTTTGGGAAGCTGGAGCCGCACCGCATGGCGACGGTTCACCCCCGACTGAAGCCGCCCCAGAGTACCCCCCTGAAGCTGTGTGAGGATGCGCTCGATCTCGGCGACTTCATATGCGGTGGGATGTACGACGCTGGCGCTGAGAACACCCGCCCGTCGCCAGTTGCGGAGGGTGGCCGGCGTAATCCCCAGCCGAAATGCAGCCTGTGTCGCCGTCAGATACTCCATGCCAGCTCGATTCGGATCGGGCGCGGATCACACGAGCGCCTACGCACGCACGCGCAGGAGGAACGACCCATTTGCACTCGACATGCCCATCACGGCCTCTGAGTGGTGTTTAGCGGTCCCCTCTCCATCTGTCAAGACATGGGTGAGAGGCTGCCTCCGCATCCACACTTTCTGCACATCTTCAGCGGATACTGGTCCGTATCATCCTTGTGTCTCACATCACATCGTCAAGGAAGGTCACTATGCCATTAAATCCGGAACAACTAGGCTGGCTTGGACGACATCTCTGGAACAGAAACACGCCCGATGCCGAAGGGCGTGCAGCCGCTCAACGGGCAAAGCTCATCCAAAAGTATCAGGAACGCCATGCGAAGCTGAGTCAAAAACTCTCGAGCAAAGCCGAGCCGCTCCAGTCGATCATCAAGATCGGCATCACCCAGGCCCTGGAAAAGATTGAATCCTCACCCCAAGAGGCACTGGAGACCTTCGCGGAGCTCGAAAAGCAGCTCACCCGCTCCTACCCCGCTGCCGAGCAGGAGGCATTAACAAATATCGCTCAGATGCGACAGACTGCCGATGCCCCATTCAACAGGCTTGTCACTCAAGCCAGACGTATGAAGAACTTGACGCAAGAGCTGGAAGCAGCCCTGCAACAGGAGCTCGATCAATTCGTATCCGTCGATCAAGACTTTTTGCAGGATATGCGGGCTCGTCCCCTCACCCAAGACCGTTTGGATGAAGAGCGACAATACTTTCGTCAGATGAATCGGCACTATCAAGAAGTCTTGGAGAAAATCGACGCATTGAGCGCCCGGCTTGATACCTTTGACACCATTCAGCACATGATCCGCTCCGCGCTGACCCAGTACCACAACGCCTATGAGCAGTTTACACCGCTCATCCAAGCGCATGCGGGCACCAAACTGGAACCCCTGCTTCTGCTGGAACAACAGAATCTTCGGTTTGCCCTTCAGCGAAGCGCCGTAAGTCCCTTGCTTCATCCTGACCTCAAGGTCTTAAAGCCGTCACGTACTCTCTTATCGGGAATGCTCATGCGGCAAGATCAGCTCGCCAAACGGGTCAGGGCGGCGCTAGAGCAGCTCAAGCTCTCCAGCCAAGCCCTGGACCGGGATCGAGACGAGGCCGAGCTGGCTGACCAGTGGAACGCGGGCCGGGTCGTGTCGTTCGAGGAGCGTGCGCACAATCCAGACAACACCGATTTTGATAACGTGTCAGACAATCAAGTTCTCGCCCTACGCGAGCAACGCCGGGCGGACATGAACTTCATCGCAGCCGCATTTGACGCCACCCTTGAAAAAGCGCGGCTGAAAGAAAACGGCAGCCGACCGCCGATTGAGCTCGACGTCGCACCCCACTTTGATCCGACCACCTTGCTCAAAAAAGGCTGGGGGACCAGCGAGCAGATCTCCGAAGGACATCTCAGACGTCGCATCAAACAACGGATGGCTCAGATGCTCAACGGGGTAGATGAGCGAACCCGACGAGATCTGGCACTCGACTATATCCTCCAGGGTGAAGCGGATGTTCGAGCACGCTTGATCGAGGCACAAGGCTGGGATGCAAACGCACTCAGCGTTCCTCAAGAGAATGTGCTCAAAAGTGCCATCAAGGTCATGGATAAGACTTTGGGTGCGTATCAAGCGGGGACACTCTCCACAGACGGCAACCTGCTGAGTTTGTCGCAGCCGGATTCAATCCAACCTCAAGCCTATACTCGTGCCCGCGTGCTCGGGAAAGGCGGCTTTGGTGAAGTTTCGCTTTATCTCGCTCAAGATGGGCAGTTCGCCCCCATCGCCGTGAAGGTCATGAACGCTCAGGCAAAGGAGGACGAAGAAGGCATTCCCCCCTCGGTAGCCATCGAACGTGAGATCCGTTGCCATCACCACCTGATGCGCGGGCCAATCGATCACCCCGGCCGGCAGTTTATCGTGGAGCTGAAAGGCGTGGTAAAAGACGCCGAAGGCAACCTCAACATGGCGATGGAGGCACTCGATGGGGGTGACTTTCGACAAAACCGACTGGGGATGGAGATGGCATCTCTAGCCGGTATCGTCTCTGAACCGGTCCTGGAGGAGCTCCATCGTCAGCAGCTCAAGCAGCTCATCGAAGGCATGATGTATTTGCGCGATATGGGTGTTGTCCACCATGATCTGAAACCCGAAAACTTCTTCATGAAGGCCGATGGAACCCTCAAGATTGGAGACTTCGGAGGCGGTTCGATCATGCTGAGTGATGAGGGGACCTATTCAAAAGCAGATGGCACGACAAAAGGCTACACCGTCCAGTCCGCAGAGCTGGATCAAAACAGTCCGGATCAGGATGCATTTTCGTTGGGACGCATCATGGATGTCCTTCAACACCAGCTCGCCGCCCCCGAAGTTGCGGTCGTCTCCAGTCACTCTTCCGGTGCCTTGCACCCACTGCTGGTGGCACTCACCGAAAAATTTAATGTCCAGCGCCCAACGTTAGAGCAAGTACTCGCCTCCCCGTTTTTTGAGAATGCGTCGGCAGTAGACCCGAACGAGATTGCAACACTCCAACGGCTCAGCGTCGCATATGGTCAACAACTCGCCGCCGCCTTACGCAATCACCGAGCCGAGCTACTCCCCCTGGTAAAGCCGGAACTCGATCCTGAATTCTATGAGCTGCTCGAGAAAAACGAAACCACACTGCTCAGCGCCCTGAAACGAAATTTGGAGAAGCTCTCCGTAGAGCTGACACTGACCAAAGAGCTCAAAACACTGACCAAAGAGCTCAAAAAAATGCTCGCCACCGTCGAACAGGACGCCTATATGGCCGAGCTCACCCTGGCACTCGACCGGCAAACGTTTCATCCACTCAAAGGGAAGCTGACACCCCTACTGGAACAGCTCCACCAGCAGAGCCAGGTACAGCAGCCGGATTCCCAAGAAGGTGAAGAGGAAGCAGAGAAGGAAGCAGAGAAGGAAGCAGAGGTGGCCCAGAACCCCGCTCAGGAGGACATGCTGGAAGAATGCATCAAGCGGCTCCTCCACCAACAGGCGCAGCTCCGCACTCGCCGGCAGTCGCTCAGCAAGTTCCCGGAGCTCGAGCCCATCAACCAGCAGCTTAAGGACGTCTCAGCCCGCATCCAGCAGGCAGGAGTCGTGGCATAAACATAGATACCGGAGCACAGACATCGGGTTGATCACCATCAGCGTATGAAGGCTTCAGCCCCTCACACACGGCCTGCCACCGGCACCGCTGCTCGACGGGTCAGCTCTCGTTCGATGAGCCAGAGGGTCATCAATCCGCCCACCACCCGCGCCAGCAAGGTCGTCAAAGCCGCACCATACGCCCCCATCCAGGGGATGAAGATGATATTGCCCATCACCTCCAGGACCATCTTCACCACCGCCGCTGTCGCCAGCAGGCCAGGCCGATCCAGGCTGTAGAGCACGTACTGAAGAGGCCCCACCACCAGCTCAAAGAGCAGGCCCAGATACATCACCACAAAGATGCCAAAGGCCGCCTCGTAGCTGGGCTGGAAAAACGGGATCCACACATGCATAAAGGGCAAAACCGGCAAGGTCGCCACCGCCAACACCCCCGAAAAACGCACCACCTTTCCCATCGCGCGGCGAAGCTCCACCACCCCCTCGAGCGCCGTCACACGCGGGAACAACACATTGGACACCGACATGTTCAGAAATCCCAGCACCAACGCATACGTCCAAGCACACCGATAGATGCCCACAATCTCTTCTGTGTAGTAGATCCCGAGCATAAACGTGTCCAGCTCGTTGAAGATCACGTCCGAGAGCAGCAAGATGCCCGTAAAACGCGCATATCCCGCCAACGTGTGAAGCGGCACCTGAAGCTGAACCAACGGCACCCGCAGCAGCTCCTTGCCTGCATAGGCCATGCCCACCCCAAAGGCCAAGAGGCTGATCCCCGCATCCAACATCAGCATGCTCAGCGCCGAAATCCGCTCCAGCCAGATGAGGGCCCCAAACAACAGCAGCTTGACCAACGCCAGCCCCACCTGAATACCACTGCGTAAGGCAAAATTCCGACACGTCTGGATATAAAACTGCCAGAAGCTGTACAACGCCCCCGACGCCGAGCACGCATATACCCATGTCAGCGGCTCCTCCAACGCCGGATTGTGGAAGAGCGTGGAGGCCATCCAGCCCGCACTCAACACCCCCACCACCGAGACCAGCAGGGCCAGCACCAAACGAGTCCATAAAGTCGCCGCAAAATAGGCTCGAGCCGTCTCCGGCGCCTGGGACAGATGTTTACTGCCAAAACGCACCATCGCATGCGACAAGCCCAAATCGGTCAGCACCGCCGAGAGCGCCCCCGTCGAGCTGGCCAAGCCCAATATCCCATACTCGGCAGGGGTGAGCTGACGCTGCGTCATCAAAGCAATCATAAAGCCAATACCCGAGCCCACAATCTGGCCAGACCAAGTATAGGCCACATCACGCAGCAGCTCCGTCGACATCATGGCGCGCAGTTTCGCAATCAAATCCATGCCGACTCCGAAAGACAAAGGGGGAAGTGGTCGAGACCAAGCCCTGGGTGCCTTGATTATTACCATAAGCAAGCCCTTGATTAAAATTGTTTCTTCGCTGCAAGAGATGTCAGCCTGCGCGATCTTGCACCCCTTCTGTCTACCCCGGAAATCACCCACGAGCCTCCACACGCCACCCCTGAGGGCCTGCGTCACCCGCTTTCATCCAAAGAAACCGTGACAAGAATTCACAAAAATGATAAGCAAGTCCTCAGCTTGTAGAATCCGGTTCACCTCTCTGGAGTTGTCTGAGATGCCTTCTGTCACCCCCCCTTCTGGCTCCGGCACTTCTGGCTCCGGCATCGAAGTGCAGACCCGGCTGGCGGCTCCGGCCCTCGCCACTCAGCCCGATGGCAGCTTATGCCTACGCTGGCCCACCGATGGGCTCCGACCGGATGCACAGCTCGAGGCTCAGCTCCTTCAGCCCCTGCTCTTTCGTGAGCTGCTGCTGACGCTGGGCGAGATCTTGGGCAGTGACCTCCGGCGCAAAGCCTCCGACCGCTCGGATTATCTGAAGTGGCTGGCATCTCAGGGCAAAAAAGCCTCCCAAGAGCTCTGGAATGCTCAGAAAGCCTACCTCGCAAGCACCTTTGGAGAAAAGCAGCGCACCGAACGCCCCCTCGATCCCCTGCTGACCATCTCGGAGCTGGGGCTGAGCCTCGAAGTGCTCTCGTCGGATGAGTCCAGCTATGCCTGCCTCCGGCTGAAACCAGAGGCACTGGGGGAAACACAGTGGAAAGCCGGCACCTCCACCGTCCAGCTCACCCCGGAGCTGCTCCAGCAGGTCGGCACCCTCCGCTCGTTCCGAGAAACCCGGCTGAGTGTGGCTCCGACAGAGCAAGCGGAGAGCTCCTCTTTTGAAGTGCCCCTGCGCTGGCTGAGAACCTTCGGCCAGCTCCAACAAGCAGCGTCTCGTCCGACACACTGTTTTGAACTGGCACCGATTGACCTTTATAATGTGCTCACCACCCTTCGCCTGCGACGCGCCCGAAAAGGGACCAAAGCCCTCCGCTATGAGCTGACCCCCGGAGAAACACCCCGCATCGTGCTGGAGCCCTGGGGATTGGTGCTCACGGGGCAAGGGGCAGCGTATACAGGCCGCGTGCCGCTGGTGGTGCGGACGTGGGGACGGCTCCGCCTGGCCACGCTGGGACGCTTGCTTCCGTATGTGCAGCGGCTCCAGGTGCATGTGCAGGGCGCAGGGCAGCCGGTGTTTTATGTGCTCGACCTCGGAAGTGCTGAGCTCACCCTGGCACTCTCAGGCTGGACGGATCAAGGCTGGGCAGGGCTCTCGTTGCTCGACGAGGTGGAAGGCGCGGATCAGGCGCTGCTGGCTCGCCTCCGTCGCGGCGAAGCGCGCTTTGATGTGGCCTCGGGACGCGCCATCGAGCGTCCACTGCTGGCGGTGCCGGTGGCCGATGAGCTGCTGCGGTTTCGCGACGCACGCGAGGCAGAAGCGCATCGACTCTTGGCGGGAGAAGGTCAGGTCCGGCTCACCCGCATCACCGACATGGGGGTGGAGGGCCTCCGCATCGACGGTGAGATCGAAGATCGGCTGGCGCATCGCACCTATAAGAGCTTTCTGGTGCTGGATGGAGAAGGTCGCACGGTGCAGGCAGGCTGCTCGAGTCCGGCGTTTCGGCGCTCGGGGCTCAAGGAGGGGCCCACCGCGACTTTGATTGCCCTTCGCATCGCGTATGCGCGGGAGCGGGTGCGGCTGGAAGCGGCTCGTCACACCGAAGCAGGCCGACGGCTGATTCGAGCGGAGTCTCGACTCTTTCTCAAGCGGAGTGAGGCAGGTGCATGTATGCATCGGGTGGCGCTGGATGCCCGCCAGGTGGTACAACACTGGGGCCTCGAGGGACAGCCTCTTCGGAAACAACGCTCGTTTTTTGGCACGGAAGAGGAGGCTCGACAAGCCTACTTCGACCGGCTGACGGCGCTGAGTGAGGCGGGTTATCTGGACATGACGCAGGCGACCGCGATTTGAAGCGATTTGAGAGGAACGTGACATGCACGAGACACCCGCGCTGGAAGTCACCTGGACGCACATTCGAGAAGCAGGTGGAGAAGAAGCATGGCTCCAGCAAGAGCTGCGCAAGCGGGGCCTGCTCGACGAGGGCACAGACACCTCCACCTTAACCGAAGCGGCCAAGAAGCAGTACAAGGCGCGACGAGAGGAGGAGCGTCGAGTGCGGCGTCAGCTTCTCCGGGTGCGCTGGAAGGCGTATAAACGTGCGCACATCGTGCATGTGGGGGTGGGGGTTTTTTATCACGACACCCCCGACTTGGATAAATACGATCCGGCGGAGCTGGATGCACGACGGCTGGACAATGAACTTCCGGCCATAAAAGATGCGGAGGCGCTGGCGGCGGCGCTCTCGTTGGAGATGCCTCGTCTGCGTTGGCTGGCCTATCATCGAGTGGTGGACACGGCCAGTCACTATCACTTCTGGCGAGTGCCCAAACGCACCGGAGGGGAGCGGCTGATCAGTGCTCCGAAGCCGACGCTCAAGAAGGTGCAGCGGTGGATCGCCCGAGAGATCAGTGAGAAGCTGCCCACACATGGGGCGGCACATGGATTTATTCCGGGGCGCTCGACCTTGAGCAATGCGCGTCCGCATGTGGGTGCGGCGGTGTTGGTGAAGCTGGACCTGAAGGATTTTTACCCGACGATCACCCTGGCGCGGGTGAAGGGGCTCTTCCGCAAGGCGGGTTATGGGGAGCAGGTGGCGACGCTGCTGGCGCTGCTGTGTACGGAAGCGCCTCGTCAGCTCCAGGTGGTGCGAGGCAAGCCGCACTATGTGGCGGAGGGCCCTCGAGCACTTCCCCAGGGGGCTCCGACCAGTCCATCGATCACCAATGCACTGTGTCTGAGGCTGGATGCACGGCTGGCAGGGCTAGCGCGAAAGTTGGGATTTCGCTACACCCGCTATGCGGATGACTTAACCTTTTCGTTTCACCCGCGTAAACCCGAAAAGGTCTCGGCTGCCACACCCGACGAGGGAGGAAGTGCTCCAGGGTTAAATCCAGGGTCAAATCCAGGGTCGAAGGGGGAGCCTGCGCTGGGGGTGCTGCTCAAGGCGGTGGAGCAGATTATAGGGGCGGAGGGATTCCGGCTCAACGCAAAAAAAACGCAGGTCTTACGTCCGGGGAATGCGCAGCGGGTGACGGGGCTGGTGGTCAATGGGGTGCAGCCGGATACAGACGCCACGGAATTTCACACACGCGGGCGAGCGCGAGGGCCACGGGTGCCTCGCACGTTACGCCGAACGCTCCGGGCGGCGCTTCACAACCACGCGCAAGGCAGGGGTAAGGCGGGTGAGTCTCTGGACCAGCTCCGGGGATGGGTGGCATATCTGACGATGGTGGATCGAGCAGGTGCTCAGAGGCTCCGGGAAGCGCTGAAGGCGCTCGAGTCTCGGCTGGCTCAAGCGCAGGAGGACAAGGCATGAGCAATTGGCAGGTCAATCTCACCTGTGTGGAAGATGGGCACTCCAAGTTTTGGCGCGCACGTCTGCAAGGGGCCTATCTGCTGGTCAACTATGGCCGAATTGGGACCGATGGTCAGAAGCTCGAGAAGACCTACGGCTCGGCGGAGGAGGCAGCGGCAGACCTCGAGAAACAAGCGCGAGGCAAACGGAAGAAGGGGTATCAGGATGCGGAGGCTCCGGCAGCGGCTCCTGAGCCGGTGGTGGTGGCGGCTCCGACGGGGCCGCTCAAGGTGGAGCTGCGCATGGAGGTGGATGGCCAACCCATGCGGGTGATGCTCGAGCGGGAGGGCCAGACGCTCCGCACCACGGTGTTGGAGCAGTATGCGGATGAGTCCAGTGCAATGGCGGCGCTGGAGCGGATTGTGCAAGCCATGCGGCAGGAGGGATATCAGCGGGTAAGCTGAGGCTCAGGCCATGCCTTTGAGCATGCCGTTCCAGTACAGGACGGGGAGCAGGTGTTTTTTGAGCTGGTACATGCTCCAGCGTTCTTGGCTCTGATCGAAGGGGAAGGTTTCTTTCGGCTGAAGGTCGTAATCAAACTCCGCCAAAATCAGCTTGCCGTATCCGGTCACCAGGGGGCAAGAGGTGTACCCATCGTATTGAGCGGTGAGGGGCGCACCTTTAAGCAGGGCTTCCACGTTGGAGGCCACCGCTTTCGGATGGCCGCGCCGGTCTTGGAGGTCGGCAGGCTACTGCAATCTCCCAATGAAAAGATCTGCGGATATCGAACGTGCTGGAGGGTACTTTTATCGACCTCCACCCAGCCGACTTTGCCGGGGCCCAGGGATCGAGACAGACGGGCCGCCACGCTGATGCCAGCGGAGCCCCCGCCGACGATCAAGACGGAGGTATGTGCAGGGTTCATGTTTGCACTCCTGAAGAAACGGTTGTCAGGGTTTGTGAGGAATCGGGAGAAGGATTATATATTCAAATAATGGAATATAGGAATGAAATTATTCATTTCTTGCGAAATAAAATTGTCCTTTTTGTGAAACCGGTATAGCTGGATTCAGTATTTGGCTAATTTGTCACTCTAATAAATCATAAAATCAATGGTATAAGTAAGCATATGGATTTCGTCTTCGCGGAGGTGGTTATGGCTCGGAAGCTCGCTCGGCCTCATGTGCTCGGTCTTCGATTGCTGGTTTTACGTAGAGATGCAGGGTTTACACTCATCGAGCTGATGATTGTGGTGGCTGTGATCGGAATTCTTGCCAGTCTCGCGATTCCCGCCTTTCAGCGGATGCAGCTCCGCACCCGCCGCAGCGAAGCCTGGGTCAATATGAAGGGCATCGCCACCGCTCAAATAGCGTATGAACAAGAACACGATGCGTTTGTGGACTGCTCCGTGTCACCCACCACCGCGTTGGATAAAAAAGCCTATCCCTTTGACGTTACACAGACAGGATGGAGTGAGCTGGACTGGAAACCGGAAGGGAAAGTCTACTGCCACTATGCCGCCAATGTGTTTAAAAACTCGAATGGACAATGGGTGAGAATCAGCGGTCTGTGTGACCTCGACGATGATAATAAGACCGCAACGTGGTATTTGGATGTGGATCCCTTTGCGACCTCCACCAGCAGCGCCCATATGGTGCTCCGCGCCAGTACCACCACACTCGAACAAAACCTCTACTAAACAACACAAAAACAATAAGGGGTTCAAAGGGGCCCGCTGGCCCCTTTGCAGGAGAGCTTGAGAGGGCAGCGCCCTCTCAAAAAAGGGCTTCGGAGAGGGAGCTGCTTGCTGCTCCCTTTTGAGCTGAGAGGACGCTGTCCTCTCAGACTCACCCGCAAGGGATTCCATCCCTTGACCCGTGTTTGCTTTTTTTGGTTTTTGCCACTGCTTTTTATTGCAAAGAGGGCGCTGCCCTCTCTGCACGCTCCCGCAAGGGATTCCATCCCTTGACCCGTGTTTGCTTTTTTTGGTTTTTGCCACTGCTTTTTATTGCAAAGAGGGCGCTGCCCTCTCTGCAC
>JBJTQF010000277.1:0-3417 GCA_046075485.1 Myxococcota bacterium | reverse complement strand
CCAGAACTTGAGGAAAGCGTCCTGCATCTTCTGGAGGCTCAACTCTCCATCCGGGGTGAGCCAGGTCGGGCGGATAGAGCCCAGAGAGACTTCCATGATATGGGTAAGCACTCGTGGGATGATCTGAGCGTAGATCGGGTTGGCAATGACCAGACCTTCACGAGGCCGATTCTCCATGAGCCCCAGGTCGAGGACGTAGCGGAGGTCGTCATCCGGCACATCGGGGAGCATTTCACCAGCAAGCATGGGGACGAGGATGCCTTTGACCCGCTCTTCACGGAGCCTCTCGGCAAGCGAGTCGAGGTGGGTATCTCGGCGTTGGATCAGGATTTCTTTGGCCTGCTCGACATCCTGAAGGGTGATGGGTTTTGATCGCGTTCGGACGAGATCCACGACCATCACATTGGCGAGGGCATTGACGAGCCAAGGCTGGCCTCGGGTGAGGTTCCAGACGGCGTCGAGTGCTTCGGGTTCAAAAGGTTGACCGGTCTCGATGGTGTGCTGAAGCAGGAGTGCGTGGACCTCTTCGCGATAGAAGTTGCGTAAAGTCAGCGAGCGAGCCTTCACATTAAAGGGACTGGCGGTATGGAGCCGCTCAGAGCCACCGGAGGCGACCTTATAATCCCGGACATCTCGCATGCCGATGAGGGCGAGCGAATGAGGAAAAGAAGCAGGTCGAGAAGGATATCCCGACCGAAGTTGTCGTAACACGGTGAGCAAAGCGGCATTCTCGAGCGCGTCTATTTCATCGATGAAGAGCACCAGCGGACGAGGGCAGGCTTCAGCCCACGCTTTGAGATAGGCGAGGATGCGGTTTCCAATCGCGTCTGGCTTCTGGACGGGGGGCCATAGTGCCTCCGGGAGACCTTCTCTTGCCTGCGCGTCCCATCTCGCTAAAATGGCCAGCTCTGCTTTTTCCACATCGTCTTTAAACACCGCGCCCTGTTCGCAGGTGAGCAGGACCGAGGCATACGCACCCGATTCCGTGAGCTCCTTGGCCAGTCCGATCATGCTGGTGGTCTTGCCCACCTGACGAGGCGCATGGATGACAAAATAGAGCTCTTGAGCGATCAGCTCCTTGAAGGACTCCACCCGAGCGGTGGCGGGCAGCATGTAATGCCGTTCTTCTCGGCAAGGACCGGCGGTGTTAAAGAATCGTTCCATGTGCAGTCTCCCTCTCTCGTGGGCTCAGGCGCGCCCGTATGGGGGAGTGTATACGCGATGCAGGGTTTCACCGCCAGCAAAATGGAGCCCCGTTACCCTGTCCGTACACACGCACTCAAGCCCGTGCCTCCGCTCGAACCAACGCTCGAGCCGCCTCCCGAGCCACGACCCGCCTGAGCCTTCGCCCGCTCCTCCATGCCGCCGCTCACACACGCTTCTGGACCAGCGCCCCCACCTGAGTAGGAGAAGAGGCGATCAGCAGCGGTGCGGCGAACTCGTTGCTGCCTCCCCATTTCTGCTGGATGGCATGGCGAGCTTCTTGAACCGCATCGCGGATGCGCGCTCCTGCGAGCAGTGACTCGTAGAAGCTGGTGGAGAACCACTGGAGTGCCCCCATCCCGACCGCTTCGCGGTAACCGATGACGGCTCCGACCCCGTATTCCATCAGCAAACTCGGCACGCCATATCCATTGTGGGGGCGATTGCTGTAACAAGCACCCAGGATAAGCAAGCGCAGCTCCCCGCCCGCATCACGCAGTAAGCTGGGCAACCGTGTGGCGTCGAGGGTGCGCAGTCCGCCGCCTTCGCCGGGCAGCTCGAGCACCGGAGGCCAGCCTTCTCCTTCTTCGGGCATGCCGTGGCCCACGAGGTGCAGCACATGGGGTTTCATGGCCTTGAGCTGCTTAACCAGCTCGTCCGGTGTGGTGCCGTAGGGCATGGCGTAGGCCAGCGCCCCGCGCTCTTTGAGCTGAGCTTCAAGCGCCTTGAGCTGGAGCCATTTTTCTGCTTCATCAGCCGACACACGCGCATCCTCAACCGGGAGCGCAGGCACAATCAACACCCGCAGCTTGTCCACCGGCATCGGGCGGAGCTCCTGGGGGGGCTGAGAAGGGGTATGCAATCGGGTCAGCGTCCAGCCTTCCCGGAGCAAAACAGGCTGGCGAGTGGGCTGACGCAGCTCGAGCAGCTCCCAGTACAGCTCCGTAGCGCCCTCGGTGACCCGGAGCTCGATGTCCAGGCGGGGGAGCTTGAGCAGCTCTTTTTCCACCTCCGTCGGGAGCAGGTGCTCGGACATCTCCGAGAGCTCACGTCTCAGCTCGGCGGCAGGGCGCTCTCGGGTGCCTTCAATCCGAGGCCCACCGCTGGGATTCCCCACCGCTTCGAGCAGTCGTCCATTTAAGCGGTAGAGCAGCCCGAATCCTTTGCGGACGATCTCCAGGCGAGGATACGTTGCTTCGGCGATGGTCTCGCTGAAGATCTCGAGCAGGTTATAGTACTGTTGTTTTTGTGCATCATACCCGCAGCACCAGAGGCTCTTGAAGACCGTGGCACGCAGCGACTTTCCGAGGGCCACCAGGATGCTGCTCGGAGCGGAAGTCGCCAGATAAAGCGGTGCGCCTTGACTGCTGCTGTTGAGCCGATTCAGCTCGTCTTGGACCTGGAGTACCACCTTATAGGCTTCCGTACCATCTCGCAGAAAGGTGTTGGGCGCGGGCGTCTGCATACGCAGTACTCGCTGAGTCCAGAGACTCTCATCCAGCTCCTGGAGCTGGCTCTCCGTGGCGTGCTGGAGGATCTCGAGGGTGAGCAGCACCCCAGAACCTGCGCTGGAGGCCAATGGCAGCTCGCAGGTTGGCTTAAGCTGAGCCGAACGCCGCAGGCTGGGCACCCGCTGAGTGTCCATGTAGAGCTCCCAGCGTCTTCGATGTCCATCAAACTGATAGATATTTAGATGTGCAAAGCGCAGCGTCTGGTCAAGCCGCTGACCCAGCCACAAGGCCAGCGCGTGAGGCCCCGCAAAAAAGAGGTGGACCCGCTCAGGACCAGCACTTTTAAGCAGCTCGAGCTTGTCTTTGACCCGCATCAGTCCTTGTTGCCAGTATGCAGCGGCGGGAGGTGTCTGCCGCATTTTTGAGCCCAGGTCGGGTTCGACCACCTCGAAGATGCGCTCCGCACCACAGGGGAGCTCTTCCCAGAGGGTGAGGCCGCGTGGTGTGCTCAGGTTTCCCTGGAAATCGACCACCAGCACGGCGTCTTGAGGCCGCACCTGAGTATGGAGCCATTCACCCGTGACCTCCTCCGTCGCACTCGAAGGGCTCGCCGCTGGTTCTATGACATCCCGTCGATACGCCGAGACCGTCGGGCCCGTATCCGGTAACGGGAGCGCCTGGGTAGACTGCTTTTCTCCCGTATTCTGTCGAGGGTCTTTCGGGTCCGGCGTTGATGTGCCCGTCCCCGCCAATACCGGGCCTG
>JBJTQF010000276.1:0-50919 GCA_046075485.1 Myxococcota bacterium | reverse complement strand
CTCGACGACTTAGGATTTGAGGTCATCCCCCCTCAAGGCACTTATTTTATCATGGCGGGGTTCTCACGCTTCAGCCACGGCGACGACGAAGCCTTCTCCCGCTGGTTGATTCAAGAGGTGGGTGTGGCCTGCATTCCACCTTCTTCATTTTTTGCCAGCCGTCCCAGTCCGGGAGAGAAGCTGGTGCGGTTTGCCTTTTGTAAGCGCGAAGAGACCCTTCACGAAGCGGCCTCTCGTCTTTCGGTGCTCAAACACAAGCGGATGTCATGAAAGTCGTGGGGGCGGGCTGCTGAGAAGCTCGACCAGTGCGACGCTCACACACACGAGGATGTCATGAAAGTCGCGGGGCTTCAGCTAGATATTGCCTGGGAAAATCCGTCAGAAAACTTTGCCCGAGTGGAGCGGCTGGCGCGTACAGCGGTCGAAGAGGGTGCCCGTTTGCTGGTGTTGCCGGAAATGTTTGCCACCGGCTTCTCGATGCAGGTGCAGAAGCTGGCCCATATGGCCCCTCAGATTGAGGCATGGCTGGCAGCATTGGCCTATGACCTTCAAGTGTGGGTGCTGGCGGGAGTTGCGGAGCTGGATGCCACTCGACAAGACCGAGCAGGCCGGAATATGGCCCTGGTTTTTAATCCTGACGGTCAGCGGGTGAGTGCGTATCAAAAAATCCATCCCTTCTCCTACGGAGAAGAGCACAAACATTATCACGGAGGCACCCAGCTTATTCATTTTGAGGTAGAAGGGGTGCGCATCACCCCTTATATCTGCTACGACCTGCGTTTTCCGGAGATCTTCCGGGTAGCCGCCCATCGCACCGATCTGATGGTGGTGATTGCGAGCTGGCCTGCCGCTCGACGCCATGCGTGGAGCAGCTTGCTGGTCGCACGCGCCATCGAAAACCAGTGTTATGTGCTGGGGGTGAACCGAGTGGGGGAAGGGCAGGGACTGTTGTATTCAGGAGACTCTGGGTTATGGACGCCACTGGGTGAGTCTCTAAACGTTTTGGGTGTTGAGCCGGGTTTGGTGATGGGAGAGGTGCTTCCGTCCGAAGTGGTGCGTATTCGGGAAAAATTTCCATTCTTGCAGGATCGGCGAGAAGAAGTTTACGCGCGGCTGAGCTCGGCGGGCCCGTCTTGAAGAAAAAAATGGGAGCGCACGCTGACACATGGGAAAGTCCACTCCATACCCTCTCAACGCTGTCGTGCGCTCCTGTCCTGTATAGTCTCATGGCCCTAAAAAAACTTACAAGGCTTTTGAAACTTTTTTAAGATTTTTCAGAGGGAAAGATGCATGTCCAATTTTCAACGCAGCCCGACCCGATTTGACCAGCGGCGGGGGGCACCGAAGGCTCCAGCTCCGGTCGATCTGGAGAAAGAGCAAGAACGCAGCGACCGTCTCAGAGGCGTGGTGTTGCAGGTTCACGCCGTTCAGTGGGATGTTCTCGTGAGCTCGGAAGTCATTCGTTGTGTGGTCAAACGCACCCTCAAAGACCGGGAGGGACTTCCGGTGGTGGGGGATGAAGTCCTCTTAGAGCCTCCCATGACGGGCATGAGCCGCATCGTGGCCATTTTACCGCGCCGACAAGTGCTGTTACGCCCGGACGTTCACCAGGGGCGAGCGGCGCAGGTGCTGGCCGCCAACTTGGATCAGGTGCTGATCACGGCATCGGTGGCGCAGCCTGCCCTGAACCCGGGCCTGGTGGATCGTTATCTCCTGGCAGCCTGGAAGCTGGGCATCCAGCCGCTGCTGGCCATTACCAAGCTGGACTTACCCACCGACGAAGACACAGATGCCCTCCTTCAAGATCTGGAAGCGCTCAAAGTGCCGATCTTGCGGACCAGCGTTCCGAACCGCGAAGGTTTAGAGACCCTCCTGGATGTTTTGGAAGGTCATACCACTGCGATGGTGGGACTCTCGGGGGTGGGCAAGACCTCCCTGGCGCGCGTATTGCTCAAAGATCCCAGCCTCGAGATTGGAGAAGTCAGTGCTTCCACCGGAAAAGGACGTCATACCACCTCCAGCGCTCGACTTTTGCCACTTCCTGATGGCCGAGCAGGTTTTTTGATCGATATGCCGGGTCAGAGAGTGTTTGGTCTGACGGAGCTGACCCAGGCCGATCTGCTGAGAGGTTTTCCAGAGCTGGCCGACGCTCCCTCCTGCCAATATCCTGAGTGCCGTCACGCGGAAGAGGCGGGTTGTGCAGTACGTGCCGCACTGGAAGAAGGGAGCCTGAGCGAGCGTCGATATCAGGCGCTGTGTCGGCTGAGCGAGAGTCTGAGGGAATAAAAGCGGGGCTCAGCAGTGTCCGGGAGAGACGCGCGTGGGGCTCAGCAGTGTCCGGGAGATAAGTAGGGGCCTCCCAAGCCGTACCATGTCGTGACGTTATAATCTTGTGTCGCAAGATAATAGGTGTTGGCACACACAGCATAGCTGGAATCTCGATGCACCTGTATCAAATCAGGAGGCAGGAGTGGAGCGCCCTAAAAGCGGAAATACTTTTTGGTGGATGTGTGTAGATCTTCTTGACCCTTACGAAGCAAGAATCTATTATCATGATAGTCAAGAGTTATCGTGCTTTACTGGAAATCATGAAAGATGATGGGGCACGGCGGAGGCTCTTGTAGGCGGTGTTGAACCCTCGAGCACCGCAAGGGAGAATTGCATGGTTTCACCCTCTTCGACGGCAGGCTCGCGGCAGACCCGCACGACAGGCGCACAGGTTAAGACGACACATCCTTCGGGGTCGAATCCCGCATCTAAAGGGGTGAGCAAAGAAGCAGTGGCATTGGCAGAAGCGGCCATGCCGGTTTCGTTGCTCGAGCGACTCTCGAGTTTGCTCTCAACCTATCCCAAAGCGGTATTGGGGATCTGTGGTCTGATGATCATCGGTGAGGTGCTGGTGATCAACCATGTGATTTCCAATATGACCGACGACCCGTATGAGGCGAAGTACTTCAACAAAGCCAAGGTTACCAATCGCGACCTGAGCTCCACCGACGCTGCCAGAATTCCCACCGACAGCGTGGCATCCGGGGTGAGAGATCCGATTGAAGACGCCTTTGGCCCCGAAAATCCTCAGCTTCAGAAGGCCGAGACCACCAAAACCGACGAGCGCGTCAACGAAGAGCTGAAATAAGTCCCGTCCAATCCCGCCGCTTCACCCCTCGAAAGTGCCCGAAAAAGCAGCTCACCCATCGAAGTCGCCCGAAAAAGCAGCGCCCCTCTCGAAATCGCCCGAAAAAGGAGCGCCCAAAAAGCCTCTGGCGTGCCACTTCGCTGGAGAGGACTTTTTAGCGTGTTGAGTTAAAGATCATCATCCGCTGTGAGGGAGGCGGCGTGTTGAATCCCGTGGTGGCTGCCTCGCCCTCGGCCAGCGCATCCCCAGGGTCAGGCCGGATTTTAGGTGCCGTAATAGTTTTGGCGTGCGCGGCGGCGAGCTTCCAGTCGCTCATAGAGCCGGAAGATATAATACGAGTACAGATTGTAGATGTTGGCGATGGAGTGTTCGAAGGTCCAGGCCGTATATTCCTTAACCTTCTCAAAACCCACCTCATGATAGGCGGTCAGATCTCGATCCTCCGTCAGCACCACCACCCGTTTTTGGCCCAGCATGGCATAAGCCTCAATGACCTTGACCAGCAGCGCCCGCTTGAGCGACGCCGCCCGCATCGGATCATTCACCGCCGTATACACTTGGCAAGCGTTGAGAAGGTTCGAGAGATTGAGACCCGGTGAGGAGTGCTCCAGCAGCGCAAACCCCATCAGCCGTCCTCGCTCCATGCAGATCAGCACCTTCCGCTCTCGAAAGAGCTGGAGATCTTGATATTGCGTGTTGAGCCCACTTAATGTCAGGCGATCTCGCAGCAGATCCTCACTGCGCATCAGAAAATACTCTTCTTGACTGAGAAAATAGGTCTCGAGCTCCACCGCCTCATCTTTTTGGATCAGGCGAACGGACCATTCGCGGTCCTCCGGGCGAAGGGGGGGCAATGAGTTCTCTTGCCAGTGGAGATAATGGTAGGTTTTGACCACGGACTGCTCGCCGTCGTGGAGGCGATGGACGAGGCGACCGAACATTTTATTGGACCAGGTGTTATTGGGTCGCCACATCATCTTGATGTACCGGATTTCCGGTGTCTTCGAGATGTACTCCCCCAAAAACAGCAGCAGGCTTTTTGGCACAAACTCGTGTGGATGTGGCACCGCACACAGATGATGCACCAGCCAGGTATGGCTGAAGATCTGCTGTAGTGAGACCGAACCATAGAGCCTGCCATTATCCTTAAAGATCAGCTTACGCGAGAGCGCCAGCGGGGCCTGGATCATCTTACGCTGCGTATCCCGCACCTCTTCAGGACGGCCCAGACATTCCTCTCGTTTGGATGCGGTATAAAATTCTCCCACCTCGAGGAACTTCCAGAGAGCCTCTTCATCCTCTAGCGTGGCATCTCCAACATTTGGATAGTTCTTTTGGATCAAATAGTTGACAAGCTGGAGATGATCTGCGGACGACAGATCCGTGAAGCGCAGCCCACAGGCACTGCGGATGATCTCCCGGTCGTCAGCCGTGCGGGCGGTCTCCCGAGGACCAATGTAACGGACCTCCGCCGCGAGCTGGAGGCGGGGCCCATTGGGCAGCACCAGCTCCAGCCGGTTCAGGCGCATCTGGCGAAAGAGCAGATCATGATCCGACTCCGCCCAAAAAGACAGACCGTTGGGGGACAGATTCTGCACCGCTCGCCGCAGCGCCGTTTGAGGCGAAATTGGAGAATAGAGCTCAACAAATGGTGCTTGGGAACCCTCAAAGGTATAACGCAGGGTAGAGCGGGCCCATAGCCGGTCCAGACGACGGGGAAAACGCAGCTCGAGGGTCGAGCCGCCATCCCGAATTTCCATCAGCACCGAAAAACACTGGAGCTGGGCATTGTCCCGCACAAACTGGCAGGTCACAATGTCGTTGGTTTCAATGTCACTGAAGTTGAGGGGGGTCGGAAGTTTGATGATCAGGCGCTTGTTGGACTCATCCATCCCCGCCATCACCCCCTGAACTTCCCAGTTGTGGCCTTCGCCCAGCACCGTGACTTCATTACGACGCTCCACCGCATCGGAAAGCACCGTGCGGATCACCAGCGGATCGGTCAGAAAGGCGTTGTTTCGACTGTCCGTCGTCGGATGATTTTCTTGCGGTTGACCTAAAAACTCCACCCCCATCCGCAGTGAGACGATGCCTCGCTGATGACGCACGGGGCTGACGTTACGCACGCGCGCAGTCGCATATAAAAACGGTCTGTCATGGGCTCGAAGCTCAAGATGATGCAAAAGATCCCCAGGATAAAGATAGGGATCGTCCAAGCCCCACAGGAAACTAAACCCACGCGGTGAAATTTCCCGCAGCTCTTTACAGATCAGAGGGGCATCCGGTTCATCCGTGAGGCGAAACCACGCCGAGATGCCCAGCTCCGGGGACAGCTCCACCCGCTGACGAGGCATCCGCGCACTGAGAATCTGCCCAATGGCGGCACGCAAAGCACGGGTGCTCAAGGGCCCTCGCAGGTAAAAGAAGCGCTGCTCTCCCTTGAGAGGCACCAGCGAGAGGCTCGGATCGGTGGCATGCAACAAAAAGAGACAGGGCGTCCGCGTATTCAGGGTGGCCAGCAGCGGCTCAAGGCCCGGGATCTGATGATACACATCTTGAAGGGAGTACCCCGCCACGACGAGAATGGCCAGATTCTGCAACGACTGAAGCTGTTCGGGAAGTCGCCCCGGTCCCACCACTTCGCAGAAAAACTCTGTCTTGAGCTGCGGATCGATGATGGACTCCAGCTCGAGGTCGGGAAAGATAAACAGAATTGAACGGCTTGGCATCTAGTGTTTGCCTCGTCATGAGCAATGGGTTTCACGACCTGACGTCATGGAACACGGATCGTCTCTCTGGCCTCACCGCTGAGACAACAGCCACGGGCGTATGGTATAGTGGCAAATCTCGGCACGCTAGTCGTCTCGCCGGGCGCTGTCAAGAGCATCTGCGCGGAACCACGTATTGTAGCTCATTTCCGGGGAGTCCCTGTGCAACGCAGCGATCTTGTGAGCCTGTTTCTTGTAACTTCTGGCTTAAATCGTCTCTATGCTCGTGGTCTGAGTGGCCCGGGTTTTCCCATTCTTGCCTATCATGAGGTGAAGGCCAAGACTCTCGTGGCCCACCTTCGCATATTGTCCCCATATTATCGCTTTATGTCACTCGAAGATGCGTTGGCGTACCAAGCGCCTACAAACTCACGCCCTCCGTTGGTTCTGACTTTTGATGATGGTTACGCCTCGTGGTTGACAGACGTGGTGCCCGTGCTCAAGAAGAAGCGTATTCCGGCGCTCTTTTTTCCCACCGTCCAGTTTTTAGGAGGTGAGCAGCTCCCCTGGTATGAGGTGGTGGAGCGTTATATCCGACGCAATCGAGGGCCCTCCATCGAAGTGGCAGGTGAGCAATTTGGTGTACGCACCCTCGCGCGTGATCCGCTCCTGCGACGCCGATTGCATCAGCGATTGAAGAGCTTGGAGCACTCGGCCCTCCAAGCCAGCATGGCACCGCTGGAGGCGGGTCTGACCGCCGATGATCGAGTCCTGCTCCAGAACCGCTACCTGAAGCCGGAGCAGCTTCGTCAGCTCTCGGGCTCACTGTTTGAGGTGGGCTCTCACACCCTCACCCATCCCATTTTGACCAGAATTCCACTCTCGCAGGTGAGAGAAGAAGTCACCCGCTCTCGCCAGCAGCTCGAAGGGTGGGTCGAAAAAAGGGTTCGTTATTTTGCCTATCCTAACGGACTTGGCGACGATTTTAATGACTTAATTGTGGGTGAACTGCGGAGAGCCGGATATGAGGCCGCATTAACCGCACTCTCTGGAAATAACTCCCCCGGCATCGACCCCATGAAGCTCCGCCGTGCCGTGGTGGCCCCCGAAGGCTCGAGCTGGCGTCTTCGCGCCACCGTCACCGGACTCCTCGGTCTGTGTGAGGAGCTGTGGAGCTGGCCTCATGGCGGCTCTTGAGCTGATCGAAGGCTGCCACGCGGGTTTGCTCTCCGAAGCGGTCACGTTGTTCCTGTCCGAGCGAAAAACACCTCCCACCGCATCGGTGCGTGAGCAGCTCGAGCAGCGATGGCATCACCTGCTCAACCCACCCGGTATGGCCGGAGAAGGGCGGCTCTGGCTGGCCCGCTCAGCAGGACAGTGGCGCGGTGTGTTGCTCAATACGCCGTTAAGACTGGACATGTCGGGACAGTCCCTGGCGGGGCACTGGGGGGTGGAGCTGTATGTACCACCTTCGGCACGACGGCTGGGGGTGGGAGCCGCTTTACTTTCCCGCTGGCGAGATCATTCTCCCCTGGCGGTCGGACTGGGCATTACCGATGCCGCGTGGCGTCTGGAGCAGCGCCTCGGCTGGCAGGTGCGCTTGTTGCCACCGCTCAAAGTCGGTGTGCTGACGCCGAAGGCGAAGCTGGCCCTGGGTCTTCGTCGAGGGCAGTTCCCTCCGATTTTGAGGGATATTCCGAACTGGCAAGACATCGCCCCCCGTTTACGACCACTGGAAGGTGCGGAGGGTGGGGAGGGTGCGGAGGGCGCGAGGGCGGCGCTGGAGGGTGGGGGTGATGCACTCTGGGCGAGCTGGCGTGAAGGGGCGGGGCCTACCTTACATCGTTCTTGGGCTTGGTGGAACTGGGCAGCCAAGTCATTTCCGGGGTCTGTTCGGCTTGGATTTTGGCAGGGGACGCGGCTGAGTGGCGTTCTGATGCTTCAGCGTGTGCCACGGCGAGGGCTTCAGCAACTCCGGGTATTGGATGTGGCATGTTTACCCGGCTTAGAAGACACGCTGGTAGACACCCTGTTGAGTTATGCCCAGGCTGCGGATGCCTCGTGGCTGTTACTCCGGGTGACGGAACCCGAGCTGCGCCGCGCCTTTCATCGTCGAGGATTCATTCCGTGGGGGCCCTGTGAGCGGCTGATTGTGTACACGCATCCGCCCACGCTTGCGCACGCGATGCTGCACCGGCCCTGGCGTCTGAGCTTGTTGGACTCCGGCAATCTAAGCTGAGCATCTTTAGGGCTCTCGCAGGTGCGAAGGCTGAGCACGGGAGCGCCTTCTGAATAGGCAAGGGGTTGATGGAGAGGGGCGTTCGAGCCCTTTGAGATATGACCGCCCTCCCAAAGACCTGCACAGACGGAGGGATTCAAGGTAAGTCGTCTGCCTTCATTTGTCTCAACCGTCACAGAGACCACATTGACAACCTTGACCAGCCCTCCTTATACTGCATACAGTATGCGTCTCATATGTGCAGTCACAGTAAACGATTTGAAGCAGTCCAGCGTACCCGAAGCGCGTGCAGCAGCGACAGCTCCCAGCGGAAGCAGAGAGGATCTATGCGATACCCATACCCCGGTGTTTCTCACACCCTTCTGACGGGCTTTTTGCTCGTTCAGCTCGCCGCCAGTCCTGCCCTCGCCGCCACCTATACCGTCAAGACCGATGGAACCGGCACCTATAACACCGTGGTGGCTGCCATCAGCTCCACCCAGGTGGTGAGCGGAGACACCATCTTGGTCTACCCGGGCACCTATCGAGAGAATATTCTCTCGTTTTTTGGCAAGTCTATCACCGTCAAGTCGGTCGAGGGCCCCGAGACCACCCTTATCGACGGGAGCATCGCACCAGCCTCCACGGTGCTCTTTAATGCCGGAGAAGGGCCGGGCACGGTGTTGAGCGGTTTTACCCTGATCAAAGGGCGGGGCACTCGCGTCAGCAACCAGACCTACGGAGGCGGGTTGTACGTGACCAACAGCTCCCCCACCCTGGAGAACCTGATCATCCGCGAGAACTCTGCCAACTTTGGCGGAGGTATGGGCATCGGGCTCAACGCCAATCCAGTCCTGACGGCGATCCGCATCGAGTCCAACACCGCCAACAACGCAGGTGGAGGGCTCTACATCAGCAGCGGAGATCCGGTCATCACCGACCTGACCGTGGTGGGCAATCTTACCAACGGCTCGGGCAGTGACGGCGGTGGCATCTGGGCATCCAAGACCGATGGCTCCTGGCAAAACCTGCTGGTGGCCGATAATCAAGCCCTGCGCAACGGTGGTGGCATCTACGCCGACGGAGGGGCCTTCACCCTACGATTTGCCACCATCGTGGGCAATGAAGCCAGCGTCAGCGGTGCGGGTATTTACTTGGGCAGCACCTCCCCCACACCGGGCCTCGACAGCGTGACCATCTCCTACAATACCCTCTCCAACGGGGTCGATTTTAGGACCAGCAGCATCCGCTTGGACTATACCAATATCTACGGCAACTCCAACCTGGAGTATGCGGCGACCTCCTCGCGTCCCACCGGATCCGGCAATGTCAGCTTTGAGCCGGGGTTTGCCAACTACTCAGCGGATGGAAACTACTACAACGACGATTTCCATCTCGTCACCGACAGCGCCATCAAAAACCTCGGCAATCCACTCTATCTGGATCCCGATGGCTCAAGGGCCGATATCGGCTATTATGGAGGCCCCTCCGCTCCCGTAGGAGAGGTCACCACCGACACCGACGCCGATGGCATGCCCGACGAGTGGGAGAGCACCAACGGCACCGATCCCAACACCGATGATGCGTCCCTCGACCTTGACGAAGATGGGCTCAACAACCTGGATGAGTATCTACTCTCAACAAATCCCAACGATCCCGATACGGACGCCGATGGGGTCTCGGATGGAGAGGAAGTAGATGCGGGCTCGGATCCCCTGGATCCCAGTGATAACCAACCAACCGCCCGTATTCAAGCAGTCAGTGGCGCACAGATTGGCGTCTCGGTGGTGCTCGACGGCTCCAGCAGCTTTGATCCCACCGGAGACCCCCTCAGCTATACCTGGTCAATCGCGAGTGTGCCCAGTGGCTCCGGGGTCAGCAGCGCCAGCATCGAAGACAGCAGCGCAGCGATCACCGCCTTCACCCCCGACGTGGCCGGAGATTATCAAGTCAAGCTGGTGGTCAGTGATGGCATCGCCAGCTCAAACGCCACCGCCACCATCCGAGTGGGGGACGTGGCCAACGGCTATGACGTGCCCGGCAACTACGCCAGCATTCAAGCCGCCATCGAAGCCGCACCCGATGGCACGGTGATCACCGTGGCCGCTGGCACCTACACCGAGAGTCTGGACTTTTTGGGCAAGACCCTCACCGTGATCAGCTCGACGGGGCCGCTCAAGACCATCCTCAAAGCCGCATCCGGCCAGCCGGTGGTGAAGTTCATCAACGGAGAAGACCTTGATTCCCACTTGGAAGGCTTCACCCTTACCGGTGGCACCGGATACCGCGTCAGCACCCAGACCTTTGGCGGCGGCGTCTACATCGAAAATTCCAGCCCCACCTTGCGCAACAACATCATCAGCAGCAACAGCGCCACCTTCGGCGCAGGCATCGCGGTGTACGGAGGAGGGGCCGCTCCGCAGATAGATTTTAACCGCATCGAAAAGAACACGGCAGGCACCGACGGCGGCGGAATGTACCTGGGTGCGTCCGCCAGCATCATCGCCTCGAACAACTGGATCATGGACAACAAAGTGACCTTGAGCACGGGGCGAGGGGGCGGTGTTTATCTCGAAGGCAGCTTTGGCAAGTTCCTCAACAACGTCATCACAGGCAATGCTTGCGGTGCCACCGGTGTCGGCGGTGGATTTATGGTCGATCTGTACTCCGCGCCGGAGCTGATCAACAACACCCTGGCTTACAACAGCTCGGGCACGTCCAACGGCGGGGGAGCACTGCATGTCGATAACTCTGGCGGTCTCTACCAGAACAACCTGCTGGTCCATTCGGCTCAAGGATACGGATTTTATCCCCGCTTTGCCGTGGATGTGGTCTTCCAATACAACGATGTTTTTGGCAATCTCAGCGGCCAATATTATACCGGTGTCAATGGAGGAGCAGACTTGACCGGACGAGAGGGCAATCTCAGCGTGGATCCTCTCTTCCGCCAGGTCAGCAAGGATGGGGTGAGCAGCAACGACGCCTACTTGCTCTCAGAAGGCAGCCCGGTGATCAACGCTGGGGATCCTGCGATCCTGGATCCCGATGGCTCTCGTTCGGACATGGGCGCGTATGGAGGCCCACAAGCCAATACCACCGCGCTCTTTCCCGACGGCGACGGCGATGGCATGCCCGACTGGTGGGAAAGCGCCGAGGGCACACAAGTGTCGGTGGCCGATGGTGAAGCCGATCTCGACGCAGATGGTTTGACCAACCTCCAGGAATATCAGGAAGGCACCAAACCCAAAGCCGCTGACTCCGATCAAGACGGGGTGAGTGACAGCGACGAGCTCAATGCCGGCACCGATCCCACCCAAGCGGGAGATAATCGGCCCACGGCGGCGTTGCTGCTGGAAGAGCTGGAGCTGCTGGGCGGCCAAAAAGCCACCCTCAACGGCTCGCCGAGTTTTGATCCCAACGGCGATCCCCTCGCCTTTACCTGGAGTGTGCTCACGGTGCCGAGTGGCTCCGCCATCACCCAGGGCAGCTTGACGGGGGCGAATGAGGCCGTGGTCTCCTTCTTGCCAGATCGGTTTGGCACCTATGAGCTGAGCTTGACCGTCTCCGATGGAAAGGCCGACAGCCTTCCTGTGAAGGCCCTGGTGCGGGTGGTGCAGGTGCTCAAGGTGCCTGCCAGTTATGAAACCATTCAAGCTGCCATCGACGCCGCTCTCGACGGAGCCCGTATCGAAGTGACCGCTGGCACCTACTCGGAGCTGCTCAACTATAAGGGCAAAAACCTGTGGATCTATGCGGTGGGGGGCACGGTCATCTTGGAAGCACCCCGCTCCGGTGGATCGCTGGTGACGTTTACCACCGGCGAAGGGGCGCGGGCCATCCTCGAAGGCTTTACCATCAAGGCCGGAACCGGCACCCTCAAGAGTGGCGCTCGATATGGCGGGGGCATCTATATCTCGGGAGCCGCTCCGACTCTGCGAGAGCTCACCATCGACGGCAATAAAGCCAGCTATGGCGCGGGCATCGCGTGTGTGGCCGGTGGTCAGGTGTTGCTCCGACGCTCGAACCTCACCAGCAACATCGCAGAAACCCAGGGCGGAGGACTCTACGCCGAGGACTGTGAAGTCACCGTGCAGGCCAGCTCGCTGGTGGGCAACAGTGTGACCAATACCTCCACCGGTGCAGGCGGAGCAGCGGCGCTGGTGACCAGCTCGGGGATCTTCGAAAATAACTTGCTGTTGGGAAATGTGTCGGCGTTCCACGGCGGGGCGCTGTATCTGGATGCCTCGAGCCCGACGCTGATCAACAACACGCTGGTGGGCAACGAAGCGCCGAGTGGTTCTGCTCTGATCGCTCAGGGATCCACCTCGAAGATCGTCAACAACCTGATCACGCATCAGAAGGGCGGCTCGGTGCTTCACAACCTGGATGAGGTCAAGGCGCTGGAGGTCTTCTACAACCTCACCTATTCCAATCAAGGGCCCAACGCGGGGGGAGCCCTGCCGGATCTGGAAGGTCTGACCGGAAATATCGAAGGTGATCCGCTCTATGTGGCTTTCAGCAACGATGGGCGCTACTCCAACGACGATTTCCACCTCAAAACAGGCAGCCCAGCCATCGACACCGGAGATCCGGCTGTGCTGGATGTGAACGCCTCTCGCTCCGATATGGGCGCTTATGGTGGCCCCGGTCTCAACTACACCGACCTGGATGGAGATGGATATACCTCCGACGAAGGTGATTGTGACAACAGTGATCCCTCCGTTTATCCTGGCGCAAAAGATGTCGGAGATGGCAAGGACAACGACTGTGATGGGGTGCTCGATGAGGATGCAGTCGATTGCAGCGAGCAGCCGCGCTCCGTTCAAGCACCCACTCCTCGCCCGGATGATCCAACCCCCACCCCAACGCCCGATCCGTGCCCCGATGGTCCTACGCCCACCCCCGTGGTGGATCCCAACGACCAAGATGGTGACGGCTACACACCCCGAAAAGGGGACTGCGACGATACCGATCCCGAGGTCAACCCCGGCATGGATGAAGTGCTCGGCAACGGCAAGGACGACGACTGCGACGACTGCGTGGATAAGCTGGAGTGCTCCACACCCACCCCCAAACCCACGCCGACGCCCACGCCCAAACCCGAGGAGACACCGACGCCGGAGCCGACAGAAGCGCCGACCGACGAACCCTCCACCCCCACACCGGGAGACGATGCCGGGACCGGCTGTAGCTGCACCCTGCCTGCGGATGGTCCTGCCCCCACCCTCGGGGGCCTGACGGTGGGGCTGCTGGGGCTCTCCCTGCTCTTGCGACGTCGGAATCGAGCCGCTCGCTGAAAGCCGCCGCCTCACCTCCGCTCGCACACGCACACGTACCCGCTCACGCACCCGCGAGACCTACCCCAGCACCTTACGTAAGCTCAAGCCCAGGCTGCTGTTTCGTTCCGGCTCCACCCACCAGATGGCATCGCTGAGGCTCCGCACCGACTCGAGCTCTCGCCCAATCACCACGCTGATCACCCGGAAGTTCAGGCGCTGTTTGGCCTCCAAAAAGAGAGGCTGGCGCACGGCACGCATGCCACCCAGCCCATCGGTGACCAGCAGCACATCGGCATCGGCGTAGGCCCGCGTCTCGATCAGGGCTTGTGCGCGCTCCAGGGGGGTCTCAAAGTCGGTGCCGCCGTGAAAATCCTGTGCCAAGAATGTCAAGAGTGCTTCCAGGGGGAGCTGGCCTCGTTTTAGCTCCAGCTCGAGCAGCTCTCCGGGACCGCTGAACGCCACCAGCCACACCGGACGACCGCGCGGCACCACCTGACGCGCCAGTGCCAGCAGCAGGGCTTTTGCTACTTCCTCCGGAGCCCCTTGCATCGAACCGCTGGTGTCCAGACAGGCAATCACCGGGCCTCGCCGATCCGGTTGACGCTCCCCGAGCGCCGACTGGCCTTGCAGCTCCAGACACATCAGGCGATGTTCGGAAAACCGTTGATAAAACAGCAGCTCCGTGTCCTCATCGGCCAGCAACGCCAGCTCCATCGGGAGCACATCCGCCAGCTCACCCCCCACCCGCACGCCCACCACCGTCTCACGACCTCCCCGCTCCACCTTGAGGGCAGGGCGAAGCTGTCCTTCCAGCCGTCCCAAGTCGTCCACCATCCTGCGGAGCTGCGGCAGACGCTCGAGCAGGCGCAGCAGCAATTGCAGGCGCTCCAGCAGGGTCCGATGCAGCGCACCGGTGCTGAGATCCCATCCCAACCCTGGCAAGAGCAGCGAGAGCACTTCCAGTCCAGCCTCCGCCTCGAGCAGCCGCTGAAGGGTGTGCTGGCCGTGGGCCTCCAGCCCGAGGGCTTGGGCAAGCTGAGCCCCTCTCTGCGCGATATTTTGAGGCCGCGTGAGCAGTTGAGGACGAGCACCCGTCTGATCCGATGTTCCGGTTTGGGTCGGCTCCTGAATCGTCGGCGGATAAAACTGTGGAAAATGAGGGGGCAACGTTCGCCCCGCCAGGGTCTCCAGCTCTGCTTGAAATGTTGCCAGTGCGTGAGCGGAAGGGAGCTCCGGGCTGGTTTCGGCTTCAAAATCCGGCTTAGCAGGAGGTATGAGCATCTGCTCGGCCCGCAGCAGGCTCTCCGCCACAAAATACCCTGCGGCGAGGGCCGCTTGAAGGGGGCGTCCCGCACAAAAGGGGGTGAGTGCCGTCAGCTCCGGCAGCGCCAGGGTCAAAAGTAAACCCCCGAGGGCATCCGGCTGAGGGCTCGGGCTCCCCAAGAGCCACAAGGCCAGGGTTTGTGCGGCGGGCAAGGCAAAAGGCTGCAAGCGCGCGTGCTGTGGCAAGCCCGTGAGGGCGGGATGTTCCTGCAAGGCTTGAGCCAAGACACTGGAGGATGGCAACATGGCTCAGCGTCTCGGCGTAGGAGGGAAGAGCTCCCCCATGTTGGGCAAGAACGGTTCCGATTTGATCGGAGAATTGGGCGTCGGTCTTTCGGGCGTCGGTCTTTCGGGCGTCAGCGCCGAGGACTCTCTCAAGCTGGGGCGAGCCGGCGGAGGAGGTGGGCTGGCCAGTCCCACCGCGTGAACCCGCTTCAGCCAAGCGGAAAAAGCCCGGGTCACTTCCTCCAGCGCCGGAGGCTTGAGCTGCTTCTCGGGGTTGAGCTCCTCCCATCGACGAAGCTGCACCTGCTCATAGATCGAATAGAGCTTCGGATTGGCCTGCTCCAGCCGCTGATCTTTGATCAACGTGTGCAGGCGGAGCTGCTCCTCGAGCACGCGCAGGCGATCTTCGACCTCATAACAGGCGGTGCGTACCAGCCCATCTCGTTGGATGCCGTGCTCATCCTGGTGCAGCAGCGCGTAGAGTCCGGTGGCGTCGAGGGTGATCACCGGCACAAACGAATGCCAGCTTCCCAGCGGCAGCCCTCCCGCGCGTTTGCTCAGCCCTTCGAGCTTTTGGGCCAGCTCTTCGAAGGCCAGCCGGGGATCCTGCGCCAGCCCATCCGCGCCCCACGGGAGCCAGCTCTCAGGCTCCGCGCCGGGACCGTCTTCTGCCGTGCGGGTCCAGAAGAGTGCTTTTTTGCGCCCCATGCCATAACGGGAGCCTGTTTCTTTGCCCAGCAGGAGCTTAAAGCTCTCGCGGGTGGGATCAAAAGCCTCGAGCTGCCCCTGAGCCTGGGTGAGCGTCTGCTGCTCGAGCAGAAGCTGGCGTTGAGCGGTGACAAATCCGGCCAGCACCGTCGGGGGAAGCGGTGGCAACCAGGGGGACACCTGCGCCATGCTCTGGAGCGCCTGCCGGTGTGACTCAAAGTGCTCCACCTGCTGAGACAAGGCAAGCTGCGCGTCTCGCACCTGCTCCAGCCGTTCCCGTCGCTGCTGATCGGGGGAGGTGAGCTCGAGCGGCTGAGCCAAGTGACGCCATGCCTGCTCCAATGCATCTTGTGCAACCGGAGGGCGCACCGACGCTCCCACCACCTGCCGCACGCTCTGCGCCAGCACCGGCCCTTGTGTGAGCGGATCGCCAAAACAATGCTCCAGCAGCAGCAGATCACACAAGGCAAGCTCTGTTCGCCCCGAGGTCAGGGCCGCCAGCTTGAGCAGCTCCAGCGCCTGACGCCAGCGTCGGTCACTGGCGTCGATGCCGTGGGTCTGAAAGGTCTGCCGAAGGGCCACCAGCGCCCCGCGTATTTCCGGCGACGCTTGAACCTGCGCTGCCGCCTGTCGCAGTGGGAGCAGCCACGCCAGCTCGAGCTGATCCGCCGCCGGGGGCTCAAAAGGCTGGACTTCTCCCAGCGTGACCTGGAGAAAGCTGGCCTCCAGCTCCAGGGGCATCACACTGAGCCGCACCAAGAAGCGATCAAAGAGTGCGCCCAGCCCTCCTTCGGGATCGGGAGGCTCATTGCTGGCCCCGACCATGCCCAGCAGTGGCACCACATCTCGATGTCGCCCGTGGTGAAAGATCCGCTCGTTACAGAGTGTCAGCAGGCTGTTTAAGATGGCACTGTTGGCTTTAAAGATCTCATCGAGAAAGGCCACATGCGCTTGAGGCAGATAACCGGTGGTGAGACGGCGGAAGTCCTCTTCCTTAAGCCCCGGCACCGAGACCGGACCAAACAGCTCATCCGGGTGGGTGAAGCGGGTGAGCAGATACTCAAAATAGTGAGTGCCTCGAAAGCAGCGGCAGATCGCCCGCGCCAGCAAGCTCTTGGCCGTGCCGGGAGGCCCCAGCAGCAGCACATGTTGTCCCGAGAGCAGGGCCAGCAGGGCCAGCCTCACGTGGGTGGAGCGTTCTAACAGGCTCTGATCCAGCCGTGCAAGTAGGGCAGGCAGGCGTATCCGACAGGCATCCACGGGTGAGAGCTCCCCGGGTGGGGTCTGCGCATCATCCGTCGGAGCAACGGGGGAGGGTGTGGGCAAAATCGGCGCAGCGTCCGTTGAAGAGAGCGAGTGCATACAGGCAGAAGTCCTCGTCAGGCATAGAGAATCAAGAGAGCAAACACAGTGCCTTGTCACACGGTCAGCGGCTGGAGCACAGGGTCGGGCAGGGGCCCTGCTGGATGTTGGAGGGAGGTCCGCCAAGCCCACAGGCTCCCCAGAGAGAGCACATGCACCACAGCCAGTCCAGCCGCCACGGGGGGCCCGAGCCAATAATAGACCGCCAGTGGGAGCACCACCAGCCGTAAGCTCTCCACCGGGAGCGCCCATGCACGACCTTCGAGCAGTGCGCCTACCGAGGTGAGGTTCCAGAAGATCAGCCCGGCCAGCAGCAGCACTTCGGCGGGAGGCAGCTTGGACTTAAACATGAGGAACGCGACCGCCACCGCAAAGTTGAGCGTAAACTGGATCAGCACATAGATCCGCCAGGGTGTTGTCACCGAGGTCTCATATTTGTGGCGAAAGGTGGGGGTCTGATCGATCTGGCTGACATCGGGCTGTCCGAGCTGCGGCGTCCAGCCCACCGGCATAAACCACACCTTGATCAGATCCGACCAGCGCGGCGAGCGCCAGCCAGCGTGGGCGAGATGCACCAGGTATTGCACTTGACCCCACAGCGGATTCCAGCTCCGCAGGGGCGTAACCGTTCCGTACACCGGCTCTTCTTCTTCTGGCACAAACGTGCCAAAGAGTTTGTCCCAGATGATGAACATCCCCGCATGATTTCGATCTAAATAGCGTGGATTTTTACCGTGATGCACCCGATGGTGAGAGGGAGTATTTAAAAAGGACTCCAAGAACCCCATGCGACCGATCAAGCGGGTATGGATCCAAAATTGGTAGATCGTATTGATCTGCCCGACCACCGCAAACACCAAGGGCGGAAACCCCAGCAGGGGCAGGGGCAGATAAAAGGGCAGGGTGAGCGTGCCTTGAAACGCACCTTGTCGGAGGGCCACCGAGAGATTGTACTCCTCACTCTGATGGTGCGGCGCGTGTCCTGCCCACAGGATGTTGAGCGTGTGTGACATCCGATGAAGCCAATAATAACAGAGATCGAAAAGTAAAAAGGCCGCGATCCAAGTCCAGGGTGAGCTGGCGGGCAGCTCGGTGAGCCGGTGGTGCTCATAGACGTAGGTGAGCATGCCCAAGCCGAGCAAAAACTTGAGCCCATCGAAGATCTGCTGTGAGATCCCCATGCTCAGATCGTTGATCGAATCGGTAAAACGATAATATTCGAGCCCCTTTGCACGCGCCCAGATCAGCTCCACGGCGATCAAGATCAAAAAGCCGGGCACGGCGTAGAGGATCAAGTTGGGGGCCATGACACGCTCTCCTCTCTAAAAAGATCGAGCCGTCGGGTTTTTGAGACGGCACCTGCATGATCATAAACACAGTTTAGACAGGCTTGAGGGGGAAGTACAGGGAGACTTCAGAGGCCAACGCGAGAAGTGCTTGAGCAAGGGCTGAGAAGGACTTACGCAGGAGCTGGAAAGAAGCTGGAAGTGTTAGAGAAATGCAGAAAAGGGGGAGGTTTTCAGCGCAGGTGCTTGGGAGAAGACAAGGCGAAAGTCTAATAAATTCAGGGAGAAAGCAAGGCGAAAGCAAAAAAAGAAGAAGAAAGATCATTGTCACAGATTTGACGCTGTGCTATTCTCCAGACCGTTCGCCGCTTTTGATGCACACCGTTAAAGTTTTACTTTAACTCTTTTTCAAACCATTCAGTGACAGATCGGGAGGCCATAAGAGATGAAGGGGCATACATCTCCTGGCAGTCGTCTGCCCGGCCAGCGAGGGCCGCGCAACCACCTCATGCAGCAGCTTCAGACCCGCCTGCCTTCAGGCCGCTCGGTTGCACGCCTGATAAACTGGAAATGGGTCGTTGCCTTGCTGTTCATGGCCACGACGTCACTCGGCACCCTCTGGGCGCTACGCTCGACCCTGGAAGTAGAGCAGAACAGCAGCACGCAGCCGCTCGAAGCGGTCAAAGTGCCGGAGTTCAGCGAGCCGACCCATAAAAAGGGCACTCCGCTGATGACCAGCCGAAGTTATGTGGTGATTGACGCGGCGACCCACGAGACGCTGATGGCCCGGGATGCCGAAACACCCCGCTCCATCGCAAGCCTGAGCAAGCTGATGTCGATGATGGTATACCTCGACATGGCGCCAGATCTCAACGAAATTGTAGAAATTCTGCCGGAGGATCGCCGAGGCGCTCGTCCCGCACACACGCGCTTGCAGGCGGGATGGAAGCTGACGGTGCGAGATCTGCTCCAGGCGGGCCTTTTGGCCAGTGAAAATCCGGCGGTGGAGGCCCTGGCACGCTCAACCGGGCTGAGCCGTGCGGAGTTTGTGGGCATGATGAATCGGAAGGCTCAGGATTTGGGCATGAGCCACTCGATCTTTTTTGATGCGTCTGGGTTGGATGCCAACAACACCTCGACGGCCAACGACGTCGCCCGGATGGTGGCCGCTGCCGCACGGTATCCGTTGATCCATCAGATCGATCAGATGCCGGGATTTGATGCCACGGTGCTCAACAGTGGGCGGAAGCTGGCCTACGTGAACTCCAACCGCTTGGCGCGGTATGGGGTGCTGGACGTGGTCGCCGGTAAGACCGGATACATCTCGGATGCCGGTTATTGCCTGACCTTGAGCGTGCGCACTGCCGGTCGTGAGCTGCTGATGGTCTTCCTCAATGCGCCATCAAAAGCCGCACGTTTCCAAGATGCGGCCCGTGCTGCGGAGTGGGTCTCTTCGAATGCGGTGGCTTTGGCCTCCAACCCCTGAGTGCTGAAGCCTAATCCGAGCCGCTGCCGCTCCCATCTCCTGTCTCCCGTCCTACGCGAACCCCATCTTGAGACTTGGCAACCCCCCACGAAGCGGCTATAAGACATCAGACACCATGTCAACCGCAGCTTCATCGATCTCTCCACCCCGAAGGAGTTATTCGCATGGCGATTTCAGAGCTTTGGCAGCTTATTCAACGTGATCCACCCGGATCCCACCAGCTTTTTGCGCCGGCGGATTCTAAGGTCATCGCCCAAGCAGAGCGGGCCCTGGGCTTGCAATTTCCTCGCTCCTTTCAGCGGTTTCATAAGCTCTGTAGTGGGGCCATTCTGTTTAAAGAGGAAACATTGCTCGGACTTGGCGCAGATTGTCCTGAAGAGCTCCAGCTTGTGGCTGCCACCCGCCGCTTTCGTGAGCAGGGAATGCCTCGTTACCTGCTGCCCTTTTCCCCAACCCCCGAAGGCGTAGACTGCTTTGATTGCCGAGGCCGCTTGGACGAGGGCGAATATCCGGTGGTCTATTGGAACGAGCCCGAGGGTGCCAGTCCTCCGACCCACGATTCATTCGACGAGTGGCTCTTTGAGCTGACCGAGGCCCTGCGGGAAGAGCCGGTGGATCTCTCTGGGCTGGCCCCTGACGGCGACGACGACGATGACGACCCTGACGGCGACGACCCTGACGGCGACGAGGATGACGACGAAGACCGAGCTGAGGACACAAACCTTGCGGTGAGAGGAAATCGGTAATATGGGCTTGGGACACGGACATGGTCAGGGCGGTCATGGCCACAGTCATGGCCACAGTCAAGGGGGAAGTGCGGGGCGTCCGCATGCTCATCCGCAGACCCACGGTCACGGCTTGATGTCGGGAGAGACGGGCTCACGCGACGACGATCTGATGCCGCCGACCGATACGTCACTCGCCCGGAAGCGCCTGCGTCTGACCCTGATCATCACCGCTGCGTATATGGTGGCGGAGGTGGTGGGGGGGATCCTGACCAACTCCCTGGCGTTGCTGGCGGACTCCGCTCACATGCTCTCGGACGTGGCATCCCTGGGGTTGAGCCTGTTTGCCTTGTGGTTGAGCACGCGGCCACCCTCCTCGAAGCTGACCTTTGGGTTTCACCGCTCGGAGATCCTGGCGGCTTTGATCAACGGCTCGACGTTGGTGGGGCTCTCTTTTTTCATTTTTTACGAAGCCTGGGAGCGTTTCCACAACCCGCCCGAAGTCAAGGGACTGGGCATGAGTGTGATTGCCGCCGGTGGGCTCGTCATGAACTTGGTGGGGCTCTATCTGTTGGGGCAGAGCAAAGAGCACAGCTTAAACATTCGGGGAGCGTGGTTGCATGTGATGGCCGACGCCCTCGGGAGTGTGGGGGCCTTGCTGGCGGGACTGCTGATCTATTTCTTGGGCTGGCGCTGGGTTGATCCGGCGGTCAGTGTGCTGATCGGATTGCTGGTGATCCAGTCCTCTTGGGGCTTGTTGAGAGACTCGGTCTCCGTATTAATGGAGAGTGCGCCCGGCTATATTAATGTAGACGAAGTGCGCCTGGCCATGAGTCAAGTTCCGGGGGTGGTCGAAGTTCACGACTTGCATGTCTGGAGCATTTCCTCCCGGCTGGACGCCTTGATTGGGCATGTGGTGATCGAGCACTTGGAGCAGGGGGGGGAAGTGCTGAGAGCCTTACGCTTGGTGCTTCAGGAGCGGTTTGGGCTCCGCCACGTCACCCTTCAGCTTGAGCCGAAGGGATATCGCGAGCTTCACTGCCCTCACTACGAGATTTAGAGATCTCGTCCCATAAACAAGCTAGCGTATATGCAGAGAATCAATTGACGGCGATGTCTCACCGATGATAAGGTGGCAAAGCCAGCCGTGAGGGGCCAACATTCCCGTCTTGGGGCTCTTCATATCGATCCCTTCTATCTGGATCTGATGTCATGGAGACACTAAAAAGTATCCGTCTTCAACTTGCCGCAGCGGATGAAGCCTGGCGTGCCCGGCGAACCCGTGACTTTGTGGAGTCCCTGCTGTTTGTCCATGACCTGGTGGATGTCACCCTCTCAGCCTTTCTTGCGGAGCAGTGTAAAGCGCTCTCCGTTCGCATCGAAGAAATGGCCGCAGTGGGCTTGGTCACCGCCGATCTGGAAGAGCTGCTCCAGAAGGCCCGTCATGACGTGGCCCCTTTGGATGCACTCGACATTCTGGAGCTTTTGGATCAAGCCCTCAATGAGCGGCTCGATCCTGGCAATAAGCTTCTGCTCCGCTCCAGCATTTTCCCGCGTGGCAAAAAAACCCTCCTGCCTTTTGAGCCCACCGATACCCTTCGGGAGATCGCTCGTAAGCTCAAGAGCCGTTATGCTCAGCAGATTGAGCAGCATCTGAAAGGCAAGGGGGCCGACAAGGTCATTGCCGAAGCGGTGGACATCTTCTTCTACAACTCGCGGGTCTGGGACGATCCCGACGAAGCCCTGCTCTCCGAGCACCTGAAGGTGGCCGAGCTGGTGCAAAAAGAGCCGCGTGGGGTGATCTGGTTTCCGGTCCTGCCGGGTGATTCCCCCATCTTAGGAGACGATGACGACGACAGCGGCGACATGAACGACCTCCTAGAGAACTTCACCATCGACACCGATGTGGGGCAGCTCCAAGAAGAGATGCAGCGCCTCTCCGAGCGTATGGCTCAGCCTCCTGAAGAGCTGATGCCCTCCGAGTCCCTGAGTGCTGCTTCGGACGTGATGCCAACCCCCCGTGAAGAAGAGGCAGGAAGCCCTCGTGCCCATGCCATCTTGCTGCGGGGAGAAGGCACCGAGCGGGAAGAGCGGATTCCCCTCTTGGGCGACATGGTCTCACTCGGGCGTGGTCGTGAGAACGACATTCAGATCCTCAACGATATTAAGGTGTCTCGTTTCCACTGCCGGATTCTCAAAGAGAATGACACCTTCTTTATTGAAGACAACACCTCGAGCAACGGCACCTTGGTCGATGGTGAGCTGATCAGCCGTCGTGAGCTGATCGGCGGAGAAAACGTCAGCATTGGCAACACCGTCTTCCGTTTCCTCAAAGAGTAAGCCCTCGCATGAAGATTTTTGCCCTCTCCGATCCCCACCTCTCGAGTGTTGTGTCAAAGCCGATGGATATTTTTGGAGCCCACTGGGAAGACCACGCAGCGCAGCTTTGTGCGCACTGGGATCGGGTGGTGGGCGACGACGATCTGGTGCTGGTGCCGGGGGATATCTCCTGGGCCATCAAGCTGGTGGATGCCATGCCGGATCTTGAAATGCTGGATGCACGTCCGGGGCATAAGCTCTTCACCAAAGGCAACCATGATTACTGGTGGCCCAACAAAAAGCGGGACATTACCTTTCCAGAGCTGAAGCGGTCGCGGTTTTTGCATGGTCGCACGGTGCGTTTTGGCAAGGTGGGAATTGCCGCAACACGCGCCTGGGTGATGCCGGGTGACGAGTGGTTTACCCCCGAAGATCAGAAGATCTACGACAAAGAGCTGCGTTTTTTAGAAGAAGCCCTCCAAGCCCTCGGAGATGCGGAAGTGCGGCTGTGTATGCTGCATTATCCGCCTTTTAACTCCCGGCGTCAGCCCGGTGCGTTTGTGGAGCTGCTCCAGAAATATGCCGTCCAGCAGGTCATTCATGGCCACTTGCACGGCGAAGGCTGCGAACGATATACGGTGCTTGGCCCTCACGAAGGTATCACCTACCACATGGCCTCCTGCGACTTTATCCACTTTTGCCCGGTGGAGATCCTGAGCGTCGCCGAGACCTATCCGTAATGCCTCCCACCTCTGTCTGCAAAGGAGAGACCCCATGAAGCTCGAAGGACGTATTGCCCTGGTGACCGGCAGCTCTCGTGGCATTGGCCGCGCCATTGCTTGGGCCCTGGCCCAAGAAGGAGCCGATGTGGTGATCCACTATCGCTCCAGTGCTCAGCAGGCCGAGTCCCTGGCAGAAGAGATCCGTGCTCTGGGCCGTCGTTGCTGGACCTTTAAAGGGGATGTCCGCCGTTACGACGACCTGAAGGCCATGTTTGACGGCATCAAAGAGCAGGTGGGACGGCTGGACATCCTGGTCAACAACGCCGCGATGGGCAGTGCGCGCCCGGTGATGCAGATGCGCCCCAACCAGTGGGATCTGACCCTCGAGACCTGTGTGCGCTCGGTCCTGGTGGCCTCTCAGCTCGCCGTACCGCTGATGAATTCTGGCTGGGGAAGAATCATCAACCTCTCCAGCTTGGGATCCCATCGTTATCTGCCGGGGTACGTGGCCATTGGTGCCTCCAAAGCCGCCGTCGAGAGCTTAACCCGCTCGATGGCCGTGGAGTTTGCAGCCCAGGGCATTGTGGTCAACTGTGTGTCAGGAGGCATGATCGAGACCGAGACCCTCGACTATCTGGGTGACTCCATCCAGGAGCAGAAAGAGCGCTACCTGAAGTTGTGCCCACAACATCGCTTGGGCAAGCCAGAAGATCTGGCCAACGTGGTCACCTTTTTGTGCAGCGACGCAGGAGGCTGGATTGTGGGCCAAACCTTGATCGCCGACGGTGGTTATTCCCTCTGGTGAGGTTAGACGGGTGCCCTCGTGCCTGCCTTCACCTCTGTACTTCCACGCCTCTTCATCTTTCCCTGAGCGCGCCCGCGTGAGCGTGCTTCACACGCACCTGAAGCATAGGCGCTGGAGCGTATACGGGGAGCATTTATCGCCGACTCCTGCGCACCGGCAGCCAGTGCAACCGAAAAATTCTGACCTTACAGCCGTTTTCTCGCTCAACCCAGACGAGTCCCGATGCTATGATACCGGACAGGGCGGTCGTGGCATCCGGATCAGTCGGTTGTTTTTTTGCAGGCGGGTTGCACGTCGCACTTGCCAACGTACACAATACCCCAGCAGACAACTCAGCTTTAAGCGCCAACGGACGACAGCTCATCACACCTCGAAACACTCCCTCGCCTGAAGCGCGCTGAACGGTGGAGGGTTGTGCAGGGGATCTATCGTCTTTTCTGGGAGGAAGGCATGCACGCGCAGAGTACCGGCTTGGCCACCAGTGTCATCTCCGCCGACGGCATCTATCTGGAAGGGCGGATCCAGGAACAACTCGGCTTGGCCCTCGACGCACGCGGGCGCATTGTGTTGATCGCCCCGCTGGGACAGCTTCAAGGGCTGCCACACGTTCATAAAGCAGGCAAAGTGCTCTTTCCGGGGTTTGTGAACACCCACTCACACGCCTTTCAGCGGCTGATTCGAGGGCGGACTTCGGCGGTTCCCTCCCACGACCGTCGGGCCGATTTCTGGAGCTGGCGGGAGCAGATGTATCGGGTGGCCAATGAGCTGCTGCCGGAAGAAGTGCAAGCGGTCTCCGCCCTGTGTTACTTGGAGATGCTCAAAGCAGGCATTACTTCGGTGGCGGAGTTTCATTATCTCCACCATGATCGGAATGGACACCCTTACGACGAGCGGAATCTCTTGGCCCATCAGGTGCTGAGTGCGGGGGAAGCGGTGGGCCTGCGCGTGACGCTGATGCCGGTGGCGTACCATACCAGCGGTTTTGGGCAACCGGCTAAGCCGGAGCAGTGTCGGTTTGTCTCGCCTGATCCGGAGACCTTTATGGCTCAGGTGGAGTCCTTGAGTGCTCAGGTGAAAGCGGGGCGCTGGAGTGGGGCTCAGGTGGCGATGGCCGTTCACAGTGTGCGAGCAGTACCGGAGCGTTGGCTAAAGCCGCTCAAACAGTTTGCGCGTCAGCAGCGGATGCCGATACACATCCATGCCAATGAACAACTGGCGGAGGTGCGGCAATCGGTGAGTGCAACCGGGGTGCCGCCGGTGCTCCTGCTGGCGCGGCAGGCGTTCCTCGATGAAAGTACGGTCCTGGTGCATGCCACCCACGTCTCAGCGGCTGAAAAAGCGGCCTTGCGAGAAGCGCGCGCGCAGGTGAGCGTATGTCCCACCACCGAGCGGGATCTGGGGGATGGCATCTGTGAAGCCTCCCGGCTGGATCAGCTTGGCATCTCCTTGAGCCTGGGCTCCGACTCCCATGTGCAGCTCGACTTTTTTGAGGAGATGCGCTGTCTGGAAGGTCACGAGCGGCTGCGTCAGCATCGTCGAAATGTGCTGCTGGCCGAAGAGCCGAGCAGTCAAAGTCTGACCGTGGGCCCGTTGTTGTGGCGTATGGCCACCGAACACGGAGCGGATGCCATCTCTCAGCCGGTGGGTCGGTTTGAGGTGGGGCGGCTGGCCGATGCCTTTACGGTGGATCGAAATGCCCTCGAGCTGGAAGGGGCCCGTCTGGAGGAGCTGCCCGAGCTGCTGTGGGTGGCCGGATCTAACGCCTGTATCCGGGATGTCTGCGTGGGGGGCCAGTGGCGCATCGAGGAGGGGCAACATCCGGCGGAAGCCTCCATCCGCGCGGCGTATCGTCAAGTGTGTCGTCGCCTGTTTGTGTGACAGGCGCTGCGCTGAGGTAGAAGCATGGCCAAGGGTGTATCGGCAGGGCACCCTCAGCGGTGAAACGTGCGGCACTCAGAGCTTGAGGTTTTCCCGCACATCTTTTTTGTAGGCACCCTCGAGGGCGGACATTGCCGCATCGAGCCCTTCGGCATCCCCATCCGGCATCACCACCTTGATCACCACATACATATCGCCACGTTCTCCGCCTTTGAGGTGAGGGCCTCGCCCACGCAGGCGCAGGCGCGCTCCCGTCTGAGTACGAGCGGGGATGGTCATGTTCACATTACCGTCGGGGGTGGGCACTTGGACCTTTCCACCTCGCCACGCCTCCACCACCGTGAGAGGCAGATCCAGCTCGACGGTATCACCTTCTCGGCGCAAGATGGGATGAGGTTTCACCCGGACGGTCAGGAGGAGATCTCCAGCGGGGCCGCCATTCACGCCGGGGCCTCCGTGACCACGCGCTCGGACCTTACTCTGATCCATCGCGCCGGGGGGAATGCGCACCCGGGTTTCGCCGGTGGACGTCTGGATCACCCGCTCCGTGCCTCGGAGGGCTTCCATGAAGTCGATCTCCACTTCACCCTCAGCATCGCGACCGCGTGCCGCCCGCATGCCTCGACCACCGCCACCACCGCCGAAGATCCCGCCGAAGAGATCCTCCATGCCACCAAATCCGCCTGCGCTGCTCCGTCCTTGAGCACCACCCATGCGAGAGAACATATCCTCGAAGCCGCCGAAGCCTCCGCCCGGAGCCCCCCCACGGCCACCAAAGCCCCCGGAGTACTGTCGGAAAGCACGGGCTTGATTGGCATCGAAGCCGGGTCGCAACACTTCTTCGCCAAACTCGTCGTAGAGCTTTCGTTGTTCGGGGTCGCACAGCACATCATTTGCAACGTTGATCTCTTTGAAGCGGGCTTCCGCTTGTTTGTCTCCGGGGTTCACGTCAGGATGGAACTTCTTGGCCAACGTCCGATACGCCTTCTTGATCTCATCTTGAGAGGCGGAACGGGAAACACCCAGGATCTGATAGAAATCACGAGACGACGACATGATCGTATTCACTCCCTGTTGTGAGCCTCAAATACCTTGATGAAGGCAGGCAGGCGCACTCTTTTTAGGCACAATGTGAGCGCCAGAGTCCTCCGTGACAAGGGGGAGGGCCGACTTTCACCGCGTCGGACGATGAAAACGCAGCGTGGGGGGGATGGATGGCAAGGCACTCCGCTCCGGTGTCGGCGTCTGCACCGGCCAGAGTCCTCAGCGGAGCCCTCCCCATGCGCGAGACGACAGAAAAAAGGGGGCCGGGATGGGCTGATCTTGAAACCCTCTACCCCCTCGGCTAAAATCGGGCAATTTTTGACCAACCGTAGGGTCTCTCAGCCCGCACACATCGCAGCACGGAGCCATAGGCTCATACATCAGAGAGGGGAGCTCAGATTGCATACGTTTTCATTTGGTCGGAAATCTGAACCCTACCCATCCCATCCCCGGAGCCGCTTGAGCGTCTCCCTGCTGCTTTTGGCGCTGAATGTGGGCTGTGTGGGCCGCTCCCCGGCACCGACGACACCGGAGCTGCATCGGGTCAAGCTGCTGATCACCTCCGACGTGCATGGCTGGCTCTCCCCCTTTAATCCGCGTAAGACCAACGACCTGCTCGGAGGGCTTGGCGAGCTCGCCACCGCTTGGAAAGTGCGTGAAGGTTACGATCTGGATCTGCTCGCCCAGCAGCGGCCTCGTCCTTTTTTGATCCTCGACGCGGGTGATATGTGGACGGGCACTCCCGAGTCTACCCTGGCCGAAGGCAGGCCGGTGATCGACGTCTTTAACCTCATGGGTTACGACGGGGCGGCACTTGGCAATCACGAGTTTGATTTTGGCATCGAGATTCTGCGGCGAAATGCGGGGCTGGCCCGATTTCCGCTGCTTTCCTCGAACGTGCGCGCGCGTGAAGGGGGCACCGAGGTCAACTTTTGTAAACCCTCGATGTTGGTGGACGCACAGGGGCTAAAAGTGGGCGTGATTGGGCTCTCGACCCTTGAGACCCCGCAGACGACCTTCTCGAAGTATGTGGCCGGGCTGGAGTTCATCAACTACGAACCCCAGGTGAGAGCGCAAGCCCGCTTGCTCATGCAACAAGGTGCTCAGGTGCTGGTGGTGCTGGCCCATGAGCCGGTGCCTCGTTTGAAGCCCACCGCTGAAGCCATCACCGACCTGCCGATTCGGGTGTGGATTGGGGGACACTCTCACCGGCGAGAGCTGGAGGTGCTCGAGCGGGATCCTCTCACCGATGCCGACGATGTGATCTTGCTTAACCCGGGTGCGCACGCGCGTGCGTATGGGCGCATCGACCTGCTCTTTGATCGCCAGAACTTGTTGATGCACAACGCAGAGATTGTCCCCTTGGAGTCGAAGACCGACGCTCCGCTCTATGCCCCCCATCCGGGCGTGGCAGCGGTGGTGAAGTCGGCCACTCAAGCCGTCGAAGCGCGCATGGGCGAAAAAGTGGGCGAAGTGGCCGAGCTGATCCCGGTGGGGAACCTCGACCGCTCGCCGGTGGGGGAGCTGGTGGCCGATAGCTGGCTGGAGATGTTTCCTCAGGCGCAGCTCTCTGTGACCAACCTGGGCGGCCTGCGGCAGAATCTTGAGCCTGGCCCCGTGACCTTACGCGATATTTTTAACCTCCTGCCCTTTGCAAACGACATCGTGATGGTGCATCTGACGGCGGCGCAACTTCGAGAAGCCTTGTCGGACACCTCAACCATCCTGGGCGGCGGACGAATGGTGGTGCGTTATGAAGGCGAGCGGCGCGTGGTGACCCGTATCGAGCTGCCCGACGGCACCCCCCTAGACGAACAGCAGACCTACGGCGTGCTGACCACCGACTACTTGTATGCGGGTGGCAATAATCTGCCCTTTAAGCGCATGGATCCTTCACCGGTGCTGCTGGGTGTCAACTGGCGAGAGCCGGTAATCGAGCACTTTCGGAAGCTACAGCAGCCTCGGCAAGCACCTCCACCCAGACGGGTGAGGCGCGAGTAGAAATCGGTGCCAAGACGGTCATCACAGGCTGGACGACGGCTGGCAAAAAGGTCTCAGAAACAGAGGCGGTTGAGCACTTCCAACCTGTAACCAAACGAGTTGCAATTAAGTTGCAGATCGTTCGACGGAGGGAAGTGGATCAGTTGACAGGCTCGAGGCCCCTTCGTATATTTCAGAGCATATTCGCTTAAAATGGGCGCAGACTCGAAAAGCCCGCTGGACTTCGTTACCCGTGGAGATCGTTATGACAAATCAAGTGAAAATGTTGGTAGGAGGCGGCCTGATCGTCTTGATCTTCGGCGGCTTTTTCTACTCAGTGGTAGACGAAGGGGTCGGAGCCTTTCAGTATTACCACACCTTGGGGGAGCTCAACACCGCCCTCAAGGACGGTAAAGCCGATCTGGACACGGGCTTACGTCTCAACGGTACGGTGGTGCAGGGCTCCATTCAGCGAGACGTTCCGAATGGTCGGATTGCGTTTGTGATGACCGATGGCACCAGCCAGCTTCCGGTGGTGCTCAATCGCTTAGACGTCTCCGACCTGTTTAAAGACGACGCCATTGTGGTGATTGAAGGCCACCTGACCCAGACGGGACAGTTTGAAGCGCAGCAGCTCTTTGCGAAGTGTCCGACCAAATATGAGGCCGCCGAACAACAAGCAGCCGAAAAGAAGGCCACCTGATCGCCTTATCGCCCACTCAGCGCGACCCGCACCGGAGCCTCTATGCATGAACTTGGGACCACACTCCTGATCTTTACCCTGATCATCTCGATTTATTCTGGCGTCGCGGCATTGTTGAGCGCCCGACAGATGCGTCCTGCGCTGATGGCATCCGCCGAACGTGCTGCTTACGCCAGTTTTGGCCTGATTGCCTTGATGTGTTTGGCCATCATGATGGCCTTCGTCAACGATGATTTTAGCCTCAAATACGTGGCGGGCCACTCCAGCCGCGTGCTCCCGCGTGTGTATGCTGCCACCGCCTTGTGGTCTGGGATGGAGGGCTCCTTGACCTTCTGGTCCTTGATCTTAGGAGGCTATACGGCCCTCTTGGTGTACCTGAATCGGGATAAAAACCGCCAGCTTATGCCTTACGTGCTGCTCACCATGATGGGCATCCAGGTGTTTTTCCTGCTGATTCAAGCCGCCTTGGCCAATCCCTTTGCCGCATCACCGGGTTTTGTGCCGGTGGATGGGCGAGGGCTCAACCCTCAGCTTCAGAATCCGGGCATGGTGATCCATCCGCCGATGTTGTACCTGGGTTATGTGGGCTGTGCCGTGCCCTTTGCTTTTGCGATGGCCTCCTTGTTTACCAATAAGCTGGACGATACCTGGATTCGGACCACCCGGCGCTGGACCATTACCGCTTGGGCTTTTCTCTCGGCGGGCATCATCTTGGGGGGCTGGTGGGCCTACGTGGAGCTGGGCTGGGGTGGATACTGGGCCTGGGATCCGGTGGAGAACGCCTCCTTGATGCCCTGGCTGACCGCCACCGCCTTCTTGCACTCTGTGATGATCCAGGAAAAGCGTGACATGATGCGCGTCTGGAACATGGTGCTGGTGTTCCTGACCTTCTTCTTGAGTGTGATGGGCACCTTCTTGACCCGCTCCGGTTTTGTTCAGAGTGTGCATTCGTTTGCCGCCTCGAGCCTCGGCTGGTACTTCCTGGGCTTCTTAGTGGTGTGCTTGGTGTACTTTTTTGTGCCCTTTATCTATCGTTATAAGTCCTTGCGCAGCATCAACCAGCTCGAGAGCCCCTTGAGCAAAGAAGCCAGCTTTGTCTTCAACAACTGGCTTTTTATTGCCTTCTTGTTGGTGGTGCTGGTCGGAACCCTCGGCGAGCCCATCTCGAAGCTGATCAATGGAGTCTCTACCACCTTCCGCGCCCCGTACTTTAACAAGCTCAACATTCCGATTGGCCTGGGCCTGCTCTTCTTGACCGGCGTGGGCCCCGTGATTGCCTGGCGGCGTGCCTCAGCGGAGAACCTGAAGAAAAACTTCACCATTCCGATGCTGTCTGGCGTAGGGACCGCCCTTGCCTTTTCAGCACTGGGTTATGGACTTGGATTTTTGGATCTCAAGCTGATCCCCCATCAGTATGCGACCTTGACCATGTTCCTGTGTGGATTTGTGACCGCCACCATTGTCGTGGAGTTTGCCAAAGCCGCTCGCACCCGCATGCATCAGCACGGGGAGGGCGCGGCAACGGCACTGGTCACTGCGACCTTGCGCAATGGCCAACGGTATGGTGGTTATGTGATACATCTGGCGGTTGTGGCCATTTACGCAGGCATTGCAGGAACGGCCTTCAATCAGGAAGCCCAGCAGGTGATCAAACCCGGCCAAGCCGTGGAGCTTGGACGTTATACCCTGGTCTACGTCGATCAGATCGACACCTCCCGCCCCACCTACGCGGGCATGCAGCTCCGCCTCGACGTGTACGAGCGAGGTCAGTTTGTGGGGGCCTATGGTCCTGAGAAGCGTTTTTATTACCGAGAAGAGCAGCCGACGACCGAGGTGTCCATTCGGGCCACCTTCTTGGACGACCTCTACGTGTTTCCGGTCTCGGTGGATAAAGATGGCACCGCCGTGCTCAAGCTCCACCTGAATCCGCTGGTGTCCTGGATCTGGTTTGGAGGATTTTTGCTATCCTTTGGTGCTGTGGTGGCCATGTGGCCGACCCCCGCCGAGCGGCGAGCGATGGCCCTGGATGCCGCCCTCGAATCTGGTCAAGTCCCAGCCACCGCCTAGCCCCGATGAGAACCTTTTCATGAGCCTTCCATTTTTCCGTGGTACTGTCCTTCTGTGTCTGCTGACCCTGATGACTCCCTTGTGGGCTCAAGAGGGCAGTGCCCCTCCGATGACTCCGGCGAGTGCCGCACCGCCGAGTGACCCAGGCGTTGGCCCCGCCATTCCGGGTGTTGCCAATCCGCACAGCTCGGGCGCCGTTCCCCTTCAGAAGCCTGAAGCCAAGCCCACCCCAATCGGTGACGGTGTCTTGACTGGCAAGCTCGAGCCCCAGGGCCCTCCGCCACCCACCTTAGAAGACTTTGAGGTGCGTCTCTTTGCCTTTGAGAACCAAGATCGGCTGGGTGAGTGGCGGACCCTCTCGGGGCCGGATGGTTCCTTCCGATTTGACACCCTGCCCACCCGTCCGACCCTCAAATACATCATCAGTGTGATGTATCAGAGTGCGGTGTATCTGGGAGAGAGTGCCAGCTTTGCCGGTGGTTCGACCACCCTCAGCGCCGACGTGAAGGTGTTTGGCTCGACCTTTGCTCCGGGCCCACTGGAGCTGGACAGTCAGCATTTTATTGTGGAGTCCGATGCTGCCAGCGGTGCCGTGCGCATCACCGAGGTGATTGCCTTCAACAACCCCGGTGAGTTAACCCTGGTCGGCGGAGAAGAATCCACCACCACCTTGAGCTTGGACATTCCGGCGGGTTATAGCGAGCTGGAGGTCTTGCAGGGGCTCCTGCCCAGCCAAGTGGCCATGAGTGAGAAAGCCGTGGCGATTACCGGCCCCTTGTATCCCGGTGTGACCCAAGTTGTCTTCAGCTATACCCTGGGCCGAGACGTGAGCAAAGTGCTTCGCCGTCGTTTCCCTGTGCCGGTCAAAGAAGTCGATGTTTTTGTGCGACCGGATGGACCAGCGATTCTCAGCCCGCAGCTTGCCAAAGGTGAGCCGATCAAGCTCCAAGACACCAACTTCCTGCGTTATTCCGCCAGTGCCCTGCCGCAAGGGGGAGGGCTCTCCTTCCAGATTGGGGGAGCCGAAGGGGAGGGCTCCAGCTCTCAAAACGTGCCGGGTTATGGCATTGCGGGCGTGATCATCTTGGGGACGTTGTTGGCGGTGTTTGCGCCACTTTTCCGGCGTGGCAAAGATGAAACCCCACTGAAGGCCCCGATCTCTGAAAAAGCCCTGGCCATTGCAGAGCTGGTGCGGGAGCGGGAGCGGCAGCTTGCCGCCGTCAAAGAAGCGGAGTACGATTTTCAGACCAACAAGTTGACCCAAGCCGACTATGAAGTGCTGCGTGATCGTCATCGATCTCTGGCAATTGAAGCCATGAAGAAGCTGGCGGAGGCAGAAGGCAATTCTCCGGTTGAGCCGGAGCGTGACGTGGCCACGTTAGCAGCACCGGCAGCACCAGCAGCACCAGCAGCAGCACCAGCGGCGGGAGAAGGTTTACCTGCGCTGGCCGCTCAGCCCTTAAAGTTCTGTACGGCGTGTGGAGCGCCGATTGTGCCGGGTGACAAGTTCTGCGGCAGTTGTGGTGCGACCCTGCGGTCAACCGTGGGGTGATCCATGTCCCAGTCACCGATGGCTCTGGAAGTGCGAGACCTGCGCAAGCGATACGGCCATCAGCTTGCTTTGCGGGGCTTAAACTTGACCGTTCAGCAGGGGGAGTTTATTGCCCTCTTTGGTCCGAATGGGGCGGGCAAGACCACCTTTATTCGGATCTTGGCGCAGCTCTTGCGTCCGACCAGCGGTGAGGTCAGGCTGATGGGGGTGCCCTTAGCCGAGCTTGGCCCTGAGACGCGCCGTCAGCTTGGCGTGATTTCCCACCAGACCTTCTTGTATCCAAACCTTACGGGGCGCGAGAATCTCTTCTTTTACGGCCAGCTCTTCGACGTACCTCAGCTTGAAGCACGGGTCGAAGAAGTGCTGGCGGCGGTGGAGCTGAGCTCGCGGGCCGATGGGCTGGTGGCCACCTTCTCGAAGGGCATGGCGCAGCGCCTGGCCATTGCCCGTGCGATCTTGCATCGCCCTCGATTGATCCTGCTCGACGAGCCATACACGGGGTTAGACCAGCATGCTTCTGCCCTATTGACCTCCCTTTTGCGGGGCCTGAAGGATGGCGAGCGGACTTTTTTGATGACCACCCATCATCTTGAGCAGGGCCTGGAGCTGGCCAGTCGGGTCTGTATCCAGGCGGGAGGCCAGCTTGTCTTTGATGCGCCCGCAGCGGAGCTGACCCCCTCGAGCTTGCGTGACATCTATATGGAGCGTCTTGATGCGGCGCAGCGGCGAGGCACACGATGAATGCATTGCGGGCATTGTTGCTGAAGGAGCTTCGGGCGGAGTGGCGGACCAAAGAGCTGCTGAGTGCGCTGGCGGTGTTTGGGATTCTTGAGCTGGTGGTGTTCAACTTTGCATTTCCGCCGGGTGTGCGAGAGATGAACTTGCTGACCCCCGGTATTCTGTGGTCCAGCTTTTTGTTTGCGGGGATCCTGGGCCTGAACCGCTCCCTGGCTCGAGAGAAAGAGGAGGGCTGCTTATACGGCCTGCTCTTGACCCCGGTGGATCGAGGCGTGCTTTTTCTGGCCAAGATGCTGGCCAACCTACTCTTTTTGCTGTTGACCGAAGCATTTCTGGTGGCCATCTTTGCACTGTTTTTCAGCGTGGAGCTGGGGCCGATCTGGGGACGGCTGGCCCTGGTGAGTGTGTTGGGATCCCTGGGGTTCTGTTCGATTGGGACGTTGTTGGCGGCCATGTCGGTTCAGTCGCGGTATCAGGAAGTCCTCTTGCCGGTGCTGCTGATTCCGCTGGCCTCTCCGATCCTGATGAGTGCGGTGAAGGCCCTCTCCGCCACCCTGGGGACCACCGATGCGTCCTCGTGGGATTTCTGGATCAAGTTTTTGCTGACCTTTGACGCGGTCTTCGTCATCGTCAGTTATTTGGGATTTGAGTATGTGGTGCAAGAGTAACCACCGGCCCGCGAGGAAATCATGAGCAACAACTACGAGTATCTGTTCTCAGGGTATGTGATCTGCCTGCTGATCTTTGCCTTCTATCGGGTGCGGATTGCCCAGCAGCGGAAGCGGGTGGAAGCGGCAATTCGAGCGCTGGGACACAGTGCCGAGCTGGACGAGCCTCGAACCTGAATTTTGTGGCTGAGGAGCCGCGCCTCAGCGAGCCCCTCCGATGAACTGCCCCGCCATCCTGTCAACAATCCCATCCAATTGAGACAGCTTACATGCGTGCGTGTTGACGAGCGCTCCTGCGTGCGTGTACTCATGCGTGCGTGCGTGTGAGGCTCGAACCCACATCTACCTTCATGAGGGCAATTTCTGCCACGAATGTCTCCGGTTTTGCTGAGAAACGGACAAGAACTGGCCGACGAGTCGCAATTGATAGAGCCTCTTGAGATCCGATGCTACGATGTGAAATGCCCGGTGGCCCGGCGTCTGGAGCGCCGAACGTGTGGCTGCCTTCTCAACATCCTCTGAACACTTGGCAGGAGGTCTTGCATGTCCGAATGCGCGCGCACCCTCGGCAGACTGACCCGCTTGATGCTGGTTTGTGCCCTGGGAAGTTTGACCGTTCCCCAGGCCCAAGCGGTTTTGCCGCTGCCGACCTATCCCAACTGTGGCAACAATGGCTCCGTGGCAGAGTGTCCACCCGACCTGACCAACAGCTCGGGCCAGCTCTCTGGAGACTCTTGGGCCTACATCAACTATATGCCGGATGCGCTCAAGAGCCGCTATCGGCGTGAAGAGCAGGCCATTGGCATTGGCTCCGCCACCACCGTTGCGTGGCAGAAGACCACCGGTCGATTTGACGTGACCATTGCCATTTTGGACTGTGGCATCCGGTGGCGTGAAGACTCCCTGACAAATAAAGTGCTGCTGAATGTGGGTGAACTCCCGCTGCCCGTGGGCGCGGATGGTAAGACCTGCGCCGCCTACGACTGTGACAAAAATGGCTTGGTAAACGTGCGCGACTACGCCAAAGATCCCCGCGTGAAAGCCACCGACGGCGTGGACGAAGCGGATGGTATGCTGGATCCTTCTGACCTGATTGTGGCCTTCTCAGACGGTCGAGACGAAGACAACGACGGATATATTGACAACATCGCTGGATGGGATTTCCTGTGGAATGACAACGATCCCTACACCACCAACGACTTTTATCATGGCACCTCGGTCATGGAAGAGGCGGCGGCAGAAGGTGGCGATCCTGATAGTGTGATTGGACACTGCCCCAACTGCTCCGTATTGCCTGTGCGGGTCTCCGACTCCTTCGTGGGAGAAGGTGACAAGATCGCCGAAGGCATCATCTACGCGGTGGATCATGGTGCAAACGTGATCGGCATGGCCCTGGGCTCCATGACCAACCCGAGCACCCTTCAAGCGGCGATGCAATATGCCTGGGACCGAGGCGTGACCATCGTGGCCGCTGCCGGTGACGAGCTGGGGTATCACCACAACTACCCGGGCGCAAACGACCACGCCATCTACGTCCACTCCATCAAATATTATCCGACCATCTCCCTTGAGACCGGCAAGACCTCCCTGGGCTTTTTTGGCTGCAACAACTTTGGTGCCAGAATGGATGCGGTGGCCACCTCCAACGCATGCGCCACTGGCTCGACGGCGGCCACCTCTGGCATGGCTGGATTGGTGATCTCCCGTGGGCGGGATCTGGGCTTCAATCTTTCTCCGGCGGAAGTGCGCCAGCTCATCCTGCGGAACACCGACGACATCGACGTCAAAGAGAGCCGACGCAGCGGCAGCCCCTACTTCCCCAGCTATCCAGGCTGGGATCAGTTTTTTGGTTATGGCCGGGTGAACTCTGGCAAAGCCGTTGCCAAAGTGACCGCCAGCACCATCCCGCCAGAAGTGGTGATCACCTCCCCAAGCTGGTTTCAGTATATCGACCCGCGCGTGATGAGCACCCTTCAGATCCAGGGCACAGTGGCCGCCAAACGTGCCAGCTCCTATCGATACAACGTGGCGTGGGCACCGGGTGCCGATCCCCGCGACGACGCCTTTTATACCATCACCGACAAGACGGGCTTGACGGCCCCCACCCAGGGGCTCCTGGCAACCTTCAGCTTGTCAAGCATTGACAAAGCCATTTTGGATGCCACCCTCAACCACGAGCGGCTGGACACCAACGAGAGCTTGGAAGAGAAGGGCCTCAAGATCAACCGTCGGGCCATTACCTTACGGGTGCGTGCCACCGACAACTTGGGCAACATCTCCGAAGAGCGCAAATACTTCTACCTGGTCGAAGAGCCGGAGCTGCTGAGTGGATTTCCGCTGCGCCTCGGGTATTCGATGGAGTCTTCCCCGGTCCTGTTTGATTTGGACGGCGACGGCAAGCAGGAGATCATCTTTGCCACCTCCGAAGGGAAAGTGCATGCATTCCGTTCGACGGGGGTGGAGCTCACCGGCTGGCCCGTGCAGACCAACCGCTTGCCAGGATTAGATCCCAGCAATCCCGAAAACCATCTGAGTGGCACCGCTTACGAAACCGGGGGGGTGTCGAGTGATACCCGCCAGGGCACTGTGGGCACCGCAGCGGTGGGTGATCTCGAAGGAGACGGCATTCCCGAAGTGGTCGCCGCCACCCTCCAGGGTTACGTGTATGCCTGGGATGCCACCGGCAAGCTCAAGAGTGGTTTCCCCGTGGCGCGTGATCCGGTGGACGATCCCGATACCAGCCCTCAGATCTGGCTGGATCCGGGGATGTTCTCCGCCACCGTGCTCTACGACCTGGATCGGGACGGTAAGCTGGAGATCATCCAAGCCTCGATGGATCAGAAGATCTACGTCTGGCGATTTAATGGCGCACGTCAGGCCGGGTTCCCGGTGGTGGTTGAGAATCCCGATGGCTCCACCGGCACCTTGACCGTGGCAGGCCGAATTGTCTCATCTCCCGCCGTCGGCGATCTGGACGGAGACGGTGATGCCGAGATTGTGGTGGGCACCAACGAGTACAGCAACGACAAATCTTATGTGGGATTTGCCTATGCCGTGCAGGGAACGGGCAACCTCTATTCGGGAGGGCCGATTGTTCCAGGTTGGCCGGTGGCCATCGTGGGCGTACTCTCTGGCGTCATCAACTATATTGGTGAAGGTGTGACCCCCAGCCCCTCCCTGGCCGACATCGACCGGGACGGGGATCTGGAGGTTTTCCTCAGCGGTGTGGGCTCTCAGCCCAAGCTGGTCAACGGCGACGGCACCGAAGCCTTCAAGTTTGGCGTCCGTAAGCCGGATATGGGCAAGAGCACACCCTCCGACGAGAACGTCTTCTTTACGGTGGTGAACAATGCCGCCTTTGCCGACTTTGATGGCGCTGGAGACCTGGAGGTGATGGCGGGAGGTTCGGGCCTGCGCTTCTTCATCTCCCTGGGGTTGTCTCGTTATATGAAGTTTGACCACCTGGCCACCGTGTGGAAAGCCCGCACCGGCAAGATGCTCGACGCCTTCCCTCAGCTTACCGAAGACATCAGCTTCTTCAACGCCCCTGCGGCAGCCGACATCAGCGGCGACGGTTTACCTGAGATGATTGTGGGCACCAGCGGCTACGTGCTGCACGCCTTCAAGCAGGATGGCTCGGAGCCTGCGGGCTGGCCCAAGTTCACCGGTGGGTGGTTGATTGCCTCTCCCGTGGTGGGCGATATCGACGGTGACGGCAAAAACGAAGTGGTGGCCACCACCCGAGAAGGTTATGTTTTTGCCTGGAATACGCAGGGCGTGGGCGGCTTGGAGTGGCCGGTCTTCCGCCACGATCCGCAAAACACCGGCAACTACGACGAAGAAGGGGTTTTTGCGGCACGAGAGCCTCTGAGCCTGCCGGTGGCTCGTTCTGCTTCTGCTTCTGCATCTGCTTCTGCTTCTGCTCAGCCGGAGTGTGGGCTGGCTGAAAATGCTCAGGCCCCTGAGTGTGCCCAAGCCGAGAGTGGATGTTCGTTGGCTCCGCGCTCCGTCCCGGTCTGGCCGGGAACATTGGGCATGCTCGGCCTTGCGGTGGCACTTTTCCTGCGTCGTCGGACGGCTCAAAGCTGAGGCTGGCGCATCACTTCTCGTGCATGCCCGGGGAGTGTCACTCCATCGCCACCACCCGCAGGACTTCCTCTAGGGTTGTCAGTCCATTCCGAATCAGCCAGCGCCCATAACCGGCCAGGGTGAGCATGCCTTGTTGCACCGCAGCGGCCTCCAGCTCCTCGATGGGGCGGCGTTTCGCCACCAGGGGCCTGAGCTCATCGTTCATCACCATCACCTCGTACACCCCCACACGTCCACGAAAGCCCTGGTGATTACACTTGGGGCAGCCGACCGCCTTCATCACCGTGGAGACCTCATCATCTCCAAAGCCGAGAAAATCCAGCATATGCCGAGGAGGCGTATCTGAGATCTTGCAGTCGGGGCATAGACGCCGGGCCAGCCGTTGAGCCACCACCCCCACCGTAGCGCATCCGACCATGAAGGGCTCCACCCCCATTTCCTCCAGACGCGGAAACGAAGCGGCTGCTGAGTTTGTATGCAGCGTTGTAAAGACCAAGTGCCCTGTGAGGGCTGCCTCCACCGCCGTTTTTGCTGTCTCACTGTCGCGTGTCTCTCCCACCAGAATCACGTCGGGGTCTTGGCGGAGGAAGGCGCGCAGAATCCGGGCAAAGTCCACCCCCACCGCTCGTTGAACCTGCACCTGGGTGATGCCTGCCATGTCGTACTCGATGGGATCCTCTGCGGTGGAGATGTTGATGTCGGGTGTATTGATCTCTCCCAGGGCGCTGTAGAGGGTGGTGGTTTTGCCAGAGCCGGTTGGACCGGTCACAAAGATGATGCCGTGAGGCAGATCGATGAGCTGGCGAAAACGGTTATAGGTCTCCGGATGGAGGATCAGCTTCTCCAGGTGGATGCTAGACAGAGAGTTATCCAAGATACGAAGACAGATCTTTTCTCCATATTTGCCCGGCACCGTGGAGACACGAAAGTCGATGCGCCGGCCTTGATAGGCGGAGGAAATACGGCCATCCTGCGGCACCCGTCGCTCCGTGATGTCCAAGTTAGACAAGATCTTGTAGCGCGAGACCAGGGCACTGCTCAGCCGAGGGGGGAGTACCTGAATCACCTGGAGGTTGCCATCGATGCGATACCGTACCACCAGCCCTTGAGACTGAGGTTCGATGTGGACGTCGGACGCCCCACGTTTAAGTGCCTGTACCAGCACCGAGTTTGCCAGCTTGATGATGGGGCCTGCTGCGATCTCTGCCTCCAGATCGGTGAGGGTTGCCCCTTTTTCCTCCGCTGTGGTGCCCAGCGCCTCATCGAGCTGCAAGAGGTCATCATCCCCGAGTAGCGGTGAGGGATGCGACGTGCTGACCGACGAAGCTGGTGTTGTGGGGGCGGGCGCAGCAGTGGGGGAAGCAGGTGGGGGCACTGTTCCTGCCGGGCTCGGCGGACGAATGGGATTGCGAGCCTTGAGCTGCTGAAGAGCGCCTGGAAAAAACCGGTCCACATGGGCCTCAAAGTCGGACTCACTGATCAGAACCGGCTGGAGCGTGACATCTCGCAGGTGGCGTTTTACGTCGTCATGGGCGATGAGATCCCCGGGGTTCACCATCGCCAGCCGCAGCACGCGGCCTTTCTGTTCGATGGGCAGGACTCGATGCAACAGCACGAGCTGTCGTGGAAACTGAGCGAGCAGCGATTCTGGGCAGGTCACATCTGCCAGCTCAAAGAGCTGAATGCCCACCTGATCATACGCATTGATGAGCTGCTCCGCCAGCAGCTGGTTGAGGGTCAGCGACAGCTCGGGTTCCTCTGAGATCAGCGACCGGAAGTTCTCCTGGTTGAGCACAAAGAGGATGGTTGGTTCTGTCGTGGTCAGGTTGACAGTATAGGGAGCACCGGTCAGCAGCGCCATCTCCCCAAAGCTGTCACCGGCTTGAAGGGTACGCAGCAGCAGAGGAATACCGCTTGTCGGCTCTTTGCGCCGGACCTCCACGGAGCCTTGCCCGAGGATAAACATGAACTTGATGGGCCGTCCCTCCTCGAGGATGACCCGATCTGCGTGGAACTGGAGCGCTTGCATCCGGCGTAAAACGGCACCGAGGCGATGGCGAGGTAGGCGGCTGAAGAGACGGACTTCTCCCAGGAGCCTTTCAAGTTGTTCCAGATCGACGGCGGGTGTCATGGTCGGCCTCCTCCTGATTTCCAGCTTTATCGGAAATCATCAACAGACCTTGAGCGATTCCAACGAGGGCGGCATTTTGTCGCCCTCCGTTTTACCAAGCCGTATTCCTGTGAAAAGGGTTGAGTGGATTCGGTCACTGGGCTATAGTCAAGAGGGTTTTTCTTTCCCTTATTTTTGTGGATTTCCCGAGATATGTCCCACCCGGACCGCGTTGGAAAGTATCAAATCCTGGGGAAGATCGCCGACGGCGGTATGGCCGAGGTGTTTCTCGCGGTTCAGACGGGAGCGGAGGGCTTTCAAAAGCGTGTCGCTCTCAAGATGATCCTGCCTTATTATGTGCGCGATGAAGCCTTTGTACGCAGTTTTGTGAACGAAGCGCGCATTTGTGGACTGCTGACCCATCCCAACTTGGTGCAGGTGTATGAGTTTGCCCGCGAAGGTGAGCAGCTCTATTTGGCGATGGAGTTTATTGAGGGGCTTGACCTGGAGCGGGTGATCACCCACCGTAAGCTCGCCCGTCGGCCCTTGACGCCTGCGGTGATTGCCGAAATTGTGCTCCAGATGTTGGACGGCCTGGAGTACGCCCACAACGCCAGCTTTGGTGGTAAACACCTCAACGTGGTGCATCGTGACCTAAAGCCATCCAACGTCCTGATTGACCGCAGTGGATTTGTTAAGATCGTTGACTTTGGTGTCGCCAAAGCCTCTAACAATTTGTATAAGACCCTCAATCAAGGCACCGCCAAAGGCACCGTCAGTTATATGTCCCCGGAGCAGGCCACCGGCAAGACCGACCTCGGCGCTCCCTCCGATCTCTTCAGCGTCGGTGTGATTCTGTACGAAATGTTGACCGGCGACCGACTCTTTGATGGTGACAACCTCTTCGCCATCTTGGATGATGTGCGTTCTGCCCCGCTCGAGTCAAAGATCAACTCCCCTCGTATCCCTCCGGTCTTTCAGCCAATTCTTGCACGTGCGCTTGCCCGAGATCTCTATGTTCGTTATGCATCTGCTACGGAGATGGCAAGGGAAATTCGCAGCGCTTTTCCAGATTTGGGCGGGCCTCTGCTCCTCGCAAGGACGGTGGAGCAGCTCCGAACCGAGGGGCTAGAGGTGATGGGCCTACAAAACGACGGTCATACGGCCCGTCGTCGTGCTCAAGAGACCCTTCAAGACTCTGCCGTCTCAGCGCCCGGGCGTGCGGAGCGGGTGAACCTTGCGGGTGATTTGCCGGAGGAGACGGCCGAGGCCACCGAATGGAAAGGGCGTGAAAGCGCACACGAAGCGAGCACGCCCCCGCGTACCTTCTCTTCGGGAGAGCCCACGAACCTTTCCATCAACAAGTTGAGCTCGGAGCACCCACCAACGGGGCAGCCGAACCTTGCCGAAGCTGAAGACACCGATCCCGCTCAGCTTCGAGAGCCGCGCTCGGCTGCTCACCTGCCGTTCGACACCCCCAAGCCGCTCCCCAAGCCCACTCATCACGCCCCGGAGCCCTCTTTTGCCGGGAGACCGTCTCTTCACGAGACGCAGCCATTGCCAGGGAGAGCCGGATATGGCCCGGCCCCCTTACCGGTTGCCACCCCTGGAGGAGGTTCCCCGACCGCCCTGCATGCTCCACCGCCACCGGTGAATTTTCCACCCGGGGGAGCACCTCCTCTGTCGCCGGAGGCTTTTGTTTCTCCACCTGCTGGTGCATTTGTCTCGGGAGGGAAAAACGGATCGGTGCCAGCCTCGCTGGTGCCTGCCGCTGGTGTAGCTGAAGCGGCGGGGCCAGCCGGAGCCTTAACGGGAGCGGGTGTTGCGGGCGGAGCCCCCATCCATCGGGCGGTAGGGGGAGCGCATGTGGCAGCGCGTCCCTCCATTCCGTTTATGAAGGAAGCATCGGTATGGAGCAGCTTACCCTCTGACAACTGGATTTCGCGGGGGGACGAGGCAACGGGATGGTCTGCCGAGGCCCTTCAGACCTCTGCGGCGGTGCCGCTGCTGCCGAGGCAAGAGGGCCACCATGCTTTACCTAGACCCATTCCGACCAGCCAGGGAGTCCAGCGTCTCTTCGATGAACCGCCGCGTTGGGTGGAGGCGGGTGACACCAACCCGCTCGAGGAGGTTCCTACCACCACCGGCGCGATCCGATCAGAAGTGCGTGCTGTGCCCTTACAGCTCCTCTCGATGCCTGCGATACCGGTGAATCCACCTGCTGTCCAACCCCTATCGGCCAGCTCCGACTCAACCGCCAATCCGGTGCCTCGCTCCGCTGGACTCTTGAAGCTGATCGTGGGCTTACTCCTTGTGAGCGTACTGGTCTACCTTTGGGTGTTCTCGGGGCCGGTTGACGTGACCATTGAATTCAGTGGGCTTCCAGGCAAAGCAACCGTGGCTATCCAGGGAGATCCGCCGACTCAAAGAGTGCATGACTGGAAATATACGGTGCGCCTCGAAAAGGTGACTGCATATGACTTTACCCTTCACCTTCCCGGTGAGATTCCGGTAGAGTTTAGACGTGAAATCGACCCCCACGACGAGAATACTTGGAAAATTTCCCTGCCGACTCCTGCAAACTCCCCAGATTTGCCGAATAATCCCTGAGTATTTATCCTAACTTACCTCTGTTTTTTGAGTGAGAATGGATTTTTCTCATTGACTTCTGCTGCTGCATGAATGACAATGTCTTCTGAAGGTTGTCTTTAAATTTCAATAGGTTGGATGTTCTGTTTTGTAGGTGCTCCAGACGTGTTGAGCACCCAATGTCGGCACTTTTTTCTGCTCCCTGCGCTTGCGAAAGCTCCTGCGGTATCTCCTGCGGCTGTTCTTGTGGTCATGTTGGCGCTCTGGTTCAAGGATATTTCATTACCTACGGACCCATGCATGCCCCTCGCCTGAAGAGGGTGCTGGAGGTGCTCATGTCTCACTGGATTCGCCAGCTCTTTGGTTGGAATTCTGTTGCCTCAATGCCAGTTTTGCCTGCCCCGGTACGGGGAGCTGCGCCGCCCTCTTTGCAGGTGGAGGCGCATATTCCGGCGGAGCGTCTTCACGCCATCACCGAGGAGCTGAACATGCGCATTCAGGCCATCTTATTGCGGGCCTCCTTGGAAGACGCCCAAGCGGTAGACCGTTCTACCTTGATGGTGCTGGGCCTTCGCAGTGATGCGCATTGTTTGCCCGGCTCCACCGCCTTGCATTGAGCTTGGGCTTGCCCCACCTTGACTCTCGCGGGCTGGGTGAGCTTGCCTGCCTGACGGAGCCTGCCTGACTGAGCCCGCCTGACTGAGCCTGCCTGACGGAGCCTGCCTGACGGAGCCTGCCTGAATCAGCCCGCCTGACTGAGCCTACCTGCATCAGCCTGCCTGAACCTTCCGCTGATGGTCGGTTGCCTTGAAGTCGTGACGTCCTCTGGATGTACCTATTTTTTATATGAGATTTTAGCTGTTGACATGGATCAGCTCTGCCACGAGCGTGCCATGATGAACGGTGGGGATGGCGCTACTTCCATGGGGCTGAAGATGGACTTGAGCGGGCGCACGATATCGCCAAGTATAGGGGCGAGCGATGAAGGCCCTCACCAGCGTGCGTAAGATCGGGTTGAGATCCTCCAGCAGATCCAGGCAGTCTAGGGGACGCAGCGCCTCCAACTTAAGATCCACTCGAAATCCGTCTCCTGCCGCACTGCTGCTCAGCGCCGTGGGTAACAAGTAGGAGCTGGCGGGATCGGGCTTGGGCTTAAGCAGCTCCAGGGCATGTTGATCGGTGGCAAAGAGCGGCTCATCTCCTCGGCTGACCAGCATATGCGACAAGGGCATAGAACCGTAGCGAGGTGGAGTAGTCATCGAAGTGCAGGCAATGCACAAGTCTTGAGAGAAAAAACGATAGTTAAACCAGCGACGTGCGAGATAATGTGACCAGACATTCTGAGCGGTGCGATCCAGATACCCGAGCCCTCGAAACGGAATTCCCTTCCCGCGTAGCTGGAGCATGCCCTCCACCGGCCCTCGCGCCTGCAAGACCACCAGCTCAAAGTGTCGTCGATTCTGGTCAAGATGGATTTTGCCATCCCCTCGGCGATAGAGCGGCAGCCCACGCCGGAGTCGCAAGCTGCCTGCCAGCTCACCTCCCTGGCTGCAAGGCAGTGCAAACTGGATAGAGTAGCTACCATCGGGATGTTGCTCCAGCTTGTTGGGACCGAAGGAGATCCGACTCGGCTGGACCCTCAGCAGCGACGAAGCAAACTCCTGGTGACCCTCCAGGCGTTCGACCGATTCCCCAGGGCGCTCCGGCCCATACCAGGTGAGCTGGATTCCGGGCTGGTGTTGTCGTCCCAAGTTGCTGATCAGCAGGTTGATGAAGAGGGTACTGCCATCTTCCCCTTGTATCCAGAAGCCATAACTCTCCACCGCCTCACGTTCTTTGAGCAAGCGTGGTTGGAAGAGGTCGGGTGGCAGCGTCCGGCTGATATCGCCAGATTCTGCGCCCGGAAAGGCTGAAAACGATGAAAGTGCCGCTAAAGTCTGATCGGGCATAGTAGCTCGTGTGTTGTGGCTGCTGAGCTTAAGATGGGCAGCGTGTACCCTCTCACTGCTTTCACTTTATAGCGCCGGTGAGATGAACAAGTCACGCGAATGCTGTATACTTTCTGCACCTTGAGCCATTCAAAGAAGGAGCTGGAATGTCAGAACTGTCTGAAAATCCTGCGCCGTTACATATCACGGCAAAACTGCTGCGGGTGACCTTACGCCCATCGATCTGGCGGCGGGCAGATGAAGCCTTGCGTCGTGAGCTGGAGCTGCTCCTGCATGAGCTTAACACCTCCAGTCACTTTGTGCTGCAAGTGCCTCCACCGGCGGGAGGCTTTGAACTACGGCTTGGCCTCACCGGTGAACATCTGATTGTTGCCATCATGGATGTGCAGGGATTGCCATATGCAAGCCGCTCCATCCCCCTGGAGCCGCTGCGCTCCATCATTCGTTCGTACCTCAAGCTGATTGCGCGGATGGGTGGATCGATCAGCTCGCATGCCAGCGTGACCCACTTTGAAGCCCTTGACATGGCCAGACGTGCCACCCACAACGAAGCCTCCGAGCAGATTCAGCGGGTGTTGGACGGCATGCTCGAGGTTGACCTAGAGACTGCCCGACGCCTCTTCACCATCTTATGTCTGGTCTATGATTTTCCAGCGCGCTGAGGTGCAAAAGCTCGGCAGGTGTCCGCGTGAGGGCCACGCGAGCCCGTCTGAGGCCATGAGTCCCGTTACCGGTTATGCTGAGCGTTCAGAGCTGCGTTCGAGCACAGCCGCTTGCTTATCATCATGGGCGTGAATGCCCAAAGGAGTCCACATGTCGCTTGTTTTTGTGGGAGGTGCCACCGGATACACCGGTCGAGAAGTGGTCAAACAGCTCTGCGCCCGAGGCATTCCCACGGTGGCCCATGTGCGCCCGGATTCCAGTCGTGTCGGAGAGTTCTCCGCCATCTTCGAGGGTATGGGGGCCCAAGTGGATGTGACACCCTGGCAGCCGGAGGCCATCCGCGAGACCTTCCTGCGTCTCAAGCCCTCCTGCGTATTTGCGTTGTTGGGGACCACACGCGCCCGTGGCAAAAAGGCCAGCTCCGGTGCTGTGGCGGATACTTACGAAGCGGTGGATCTGGGCTTAACCCTTCAGCTCTTGGATGCAGCTCAGGGTGTGCAGCCTGCGCCGCGTTTTGTGTATCTTTCTTCGCTGGGGGCAGATCGTCCTGGTGGAAACGCTTATTTGCAGGTCCGTGCCAAGGTGGAGCAGCGCCTGACCTTGGGAACCGTTCCATATACCATCGTGCGGCCTTCATTTATCACCGGCGAAGATCGAGACGAAGCGCGTCCTCTTGAGAAGTGGAGTGCTGCACTCTTGACAGGTACACTCAATGGACTTGCCAAAGTGGGCTTCCCCTATCCGCGCGACCAGTTTGGTGCCCTCACCGGAGCTCAGCTCGCCGAAGGCATGGTCAATGCCGCCCTCGATCCCAGCTACCTTCAGCGGGTGGTGGAGACCCATCAGCTTCGGCCACTCATTCGGAGCCTGTCATGAGTGCTGTCCGTCCCGAGCAGCTCTTTGATCTCTTTCGGCTCTTAGAAGCCCTTGAAGCCCACGCACGTCGAGGCGAGACGCCCAGCACGGGAGAGGCCGCACCGTCCTTGGAGGCGTTGGGCATTCCGCTCGAGGGCTCGATTTTATCCTCGGGAGGCCGTCAGGGGCGTGTTTTTCGAGTGAAACCGGGCTACAACCCCAACTCCAGCAGCTTGGGTACTTCTGTTGTGACACTTTTGTGGGGCGTGGCTCTGGCAGGAGTGCTCTTTCAGCTCGTCGGCCAGTGGCTCTTGACTCAGACCGCACAGGGACAGCTCATGCTGGCTGCCGGGGAGGGGGGCGCTTCATCAGAGCCTGTGGCAGCCTCTCCGCCACATCCTCCTGCTGAAGGAGTGTCGTCATCATGAAGGTGGGGCGCATCCGAGCGGAGCAGTTTGGTGCCATTGTATCCTTAGAAGAGCCGCCGATGCTTGCGTGGGTGGATCGTGCCCTTGCCAAGAGTCTGGGAATGGAAGCCTCCCCCCTTTGGCAAGGGGATGAAGACCAGAACGCCCCCTTGAATGCCCCAACCGAAGTGCATCTGCTCCTGACCGGTCACTGTCCAGCACGCTGCAATTATTGTTATGCCAGCTCTGGCCCCGATGTTCAGACCGCGCCGACCCTCGAGCGGGTGCGAGAGAGCTTGCGAGCCCTGGCACGTTTGGGGGTCTTTCATGTGGCATTGGGCGGCGGCGAGTCCTTGATGCGGGACGACCTCTTTCTCATTGCGTCGGAAGCGCGTGCCCTGGGTTTGATTCCCAACTTGACCACCAGCGGACTGAGCATGACAGCGGCGGAGGCTGCGCGTTGCCACATCTTTGGGCAAGTCAATGTCAGCTTGGATGGAGTCGGGGAGCGACATCGGCTGAGTCGGGGAGACACTTCTTTTAAGACCGCTGATCGGGCCCTTCGTCTGCTGTTGGAAGCGGGAGTGCCGACCGGTATCAACACGGTCTTGACCCGTTTGACATGGGATGGATTGGATGAGCTGGTGGCCTATGCCGCCGAGGTTGGGGCCAACGAAGTGGAGCTGCTGCGTCTCAAGCCGGTGGGACGAGCGCAGGCTGCGTATGCGTCCGAGCGCTTGACCGACGAACAGCATCTGGCGCTTTTGCCAAAAGTGCTGGCACTGGCGCGTACCCATCGGCTCCATCTGAAGCTGGACTGTTCTTTTGCGCCCATGATCTGTGCTCATGCGCCTCCGCGCGAAGTCTTGGAAGCCTTCTCCATCGTGGGCTGTGATGGTGGCAACTCACTGGGGGCCATCATGCCAGATGGCTCCCTCGCGGGCTGTTCGTTTGCGCCTGTTCTCAACGACGAGGGCCGGGAAATCGACCTGCACTGGGCGAGCTCGGAAGCACTGGCGCCCTTCCGGCGTTATCCGCTGAATCCGCCGGAGCCTTGTCGCTCGTGTCCATATCGTTCGGTGTGTAAGGGAGGCTGTCACGCGGTGGCTTCTTTTCTCACCGGTCAGTTTGAAGTGCCGGACCCGGAGTGTCCACGGGTGCTGGCCTGGGTGGCTCAGCAGCAGCAGCCCTAAGTGGGTGAAGCTCGCATGTGCATGAATCTTGTGTGGCAAACCTGTCAGCGTGTAGCAGTGCCATTCCCCCCTTGACGAAACGCATTTTGCCTTGCATTGTAGCCCACGACCTCATCATAAAATTCCGATCTTACTCCCTTCGACCCGGTCGTTGTGGGGAGTGTATCTCAGCTTGGAGCTTCGCATGGCGATCAAGACCCCTTCATCCCGGCTCTTCAACCCTGACTTATTGCCGCCCAAAGGGCAGGCCCACTCCCTTGACATCGAGACATTATTCTTTATTCGCATGATCTTTGGTCTTGCCTGGAGTGCGGACTCGAGCCAGCTCTATTTTGAGACCAACATCACCGGGCGCTTGAATCTCTTCCGCGTGGATGCGCGTGGGGGCTGGCCCATGCAGATGAATGTCTGTGAGGAGCGCACCGCCCTTGTGTCATTGTCACGCGATGGCCGCTTCCTGCTTTATACCCAGGATCAGGATGGCAACGAAAAACCCAACCTCTTTTTGATGTCACCGAAGGGCGGACAAGCCTTTCCTTTGACCCGTACTCAGGGGATCTCCTATCGTTCGATGATGTTCAGCCCTGACAATCAGCAGCTCTTGTTTGCGGCGGAACTTGAGGGACGCGGCGAGTATGGGCTCTACGTCTTGGACCTTCCAGAGCGCCTTGAGCAGCTTGCCGAGCAGAGCCCAACCCCTCGCCTGATCGCCTCTGGCAAGCAGCATATGTGGAACAACTGTCTCTGGGCACCAGATGGCAAGTCCATCGCAGCCGTTCACACCATCGACAGTGCTCATAATGCGGTGTGTGTGGTCTCCTTAGACGGTCAAGTACGGGAGCTGCTGCCGGACGACGGCCATCATGAGACCGACCTGATGGGTTTCTCTCCAGACGGACGTTTTTTGCTCATCAACTCGAACTTGTCACCTTCTGGTCAGCTTGCACCCGGCCTCCTCCATGTGGACAGTGCCCAGATTGAGTGGTTGGAAGACTCTCCCTGGGAAGTGACCGCTGTCACCTGGAGCCGAGACGGCAAGTCGATTGTGTTGAAGTACAACGAAGCGGGCAACGAGCGACTGGACCTGCTGGACTTTGAGACCCGGACGCGAACAGCAGTACCTCTGCCAGCGGGTGTGTTTGGTTCTGTTAAGTTTAGCCCGGATAACACCCGGATGGCCTTCCACTATGGCGCCGCAAATCGACCCACCGATATCTGGGTCATGGAGCGTGAGAGCCTGGAGGTTAAGCAGATCACCAACTCCCTGGTGGGAGGGCTGGAGCCGGATGACCTGATCCGTCCCCACCTCGTCACCTATCCCAGCGACGACGGAACGCCCATCGCCGCCTTTTTGTACCTCCCCCGTGAGGTGAGAACCGATGGCTCAAACCCTGGCATCGTGATGGTGCGTGGAGGCCCGACTGCTCAGACTCAGAATCGTTACTCGCGGGATATTCAGTATCTGGTGTCCCGGGGATACGTGGTGATTGCGCCCAATTATCGGGGTTCCACCGGATTTGGGCAGGTGTTTCAGGAGTCCAACCGGCGTGACCTGGGTGGTGGAGACTTGCAAGATATTGTGGCCGCTCGGCGCTTTTTGATCGACGCGGGTTTTGCGGACAGTCAGCGCGTGGCGGTGATGGGTGGATCCTACGGCGGATATCTGACCTTGATGGCGGTGACAAAGGCCCCGGACCTGTGGGCGGCAGGCGTGGCGATTGTCCCCTTCGCCAACTGGTTTACGGAGTATGAAAACGAAGACGAAGTGCTCAAGGCTTTTGACCGGATGATGATGGGAGATCCGGTTGAAAATCGAGCCTTTTGGATTGACCGATCACCCTACTTCTTTGTGGATCAGATCAAGGCACCGCTGTTGATGCTGGCTGGTGGCAACGATATTCGGTGTCCTGCCAGTGAGACACGAGAGATTGCGGCGAAGATCCTGGAGCGGGGCGGCACCGTGGAGTATAAGATCTACGAAAATGAAGGTCATAGTTTTGCAAAACGTGAGAACTCCATCGATGCGTTTAAGCGCACCGTGAGTTTTCTCGAGCGTCACGTCTGAACCACCACTCAATAAACAAAAAGGGGTGCAGGGGGGAGATCCCCCCCTGCTGGGAAAGTTTGAAAGG
>JBJTQF010000275.1:0-31078 GCA_046075485.1 Myxococcota bacterium | reverse complement strand
TCAATAAAAAACCCAACACGGGTCAAGGGATGGAATCCATTGCAGGAGAGTCTGAGAGGACAGCGTCCTCCCAGCTCAACAAAAAACAAAACACGGGTCAAGGGATGGAATCCCTTGCAGGAGAGTCTGAGAGGACAGTGTCCTCTCAGCTCAAAAAGGGTGCAGCAAGCTGCACCCTCTCCGAAGCCCTTTGTTGAGAGGGCGTTGCCCTCTCAAACTCACCCACAAGGGGCCAGCGGGCCCCTTGACCCCGTTTGTGCTTTTTTGTCGTTATGTGTTGGGTGCGCTCGTGAGAGACGTCCTCAGCGTGGGCCTTTTTTCTCGACGCCCTCTGTACATCTGCGTTACCATATCAGGTTGAGCGGGTGCGGGTAAAGAGGGAGACATGCGCGTGCGCCACCGGCCTCAAAACATCATCTTGCTGGTGCTTGATTCCCTGCGCCATGACTGCGTGGGGTTCTACGGAGAGCCTCGTTTTCATCAGCATCACCATGTCCAGCCCTTCCCCCACACACCGACCCTAGACCGTCTGGCGGAGCAAGGGACTCATTTCCGCAATGCATTTTCGGTCTCACCGGACAGCGCCCCTTCCTACGTCTCCCTTCTCACCGGCGTTTTGCCCAGTCTTCACGGCGTGGAGACGGCGTTGCCTTCCGTAATGGCCTCAGATCTCCCCACCCTCTCGAGTCTCTTGAGCGCGCAGGGATACCACACCGTACACGCCGTGGACTTTGACACGCTCTTTTCCGCCACGGGCCTGCATCGCGGAGCGCAGAGCCTGATTCACCATGACGATGCCCGTCTGCTGGACCAGCTCTCCAGTCGGCGGCAGCCATTTTTTCTCTTCATGCAGGTGGGGGAGCTGCATCCACCGTTTCTCAAGCGGCATCTCCAGGAAACCGGTCAAGACCCATACGCTCCACTGCGCAGTCGTCTGGGGTTGCCGACTCGCTCATCAGGCTGGCGAACGGCCCAAGCCTTGAGCCTGGATCGAGCTTGGCCAGCGCCTCGCGGGGTGGCCCGCTGGGTGCTCGAGGATTTTTTTGCACTCAAGACGGCGGTGCAGCTCGAAGGTGATGCCTTTCGTACCTTTTTTCCTCTCTATCAAGAAGGCATCAACCACCTCGATCAGGGCAGACTCACGCGGCTGCTGGCGGGCCTCGAAGCCCTGGAGCTGCTGGACGATACCTTACTCGTGATCACCTCCGACAAGGGCATGGGCCGAGCCGATAATAACCACTTTGAAGCGGGGCTCGACCTGAGTGATGGCTGTCTGCATGTGCCCTTGATGGTGGTCTATCCGGGCGTGGTCCTCGAGCGCCAAGTGGTGGATGCACCCGTGAGCCTGCTGGATCTCGCACCGACTCTCCTGGAGCTGGCGGGGGTGGAGCCACCCGAGGGTCTCTTTCGAGGCCAGAGTTTGGTCGGAACCCTGCTGCGGCAAGAAGAGCTTCCTGCCGACCGCGCGGTCTACTCTGAACACTGGCGCGCGCTCCCGCGTGAGAAAGGACGGGCACCTCGTCGTATCTTGGCCGGTCGTTCAGTACGCACTGAGAAGTACAAGTTGATTCTCCAGGGACCGGATTTGCTCGGCGATGCGTCGATTCTCAACCTCATCGATCCTTCCTTGAGCATGGCGCGGTTTGTGGGGGCGATCAACCAGCGTTATATGGGGTTGCCCCATGTGCAGCCTCTGGAGAGCTGGCTGCGAGGGCGGCAGCAGACAGCGGAAGAAGAACGGCCAGACATTCTCACCGACGCCTTGTCCCTCGCACGCAGCACTTTAGGCCGAGAGCGTTATCGAGTTCTTCAGCTCAAGCGGCTGCGCAGCTACTTGGCCGAGCGCATTCAGCAGCATCATCGAGACAACATCTTAAATATCGAAGGGGTGGTGCAGGACTTTTACGAAGCCTGGAGCCTGCGGCTGATGCCCGACTCCCTCCTGCACCGCTTGACCCTGATGGTCCGCCATCACTGCACCTCACTCGAGGACGTGGTGCGCATCTTCGAGCAGGTGGAGCCCTTCCAGCCCCGCTATCGTTTTTATGATGTGGAGATGGATCCCTTCGAGCTGGAAGAGCTCTTCAGCGGTGGCCTCTCCATTGCCCAGGAGCGCGATGCCCTCGCCATTGAGATCATTCTGATAGAGACCTACCTAGAAGGGCGCGGACTGGAGCAGCTCCGGCATGCCCCTCCTGCCACCGAAACCACGGAGCCGCCGAGCCAGACCTCCCATATTGTCGTCGGCTGAGCCCTCTGGAGACCGGGGCATCATCCCAGCTTCTTAACGGACGGGTTTTAAGGCGCTCGTGAGCTGGTTGAGCACCCCATCCCAGGCGGAGCGGCTGCCGTCAAGCAGGGGCTCCCACGCCGCCAGCAGGGCTTCGACCTGCGCATCTTTCCCCACCGGAGGCTGGCGAAACACTTCCCCCAGCGTCGAGAGCAGATACCCTTGTGCATTGAGCCAGCTCTCCGCCACAGCGGTCTCCCCCTTGCGCATGGCCTTCTCGAGCGCGCTCTGGAGTGCGGCCCCTTCGGGCGTGCTGGCTCGAGGCTGGAGCGCTTCCATGAGGCGATCCCGTCCTTCGCCCCAGACGTGGCGGAGCTTGCGCCAGCCGTTTTGGAGCATCTCATCCAGCGCTGCTTCCGGCGTCACCCAATCCCCCGAAACAGGAAGCTGTCCCAGCCGCGTCACCAGACCCTTGCCGAGCTGTCGCCAGGCTTCGATGAGCTGCTCCCCGACCGCCAGCCATTCCCCTGCCAGTACCTCACCCCCGACGCTGACCCGTGCGGGTTGCTCCAGCGCGCGCCACTGTTGCTCCAGGCGTGAGATCTGAGCTTGCCAGTGTTGAGCCAGGGCATCCGCCGTGTGGGGCCACGCCTGCGGGTGGAGCCTCTGTCCTGCTGGACTGGAGTCTGCGGGCGCCTTTTTTTCTCCGCGTCTTGTCCGCCGTCCTGTCAAATAGGATTCAAGCCGGGTTCTCAGCGATCTACGCACTCGAGAGCCGATCCGCTTGAGCGTATGAGAGAGCCAGTCCTGCGCAGCCATCAAAAGGTGCCTCCTGCTGAAGTCGCCTGTCACGTTACGAGTGTCACGTTAAGAGTCTCACGATGAAGACAGGGTATCATAGCCGAGGCATGGCTGGCAATTTACCCGCTCTTGTCTCGAGGTGAGGCTGTTGATGCGCGAGCTGAGCGGAAAGAGGGGTGGATCCGTCCATACGGCTTGCCTTGGGGGGATCTTCTCACCGCTGAGCCATACTTGCCAAAATTGGCACCGGCTTATGTCGCTTCGCGGGCGCGCCTGATGCCTTGACAGTCGGCCCCAGAGTCTCCATAGTAGAAAAAGACGTGGAACCTTCCCAAACACCATCGGGTGAAAAATTGCTATCGAGCTGATTTACCAACACATGATCTCTTCATTTCTTGTTCGATTACAGATCCTTATCTGCCTCATCCTGCTGCTGCCCGGCATGGCATATGGGGATCCTTTAGAGCTTTACCTGCTCAAAGCAGAGCTGTCTTCAGGCGTCACGCCTCAGCTCGAGCGCCGTTATGGGCGACTCCCGCCGCTGAAGCCCTTGCCTCCGGCGTTGCTGGAGACTCTACGCTGGGCCTTGCCCTCCGAGCTGGCCCTGGAGTGTCCGGCGCAGCGTGCCCAAGCCATTCAGCAGTGGCAGCTCCCGAGCACCTCAGCGGTCCAGGTGCTGGTGCAGGAAGGTCTCAAGCGGGCCGATGCAGCGCTCCTAGAGCTGCGTTTATCCGACGCCCTGGCGGAGCTGGGCAAAGTGAGGGCCTTGATCCCGTGTCTGACCACCCGTATGGAGCCTGCTCAGGTGCGTCAGCTCTTTCTTTTGGAGGCGGTGGCGCGTTTTTACAGCAACGATGCCCAGGCCGACCGTTTTTTTGCCGAGCTGCTGGCCGTGGATGCGCGCCTTTTTCTGGAGCCTGAGTATCCCCCCAAAGTGCAGAAGGTCTTCTTCGACGTGGCCCGTAAGATTGCGCGCCAGACCCCGACCACGGTGAGCTTTGAGGGCTTTGAGGGCCGTATCTTTCTCAACGGACTGGAGGTCAGCAGCGTGCGGGAGCTGGCACCCGGTCGGCACATTCTTCAGCTCGAGGGGCCTTCGGGACAGCTTCGAGGGGCGATGGTGCGAATTCCCGAAGCCGCCACCTTAAAACAGTCGCGGGATGTGTTATCCAGCCGAGTTTCGCTCAATCCTCCCAGTGCGGAGCAGGCCCTTTCTCAGCTTGGGCAGCTTCTGAATCGGCAGCAGCTTCCTACGCCGGTGCTCAGCGCCCTGGACCACTGGCTGATGACCCGCAACCAAGACAAGCTGCTCATCGCCTTTGAGACGAGTGACGGACGTTATCAGCTCCTGCTGGTGGAGCGGGGGCAGGGAGTGCTCGAGCCGAGTGAAGAGCGGCTGGCCTCTCTCATGGGAGGGCGTGTGCGTGCTTCTCGTACCCCTTCTGGCACCGGTGCGCCTGAAGAACCTGCGGAGGGGCCGATGCGGTCTCGCGGGGGCTCGTTGGGGGTGGGTCTTCGGATGGCCTCTGGTGGAGACACCTTGCCGGTGGGACATCCGACTCAGCCTGTGCTGATGGTGGGAGGTGCGTTGCCGCTGAGCATGCTTCGACTGCACTTGGAAGTGGGTCTGAGCCTTCCGGGGCTCGGGGAGCGTCAGACATCGTCGGCGTGTGGGAGCAGCTTGGACGAAGCGGGGCTGGCCGAAGCGCAGGCAGCGGCTCTTTCCTGCCTTCCGGGAGCCATGAGCTTTCAAGTGGCGGCTGGAGCGGGTTTGCCGCTTCAGTTGGGGGCTTCGCTGCGTCTGGAGCCTCGTGTGATGCTTCAGGCCCTCACCTTAAACGAGGTGGTGTTGAAGCAAGACACGCCGGAGAGCTGGCAAGTGGCGCGGGTGTTGGCGGTGGGCGGCAATGTGGGGGCTTCTCTGCAATATCCGCTGCCGCTGGAGTCTTTCCCCATCTTCCTATGGGCTCGGCTCGAGGGGGGAAGTGTGCTGGTGCCCTCACCGCTGAGGATCAGTCCCCTCTGGGTGGCAGGGCTTCAGCTCGGGACGGAGGTTGCATTCTGATGCGTGCTGACATGCTCACCTTACGTTCTTTACGCGGTGCCTCGGCCCTGGCCTGGGCTGTGTGTGTCTCTCTCTTCATTCTTCTGAGTGGCTGTGTGTTAGAGCAGCGTCCGCTTTTTGATGCCGATTTAGATGGCGTGTTGGATCCGGACGACTGTCACGACACCGACCCCAGCATTGGCATACGCTACCGAGATGCCGACGGAGATGGTTTTGGAGACGATGCCGCACGGGTCAACGAAGACTGTGACGGGTTGGATCGGGTGATGCAGGCCGGAGACTGCGACGACTCCAGCGCCCTCATTTTTCCGGGCCAAGCGGAGAGCTGCAACCTCTTGGACGACGACTGTGACACCCTCGTGGACGAAGAGAGTGCCGATGCGCAGCCCTTCTATCAAGATCTGGACGACGACGGCTTCGGAGATCCGGCCACGGAGGTCTTGGCCTGTGCGGGCTCTACGGGATTGGGGTTGATCCTCATCGCTGGGGACTGCAACGACGGAGACGCCTCCATCGCTCCGAACCAGGACGAGACCTGCGACCGTCAAGACGAAGACTGCAATGGGCTCATCGACGACGAGCCCCGCAACGGCACCTTATACTATCCCGATCAAGATGGAGATGGTTATGGAGTCTCAGCGGGGGCGGAGCGGTATTGTGCGGGCGATCAGCCGACCAACACGGCCCCTCAGAGTGGAGACTGCAACGACAAAAATTCCAATATTTATCCGACTGTGCAGGAGACTTGCGACGGAATAGACCAGGACTGTGACGGGGATATCGACGACGCACCCACCGACGGCACCGTATACTATCAAGACCAGGATGGGGATGGAGACGGCAGCGCCGCCAGCCCGATGATGGCCTGTAGCCTTCCGCTTGGATACGCCAGCACCGCCAACGACTGCGACGACACCAACGCCGAGGTGTCATCGTTGGCCAGCGAACGCTGCAACGGGCGAGACGACGACTGCGACGGCATCAAAGACGAAGACTTTGGAGACAGCGACGGCTCAGGCATCCACGACTGTCTGGAAGTGGCTTATGTGGTGAGTGTGGGTTTTGTGGAGAATGGTCAAGGGTTGGCCCGGTGTTATGGCAAGACCAACTTGGATGCGCAGCTCTCCGAGATGACGGCCTTGCTGGAGGAGCTGGGGCTGTCCCCGGTGGTCTATTATGACAACGTCGCCCAGGGCATCTTGTATGAGCGGCTGGCCCCTTATCCGCTGGTGATCTACGACGATGGAGGCTGGACGGATACCCCCGTTCCCACCACCGTACAAGCCTTTAAAGATGCGCGTGCAGCGGGCAAGGGTCTGCTGTTTATGGGGGATGACTTGGTGCTCCAAGCTGCGGCGGTCTCCACCGACTACAACGACCGGAGCTTTTTTGACCTCTTGGGGTTTGCCCGTCTGGTGGCGGGAGGCACGATGGGGCGAGGGGTGGTGGCGACAGACAGCCGTCATCCGGTGATGAACGGACCTTATGGGCTGGTGTCCAACTTCAGCTATGCGGGAGACTTAGACATCGCCGAAGCCACGGGCGCTGGTACGCTGTCTCTGGCCACCATTCAGGGAGCGGCGGCTGAAAATCCCTCCATCTTGGCCTATGAGCAGGAGGGGCAGCGCACGTTGGTGCTCTTGCCCTCGGCCTTTGCCACCGTGATAAACTGTCCTACCTCAGACACCACAGGTTTGGATCACCTGGCCGCACTGGTGAAGAACGGTGTGACCTGGCTCTACGGATTTTGATCCGGGAGACATCCTGCCAACAAGCCTCTCATGGCGTTGACGCCATCCCTGCCATTGGTTAAGCTGGAGATACGGAATCCAACAGCCCCCCTCGAGGAATGCGCATGACCGACCCTTCCGCCAAATCTCCGCGCACCGCCGCCATCCTGATCATTGGCAATGAGGTGCTGTCGGGCAAGATTCAGGATGCCAACTCCCCCTACCTGCTTCGAGAGCTGTATGCCTTGGGGGTCAAGGTCCAGCGGGTGCTCACCATCCCGGACGAGCTGGATGTCATCCAACGAGAAGTGCGGTTGGCATCCAGCCGCTACGACTACGTGTTTACATCGGGAGGCATTGGCCCTACCCACGACGACGTGACCATTCCGGCGGTGGCGGCGGCCTTTTCGGTCTCGCTGGTGACTTCCGAGGCATTGGTCGCCCTGGCCCGTCATCGGTATGAAGAGCAGATCACCGACGCGACCTTACGCATGACCCGCATCCCCGAGGGATGTGAGCTGATCTTTGCGCCCAGCTTGCGTTATCCCGTCGCCCTGATGCACAACGTCTATATCTTCCCCGGAGTCCCTGAGTTCCTGCGTGCTAAGTTTGAAGCCATCAAAGAGCGCTTCCGCGACCTGCCTTATCATCTGGTGCGCATCTTTACGCGACAGGGTGAGAGTGTCTTGGCTGCGTCTCTCGAAGCCACCCTCGAGCGTTTTCCGGGGCTCGACATTGGCTCTTATCCACGATTTGATACGGACGAGTACCGCGTCATGCTCACCCTTGAGAGCAAAGACCAGTGTCTGCTGAGAGGGGCGCGTGATTTTCTCCTATCTCAACTGGCCACCCAGGAGCTTGTGCGGGTGACTGAGGCGTAACGTGAAGCGATGGATCATACCTCTAGCGGTTGTGGGACTGGTGGGACTGGGTGTGCTGCGGAGCCCTCTTGAGGCGGCATCCAAGAAGGCGGGGAGCGCCCGTACTGGGATGACCGGCAGTGTCCGCGTGGCGGCTTCCAGCGTCGCAAAGGAGGGCAATCGGCTCCTGAGCGCCGAATCCGCTTTTGATGGCGACTTGGCCACCGTGTGGCAAGAGGCTGCCCCAGGAGGTGGCAACGGTGAGTGGCTCGAAGTGGAGTTTAAGACGCCTCGCAGCCTCTCCTCCGTGACCATTTTTGGGGGATCTTTTGCCAGCGCAACCGCTTTTTTTGAGCATAACCATCTCGCAGAAGCAGATCTCGAAGTGGAGCATAAAACCGGCACCGAGAAGCTCTCCTTGCTCTTCCCGGATCGGTACGAGCCTCTGCGGGTGGAGCTTGGACGAGACGTCAAGCGTCTGAGGCTGATGATCCGGCGTCAGCATGCGGGCTCGGTCTATCCAGACGGGCGTGTGGCGGAGCTGGCCTTCAACCTGGATGTTAAAGATCCAACCTTGGTGGCTGCGCTCGACGCCTGGAAGCGTTCTAAACCGGGTGAAGCGGCTCTGGGCGCTTATAAAGCCCAGCTCGAAGCGGCGCAGCTCCGCGCGGAGGGCGGTGAGCGTGGGGCGCTCCAGCCGCTCTTGGAGGCGGTGCGTCGGGGCCCGGAGCCAGTCCGCGCTTGGTTGTCCAAACAAGTGCCTTTGGGGTCGATGCTGACCTATCTCGACCCTGATCCCGACGCGATGGAAGCACTGAAGAAGCTCGGGGCGCTCGAGGCGGTTCCTGCGCTGGAGCAGGCTGCTTTTCTGGTGGATGACGTAGATGTGCCTGCCATCCGGCGTCTCTCCAGCTTTTTGCGGGCGAGTGCGGAGCTGAAGCGACCCTTGCGGACCAGCTTGCCGCGTTTTGGCACGCCGGGTTTTGAGCCGGGAGCACTTCAGGGAAATGGGGTGCCTCTCTCCCTGGCAGCGGATCGGGATGACTACGTTTTTGTGGCGGACGTGGCCAACAACCGGGTGCAGCGTTTTGATCCCGATGGACGGTTTGAGCGTTCGACCGGCACTTCACCGGTTCTACAGGAGACATTTCTCGAGCGAGAGGTTCCGTTTTACGTGGCGGGCAATCGTCCGGGAGTAGGACCGGGCCAGTTTACCCAGCCACTGGCCATCGCCGCTGGCTCAAAAGATCGGATTGCGGTGTTGGATGCCTCTCGTCGCATCACCCTGACGGACTTTGATCTGCATGCTCTGGAGACCTGGAGCTTGCCCGATGCCCTGGGGTTGGAGCTGAATCCCGAATCCGAGCTGCCCCGCCTCTTGTGGCTCAAGAATCGGCTCTATGTCTTCTGGGGCGTGCAGGGGCTGGTCTATGACGAACGGGGCAAGCTCACCCGGAGCTACAAGCTCGACCGTCCGGTGAGGGCGGTGGCGGGACTGGATCGCCTGCTCCTGGTGCATCACGGAGGCCGCGCCCTCCAGCGTTATGGGCTCGACGGAGTGCATTTTGGTGAGTTTGCCGTCTTACCCGAGGGAGAGCCTGCCGAGGGCCTCGAGCTGGCGTTTGGGTCGGACAAGCGGCTGTATGTTCACTCCGATCATGGGACGTTGTATCGATTTGACGTGAAGGGCAAGTTATTGGGCTCGGCACCTTCGTTTGAGAATCCGGCACCGCCTTATCGCCTCACGGTTGGCCAGCTCAACCTGTGGCTGACCAGTCAAGATCGGATCCATCCATTTCCCCTGACCCGGCTTAATCCTCCCATGCCTCAATAGTGGCTTGGCGCGTGTTATGTGAAGGGGGCTCCTCCCGCCTGACCTGCGAGGGCGTGAGCGTCCTTTCTTCCCGTGTGTGACGTGAGTGCTCGGCGATGCGTCACACGCGCTGCCCTGCTGCGATGCCTCCTCCCTTCCTGTGCTGCCCTTCCTGTGCTGCCATCGTGGGTAAGCCGATCAAAAGATTTAATCATGCCTTGAGGTGACGCCTCAAACTGGTCATAATCTATTCTCGACTCATGCATGAGGACAGTCTGATTGTAAGGATGCTACTTGAGGCTTATGGCGAAGGAGATGTTGATGAAACGTGTCGTATCGACGCCGTTTTTTTCCCCCGATGGGGGCTCGCGTGGGAGCACTTTTTTTGTGAGTGCCGTCTCAACCTGTGCGTTGACGGGTCTGCTCTTCCAAACAGGCTGCTCGGGAGAGCCGTCCGATGAGAGCCCTTCTCCAGAGGTCTCACCGACGCCGCGCGTGACGCCGACACCCTCCTTGCCCCCGGAGCTCGCCACCCCCACGGTGTTGCCCGACACGCCCACCCCAACGCCCGTGCCCACCCCGACGCCGACGCCGACGCCCGAGCCCACCCCCACCCCCACGGCCACGCCAGAGCCGGGAGAATATACGGCCACCATCCGCCGAGACTCCTTTGGCATCCCCCACATCCTGGCCGATGACCTGGGCTCGCTGGGGTTTGGTCAAGGCTACAGCTTCGCGGAGGCGCATGCTTGCACCCTGGCCGATCAGATTGTCAAAGTGCGCAGTGAACGCGCCCTCTATTTTGGAGCGGGCACCAACAACGCAAACCTGGTGAGTGATTTTGGCATCCTGGGCCTGCGGGTGTACGCCTACGCGCGTGAGGCGGTCTCGGCACTTCCCCCCGAGCTGGAAGATATGCTCCGAGGATACGCCGCTGGTTATAACCACTATCTCCAGACCGTCGGGGCGGAGGGCCTGCCTTCGGAGTGTGCGGGCCAGCCCTGGGTCAAGCCCATCTCCCCGGTGGACCTGCTGGCCTACTATCTGATGCTGTCGCTGATGGCCTCGGGCGGCGCCTTGTTGCCCAACATCGTCGATGCGCAGCCACCTGGAGGCGCGAGCCTGTTGCCGGAGGCTCCGCCGCTCCCCAATCTCCGAGAGCTTGAGCACGGCTCCAATGGCTGGGCCCTGGGTCGAGACAAGACCGAAGCAGGGGGAGGCATGCTCCTGGGCAATCCCCACTTCCCCTGGGAGGGTGAGAACCGCTTCATGGAGGTCCACTTGACCGTTCCGGGTCAGCTCGACGCCTATGGAGTCTCCCTGATGGGGGTGATGGGGCTCAATATCGGGTTTAATGGGTTTCTGGGCTGGACGCACACGGTGACCTCGGCGGCCCATCTGACGGGATATCGGCTCTCGTTGGTGCCGGGCAATCCGACCCGCTACAAGTACGACGGAAGCACACGGGATATGACCTCCGAGCTCTACACCCTCCAGGTGAAGCAGACGGATGGCAGCCTATTGCCCACCTCTCTCCGCCTTTACCGGAGCCATTACGGCCCGATGATCACCTTCGATGGGGTGGGCTGGACTCCTGGTGTGGCCTTGACCTTCCGCGATGCCAACGAAAACAACTTCCGCTCGATGGTGCAGTTCTTCCGCATGGCTTCCGCGCAGAGTTTGGACGAGTTCGAGCGTGCGCACGAAGAAATCCACGGCATTCCCTGGGCCTATACCGTGGCCACCACCGCCGAGGGAGATGCCCTCTTTTTGGATGGCTCCAGTGTGCCCGCGCTGAGTGACGCGACGGTCGCGGCGTGGCAAGCCGCTCTCGAGGACGATGTGTTGACACAACAAGCCTATGCCCTGGGCATTCCGTTGCTGGACGGCAGCACATCTCGGGATGAGTGGGTGAACAGTCCGGACACCTACCCCGGACTGGAGCCGTATGAGCGGATTCCTCGGCTGTTGCGCTCGGATTTTGTGCTCAACGCCAACGACAGCCCCTGGCTGACCCATCCGGCGGAGCCGCTGGAGGAGTATCCGGTGGTGTATGGCTCGGTGCGTACGCCGCGTTCGCCGCGCACGCGCATGAACTTGGTGGCGGCGCTGGAGCAGTCCGAGGAGGGCTCGAGTGGTGCGGATGGGCGCTTCAATCTGGAGGAGCTGACGCAGACGGCCTTCGCCAACCGGGGCATCTTGGCGGAGCTGCTGCTCCCCGCTGTGGTGGCGCGTTGTACCGGTGTCACCGATGTGAGCAATGGCACCACCACCGTCAACATTTCGCCGCTGTGTGATGCCCTCGGCCAGTGGGATGGACGGGAGGATCTGGAGTCGGTGGGGGCGGTGGCTTGGCGAGAGTTTATCGGTTCTCTTGCTTTTAGCCAGCTTGTGAATGCGGGGACGTTGTTTGCGGTGCCTTTTGACCCGAATGATCCGGTCAATACGCCTAACGGCTTGGCACCTGCTCCTTCCTCTGGAGACGATCCGCTCTTGGTGGCGATGGCCAATGCGGTGCTTCGGCTCCAGCAGGCCAACTTGACCCCGGCGGCAACGTTGGGCGAGACTCAGTTTACCCTCAAGAAGAGCGGACCTTCGGCGCGGGGCACGCAGGCCGAGGATTATGTGCGTTATCCCATCCAGGGAGGGCTCAGCCGTGATGGGGTGATGAATGTGATCAGCCACTCGAACAGTCTCAACAGCACGGTGTTGCCTCGTATGCCTCGTGCGACGGAGCTCAACGCCCTCACGGACCTGACCACGGAGGGATATCTGATCAACTACGGGTCGAGTTTTGTGTTTGCGCTGGCGTATGACTCGGAAGGACTGTCGGCCCGTGCGGTGCTGAGTTATGGCCAGTCGGACGATCCGAGCTCGCCGCACTATACGGATCAGACGGTGCGTTTTGGAGAGAAAGACTGGCGCACGATCCTCTTTGATGAGCAAGACCTGCTGCAAGATCCCAACCTGACGATCTACGACGTGCGTAACTTCTGAGCCTCACCGGGGCTGGCATTTTAGTCCACTTGTCCGTAGGTCACGGCCATGATCCCCGTCGTGCCTGCCGAGATCTTCACCGTCGAGGGAGTGCTCAGGGAGAGGCTGGTGCCGCTCAACGCTGCCGATTTCACCTCGAAGGTCTCATAGGGGGCCTCGAGGGGCACCAGTCGCACCGTGCGGTCTTCGGTGTGGGCATCAAAAGCGTAATACAGGGTGATACTGCCTCCTTTTCGCAGGAGCTGATCATACAGCAGGCTGAAGTAGGCGGTCTCGGTGGAGTGATACGCGCTCTTGGTATCATTGCCTTTGGTCATATCTTTGGGCGAGCCGTCCCCGTAGACGGTGGCGAAGACCTCTCCGTATTCGGGATCCGGGAAGTGCCGAAGATAAAAGTCGAGGGTGGCATCATGGACCTTATCGTAGTACGACTTCCCGGTGAACAGGTTCATGTAGCGGAGCGCAAAGAGGGCTTGCTCCTGCTGCCACCAGGGTTTCTGGTCTGCATTGGCGGGATTGCCATCATACCCCACCACCGTTGAGGTCTTTCGGTCCACTTGGTCGAAGATGCCTTCGGTGCCCACATCGCGGCAGGTGCTGAGGGTCTTGTCCAGCAGCTCTTCGGCGTTGCTGAGAAACAAGCTCGAGCCGCCCAGGGCGTAGAGCCGTCCGAGCACCCACACCGTCTTAAAGTTGTGGCCGCAGATGGTGCGATCTGAGCCATACGGCACCTGCTCCGGGAGATAGTTCCAGTCTTCATCAAACAGCTCGCCGATCCAGCCGCGTCCGTCCGGGTCGATCACATGCGAGACCACGTTGAGCCCGAGGGTCTCCAGGCGCTCGCGCACCGCTGTTTTGCCGGTGGCGGCATACCAAGTGAACATCCAGGCGCTCATCATGTCCACCTGCGCGTTAAATGACTTGTTGCGATCCGAGACCTGAGTCATCTCCACGTTGAGCGCGTTATAGTAGCCTCCTTGTAGACTGTCCCACGCCAGCCCGTCGATGCGCGCGTATTCTTCATCCAAGAGGGCCCCGACCTCCGGGTCATGGGTGACTTCAAAATAAGCCGCCAAGCCGTTGAGCGCGTAGGCCAGATCAAAAAGCGAGCGTCCATCTTGTTTGACCTCTCCCGTGGTGCTCAAGAGCTGATAAAAGCCTCCATGCACCGGATCGTGGGCCATCCCGAGCAGCCAGTCCACGCCCAGCCGGGCATGCTCCAGCCAGCGGGTCTCCCCGGTGAGCTGGAAAGCGCGTGTGAACCCATACACCTCTCGGGAGACCGTCCGCGTCCACTTATCTCGGTTGCTGGAGATCTGTCCGGTGCGGCTCACGTAGGTAAAATAACCGCCGTTGGAGGTGTCGCGGTTGGCACCTTCCCAGAAGGACATCAGCCCTTCGGTGTGGGCCACCCAGTCCGGGTCGAAGGGGGTGGGGATGGCGGTCGGGGTGGGCTCTGGGGTGGGCTCCGGCGTGGGACTGCTCGAGGGTGTTGGCGAGTCATCCCCTCCACCACTGCATGCGCTGAGCCCGCAGACCAGCGCCCCCAGGACGGCATAGGTCCGAAGGGTGAAGGTTCGGACGCCTGCGCATGCGCGCGTATCCCCGCGAGCGCCTGCGGGTGCTGTTTGACCGTGCATCTGCTGTGCCTGTTCCACTGCCATCATCGTTTGGTCCCCTGCTGCAAGAAGTCTTCGATGAGACGTGCCACCAACCGCGCTGCGCGTGTATTCAGATGAATCCCGTCGGTCAGGAAATAGTAGCCGTTATCTTCTGAGATCCGATCATAACTCTGCTTGAGCAGGTACTGTTTGAGCCAGTCTCGCGCCATGCCCATCACCCCGGCCTCGAAGCTGCGGCGTGGAACGTGCCGAGTCTCTTCCAGCTCTTCCACCATCAGCTCAAAGAGGGGGAGATAGGCCACATGTTGCTCCCGCGCGAGCTGGGAGAGCTCGGCGGCGTAGCGGGCCACTCGTCGATTGGATTCTTCTCCCAGTCCTTCTCCCAGCACCGGTGGCGAGATCAGCGCAATGCGGGCGGAGGTCTTTTCTTTCAGCGTCCGCACGATGCGCACCACGTTCTCGCGATACCACGCCAGGGTCGGCTCCTGCGGGAGCTGGTTGGAGCGCATATAACGGCGGAGATTGCCTTCGCTCATGGTGGCATTCACGTCATTGGTGCCGATGAGCAGCGTCACCACATCCGGTTGACACACCACAAGCTGCTCCAGCCGCTGGAACACGTTATAAGCCAGCTCCGAGTTGACCCCTGCGTTGATGAAGAAGTATCCATCCGGCTCGAGCCGCTGGCGTAAGATGTCCACATAACTGGCGCTGATCGTGGCGTGGGTGAGACTGTCTCCGGCGCAGCACACCAGCACCTCGGGCCGAGGACGTTTCGAGCGCTCCAGCAGGTATTGCCCCGGATGGTGGAGCGGACGGCGGAACACCTTCCACGCCACCCAGGCCACAATGATCAGCGCCATCAGCCCCAGATCCAACATCACCAGCAGCACGACCAGCAGGATGCTCACGAGACCTCCTCGGGGGAACGCTCAGGTTGAGTCAGCAGGGCTTGAACATCGGCGAGGTGTTCGGCCAGCCGTGCGCGTGGGTGGCGCTGCACAAAGGCGCGCTCATACGCGGGGGTGTGTGTATTGCCCACCAGGATCACCTGGGCACCCAGGCTCAGGGGCAGGGCCAGGTCGAGCTCGAAGATGTCGCCCACCACCGTCACATCGGCCCACGCCACCCCGTGGTGAGTGCGGAGCTGCTCGAGGGTCTCCGCATAAAACCGCCGACGCAGGAGCACGGGCCGCGAGAGCCCCGGCACGTTCATATGTTCTGGCACAGCGGTAAAGGCATCGTCGATCATGTACTTCCGCGCACGTCCGTACACCCGCGCTTGCATCCACGCGAGTGTGTTGCTGCCATCCGGCTCCTGCCCGAGCTGCTGGATTTTACGCGATACCGGCTCGGTGTGGGAGTTCGTCACCACATACCCTTCGAGCTGCGCCTGCGCTCCCAGCCAGGTGAGGAACTCCCGCGCCCCTTCTCGGAAGGCAATCACCGTCTTTTGGTAGTTGTACTTGTAGAGGATCCCATCCAGGAGCCGAGACCGATCTCGTTCCGCGCTGAACACCCCCAGGTGATCAAAGATCTTGCGTGCCACCGGCATGATGCGCAAATAAGGGTCTACCACGGCGGGCGCAACGATCCGACCCTCAAACATCCAGCCGTATTCTTGTGGAGCCTGGGCCACCTCCGCTTCGTATCGAGCGGCCAGCGCCTGTACTTGCTCCGACGAGATCCCACACAGCACCGCTAAATCTTCCAGATACCCTGTGCGGAACGGAACCCCTTCCGCCTCCGCATTGGTCATGGTGCCATCAAAGTCGAGGATGATCAGACGTGACATGAACACTCCTTTTCAAGCAGGGAAATGCGCTGAGTATGAAGCATGTCCGCCGGATTGCGAAGTGAGATTTCACCCCCTTCAACAGAAGCCGACTCCCTCAGCGGCGTGTGCTGCCATCCATGCCACCCTTGTTTAACGAATGAGCGGGGGGAGACTCAAAACATGCTGGAATTCATCACCTCTCTTTTGTCGAACCTGCGCAACACGGGCCGAGACTGTTATACTCCCCGCCACCCCTCTGCCTATATAAGGAGATCTCATGGACGGAACTTCGTTGCGCGCGCACGCTGCCTCAGCCCCCTCGCCGGAGCACATCCCCACGCTGAGGAGCCAATATCGACGTCGCTCTTGGGTGCGAGAGGGCATCGAAGCACGACCCTCTCCCCTTGGAGGCCGTGGGCTCTTCACCCGGGTGCGCATCGAAGCGGGTGAGCAAGTGATCGAGTGGGGTGGAGAGCTCTTCTCCGCGCAGCAGCTCGCCGAAGGTGTTCCTCGAGAAAACAGCCTCGCCACCCTGGGGGAAGGGCTCTACGTGGGCAGCCGTCCTGAGACGCCGGTGGATCTCTGCGAGTTCATGAACCATGCCTGTACCCCCAACCTCTGGCTGATCGACGAAAAAACCCTGGTGGCCCGTCGGCTGATTCTGCCCGAGGAGGAGCTCACCGCCGATTATGCCTCCTTCGAGAGTGACCCTCGCTGGGAGATGCCCTGTGCGTGTGGTGCTCCGGGCTGTCGTCGGCTCATTACAGGAAAGGATTGGGCGCTGCCGGAGGTGATGACGCGGCTGGCAGGACATCTCTCGCCCTACCTCTTGGCAAGACTGAAGGCAGGCGTTTAGGGCGAGCTCAAGAGCAGGGTCTGCTCATCGGTGATCACCGTCTTGGACGGAATTCCCGTGCCCGCCGAGCTGGCAACCACCCGAAGCTGGACGGTGTTAAAACCCGGTGTGAGGGTCACAGAGGCACTTCCCGCACCTCCCAGCCCCGCCGTCGAGAGACTCACGGTCGTGACCTTCACCCCGTTGAGCCAGAGCTCCACCGAGCTGCCCGCCATCCCCGTCAAGAAGAGCCGCTGAGAGGCCGTGGTCAAAACTCGAGGGGTGGAGGCTTCCAGTCTCGCGCCGATAAAACGAGCCGCCGGGGTTGAAGGAGCCGTGCCCGAGAGCTCGCCGCCCTCCAGACGGATACGACCTGCGCCACCGCCACCGCCACCACCGGAGCTGGAGCCGCTCGAGCTGCCCCCCGCACCGCCTGCGCTGGCCGTGGCAGGATTTCCGTCGGTGGTGGTGCCCCCGTTGCCATCGTCTCCGCCGCCGCCGCCCCCTCCATTGCCTGCATTTCCGGCTCCGCCGTTGCCGGAGCGCCCATTATTGCCCGCTGAGTTCGTGCTGCGAGTGCCTCCCGCTCCAAAACGACCGCCACCGCCGCCGCCTCCGCCGCCACCACAACATCCGTCCTGGCCTTTTTCGGCCCCTTCGCCACCTCGTCCGCCCTGGCCGGGACCGTCTCCGCCGCCGCTTCCCCCTCCTCCCGCCGCCGAGAGAATGCCATTGAGGGCCAGCTCACCCCGCGCTTTGAGCACCACCGCGCCTCCGCTGCCACCCCCTCCGCCTCCAAATCGTCCGGTGGAGGTCTGAGGATAACCGTCGTTGTTGCTGCCACCCGAAGCCGCTCCGCCATCGGCGTTGATCACCGCACTGCTGCCCATCGTCAGAGATGCACCCGCCTCGATGAGCACAGCGCCTCCACCGCCGCCGCCTGCCGCACAACAGCCGCCGTATTGAGGACCACTCCCACCCCCGCTGCCCGCCAAGAGGGGCTCGAGCTCCACCGTGCCATAGGCTGCTCCAGCGGTGCCTGCCGGACCTCCAAAGCCAGCCAACCCCCCAGCGCCGCCGGGAACTCCAAAAGCAGCGCCGCCGCCTCCGCTGTCGGTGGAGCCTCCTCCTCCAGCGCCGGAGCCTGCACCCGAGACGCCGTTGCCACTTCCGGTACGGCCTCCTGCTTTTCCGCCTGGACCGGGAGACCAATAGGTGCCACTCAGCTCGAGTGTGCCGTAGATCTCCACCGGACCCGTGGTCACCAGCGAGAGGGCTTCACTCCCCAGCCCGGTGAGCTTGCCGTCGATGTCGATCACCGAAAAACGTCCGTCTTGGAAGTCGGCGCTGGTGCCATCTCCGGCGATGGTCTTAGACTCACTGACCGCGACCAGCAGCTCTGGCAGGCCCCGCACCGTCAACGATGCCGTGGCCACCACCCGCGTACCCGCTCGTAAGCTCACCCGCACCGGGAGCGTCTCGGCCACCGGCGCGCTGGGAGTGCCGCCAAAAGATGCCGTCTGGCCCACCAGCGACAGAATCGGCGGTAAGGAGAGGCTCGCCAACACCTCCCCGCTGCTGCGCTGCACGATGGAGAGGCTGGGAGAAGCCCCGCCGTAATAGACCGGGGTGCCGGAGGGATACTCGAGCACCAGCCTATCCACTTGGCAGAGCTCGACGCTGCCGTTGCTCTGGAGCCTCAACGGAATTCCTGGTAGGCCGTCATAGCTGAAGCCCGCTCCTTCTTCGATGCTGCTCGTTCCGCTCTGCTGGATCTCCAAGCGGGCGGAGGGATTGGCCGAGGGGCTGCTGCCTTCGTCGATGTAGCCGTCTCCGTCATTGTCTTGGCCGTCACACTGCTCGACGTCGCAGGCGTCTCCGATGCCATCCGCGTCGCTGTCGAGCTGGGAGGGATTGGAGACCGGGCAGTTGTCGAGGTTGCCACACACCCCATCCGCATCGGCATCGTTGAGGGCGTCGAGGGGGCAGGCATCGCAGGCATCTCCGCTCCCGTCGGTGTCGCTGTCGAGCTGGGAGGGATTGGAGACCGGGCAGTTGTCGAGGTTGCCACACACCCCATCCGCATCGGCATCGTTGAGGGCGTCGAGGGGGCAGCGGTCTACGCAGTCGGCGGTCCCATCGTTATCGGTGTCGGGAAAACCTTCGTCGAGTGTTGAGTCTCCATCGTTGTCGAGGCCGTCGCAGATCTCGGTGGCGCAGGCGTCTCCGACTCCGTTCTGGTCGGTATCGGCTTGGTTGGGGTTGGGGACGGTGGGGCAGTTGTCGAGGTCTCCGCAGCTACCGTCTTCGTCGAGGTCGTCGAGGGGGTCGGCGGAGCAGGCATCGCAGGTGTCTCCGGTGCCGTCTCCGTCGGTATCGGCTTGGTTGGGGTTGGCGTTCTCGGGGCAGTTGTCGAGGTCTCCGCAGCTGCCGTCTTCGTCGAGATCGTTGTAGGGGTCGAGAGGGCAGAGATCAACGCAGTCGGCCCCTCCATCGGCGTCGGTGTCGGGGAATCCTTCATCGGTGATGCCATCGCAGGAGTTGTCGAGCCCGTCGCAGAGCTCGGGTGCGTCTGGAGAGGTGGAGGGGTTTTCATCGTCACAATCTTCATCGGCGGTGCTGCCGTCCTGATCTTGATCGAGCGCAGGGGTGGGCGTCTCGAGCGTAGGCGTGGGCGTCTCGAGCGCAGGCGTGGGCGTCTCGAGCGCAGGCGTAGGCGTCTCGAGCGCAGGGGTGGGCGTCTCGAGCGCAGGCGTGGGCGTCTCGAGCGCAGGCGTGGGCGTCTCGAGCGCAGGGGTGGGCGTCTCGAGCGCAGGGGTGGGGGTCGCGAGCGCAGGGGTGGGGGTCGCGAGCGCAGGGGTGGGCGTCTCGAGCGCAGGGGTGGGGGATTCGATGCCGGGGGGGAGTGATATATCTGGGGTGGGTGACTCTTCGGCGGGATCGCTGCAACCGCTTGTGCTCAGCAGGAGCAAGAGCAGGCCCGTCAGCAGTCGCCGAGGGAGAGGAGGGGCATACGTCCTCATATATTTCTCCAGAGGGGGTAAAGGTTCTGTGCCTGTGCTGAAGGATTTAATGATGCGATCTTGTGGCGTGATGGATGAGCTTAGCAAGTCTTATCTGTAAGAGAATATCAGCATTTTATATAACAGATTCGATTGCTAAAGAAGTCTGAGGAGACGGGCTGAGGAGACGAATCGAGAGGCTGGAGGTCAGTGCCCGCCGCCATGTTCTGCTTCAGCAGGCGCTGGCGCAGCGGGGGCCGCTTGAGCGGGTGCGGGGGCCACATCTGGCAACGCAGAACCGGCGGGGGAGGTGAGCACCAGGGCGACGGCACCGGTCCCAAAGAGGGCTCTTCCCATATCGGCGACGGCGGAGGGGGGGACCAGCTTAAGCTGCTCGACGTCGAGGGCCAGTCCGGTCTCGGGGGTTTGGGGGCCGCGTAGGAGCTCGAGCCGGGCTTCACCGCGTATCCAGCGTGGCATCCCCTGGAGTGGGGCCAGCAGTGCGGCGAGGGCGTGGGCGCGTGCGGCTTCTATTTCGGGGACGACGAGCTGACCTTGACCGACACGAGCGAGCTCTTGGCGTAGCAGGGCTTCGGTATTTCCGGGCACGGTGCCTTCGACCCAGGCCCAGAGCAGGGCGGCATCGGCGTGTTCTTCGAGGCGTGCGCCCACGCGGAAGAGCTCCCGTTCGGGGGTGATGCGCTGGAGTCCGCTGGCGATCACTTGAGCCAGGATGCGGGCGATGGCGCGTTCTTGTGGATTGCCGGGCAGGACCATACGACCGGTGCCGACCACCATTCGGCTGTTGGGGGAGGCCAGGGTCTGAATGGAGGCGGCCTCGAGCAAGGGGGGCAGGCTCACGCGGTCGGGGAGTCCTCCTCCGTTCCAGCCTGCAAAGGTTTGCTCGATGAGGGGCTTGAGCAGGGCGCTCTCGAGGGGGGAGGTGATGGCCAGCATGCAGCGGCTGGGGCTGAGGGCGCTTTTTTGGGCGGTGGCCAATCGTTCGGCGTCGAGGTTTTCCAGGTCACTGAGCTTGAGCCCGAGGGCATACGGGTGGCTTTGGAACACCATCTGCCGGATGCGGTCGAGGGTGACGGTGAGGGGATCGGCTTGTCGCACGCCGAGGGTGGCGCGCAGCTCCTCCTGGGTTCGGCTGAGGAGAGGCTCGGAGCTGGAGGAGGAGCTGACCACGGCGGCCAGCAGCTCGAGGGTGGAGATGGTCTGTCCTTTGCCAGCGGGGACGGGGCTGGCGGGGCCTCGCAGGGTGAGCTCGAGGTGATCGGCGAAAACTTCCACTTGGCGTTCGGCACCCACCCGGGCCAGCTCGGCGGAGAACGTGGGGCCGTCGAACTCGGCCCCACCGCCGAAGCGGAGCTGATAGGCCAGGGCGAGCTGGACGGCGGGGCTCAGATCGTGGGTGCGGATGAGCAGGGTGGCTTCGAGCGAGCTGGAGCTGGGCTCGACTCGTGCGCGGATGGGGATGCCGCCGGCTTCAAAGCGCTCGAGGGCTGCGCGTGGGACGGGAACGCGATCGGCGGGCACCAGCCACGGATAGATGAGGGGGGGCAGGCCCGGATTGGCGCGGCGCTCTTGAGCGGAGAGGGCCAGGGTTGCCAGCAGGCTGATGAACGCCAGGCTGAGGGTGCGAGTGGGTGGCATGCGCATCAGTGTCCTTCCCCGTGTTGAGCTGCTGGAGCGGCTTCAGGTTGAGCGGCGGCGGGCGCGGCGGGTGCTGCGGCTTTGGGGGTGTCGGCACCGTGACCGTCGGCACCGTGACCGTCGGCTTTGGGGGTGTCGGCGTGAGCTGCTTCCTCGCGGGAGGCGTGTCCGTCGTCGTGGCTTTCTTCGGCGTGTGCTGAGGGCATTGTTTTGGGGTGGAGAATCCCGATGGAGGTATTCTCAGGCGCGAAGAGGGCGGCGGCGGATGTTTTCACGTCGGTGCTGCTGACGTCATGGATGCGTTGGTAGAGCAGGTTGAGGGTGGCGCTCTGTTTAAACTGTGCATACGCTCGAGCCATCATGGGGGCGAGCTGAGAGGGGTCGAGGAAGGCGCTGTCCAAGCGGGTGATGACCCGTCGTCGAGCGGCTTCGAGGGCTTCATCATCGGGGCCTTTTTCGGCGAGTGTGCTCAGGATGCTGAGCAATCGGCTCTCCAGCGTCTCATACGAGGTGGAGGGGGCTGCTTGAGCGCCGACGATGAGGGTGTTGGCCTGGAGGGTTCCGAAGGGTGTGGCGGCGGGATACCACACGGCGGTGACGGTGCTGGCCAGTCCTTCACGTTTGAGGGGTGCGAGCAGTCCGCCGCGTTCATCCTGGAGCAGCTCGGCGAGGATGGGCAGCAGGGGGCTCTCGGCGGGGAGACCTGCGGCGGTGCGGGGGAAGGCCATGAGCACTTCGGAGGGTGCATCGAGGAGGGTTTCGACGCGGCGAAGTCCTTGCTGGCGCGGTTCGGTCTCGTGGATGGGCTCGGGCTCGCGGCTTCGGGGGATATCGCCGAGGTATTGGGCGGCGAGGGTACGGACTTCATCGGTGCGAACGCCGCCGGCCAGGGCGATGACGCTGAGGGAGGGGCGGAGCATGAGGCGAGCGAACTGCTCGGCTTCTTCGCGGGCGATGTGTCGGATGGAGGGGGTCTCCGGGGAGGGTCGCCCGAAGGGGTGGGTTTGGAAGGTGGTGGCGAGCAGGCTATTGAGCAGGCGGGTGCCGGGCCGTTGGCTCTCGACGGTGCGGCGTTGGGCGAGTTTTTCGCGGGCACCGTAGAAGCCACGGGTGCTGGAGGTGAGCATGCGCAGGCGCTCGCTGGCCATAAAAAACGAGAGCTGGTCGGAGGGCAGGGTGAGGGTGACCTGCACTTCGCTGGGGGAGACGCTCACGCGGGGGCGCGAGGCACCCCGTTCCAGATAGAGCAGCTCGGAGAGGCGCAGGACGGAGTTGGCGGCGAGCTGCTGTTGCAGGGTGCCGAGCTGTGTCTCGAGGCTGGAGATCTCGATCTGGAGGTTGAGGGCGGTGCTGGCGGGGGCATCGGCGAGGGCTTGGCGTTTGAAGCGGAGCAGTGTATCGACTTGGTCGAGCTGTCCCAGCAGGGTGGTCTCGAAGGCGGGATTTCGGCTGCCGGGGCCGGGGTCCATGAGCAGGTCGGCGAGCAGCTCGGTGACGCCGTAGAGGCCGCGCCATTCGTGGGCGCTTCCGATTTGGTAGTGGAGGGTTGCGGTGAAGGTGGGCAGCGCGGGTTGAGGCGCGACGAGCACCATCAGGCCGTTGGGCTGGAGCATCTCCTGGATGGCCAGCGGTCCATTCTCGAGCGCGCGAGCGGGCGAGAGCAGGAGGTATCCTCCGAGGCCGAGCAGCAGGCAGGATGCCAGGAGCATGGTCTTGGGAGACGTATGGAAAACGGGGGGGAGCAGAAGAGAGCGTGCGCGTTTCACCAGCCGAAGACCTCCGCGAGTCCGCAAAAACCGCCATAAATCCGCTGGATACCAATAACAAAAGCGCGAGAAGGCTTCAAGCGCAAAAGCGAGGGGGAGGGCAGATCGGGCGGGGGCTTAAAAAACCGGGGGCGGGCTGAAAAAAAAGAGTTGACGTCTGTGGGACCATCGGGTATAAAGTGGGCACTTGTCGGGGCGATACCGGAGTGATGGCCAAGCGGGCTGTTGGGTGTAAAGCTCGCTCAGGGTCGATGAAGGAGTGGCATGGACTCCGACGAGCTAAAAGAGCTGCTGAACGAAGCGCGGGATGTCTGGCAGCGGGGTCTGTCGGAGGTCGAGCGCCAAGCTCGAATCGGTAAGCTCAGGCTCGATGGGGTGGGTCTCCAGAACGACCAGCGGTTATTGTTCGAGCGTTTGGGCAAAGAGCTCTTCTTTTTGATGGAGGAGGGGCAAATTGCTCAGATACCGCAGCTTGAGAAGCCTTATCAGCTCTTAAAGGAGCTGGAGGTTAAGCTCAAGCAGGTATCCGAGGCGATCTCGACGCTTGAGAAGCGCTGATGAAGTGTTGGTTTTGAAAAAATAGAATATGGGGCTGTAGCTCAGTTGGGAGAGCGCTTGAATGGCATTCAAGAGGTCGTCAGTTCGATCCTGATCAGCTCCACCATATCGGATGACCCCCTTCTGCGGAAGCAGTTGGGGGCTTTTCATTTTGTTCCAGCTCGCCCATTTCCGCAATCAAATCAAAGGGCTTACGCCATGTCACCTGAAGGGCTCCGTCGGCAAAAACGGAGTTCGATATGAGCGAATTTAGCAAATCCCGCCTTTCCTGCTTATTTCTAGCTAAGTACACGGAATGACAGGATTTCGCGAATTCGAGGATCGTAATGCCCAGATCCAGGTTTGCGGCGTCCGCCCGTCGTAGTCGTTCCATCTCCTCAAAGGCCGCCGAGCGTTCCTTCTCCCACTCTGCCCGTTTCCGTTGAAAGAGCACGTCGTCGATCTTGCCGTCCAGCTTGTCTTCATAGGCGGCATCGATCCGCTTGCCCAAGCGCTCGTACCGCTGGCGGGCAGATTGGTAGCGGGCTTCGATATCCGCCTTGATGTCGTGACGGGATTCGCGCAGGTTGTTCACAAGCTGTCTCCATCCTGGTTGGGGATCCCCCGGAACACCAGCGGACTGGAACTCAAGGTGCCGATGGCCTGAGACAGCGAGCTGGTGTCGTTTGGCTCGATTTCATCAAGGTCGGCGGCCGGAATATCATTGTAGATTCCGTTGCAATCGTTGTCATCGCGGTCGCAGATCTCGGGTGCACCGGGGTAGGTGGCATCGGACGAATCATTGCAATCCGCGTCGGACACCACGACACAGCCAACCGAATACCCGTCCCGGTTGACCACGATAACCCCTTCCTCCAACAATCGACCCAAATCCCGCCGCACCGGGGCACGACTCACCTCATTCTGCACTTTCACACAGATCTCGTTGAGCGTGGCAGAGTGGTTACAGGCATCCAGGCCTCGCGAGGAATGATCGAGCCGTCATGGCTGACGCCGGAAGGTCAGCTGGATGAGGGGAAGCTGCTGGAGAGCTTCCTGGAGTTCTGGCGGGAGCATGGGGAGGCGCTGCTCGGGGCCTCCCCCTACCACGAGGCGGCCCCGCAGCTGGTGATGATGGCCTTCCTGCACCGGGTGGTAAACGGGTTGGATACGGCCATCCGGGGGCAGATCCACCGGGAGTACGCCATCGGGCGGGGCCGGATGGACCTGCTGGTGACATACGGAAAGACCCGGCTGGCGATCGAGCTGAAGGTGTGGGGGCCGAGCCAGCCGGATCCCGAGAAGAAGGGACTTCAGCAGCTGGACGGGTATCTGGCGGGCCTGGGGCTGGACCACGGGTGGCTGGTGATCTTCGACCGGCGTCCTGGGCTTGAACCCGCGAGCGAGCGCACGTCGGTTACGCCCGCGCGCACGCCCGGGGGGCGAGAGGTGGTGGTGATCCGGGCATAGCCAGGATCAAGATCAATGGGGTCAGACTCGATTGATTTCACTCCTGGCGAGTGAAGACGCGGGTTTCATCAATTGTTGTAGGCCGTTGGTCCTCTGTAAGATCGGTGCCAATCGGGGCATCGGTTCCAAACAACAAGGTGTCTTCAGTGATCCGATAGATGTCGAGGCTCTTGCCACCTACTGGAATCGAGTAGCCGTAGCAGTCAGCACCCAGCACATCTTTTTCCACATTGGCCTCCCAGTCCGAGAATCCGCAATAGTAGTAGCCGTTGTTCAGCGCTGCATTGTCAGCAGTGAGAGGCGTGGAGGTGAAGGTGGCGAAGGCGATGTCAATCTTAGTGTCGCCGGCTTCTGTTTTGCCGGAAACCTCTACTGTTCCAGTCCAATCGCTTGAGTGGATCGCGTTGGTACAGGATTCATCATCGTATTCTGTGTAGTTACCTTTGAGTGCGAGGTCCGTATAGGTGAGCACTGTCCTGGCGTGAGAAGCACCGGTGTAAAAGCACGAAGTGGCCCACGTCCCGTTCAAGTCCTCCCCCGCTCCAGCCCCGCAACCCGTCGCCAGCGCCACGCTGGAGATGAGAAGAACCATTTGCATAGATATCGACGCTTTTCGCTTCAGCATTCCTGTCCCCGATTGAAAAGTTTGATCCCGGTCGACTTCCAAAAGATACCCAACTTCTAGCTCCCTGGTTCGCCGGAGGGGCGAAGTATAGAATATAGTGGACCCGAATGTCTAGCGAAGTCTTCGGGTTTTTTTCATTAATCTTCTATCCACTCTCCAGATCGAGCTCCAGCGTTCCCCCGGCCGAGCTCGAGCACACCAACGCCAGTAGCGGCGCTTCCTCCGTCTCCGTCACCTCCCGTAGCCAGCCATCGATCCGCTGGCGCTGATCGACGACCGGCATCCAGGGAAGACCGATGCCGCCGGTGTTGCAGGAGCCCGCGCAGATGCCGCAGCCCACGCAGCGCGACGGATCGATCTCCGCCTGGGTCTCGAACCGCTTGCCATCGGTCCGCGGCACCATCTGGATCGCGTTGTACGGACAGTCCTGATAACACTGCGTACAGGCGTTGCAGCGCGAGGCATCCACCTCGGCCACGCGCGCACGGGCCTTCCTCGAGGCCATCCACCACGGCACCGCCAGCGTCACCGTCCCGACGCCCAGCAGCAGCGCCCACAGCGTCCCCGCCCGCAGCCGATCGGTCAGCGCGATCGGCGCAAGGTACCAGGCATCCAGGGTAAACGCCCGCGGCGGCACTCCCATCTTCGCCGGACCCGCGCTGGTCGCAGGCCAGACGACCGTATCCTCCCGCCCAGCACCGGATCTTAGGCTGAAGTCGTAGGGTATGGTGTGTGCTTCCCCAAACAAGGAGGTAAGCATGACACCAGAATTGGCGGAGTTGAGGAAGGCGCTGCAGGCGATACCGTATCGAGGGGGTCGGCGACGGTATCCGGAGGCGCTGAAAGCCCGGGTGGTGGCGTACCACCAGGCGCGTCGAGCCGCCGGGGCGTTGTGTCGCGAGGTGGCCAGCGAGCTGGGCCTGAGCAGGAGCCAGCTCTCCGAGTGGTCGCGTCCGGCAGGGGAAGCGGGATTTTTGGCCGTGCAGCTCCAAGACGACATCGACCCGTGCCAGGCGGCTGAGGCGGAGGCCGTGACGAATGGCCGGGCGGAGCTCCCCCCTGACCTACGAGTGGAGCCGGAGGGTAGCCGACCCGCTGGGCGTTCCCCCCTCCTGCTGACCAGTCCTGCCGGTTGGCGGATTGAGGGGCTGGAGCTGGAAAGCCTCATGCAATTGCTCGAGCACCTGTCATGATCGGAATGTCCCGGCAGGTGCGCGTGTTCGTCTACACCCGACCCACGGACATGCGTCTGGGATTCGATGGTCTCTACGCGCGTGTGCGCAGCGAGTTCGGTGCCAATCCATTGAGCGGAGACATCTTCCTCTTCATCGGAAAGGATCGACGAAAGGCCAAGGCACTCCTATGGGATGGCACAGGACTGATGTTATTCTACAAGCGGCTCGAGAAGGGACTCTTCGCGCCTTTATTTCAGCAGGAGAGTCCATCAGTTCAGTTGACTCTAAGCGAACTTCAGCTCTTCTTCGAGGGCAGTATTCATGTCGGAAGATTGAAACTATCTCCAGAAGAATTCACACCTAATCTTATTGCATAATGTGGCGAAATCGTGTACTCTTATCCTCATGAGAGACATCGCACACATCAACGACCCGGAACTCCTCAAACAGCTCCTCGGTTTCTACGAACAGATGATCGCGCGCCTGACGAAGGAACTCGCTGCCGCACACAGTGAGCTCGCCCGTCTCCGAGGAGACTCAACGCTGACGGCCACTCAGCAGGAACTCTTCGATCTCAAACAACGGCTCGCGGCTCTCCAACAAAAGCTCTTTGGTTCGTCCTCCGAGCGTCGCACCGGGGACGACTCAAACGGGGAACAGTCTCCAGACCCGACGTCAGAGAATACCGACTCTCCCGAGAAGAAGTCCCGGAAACAGCGGGGACATGGTCCGCGTCCACAGCCCACACTCCCCATCATCGATGTGCCTCATCTCTTCGATCAGGCTGACCTTATCTGTCCCCATTGTGGCAAGCCTATGCGGGTCATCCATGGACAGGAACAGGTCAGCTTTGAGGTCGATATCATCCCTGCACAGATCGTCCTCAAGCGCCATTCCCAACAGAAGGCTGCCTGCCACAGCGGCTGCACCATCGAGACTGCTGAGGGGCCTCAGAAGCTCATCCCAGGGGGCCGATATTCCATCGACTTCGCCCTCGATGTCGCTGCTGCACGCTATCTCGAGCACCTCCCACTCGAGCGTCTGCGTCGGCGTTACCAGCGCATGGGATTGACGGTTTCCGTGCAGACCCTCTTCGATCAGCTCTTTGCTGCGGCCGCCGCTCTCGTTCCATCCTGGGCCGCACTCCACGCTCATCTCCTGAATCAGGAGCAGCTCTTCGGCGACGAGACTCCCTGGCCACTCTTCACGCCCGAGGGCCGGCAAAACTGGTATCTGTGGAGCCTCAACGCCCCCGAAGCGGTCTTCTACACCTTCGCCGACTCCCGCTCCGCCCTGTTTTCCCGCCAGCTCCTCCTGGGCTTTGACGGGCTGCTCCAGTGTGATGGCCTGGCCTCCTACAGCGCACTGGCCATCAATGGCGGGGCTAACTCCACCCGCGAGCACGTCCATTTCCTTCATCTTCACGGAGGGTTGGCGTCCACCTCCAAATCGCTGATGGCCCCGATGACGCCACTGCCCATCCGGATCGGCATGTGCTGGAGTCATGCCAGGCGGCTGTTTCTGCCTCACGAGAACAGCTTTCCTCAGGAGGTTGGCACCCTTCTCAGGCTCATTCGACGGCTCTTCGCCATCGATGACGAGGCCGACAAGCTTGGTCGCGAGCGGGCGGGGCCGGAGGCTCCCCCCGAGGTGATTCATTATCAGGTGCAAGAGGCCCGGGCCTGGCTGCGGCCCGAGCTGGCCGCGCCGGTGGTCGAGGAGCTCAAGAGGTTTCTCCAACTTCCCCATGCGCTGCCTCAGAGCGGCCTCGAGAAGGCCAAGAACTACCTGAAAGGGCACTGGAAAGCATTCACGCTTTTCTTGACGGAGCCGTCGCTCGATCTGCACAACAACCGCTCGGAGCGCTCCCTGAGAGGCCCGGTGGTGAGCCGGAAATGCTCGTATGGGAGCCACTCGGATCGGGGACTGCTGGTCACTGCGGTGTTCTACTCGCTGTTCGAGTCCGCGAAGCTGTCCGGGGTTGACCCGGTCGGATACGTCAATGCCTGCCTGCGGGAATCCCTCGCGAATCCAGGCTCGGTCCTGCTGCCCTGGGAGTATGCCTGTCGGCAGGAGGCCGTCGGCCAGCAGCCAGACCAACAGGCCGCCTGAGCCCTCCCTGAATCGCCTGCCTCCTGCCTCCTGCCTCCCGCCTCCCGCCGGAGTCTACGACGCCTATGAGGCATCCCGCCAGTCACACGTCCCCGAGCAACATAGCATGGCTTCGATACCCGATGCCGGGTGCAGGGCGGGGGGATACGAATTATACCGAGTGGAAGGGAATCCACGTCAACCAGCAGCGCAAGGACGACAACACGGGGCTCATCCGTCACCGGGGAAATGGCAATGAGTTCCGGCTTCTGAAAACCGACGAGGTTGCAAATCCCGGGCCGATAGATGCTGCAAAAAATCAATGGAGCACCAAAAAGGCGGAGTACGACCAGCTTCAGGAGGCCCTGAGCAAGTCGCCGGATGACTTCCAGATCATTGAGGGGATTGGTCCGAAGATCTCAGAGCTTCTAGTAAATGCAGGCATCTTGTCATTCCAGCAGCTCGCCGCAACCGATGTGACCCGGCTCAAGGCAGTGCTGACAAAGGGCGGCAGTCGATTTGCGATGGCCGATCCCTCGAGCTGGCCGGAGCAGGCACGACTCGCCGGGCAGGGACTCAAAGACGAGCTGGCAGCTTACCAAGCCAGCCTCACAGCCGGTCGCGATAAAACCGCCAAGTAAACGACCCTCTTCAGCTTGAGCCGCCACGCGGAGCCGTGACCGCGCTCCATTGTCGGTCGGTAGCCTTGTGAAGCATCATGGCGAGACCCACGACCCACGCCTGTGGGACATTGGGTTGCTGGAAACGCCGGTAAAAGCGGCTCCACACGGCCCCCCGTCCGGCTCTCTTTAATCCCCCCCACCCCTGCATGAATGTGCTAACCTCTTGTGCATGTTCGCCTTCTCCATCCACCCTCTGGACACCTTGCCGTTTTGGAGAACCCTTGAACGGCAACAGAACCCCCTCAACCCTCCCCAAACATGTGCGACCCGTGCGGGCGGTGAGCCTCCAGCACGTACCACCCCTCACGCGCTCCGAAGAACCCTTCGTCTGGCGTGGAGCCGCCTCAGACTTCAACCTGATGAGGTGGACAAACGAAGTTCTGTTGCGTGCAGCCCCGCCAACGCTCGAAGTGCGGCGCAGTCCCCGTCCCCTCTTTGGCCCGCTGTTTAAGGAAGATCGCCCGCTGTTCGGCCAACCCGGCGTCGTGAAAGTCGATCCTGCCGAAAAAGTGCTGCTCCCCTTGCAGGAACTCCTCTCCCACATAGAACGCACCGGCCCACCCTTCCACTATTTTAACGAAGACGTGCTGGAACAATTTCCCTCCCTCAGCGACGATATCGCCGAGCTCGGACCCTATGTCTCCACGCCCGAACATTGCCTGGTGAGCCTGTGGCTCGGCCAGCCGGACACGAGCCCGCCGGTCGCGGTCCAGTTCTACTCCGACCGGCACCCGAAGCTCGTGACCAAGGACGACTACGGCAGCATCACCGCGCCGAGCTTCCGCTACAATGTCCGCTGGACGGACCCCGGTACCGTCACCAACGGCACGTGGTTCAACTACCTCGTGAAGATCAAGTGGGGGGCGGGCAACGGCGAACTCAAGCTCTGGAAGTGGGAGAGCGGGCAGTGGAAGCTCAAGTACGATAGTTACACCGATACGATCGTAACGGCGCCCAACTACATCGGGTACCACGACGCGGGCATGGATCAGACGAACTACACCTGGAAGCTCGGCGGCTACCGGGCCCAAAACGACCCCGCGAAGTACGTGATGTACTTCGACGAGATACGCTACGCGAAGACCTGGGACAGCGTGATCGTGAACGAGAAGCACGCGCCCGGAGCTGACGAGCTCGGCGATTTCGTGCTCCGCAGCGAGGCGGAGACGCTCGAGGACGCGGAGCTCGAGGACGCGGCGGCTACTGAGACCGTCGGCTACTGAGACCGTCGGCTGCGCCGTCGGCCGTACCCGCGGCAGGCCCGCCGCCTGGATCGTCCTCGTCGGGGGGGGGGGTGTGGTTTGTAGGTGTGGGCCGAGTCCCGACTAACCGCATGGAAT